>DASXMR010000106.1:0-1780 GCA_036495525.1 Streptosporangiaceae bacterium | reverse complement strand
TGCACCATAGCCCACGGTCAAGCTGGCTACGCGGCGTGCTGCGCGGCGCCGGCCGCCACCGCACTTACGGCCATCGGCGTAACGCTCAGCGTCCTCATCTACCCCGCACTGTTCGTCCTCGCATCCGACGCCGCCCTGATCCTGATCCGCAGGCGCCGCCACCAGCAGGCCGCCGCTCATGTCGACCTGTCATGCTCGACGCCAGCAGCCGCCAAGGCCTTCGAGACGGCAATGCACCGCCGGGGCGCGCAGGCCCGCGCGGCGGTGGCTTGCCGGATCTCTGGGGCTGGTGACCTGTCAGGCTCAAGTCATACGATTGTGTTATGACACAGCCACCGGATGCCGCGCAGCTGCCGTCACCGTCGTCGGCGCTGCTGCAGCTGGCCAGGCTCAAAGCCGGCCTGACCCAGCGAGAACTAGCCGAGCGCGCCGACGTCCCGGTCACGATGATCTCGGCTTACGAACGGGACCAGCGGCAGCCCACACTCGCGACGCTGCTGCGGCTGCTGCGCGCCGCTGGGTTCGACCTGCGGCTGCACCTAGCCGCCCACGACCCGCACGATGACATCCTGGCCGGGCTCGAAGCCAGCCGTACCGAGGCCGAGCGGCAGGCCCGCGACCGGCAGCTGCAGGCGTGGCGCGAGGCAGTGCCAGCCGAGGACGTGGCGTGAGCCGACCAGGCGAGACGCCCTTCAACCCCGCGGCCATCGTGGCCGCGCTGAACCGCCACAACGTCCGCTACGTCATCATCGGCGCGTTCGCCGCCATCGCCCAAAAGGCCCCGATCCCGGCAACCCGCGATATCGACATCACACCGGACGCCAGCACCGAGAACCTGACCCGGCTGTCGCAGGCACTGACCGACCTGAACGCGCAGATCCGCACCGAAACCGAACCCGACGGGCTGCCGTTCCGCCACGACGCCACCTCACTGGCAGCCGCCGACGTATGGAACCTGACCTGCCCCGACGGCGAGTTCGACATTTCTTACCGCCCCTCCGGCTTCGCCGACGGCTACGCCCAGCTGGCAGCCGGAGCCCATCGCCTCCGCGTCGCCGACGTCGAGGTAGTCGTCGCCGACCTCGCCGACCTCATCCGCTCTAAGGAAGCAGCCGGCCGCCCCAAAGACCTCCAGGTACTCCCCCTGCTCTACCGGCACCTCACCGCCCGCACTGCCGAACGCCAAACCGAACACCAGTGATCACGCCAGCCCAAACCGGGCGCGCTCTTGCCGGGCGGGCCGCTTGGAAGCGCGGCGGCCGATCCAGCCAATGGCAGGCTTACGCCAGCACGAAATCAGCTGGACACAACTGGACGAGATCAACACGGGCACCTGCTGCCGTCCGGCCGCCTGACCTGCAAGATCAGGCCAGCCCCCAGAAGACCCTGCGAGGACGACGGGCAGGACCAGGTGCTCAGTGAGTACATCCTCTTGCCGACCGCGAAATTAGCAGCTCCGAGGTCCGCCCGCGCAGGCGATTCGTTCGTACGTGTCAGCGCCTAGGCCGACGAGGCGGCGCCAGGCCGGTCAACACAGTAGATGTAATGCAGCGCATCATCAATCGGGTTGTCGGGCGACATCGGGCCTTCAGCGACCCGCTTCAAGCCAGCCTTCTCCAGCGCACGCCAGGAGGCCACGTTGGCGGCCACCACGGCGACAAGCACCGCGGGCGCATCAGAATACGAGTTCCAGGTGTCCTCAACGGCCGCAGCGATCATGCGGGATCCGAGACCGCGACCGCGCAGCGCTGGGTCCGCGATGAGGTAGTCAAGCTCGACG
>DASXMR010000105.1:0-5759 GCA_036495525.1 Streptosporangiaceae bacterium | reverse complement strand
CCGTGCCGGCGGCTGCCTCAACCCTGGGCCGCAGAATGCCTGATCACCACACGCGAATAGCCACGCAAATACCCACGCAATAGAGCTCGCTACCAGGGCTGCTGCGGCGCCAGCTTCAGTCGGCCTTGCAGCAGCGAGGTGATCGCGCGGGTCTGGGCCGCCGTGACCCGGTACAGGTCGGCGATGGCCTCGTGGGTGACTCCCGGCTCGGCCGCCCGGTAGCCGACCATCCGGTGGATGGCCGCGGCCAGCACGCTCGGCGGGTGCGCGGCCAGCAGCGCCGAGCCGTCGCTGATCCGCCACCACGCGGTCAGGCAGCGCAGGGTCAGCGGGAGCCCGTGCGCGGGGAGCGCCTTACGCCACAGCCGGATCGCCACCGGGTCGAGATCGGCCTCCGGCTCGGGCAGCCCGCCAAACATCCGGGCCGAGGCTGAGCTGTGCAGCCACCGGGGCGACGGCAGCCGGGCCGACATCCAGGTTCCGAACGGCGACACCAAGTTTCCGAACGGCAGTATCTCGCAGATCAGCCGCGTATCGGGATGCCAGCGCAGCAGGTAGGTGTACTCGTCGTGGCTGGTGTGCAGGTACCCGCCGGTGCCGGCCACCGTGTCACCCGGGGCCATGGCGCTGACCGAGGTCAGGCTCTCCAGTCGCTCGCCCGGTCCCAGGCCGACCGCCGCGGCCGGGGCCGATATGCCGTACAGCCGGATGGCCGCGGCCGCCGGGGTGTCTTCCGCGCACAGCCGCCGCAACGCCCGAAGGTTGGCCTGGCCGGTCACCGACCAGAACTCCATGGCCAGTTTCTCGCCCGTCTTCTCCAGCGCCTGCGGGCCGGGCGGCTTCACCTTCGCCTTCGCGGCCGGCGGCACGGGCCGGGGCTTGGCTGCGGCGGCCTTGCCCACGGCCGACGCCGGCACCGCGCGCTTCGGCGCTGCCGTCTTCTCCCGGCCGCGGGCCGTCTCGGGTACCGCGGAGCGAGATTTTTCCGAACGGCCTGCGGCAGGGGTTCCCGTCGTGCCGCCCTGGGCCGACGGCGCGGCCGGACGCGCGGCCGCCGGTGCCACGCAGTTCGCGCAGCCCAGATGGGTCTTGACCGCGACCAGCGGCGAGCCGGCGGTGTTCGCCCCGCAGGCGGGACAGCGTACCGGGGCGAACTCCCCGGCCGGCAGCAGCCAGTCCAGCACCAGCGGGAAGCGCCGGGCGCCCCGCAGCACGTCCACGGGCAGGCGCAGCACCGGGACGGCCAGCAGGTGCAGCCGGTAAGGGCGGATCTCGTGCCGGGCGGCGTTCTTCTCCTCGATCTCGGCCAGCCGGCGCTTCTCTTCCGCTCGGACGCTCTCCGCGCGTGCCGCGAGCAGCGCGCGGCGGTCCGGGGCGGCGTTGGCCTGGCGCTTGGCCAGCGACGCGAGGGCCTCGGCGTAGTACTTCCTCGCCCTGGCCAGCTCGGCCTCGGCGGCGTCCCGCGCTGAACCGCCAGCCAGCGCCTGGCACCGTTCGGAAAATTTCTGGTCGAGAAGATGATGGGCCGCGGCCAGGGCGGGCGGGATCGCGCCGAGATCCGGCTGGGCGTCGGTGGCGGCGCCGTCGGCGATGAACTGCCGCATCCGGTTCACCGCCTGCTCGGGCAGTTCCTGCCGGGACGGAACGTCGATCCAGCATTCGGCCCGCTCGTGGAACTGGTTGTCCGCGGCGGCCGTATAGGTCACCAGGGCGCCGACCCGGAGCATCTGCCGCAGCCTGCGTTCCACCGGCTCGCTGGCGTCGATCCGGCCGTGGTCGACGGGAAACTGGTCGCGGGCCTTGGCCAGCAGCCGCTCGCCGTCCGGCGGCAGTGAGGCGGGTGCGGCCAGCGTGAGCAGGCCGGCGTCGTCGCCCGACAGGACGTCCTCCGCGGCGGCGGTCAGCAGCGGGTGGCCCGCGCCGAGCAGCGCGACTCCGTCCTCGCGGGCAACATCGGGATGCTCGGTGACGGCGAATTCCTCCGGCAGCTCCAGCCTGCGCTGAAGCCGCGGCGGCACCATCACCAGCGTGCTGTCGCCCGCCGACTCCCACAGGCCGCCGCGGGATTCGACGTAACGCAGCCAGAACGCCAGCCCGCTGTCCCCGCTCACTGCGACCCGACCAGCTCGTCCGCGTGGCCGCGGTCGCGCAGGTAATCGGTCCTGGCCCGGGCTAGGCTCTCGCCGATCTCCGCCAGCCGCTCGCCAAACTCCGCGTCGTCGTCGGCCTCGACGTAGGCGTCGAACACCGACGTCTCGAAGTCGAAGTCGTCGTCGATCCGGCCCAGGATCATGTCCAGCTCGCCGACGACGAGCTCGAACAAGTTGATCTTGGCTTCGAGCACGTGCAGGATGCGCTGCTCGATGGTGCCGCGGGCGACCAGGTTGGTCAGCAGCACATCCTGGGACTGGCCGACCCGGTGCAGCCGGCCGAGCCGCTGCTCGATCTGCATCGGGTTCCACGGCAGGTCGACGTTGATCATCACGTGACAGAACTGCAGGTTGCGTCCCTCGCCGGCCGACTCGGTGCTGAGCAGGACCGGCACCTCGTCGCGGAACGCGCCGATCGCCTTCTCCTTGTCCCGCCTGGCCAGGCTGCCGTGGTAGACAGCCGCCGGGATGCCCTGGCGCTCCAGCTCGCTGGCCAGCGCGTTCAGGGTCTGCCGGAAGGCGGTGAACACGAGCACCTTCTCCGGGCCGGCACCGTTCGGGCTGGCGCTGCTTGAGCTAGCACTATTTTGCCCAGCACCGTGCAGCCGGGTCACGAGCTCGGCGACCTTGCTCGGAGCGGTGATCGCGGCGGATCGCCGGGCGAGATCCGCCCAGCCCACCTTGGCCAGGGTCGGCGCGACCGCGGCCGGGCTCGAGCCCGCCAGCCGGGCCAGGCTGCGCAGGGCCAGCCGGCGTGACGGCGGGGCGGCCTTGGCCTCCCGCCTGATCCGCGCCGCGATCTCCGCGTACAGGGCCGCTTCCTCCGCGGTCGGGGTGACCAGCACGGTCTCGGCGAGCCGGTGCGGCAGCATCAGGCTGACCTCGCTGCGTCGGTGCCGGACCATCACCTCCCTGGTCCTGGTGCGCAGCCCGGCGACATCGCGCGGCGCGCCCGGATCGCCGGCCCCGTGCTGGGCGCGGAACTGCGACGGGGTGCCGAGCAGGCCGGGGGCGACCAGGCTCACCAGCTCGTACAGGTCCGCCAGCCTGTTCTCGACCGGGGTGGCGGTGAGCAGCAGCAGGTACCGCGCGCTCAGCGCCCGGGCCAGCCGGCCCGACGCGCTGCGCGGATTACGCAGCCGGTGCGCCTCGTCCATGATGACCACGTCCCACGGCTTGTCGGTCAGCGCCGACCTGAGCGGGTCGCGGCGCGCGGCGGCCAGTGAGACGATCACCACCGGACGGTCACTGCCCTCGTCCCATTCGCCCTTGGCGGCGATCGTGGTCGGCAGCGCGAACTTTCGCTCCAGCTCCTCCCGCCACTGCTGCACCAGGCCGGCCGGCACGACCACCAAGGCCCGGTCGGCCAGGCCGCGCATCCGCAGCTCCGACAGCACCAGCCCGGCCTCGATCGTCTTGCCCAGCCCGACCTCGTCGGCCAGGATCGCGCGGCCCCGCATCCGGCGCAGCACGGTCTGCGCCGTCTGCCACTGGTAGTCGAACGGCTCGAACTCAAGGGTCGGCCGGGACAGGAAGATGTCGAATCCCGGCCTGCTCCATACCTCCGCGGCCGCTTCGACCAGGCGAGTGCGTTCCGCATCAACGGGAGTCCCGCGCCGCAAGCCGCCGAGCAGCGACAGGTACGGCATCAGGTCGTCCGCGAGCGGCTGTTGAGCCGTCGTCACCCGGGCAGACTATCGGCGGGGCCGGGCCGCCGGCGCCTCAGCGGCGGCCTACAGCGCCCCGACCTTCTGGTCGCCCGGCGGGATCAGCAGTACCTTGGTCGCTTGCAGGCCGGAGCCCGTCATCATCGTGCTGATCGACATGACGCAGGGCGGCATCGGTGCGGCCGGCAGGCACATGGGCAGCGCCCCGCTGGTGACGGTCTGGCCCTGGGCGTCCTTGAAGGGCACGAGCGACGCGAAGCAGGTGGTGTTCACCAGGGCCGGGTTATTGGCCCGGTACACCACGGTGACCGTGAGGTTCCCGGCGAATCCGCTGTCGGTCAGCGCCCCGTCGGTCTTCACCGACGGGTCGCAATTCTTGATCTTGTACGGGCCGACGAACAGGTCGACGGCGGCCTGCACGCCCGGCTGGGTGGAGCCGGTGGCGCTGAACTGCTGGACGCCGCTGACGTTGCGCAGCGTCTGCGTGCAGGTCGGCCCGGTGGGACAGGTGCCGAGCTCGAGTACGCCGGTGGCCGAGGCCATGTCGCCGTTGGCGTCGGTCTCGGTCACCTCCGGGGTGAACCGGCCGGCCGACGGGTAGGTGTGGGTCACCGTGCGGCTCGTGGTCGTCGCCGTATGCCCGTCGCCAAAGTGGAAGAGGTACGAGACGACATGGGCCGGGAACCGGGCCGATGCGGCCGCCAGGGTCACCGACAGCGGTCCCGTGCCCGGCTCGATCGACAGCTCGGCGGCCGGCCAGCTGACCGCGCTTGCCGGGACGGCCGCGCCGGCCGGGACGGCCCAGGTCATGGCGGTGGCGCAGAGCAGGGCGATGACCGCCGCGGCCCGCCTCAGGTGCGGCAATCTCATCCGGTTCCTCCCGGGGTTCAGATTGTCCACATTCGACCCGGTAACAGCGGTTGTCAATGCGTCAGCTCAAGCCGGCTCGGCGGGATCGCCGAGCGAGCCGGGATCGCCGGGTAAGCCGGGCAAGCCGGGATCGGCGGTATCCAGCGCCAGCTCGATGGCCTGCGGCGCCGTGAGGCCCCGGCCGGCCGCGTACTGCCGCTCGAACTCTTCGCCCAGATCGGCACGCAGAATGCCGTGCGCCTGCTTCCGCAGCCTGGCCTCGACCGGTTCCGGCGTCTCGCGCAGCTCCGCGAAGAGCGCGTCGGCCGCGCCGTGCAGCGCCGCGGCCCGCGGCTGCCGGCCGGGACCGGCAGCGGTCACGGCGATCCCGAGCACCGCGTAGGCGACCAGGGAGCGCTGGCCGGTCTGGCGGGCCAGGCCGAGCACGCCGGTGAAGGCGGCCGCGGCGGCCGCGGTATCTCCGCCGAGGGCGGCGGCCATCGCGGCGCCGTACTCCAGGTACGGCAGGATGCCCACGCTGCCCGCCTGCCGGGCGACGTCGAGAGCGCGGGTGAAGTGGCGGCGGGCCGCGTCGTGGTCGCCCTGTTCGAGCTCGAGCACGGCCAGGTTGTTCAGCGTGCTGGCGTGCCCCTCGTGATCGGCGGACGCCTCGCAGTAGCTCAGCGCTCGCTCGTAATCCGACCGGGCCAGGGCGGGGTCCTGCTCCTGCCGGGCCGCCGCCCTGACGTCATAGGCCCGGGCGAGCAGGTGTGCCGCCCGGCCCGTGGCGGCCGGGCCCAGCGAGGCCAGCTCGACCGCCTCGGTCGCCATCGCGATCGCCCGGTCCTTCTCGCCGCGCCGGTCGGCGACCCAGGCCAGGTGGCGCAGCGCATCGGCGATGAGCGCCGGGTCATCAAGCTGCCGGGCGATGCCGGCTGCCTCGTCGAGCACGGACTGGGCGCGGACCAGCTCGCCGCTGCGGCACAGCAGGTGCCCGTCCATGGTCAGCGCGGCGCAGCGCAATGCGGTGGGCCCGCCGACCGACGGACGCCGCAGCGCAGCCTCCAGGAGCTCGCTCCCCTCACTGTAGGCG
>DASXMR010000104.1:0-25317 GCA_036495525.1 Streptosporangiaceae bacterium | reverse complement strand
TACTACGCGGCCCTGCGCACCGCGGGGGCGCTCGACCGCGCCGAGGTCGCGGTGGTGCTCGTCGACGCCAGCCAGCCGCTCACCGACCAGGACCTGCGGATCATCACGATGATCATCGAGGCGGGCCGGGCGCTTGTGATCGCCTACAACAAGTGGGACCTGACCGACGAAGAGCGCCGCCTGTACCTGGAGCGCGAGATCGAGCGGCAGCTGTACAACGCGCGCTGGGCGCCCAGGGTGAACATCTCCGCCACGAGCGGTCGGCACACCGACAGGCTGGTCCCCGCCATCAACGAGGCGCTGGCAGGCTGGGAGACCCGGGTCCCGACGGGGCAGCTAAACGCGTTCATCGGCCGTCTGATCGCCGAGAAGCCGCCGCCGGTGCGTGGCGGCCGCCAGCCGAAGATCCTGTTCGCCACGCAGGCAGGGGTGTGCCCGCCGCACTTCGTGCTGTTCACCACGGGGTTCCTTGAGTCGGCATACCGTCGGTTCATCGAGCGGCGGCTGCGCGAGGAGTTCGGCTTCCCCGGCACTCCGGTGCACGTGACGATGCGGCTGCGCGAGAAGCGCGCCGCACGGGCAGGCACCGCCCGCCGCAGCTGACCGCGGCCGCGGCAGGCCCTGGCGGGCGGCCGCGCGGTCAGGCGCGGCCGCTCAGCCGGCCGGCCGGCCCGAAGCGAGCCAGAACCAGACGGTGGTGCCGATCTCGTCCCGCACGTACCCCCAGTCGTCGGCCAGGGACTGCACCAGCAGCAGCCCGTGGCCGTCGGCTGCGTAGGGCTCGTGCCTTACCGCCGGCCAAGCGCGATCCGAGCCGGCGTCGGCTACCTCTACCCGGATCCCGCCTGCCGCCTCGGTGACCACGATGGTGACCGTGCCCCCGCGGCAACCGGAGCTGCTGTGCACGATCGCGTTGGTGACAAGCTCGGAGGTCAGCAGCGCCGCCGTCCCGGCCGCGCCTGGATCGTCCACTGCCGCGGCCACGAACCTCCTGGCGTCGCGTACCTGCGCTGGCTCGCCGGGGATGGTCATGCTGCCCAGCACGGCAGCGCGGGCGAGGCTGGCCGTGCCCGGCTCACTAGTCCGGGCGCCCGCTCCCGTCATTGTCGCCGGTCCTCCCCCCGGATCACGCCGGAATGTAACGAAGTCGTCGCGGATTGTCAGCATCTTCGGCCGTAGTTCAGTGATCAGCGAGTTGCGGCGGGGTCAACTCTCATAATGGTGACCCAATGGCTGCCCACGCAAGTGCGTGACACAAATAACGCCGGCGTAATCTCAGCTGCGATCCCATGGCGATGACCTTGTCCTGTATGGTGCTCGGCAAGGCCAAGCAGCGGCGCGCGGTGGGGGAGCCGCGCGATGGCCGCGGCTGCCTGCCCGAGAGGGGGCGACATCTGGTGACGATCGGCCCTACTGTGCGTCGCCGGCGTCTCGGCAGTGAGTTAAGGCGACTGCGCGAGCTGCACTCGCTCAAACTTGACGAGGTCGCCGAGCAGCTCGGGCTGGCCTCATCTACGCTCTCGCGGATCGAGACCGGCAAGGCGCCGACCAGGACCGCCTACCTGTCCGCGATGCTCCAGCTCTACGGAGTCACCGATCCGGGTCAGCAGCAGGTGCTGCTCGACATGGCCCGCGAAGGGCATCGCAAGGGGTGGTGGGCGGCCTACGAGGACGTGCTGCCGACCGGCTTCGGGGTATACGTGGGCCTGGAAGCCGAGGCTTCCTCGGTACGCGCGTACGAGAGCAGCGTGCTGCATGGCCTGCTGCAGACCGAGGACTACGCCCGTGCGGTGATGACCGCGGTACGCCGCAAGCTCGGCCCGGCCGAGATCGAGCGGCTGGTGACGCTGCGGCTGCAGCGCCAGGAGGTGATCCTGCGCGCCGATCCGCTCGAACTGTGGCTGATCCTCGACGAGGCGGTGCTGCGCCGGATGATGGGCTCGCCCGAGCTCACCCGCGCGCAGCTGATCCACCTGGCCGAGGCGAGCCAGTGGCCAAGCATCACGCTCCAGGTGCTGCCGTTCAGCAGTGGCCTGCACCCGTCGCTCAACGGGCCATTCGCGATACTTGAGTTTCCCGAGCGGTACGACCCCGATGTCGTGTATACCGAGGGTGTCGCGGGACACGCCTTCCTGGAAAGGGAAAGAGACGTGCGCGCCTGCGCCGAGACCTTCGATCTGCTGCGGGCCGCGGCCCTGTCTCCCGCGGACTCAACTGAGCTGATCAGGGATCTAGCCAGCCACGTTTATCTGATCGAGGAAAGGAAGGTCGGATGAATCCCGCTTTGACCGATGCCCGCTGGATCAGGAGCCGTGCGTGCAGCGCCGCAGGGTGCGTTGAAGTCGCTCACCTCCCCGGCGGGATGGTCGCCATCCGCGACTCCAAGGACCTGTCCAAGGCCCCGCATGTATTCGACGGCGAGGAATGGGCTGCGTTCGTGACCGGAGTCAGGAACGGGGACTTCGACAGCTAGGCCGGCTAAAAGCCAGGAATATAAGGCACGCGGCCCGCGCCACCCAGGTTGGTGGCGCGGGCCGCTGCCATTGTCAGCCGAAGTCGCCGTCCCTTGCACCGCCGACGAACGCCTCCCACTCGGCCCTGGTGAAGACCAGGGCCGGGCCATCCGGGTGCCGCGAGTTGCGCATGGCGACGTCACCACCCGGCAGGAAGCCAACCTCCACGCAGTTGCCGCCGGTTGGCCCGCTGCGGCGGCTCTTGATCCAGCGCACGCCTGTCAGCGAGCCACCTGGTGCCCCGTTCGGGTAGCTGTTCATGCGGCTCCTCTCAGTTCGCTCCGCAGTGCACGGATGATGCGGCGGGAATCCTCGGCGCTCGCGCTCGCCGCGCCGAGCCGGTCCATGACCTCGGTGTAGCGGTCGACGTCCGACCGCTTGTCCAGGTACATCGCACTGGTGAGCTGCTCGATGTAGACGATGTCCGGCAGGTCGGCCGGGGCGAAGCGCAGGATGCTGAAGCTAGTGGGGGCGATGTAGGCGCCCGGCGACGGCAGCACCTGCAGCGATATGACGCGCTGCGCGCACAGCCGGTCGAGGTGCTCGAGCTGGGCTCGCATCTGCATCGTGCTGCCGACCGGGCGCCGAAGCGCCGACTCGTCGACGATGACCTGCAGCTGCTGGCCAGCCGAGAGGAACCTGCGCTGGCGTTCCTTGCGCAGCAGCACCAGGCGCTCAGTCTCGTCGGCCGAGAATTCACCGAGGGCGAGGACCGCGGCCGCGTAATCCTCTGTCTGGAGCAGGCCGGGGACAAACTGAGAGTCATAGCTGCGGATGGATTCTGCTGATTCCTCCAGTCCGACGTATGCCTGGAACCAGCCGGGTAGCACGTCCTGGTACCGATGCCACCAGCCAGGCTGGTTGGCCTGGCTGGCGACCGACAGCAGCTGCTCGCGCTCCGCCGGGTCGGTCACCCCGTAGAGGCTGAGCAGATCGGCCACGTCGACTTCGCGCACCGCGTTGCGGCCAAGCTCGATACGGCTGATCTTGGACTCCGAGCCGCGGATGGCCTGGGCGGCCTGCTGCGCGGTGACCCCGCGTGCCTCGCGCAGGCGGCGCAGCTGAGTGCCAAGCAGGATGCGCAGAACAGCCGGCCCGGCCGCCCTGTCCGTCATAGCTGGCGCACCTCCGGGGCGGCTCGCCCTGGCAGAGGCGTGACCGCAGATAAGCCGATCAGCAGTATTCAGTGGAGTTGTATGGGCGGAATCCCGCTGAAGGACCGCGCAATTGCGTCATGAAACTGCGTCAAGATCCTTAGCTCAATGATATCGCATAGGGCATTGGTTACTGTGCTAGTCGGGGGGGCTACCCCCCGTGCCCCCCGTATGCCGTTCGCTCGGGCCAGCCTTCGGCCGGCCGTCGCGAACGTCACTCGCGGGGGTACCCCGCGGACCCCAAGAGCGCATGCGTCCGCTCGGGCCGGCCTCCGGCCGGCCGTCGCGTCCGCATCGGGGAGGGCCCCGAGCCCCCGAAAAGCGTCTGTTCGCGCTGGCTGGGCGAGTACGGCTGACTGGGCCGGCCGTGCGGCTGGGGATTCTGGGCGCAGGCTACGATCGGGATCTGTCGGAAACTGGGCTTAAACGGCAAGGGCAGGGCAAATGCGCTACAGACCGCTGGGCAATTCGGGGCTGACGGTGTCGGTCGCCGGGCTCGGGTGCAACAACTTCGGCAGGCGGCTCGACGTCGCGGCCACTCAGGCCGTGGTGGACGCCGCGCTCGAAGCGGGCATTACGCTGCTGGACACCGCGGACACCTACGGCGGCGGCGGGCGCTCCGAGGAGATCCTCGGCGAGGTGCTTGCCGGTCGGCGGGACCAGGTTGTGCTCGCGACGAAATTCGGCCACCAGAGCGCCGACATGGGCTACGGCCCGGCAGCCGGAGCCAAGGGCGGCCGCGGCTACATAAGGCGCGCGGTCGAGCAGTCCCTGCGCAGGCTGCGGACCGACTACATCGACCTGTACCAGATCCACACTCCCGACCCCGTCACGCCGGTGGCGGAGACCCTGGCGGCGCTCGGCGAGCTGGTCAGCGAAGGCAAGGTCCGGTACATCGGCCACTCGAACTTCTCCGGCTGGCAGATCGCCGACGCCGCGCACGCGGCCAGCGAGGCTGGCCTGCCGCCGTTCATCTCCGCGCAGAACCACTGGTCCCTGCTGGAGCGGGCGGCCGAGTCCGACGTCGTGCCCGCCGCCCGGCACTTCGGGCTTGGCGTGCTGCCGTACTTCCCGCTGGCGAACGGGCTGCTGACCGGCAAGGTCCGGCGAGGCCAGGCGCCGCCGGAGGGCTCCCGGCTGGCCGGCCGTGACGACTACATCACCGACGAGAAGCTCGGCAAGGTCGAGGCGCTCATCAGCTGGGCTGGCGAGCGCGGCCTGACCGTGCTTGACGCGGCGATCGGCGGACTGGCCGCACAGCCAGGCTGCACGTCGGTTATCGCTGGCGCGACCTCACCCGAGCAGGTGAAGGCCAACGCCCAGGCGTCGGAGTGGATACCGTCGGCCGCTGACCTCACCGACATCGACAACATCACGGTCTGGGGCGCCTGACCGGCAGCAAGCGGGTCGGCGGCAGGGCATAGCCGCCCGGCGCATAGGATTCCCGGCGTAACACCCCCACCGCCGGCTACCGCAGCATCCCTCGCCACCGGGATCGCGTTAGGCCGGCCAGCAGGCCAGGCCACCGGGGCCGGGGCTGGCCCGAGGAGCTGTACGTCTCATGCCTGGGATGAATACCGGCCTGAATACCGGCAACCCGACGCTGCACGCCGCGTTCATGACGGCGCTGCTGCATCAGGGCACGATCGTGCTGCTGATCTTCGCGGTGCTGACGATCGCGTGGGTGGCCATGCGGGAGGCGCGTCCGGTCCGGGCCGGGTGGCCGGGAGCCTCGGTGCCCGAGCCATCCTGGCGTGCCGCCCTGCGGATCGGCTTCGGGATCCTCTGGATCGTCGACGGGATCCTGCAGGCGCAGCCGGCCATGGTGCTCGGCCTGCCCTCCCAGGTGATCCAGCCCGAAGCGGCCTCATCACCTGGCTGGGTACGCGAGGTCGTCAACTGGGGCGGGTCGGCCTGGACCTACCACCCGGTGCAGGCCGCAGCCGCCGCCGTCTGGATTCAGGTCGGGATCGGCATCTGGCTGCTCGCTGCCCGGCGCGGCCCATTGTCGCGACTGGCCGGGCTGGCCAGCGTCGGGTGGGGACTGGTGGTCTGGGTCTTCGGCGAGGCATTCGGCGGCATCTTCGCGCCTGGCCTGACCTGGCTGTTCGGCGCCCCCGGCGGAGTCGCCTGCTACTGCGTCGCCGGGGCGCTGATCGCGCTGCCCGAGCGGCGCTGGCATCGCCAGCGGGTCGGCGCCCTGACGCTGGCAGTCTCGGGCATCTTCTTCCTCGGCATGGCGATGCTGCAGGCCTGGCCGGGACGCGGCTTCTGGCAGGGCTCGCTGCATCATCAGCCAGGCACCCTGACCGACATGATCAAGTCCATGGCACGCGTCCAGCAGCCGCGACTGCTAGCCGGCTGGGTCACCAGCTTCAGCGGCCTGGTTCAGGCGCACGGATTCGCTGTCAACCTGTTCGTCGTCGTCGCGCTAGCCCTGATCGGGGCCGGGCTGCTGAGCGCGCTGGCGGGCCCGCGTGCGCACGCCCTGATCCGGGTGACGGTCATCGTGGCTACGGTGCTGTGCCTGGCCGACTGGGTGCTGATCGAGGACATCGGCGTCTTCGGCGGGCTGGGCACGGACCCGAACAGCATGATCCCGATGGCGCTGATCCTGGTAGCCGGATACCTTGCGCTTCGGGTGAAGCCGGCCGCTGCGGTCAGCCAGGCAGCCAGCGAACAGGCCGTGCCAGTGGATGCGGCAGCCGCCATCCAGCCGGGAAGCGCTGTCCCAGCCGACGCTGCCGTCCAGCCCGATGCCGTCCAGACCGAGGGCGGCCAGCCTGATGCCGTCCAGACCGAGGGCGCTGAGACGGCTGAGGACGCCGTGCAGCTGGAAGCTGACCAGGGCGCCGTTCACCGGCTGCCAGTGCCAGCTGGGGCGGCCGCGGCGCCGGCCGTCGCGCGGACCTCAGCCAGTCAGCGCCTGCCGGGCCGGATCAGCCGCGTCCTCGGCCGGGCCGACGCACGCGCCGTCATCGCCGTATGGGCGGTCGCGATCACCGTGCTCGGCGCGTTCCCGATGACCGCGGCGGCCGCGAGCCGCCGGGCTTCGCCGGTCATCGCGCAGGCACTGAACGGCACCGCGGCCAGTTACGACTTCCCAGCGCCGCAGTTCACCCTCACCAGCCAGGACGGTGCCCCGGTATCGCTGGCCAGCTTGCGCGGGAAGGTGGTGCTGCTCACCTTCCTCGACCCGGTTTGCACCGTGGACTGCCCGCTGATCGCGCAGGAGTTCCGGCAGGCGGATCGGCTGCTCGGGGCCGCACGCCGGCACCGGGTCGAGCTGGTGGCAGTCGTCACCAACCCGCTGTACCGCACGCCGCAGTACACCAGGGCGTTCGACCGGCAGGAGGGCATGGCCGGGCTGCCGAACTGGCTGTACCTGACCGGGTCGGTGAGCGCGCTGCACAAGGTCTGGCACGACTACGGCATCAGCGCCGAGGTCGTGCCGGCCGGCGGCATGATCCTGCACCAGGACTCCGCGTATGTCATCGACGCCGCCGGGCACACGCGCTTCGAGCTGAATATGGACCCTGGGCCTGGCACCGCGAGCACGCAGTCGTCGTTCGCCGGGGTGCTCGCGAGCGCCGCCGAGCGGGTGCTGAAGCAGCCATGATCGGCAGCGTCCGGCCGCGCCGCGCGCTGCTCGCCGCGGCGGCCGTCACCGCTGCCCTCGCCGCAGCCGCCTGCGGCAGCGGCACGGCCAGGCCGGCCACCAGGCAGCCGCCGGCGGCGGCGCCGGTCACCATGATGACGTCCAGGGCCGGCCAGGGGGGAGCGGCCTGGGCGGTCGTCGAGATGGGCGGCCCGGCGGCCAGCCACGACAACTTCTGGCAGCTGTTCACCCGCGGCTCAGCCGGCGGCGGCTGGCGGCTGGCGACGCCGAAGGGAGTCGCGGACAACGGCGGGCTGACCGTCGCCCAGCAGGCGCCAGGCCAGCTGATCACCGGGTTCGTGCCGAGCCAGTTCCTGACCTTCTCGCCACTGGCCCGCTCGGCCGACAACGGGGCGAGCTGGTCTCCTGGCCTGATCAACGGCGGCCTGGCGGCACTGCCCGGCGCGCTCGCCGCCGCGCCAGACGGCAGGCTGCTGGCGATCCTGCGCGGCGGCACCGTGCAGCTTTCGGCGCCTGGCGGGACCGGCTGGGCGAAGCTGACCGCGACGGCCGAGCTGGCCGCGACGCCAGCCGGCCGCGCGTGCGGGCTGACCCAGCTGACCGGGGCTGCCTTCAGCCCGTCGGGCCAGCCGGTGCTGGCCGGGCAGTGCTCCCGGCCGGGGATCGCCGGCATCTTCACGCTCTCGGGCGGCAGCTGGCGCGCTGTCGCCACCTCACCTTCCGGCGCCAGCGCGCTGCCGCAGGCCGGCCTCGTGGTGGCCGGCCTTGCCAGGCTCTCAGCCGGCGACGCCGCGGTGCTGACGGCGGTGACCGCGGCCGGCCCGACGCTCATCCCCGCGTGGTCGGCTGGCCAGGGGCGGCCGTGGACGCTCGGCGCGCCGCTGCGGCTCGGCTCAGGCGAGCTGCGCTCGGTGTCGTTCAGCGACGACGGCGGGCTGGCGGTTGTCTCCGGCGCCGCGGCCGGCGCAATCCTCGGCGGGCCTGGCGGCTCATGGCAGAGCCTGCCGGCGCTGCCGGCCGGCAGCGTCACGCTGGTTCCCGGCAGCCACCCGCAGGTGCTTGCACGCAGCCGCACGGTGCTGTCGGCCTGGCAGCTCTCAGCCGGCGGATGGCGCCGGATGCAGCAGGTCAAGGTGCCGATCCCGTTCGGCTCGTCCGGCTGACCGGCCCCATGTACCCGGCATTGCGCAGCAGGCACCGGGGCGAGCTCAGCGCGGCTGGCCAGGCTCCGCGCCGGCCTCGGCTGGCAGCGCACGCCGGCATTCCTCGATTGCCCGGCTGGCCCGGTCGGCGTAGTGCGCCAGCCGCAGTTCGGTGAAGATCGGCAGGCTCTCCTGCGCGCTGGCGATCGCCTGGCCGAACTGCCCCATCGCGCGGTAGCAGTGGCTGAGCTTGAGCAGGCAGAGCCCCTGATGACGGCCCATGAACTGGCGGCGGAAGATGGGCAGCGCCTGCTGGTAGGCGTGCGCCGCCCGGCGATAGTGCCCGAGGGCCTGCTCGGCGTCCCCAAGGATGCCGAGCCAGCTGCCCTCATCGACGGTGACGCCGAGCTTCTTGCGGAACTCCAGTGACTGGGTGTACGTGTCGATCGCGGCCTGCGGCCGGCCGGTGAGATTCGCGACGTGGCCAACGGTGTGCAGGATCTCGTACTCCCAGGCAGGCTGGCCCAGCTCCCTGGCGACGGCCAGGGCCTGGGCGCACGAATCGTTGGCCGCGTCCCGGAAGGCAGGCAGCTGGGCCTGGGTGATGGCGATGATGCGCAGCGCCAGCAGCTCGATCTGCCGGTCACCGCGCTGCCGGGCGAGGCTGAGCGCGCTGGTGGCGGTGGCCATCCCGTCCCGGAAGGAGCCCAGATTGGCCTGGCAGGCGGACTTCCAGTAGAGCGCGGCCGCGACTGCCCGGCCGTCGCCTAGCGCGCCGAATGTCGCGGCGCACCGCTCGACGACGGGCAGCGCCTCGGCGTGCCTGCCAAGCCCGCACATCACGGCCGCGGCGCGCAGCTCGGCGCGCGCGGCGGCGTCCGGGTCGCCGGCCTGACGGGCAGCCTGGACGATCGCGCGCCAGATGTCGTGCGCGTCGTCGAGGCGGCTGGTTACGTGCTGATAAGCGGCCAGCCTGGCCGCCAGCGCCGCGGCCAGCGCGTGATCCCCGGCCTGGCAGCAGTGCTCGACGACGCCGATCAGGTTGCGCCGCTCGGCGGAGAACCAGGCCACCGGGTCTGCGGTGAGCCGCCCGGCCACCCCGGCGGGCAGCTCGTCCGGCTCTTGCGGTCCGGCTGGCGGGGGGAAGTAAGGCTCGCTCGGCAGCCGGCTGTCGGCCGCGGCCGCCAGCTGCAGCCAGGCCATGGCTACCCGTCGCAGCGCTGCCGGGCGCTCACGCTCGTGGTCGCCGGCCAGCCGCTCGCCGGCGAAGTCGCGGACCAGGTCGTGCAGCCGGTAGCGAGCCGCGCCGGTCGCGTCGGATCCGACGGAGCTGAGCAGCGAGCTGTCGGTCAGCCGGTTGACTACGTCACTGGCATCGGCAACGCCGAGCATCGCAGCGATCGCCCACTCAGCGACGTCGGTCGGGCCGAGCGTGCTGAGAAAGCACAGTGCCCGCTGGGCTCGCTGGTCGAGCGCCTGGTAGCTCATCGCGAAGCTGGCCCGCACCGAGAGGCTGCCCGATTCCAGCTCGTCCAGCCGCCGCTGCTGGTCGGCAAGGGCGTCCGACATCAGCGATACCGGCCAGCTCGGGCGGCGGGCGAGCCGGGCGCCGGCGATCCGCACGGCCAGCGGCAGCCGGCCGCACGCCCGCACCAGCCGCTCGGCGGCCTGCTTGTCGGCGCGCACCCGCTGCCTGCCGACGATCCTGGCGAGCAGGTCCACCGCCTCCTCGTGGCCGAGCAGGTCGAGGGCCATGACCCGGGCACCGTGCAGCTCGCCGAGCTGCATCCGGCTGGTCACGATCACTGCTGATCCGGCGGTGCCGGGAATGAGCGGGAGGACCTGCTCGACGGCGGCCGCGTCGTCGATGACGATCAGCACTCTGCGGTCGGCCAGCCGTGACCGGTACATGGCCGCCTTCTCCGCCAGCGTGTCGGGGATCGCGGCGCCGGGCACGCCGAGTGAGCGCAGCAGCTCGCCGAGCAGGTCGGCTGGCTGCCTCGGCCGCTCGGACGCGCCATCGAGCTGCACCCAGAGCTGGCCGTCGGGAAAGCGCGCCCGCATCTCGTGCGCCGCTCGCAGCGCCAGCGCCGTCTTGCCGGCCCCCGGCAGCCCGGTGATCAGCGCCAGCGGCACCTCGACGGCCGGGCCGCCGCCGATGATCCTGGCCAGCTGGCCAAGCTCGGCCTCGCGCCCGGTGAAGTTCGGGATGGCAGCTGGTAGCTGGCAAGGAGAGAGGGAAACGCCGCCCGGCTGGTCCTCGGGCGCCTGCCAGCCTGCTGACTGGCCGTCCGGCTGGCTGCCCCGCAGCACGCGCAGGTGGGCTTCGGTGAGCTCGGCGGCCGGCGCGACCCCGAGCTGCTCATCCAGCCGGAGCCTGATCTCGCTGAACACCTCGAGCGCAGCGGCCTGCTGACCGGACTGCGCCAGCGCGCTCATCAGGCACGCATGCGCGCGCTCGTTCAGCGGCTCGCGCGCGGCGAGCGCCCGCAGGTGCGGGATGGCGGCCTCGTGCTCCCGCCGGCTGCGGGCGGCCTCGGCATAGTCGATGATCGCGGCGGCCCGCTGCGCGCGCAGCCCGGCGATGGCCGGGTGACCGTAGAGCAGCTCGATGTCCGCGAGCGGCTCGCCCCGCCACAGCGCCAGCGCCTCGCCGAACAAGCCGAACGCGGCCGCCAGGTCGCCTGCGTCGCGGGCCTGCCCGGCCAGCGAGCTGCGCCGGCTGAAGACCAGCAGGTCCAGCTCGTCGCCGCGCACGTTGAGCCGGTAGCCGCTGCCGACCGTGACCAGCCCGGTTGCCGGGTGGCCGGCCGGCAGCAGCCTGCGCAGCTGGGCGATGTAGGAGTGGATCATCGTTACCGCGCTCGGCGGCGGTTCCTCTGGCCACAGCGCGTCGATGATCGAGCGCCGCTCGACGACGGCGTTAGGGCTCGTGGCCAGCAGGCCGAGCACCGCGTGATGGCGCGGCCCGCCAAGCCGGACCGGTCCGCGCGACCCGAGGATCTCCAGCGGCCCGAGAATCCCGCACCACATAGTCGAGTCGGACTCGCGCCGGTCGGGGCCGCCAAGCTGGGCCTGCCAGCGCAGCCCGCGGCCGGCGCCGACCGCCAGCCGCTCGGCGAGCACGGCCGTGCCCGCCTCGATCAGCCCTGCTGCCTCGTCTGACTCCAGCCCGAGTGCCATCGCCAGCAGCAGCAGCGACTGCCGGTGCGGCTGCCGGGTCACGCCCTGCTCCATGTCACGGACAATGCCGACGCCTATGCCTGCCGCGCTGGCGAGCTGCCGCTGGGTCAGGCCGGCCGCTCGGCGCCGCTCCCGGATGCTGCCCGCCAGACTGCTGGCTGTGCTGCTAGCCGTCACGTGCCATCCTGCCTGTCTCGGTGTCCGCGACGCTGCCTGCCCGTTCTGCAGTCGATTGCGATCGTGGCAGGCGCGGATCACTTAGGCTAGTACCGGTTCCGGCAGTCAATGGTTACTTTGCGGTTTTCGGATCCCATCGCTCTGGTATCCGAGTAGTCGTGCCTGCCAGGGACGATAGTGGCACTGATGGGTCGTAGCACACTAATGGCGCAGGTATATCGCAGACTTAGCGGCTAGTTACTCGTCTGTCGCATGCTGGTAGCGCAGCGAGCGCGCAGCCAGTTCCTCCCTGTCGCCTGGCGCTCCGATTCAGGTGGCCCGCCTGCACACCCCGGCGTTCTCCTCCCTCCACTCCGGGTCGCAGGCGGGTCGCCGGAGCACTCTTCCGAAACCTCAGCCAGCAGCCCCCGGCCTGCCTCGCGCAGTCGGCCACGGCATCTCCCTTCGTGCCAAGCAGGGGCGCCGCTGCCGGCGCCAGTCGCTCACCCGCCGTCCGCCGACCGTTCCCGGCATGATGAGACGATGGCGGCTGGGCACAGGTACCGGGGGACCGACGAGGATGGGAGGCGGCCGGATTGATGAGGGCTGCGCTGTACCACCACTACGGCCCCGCGAGCGAAGTGCTGCGGGTGACCGAGGTTGACCGCCCCGACCCGGGGCCAGGTGAGGTCAGGGTCAGGATCGAAGCCTCGGGCGTGAATCCGACCGACTGGAAGTCACGCAGCGGTGCCACGCCGCGCCCCTTCGACGGGTTCCAGATTCCGCATCATGACGGCACCGGCACGGTCGACGCGGTCGGCGATGGCGTGGACGCGGCCAGGATTGGCCAGCGGGTGTGGCTCTGGCTCGCCGCTGCTGGGCGGCGGTGGGGAACCGCTGCCCAGTGGTCGGTGGTGCCCGAGCAGCAGGCCGTCCCGCTGCCGGACGCCGCGTCGGCGGAGCTGGGGGCCAGCCTCGGCGTTCCGGCGCTCACCGCGCATCGCTGCCTGTTCGCCGACGGCCCGCTTGATGGCCGGCGGGTGCTGGTGGCCGGCGGGGCCGGAGCGGTCGGCCACTTTGCCATCGAGCTGGCCAAGCGGGCCGGCGCGGTCGTCGTCACCACGGTCAGCAGCCCGCAGAAGGCCGACCTCGCCGCCAAGGCAGGCGCTGACCTGGTGGTGAACTACCGGGAGCCGGGAGCCGCCGATCAGATCCGGTCGTTCGCCGGGCAGATCGACCGGGTGGTCGAAGTCGCCATCGGCGCGAACCTTGAGCTTGACCTGGCGGTGATCGCGCCGCACGCGCAGATCGTCACCTACGCGGCCGAGCCGGCCGACCCGGCGCTGCCCGTCCGCGCCTGCATGACAGCTAACGTGCTGCTGCGCTTCGTGCTGCTCTACGGCGTGCCGCGCGACGTGCTGAGCCAGGCGGCGGCTGATATTTCAGCCGCGCTGGCCGACGGTGCGCTGACCGAGTTGCCGGTGACGAGGTTCGCCCTCGACGACATCGCCGCCGCGCACGAGGCAGTCGAGGCGGGCACGACCGGCAAGGTGCTGGTCATTCCCGGCTGAGCAGGGCGCTGGCCGATCACCGCCGCGGGAGCTGGCCGCTGCCAGCCACCGCCGGCCGGATCGGGCCTCCGGCACGCGAGGCGGCCGGGGATCACGCCCGCAGGACCGGGCGCTGGCGGCTCGCCTGTGCCGCGCATCGTCAGGGCCGCGCTGCTGCGGGGTTACGGGATCAGCGCCGGCACGTCCCTGGTGAGGGCGCCGTGCTCCTTGAGGTAGCCGTACAGCGGCGTGGTCTGCGGGTAGTGCCCCCAGCAGTGATCGCCCTCGATCTCGTCCGGGCCCGCGCCGACGCCGCCGAGCAGCTGGCGCTGGACCGGCGTGAAGGTGTCGAAGACCGGGTTGGCGTGCAGGTCGGCCAGCTCGTCGCGGATCGCGATCCAGCGCAGCGTGTAGCCGAAGAACATGGCCTTCCTGGTGACCTCGGAGTAGTTGTTCGAGCGCGCGTGCCACAGCCGCCGGTCGAAGAACACCACGTCGCCTGGCGCGACCTGAACCTCGATCGCTCCGGGTGGCGACGGCCACTCGATGTCGCGCCGCGGCGGGCCGTCGATCCGGTTCTGCACGTGGCTGCCGGGGACGACCTGCAGGTTGCCGCGGCCGGTCTCCGAGACATCGGACAGCCAGTAGGCGAGCTTGACCGACATCCGCGGCCGCGGGGTGCCCTCGAGCTCGCGATTCTGCCGGCCGCCATCCTGGTGCCATTCGAACCGGAACGGCTTGGGCGTCCGGATCGGCGGGTGCACGTCCAGGTGCGAGTGGTAAATGTGCGCGTTCCAGCCGAGCATCGACCAGACCAGCGGGAACGTCTTCGGGTGGTCGATGAGGCCGACGGCGTCCGGGCAGTGCGTGACGGCGCTGAGCAGGTGCATCGCCCGGTCGGCTGACAGCCGTCCGGCTGCCTGCTCGGCCGCGTACACCCGGTCGATCGCCCCGACGTAGAAGTCGATCTCGTCCGGGGTGAGCACGTTCCGGAGGAGCAGGTACCCGTCACGGTCGAACTGCTCGCGCTGCTGCGCAGTCATGGCGGCAGTCTGCGCATCCGCCGGACTGGTCATCGTCATGATCGTGGGTCCTCTCGGGGGGTGCGGCGTCCTGAACCTGACGGACCGGATCGGAGCAGGGTACCGGCGACTATTGGGTTGAAACCGAGCAGGCAGCTGATGTCGTAGGTTACCCGGCAGAACGGGCTACCCAGGTCAGCCACGAGGGGGCAGCCGGCCGGCTGCGCACCGGCAGCCAAAACCCTACGGCGAACCGGATCGCGGCGTGCCGCGAAAGCGCTCCTTTTTACCTGGCCGGGGTGCCTGACGCCCGCTGATCGACCGCCAGCGTCACCAGCTGTTCGGCCGCAGTTACCAGCTGTGATCGTTCTTCTGCTGACCCGGCCGCCGGGCGCGCCGTGGCGGCCCGGCGGCCGGCGCCGCAGGCCGGGTGCCGGAGTCAGCACCTGGCCGGCCGGGGCCCGGGGTCAGGGACTCAGCCGGTGCAGGTCACGGGGAAAGAGCGTGACCTGCCGCACGTTGGCCGCGCCGGTGAGCCGCGCGGTCCAGCGCTCGAGGCCGATCGCGAAGCCGCCATGTGGCGGCATCCCGTGCTCGAACACTTGCAGGTAGCTGGCGTAGGGGGCCGGGTCCTCGCCTCGTTGCGCCAGCGCGGCGAGGTAGTCGGCGTGCCGGTGCAGCCGCTGCCCGCCGGTGACTAGCTCCAGGCCGCGGAACAGCAGGTCGAAGCCGTTGGTGTAGCCGGGTCTGGCCGGGTCCGGATGGGTGTAGAACGGCTTCGCCGCAGCCGGGTACCCGGTCACGAACAGCAGCTCCGAGCCATGCTCGCGCAGCGCCCAGTCGCCGAGCCAGCGCTCGTGCGCCGGCGCCAGGTCGATCTCGCCCCGCGGGTCCTCCGGCGACTCGCTGGCCATCAGTTCCTGCGCGTCGGTGAAGCTGATCTGCGGTATCTGCTTCGGCACCCGGGGGAGGCTCACACCAAGGACCTCGACGGCAGAACGAGCCCGTTCCGCTACTGCCGCCGTCATCCCGCTGATCGCTTCCCTGAGCACCGCCATCACCTGCTGGTGGTCGGTGATGAAGCCGAGCTCCGCGTCGAGGCTGGTGTACTGCGCCAGGTGCCTGGCCGTGTCGTGCGGCTCAGCCCGGAAGACCGGCCCGACTTCGAAGACCCGCTCGAAGACGCCGACCAGCGCCTGCTTGTAGAACTGCGGCGACTGGGCCAGGTAGGCGCGGCGGCCGAAATAGTCGATGCCGAACACGTTCGCGCCGGACTCGGTCGCCGACTCCACGATCTTGGGCGTGTGCGCTTCGGTGAAGCCGAGCCCGTGCATGGCTTCGCGGAAGCCGGCCACGCTGGCCGACGCGATCTCGAATCCGGCGCGCAGCAGCGGATGGCGCAGCGTAGTCGGCGCGTGGTCGAGGATCGTCGGCAGCGCCGCCGTGATGGTCGGCCGGTACAAGTCGAACGGGGGCGGCTCGGCCGGCCCGGACAGCGCGGTGACCTGCGGGCTGGTCAGCTCCGCACCGCCGGGCGCCTGCTGGCTGGCGGTGACCGTGCCGGTGACCTGGATGACGGTCTCCTCCGGGAAGCTGCCGGCCGGTGCCCCAGCTTGCGGCCGGCCGGTCTCGCCCGCCGGCTCCGCGGCACTGCCGGCCGGCTCCCCGGCACCGCCGGCCGGCTCCCCGGCCTCGCGAGAGAGCACGACCTGAACCAGGCCGGACCGGTCCCTGACCACCAGGAACGTGACGGACTTCAGAACGCGCCGGCGATGCAGCCAGCCGGCGATGGTGACTTGCTCGCCGACGTGCTTTGGCACGTCAGCTGCGAGGGTGCGGGAGATCATCACATTCCTCCAAGGGACATGTGCGATCCCTTGGGAGTGCGGGCGAGAAGGGAAACTCGCTGTGCCACCGCACTTTCGCCGCGCGGGCGTGCCGGGCGGCCTCTCGGGCCCGTGACGTGGGCCGGGCGGCGGGGCATGAGACCTGCGCCGGCTTGTGCAGGCCGTTCCTCCCCGCACTCGGGAGGGTCTTCGCGACCGGGTCAGCGGGGCCGCCTTCTCAGCTGCCGGCGGCTCTCTGCGCCCGCGTGGTCCCCGTGCTACTCGTCTCCGTCAGCGCGTTACCGGCCAGGATAGTGCTGACGCCGCCCGGCGGCCGGTCAACAAACGCCCGGCCGGACCACCGTCGGCAGCCACCGGCGGGACAGCCACGGCCGGGCCGCAGCCAGCTGCCGCCAGCGTCCTGACCGGGGCTCCGCGGGGCCGGCCTTCGCTGAGCGCGGCAGGGCTCGCCGGGGCGCGGTCGCGCCAGCTGCCGCCAGCGTCGTGAGTGGGGCTATGCGGGACCGGGCTTCGCTGCGCCGGGGCTTCGCCGAGCGCGGCCGGGTCACCCAGGCAGAGCTTCGCCGGGGCGCGGCCGCAGCTCTACGGAGCGGGTCAGCAGCCGCAGGGCGGGCAGGAGCCGCCTTTGGCGGCCGGATCGGCTCCCGCGACGATGGCCTCGCTGATGGCCCGGAGCTGCTCCACCTGCTCGGGACTGAGCTGGCTGATCAGTGAGCGCCGCACCTGAGCCACATGGCCGGGCGCGGCCGCCGCCAGGGCGGCGAAGCCCTCGTCGGTGAGCTCGGCGACCTGGCCGCGGCGGTCGGTCGGGCAGTTCGCGCGCCTGACCCAGCCGCGCTCCTCAAGCCTGGCGACCGCGTGCGACAGCCTGCTCTTGCTGGATGTCGACGCGTCGGCGAGCTGGGTCATCCGCATCGCCCGGCCCGGCGACTCCGACAGCCGCACCAGGATCTCGTAGTAGCCGTGCGGCAGGCCGGCGTCGTGCTGCAGCTGGCCCTCGACGGCGGTAAACAGCGCCTGGCAGGCCTCAAGGAACGAGCGCCAGGCCCGCTGCTCGTCGTTGCTCAGCCACTGCGGCCCGGCCTGCTCAGTCCCGGACCGCTGCGGCTCAGCCAGCTCCGCCCCGGCGTGCCCGCCCCCGGCGTGCCCGCCGCCCCAGGCGTGCTGCCGCCCAGCCCCGGCCTGCCGCCGGCCGGCCTCGGGCGGATCGGCATGGCCGGGACGAGCGTCGCCGGGCATGGCCAGCTCACCGGGGGACACGGAGGTCAGTTCGGGCGTGTCCGGCTTATCCGGCGTGTGACGGGTACCTGGCGAGCTCACGTTCTCAGAATACCGAGCTAGTTGAGAGTTTGACAAACATCGGCCGGCGTGATAGTTATTGAGCATTCAACCAACCACACACCCTCACGGGAGAGATGACATGACCGCACCAGCCACCGCGACGAGCATCCCCGGCTACGTCGCCGGGACCTGGACGATCGACCCGGTGCACTCCGAGGTCGGTTTCTCCGTCCGGCACATGATGGTCAGCAAGGTGCGCGGCAGGTTCACGAAGTTCTCTGGCCAGCTCGTCACCGGCACGCACCCGGCAGACTCGAGCGTCACCGCCGAGATCGACCTGAGCTCGATCGACACCGGGAGCGAGCAGCGCGATGCGCACATCCGCTCGGCTGACTTCTTCGAGGTCGAGACCTTCCCGACGATGACCTACCGCTCCACCGGAATCCGTGGCGATGGTCACGACTACGTGCTCGACGGCGAGCTGACGCTCAAGGGCAACACCCATGGCGTTCCGCTCAAGCTGGAGCTCAACGGTTTCGGCCCGGATCCGTTCGGCGGCACCAGGGCGGGCTTCACCGCCACCGGCGAGATCAACCGGCGTGACTTCGGCGTGAACTTCAGCGCGCCGATGGAGACCGGCGGTGCCGTTGTTGCCGACAAGATCACCCTGCACCTCGAGGTCGAGGCGGTACTGGACGCCTGACGGCCACAGCCGTCCCCGCGGCCCGGCCGCGGCGAGCGCGTGACAGGCCCGGCTCCGGCCGGCCCGGATGAATCCATCCGGGCCGGCCGAGCCGGGCCTTGCTTATGCCGCCGGTCGCCGGCGATGGCTTACTTGAGCGGGGCTGGGCCGGGTCTTGCCGTGTCGCAGATCGCCGGCGATGTCCAACTTCAGTGATCCCGGCTCGACTCTGCTCAGCTCGCCCGCCAGCCGGCCAGCAGGCTCGCCTCCCGCTCGGCTGGCAGGCCGGTGCCCGCCGGGACCGGAGTGGGAGACCGCTGCTCGTGCGCGTGCAGCTCAGCGACCGACTGGCGCAGCGGGCGCCACCGCAGCCCGGCGGCCACAGCGGCAGCGGGGCTGGCGGCGTTGATGTCCCGCTCGCTGTCGCCGCCCGGCCACAGCGGCAGGGTCCCGTCGTCCTCACCGGCGTCGAGCAGGTACTGCGGGCTCAGCCACGTCAGCTTCGTGCCAGCTGGCGCGACCTCAGACGCGATCTCCTCGAGCAGCGCACCGAAGCCGTACGGCGGCGCCGGGCTGACCGCGTGGAACGTGCCAGCCACGCCGCGCTCGGCCAGCTGGCAGGTCCACGCTCCGAGATCGCGCGCGTCGATGACCTGAATGGGATCGTCCGGCTCGCCGGGGGCCAGCACCTCGCCGCCCCTGGCCAGCCGCTCTACCCACCAGGTGAACCGGTACGAGCGGTCGAGCGGGCCGATCACGTACGTCGGCCGCACGATCGTCGTGGCTGGCCCGTGCAGCTCGCTGGCGGCGCGCTCGCACAGCGCCTTGAGCCCGCCGTAGCTTTCCAGGGTCATCTCCGCGGCGTCCGGGTCGGCAGGCTCGGCCAGCGGCGCTTCCTCGCCGAATCCTGGCGCCACCGGTGTCCGGTACGCGGAGGTCGACGAGATGAACACGTAGTGCCCGCCCCGTCCGTCCAGCACGTCAGCCAGCTGACGGACCTGCCGCGGGAAAAAACCGCAGACGTCCACGGTCGCGTCCCACTCGCCTGCCCGCAGCGCCGAGAGGTCACTATTGCGATCGCCGGTCAGGTGGACGGTGCCCGGAAACAGGTCAGCTCCCGTCTGGCCGCGATGAAACAGCGTGACCTCATGTCCGGCGTCCAGCGCCGCCTGCGCGATATGCCGCCCGACAAAGGACGTCCCGCCGATCATCA
This sequence comes from Streptosporangiaceae bacterium, assembly GCA_036495525.1. GTDB lineage: Bacteria > Actinomycetota > Actinomycetes > Streptosporangiales > Streptosporangiaceae > DASXMR01. The sequence continues at coordinate 5,955 of DASXMR010000104.1, read as the reverse complement.
GGATCCGCATGCCCTGCCTCCCCGCTCCGCCGCGCCGGACGCCGGCCGCGCCGTATTCACGATCACGGCAGACGCGCCTGCGCCGGACTACAGTACCGGCGGCAGCCCGAGCCGCTCGAACGGCTCGGTACCGAACGTGGTGATCTCGGCGATCTGGCCGTCGCTGATTCGCAGCACGTCCAGCTTGAGCGCCCGGTACTGGCTGTCGCCCCGCCGCAGCAGGTAACTCGCCGCGGCCGGCATGCGGTTGACCCGCGCTGGCAGGAGGCGCCACTCGCCGTCCCGCTGGTCGCCGAGAGCGTGTTCCAGCAGCGGCGCGATCTCCTCCAGGCCCCGGAAGCACATCGGCAGCGGCGGCATGGTGATCCTGATGTCCCTGGCAGCGATTGCCGCTGCTGCCTCGCTGTCGCAGCGCTGGTGCGCATCGATGAACTGGCCGAGGAGCTCAAGCTCAGCGGCGCTGGGCTCGGCAGCTGACCAGTCGTCGCGCCGGGGCGGCAAGTGCTGTTGCATCGCCGCCCGGCCGCGCTGCACGGCGCTGTTCGCCGCCGCGACGCTGGTGCCTAGCAGCCCGGCGACGTGGGTGGCCGGCCAGCCGAGCACGTCACGCGTGATCAGTGCGGCCCGCTGCCGCGGCGGCAGCACCTGCAGCGCGACCAGGAACGCCAGCTCGATCGTCTCGCGCCGGACCGCCAGCGCGTCGGGCTCGTCATCGGCTGGGGCGGCCGCGTCAAGCAGCGCGTCCGGGTACGGCTGCAGCCACGGCACGTCGGCCGCCGGGGCCGTGCTCACCCGCCGCGACCTGCCGCGCAGCGTGTCCAGGCAGACGTTCGTGGCGATCCGGTACAGCCAGCTCCTGGCCATCGAGGCGTCATCCAGGCTGTCCCTGCTACGCCACGCGCGCAGCAGGGCTTCCTGCACCGCGTCTTCCGCCTCGTCGAACGAGGCCAGCATCCGGTAGCAGTGCAGGTGCAGTTCGCGCCGGTGCCGCTCGCTGACCGACGCGAAGCCCGACTCGCTGGCTAGCGCGGAGCTCATACCCGGCCCTCAGGCCGGCGGACTTCCTGCACGAGCCAGGCGTTGCCGTCCGGGTCGGCGAAGGAGAAGAACGAGCCGTAGTCAGCGCGCTCCGGGTGCGGCCCTGGCTGATGACCGCCGGCGTCGAAATGGAAAAGGTCGGTCGCCTCGGCGCCGCGGCCGGTCAGCTCGGCGCGCGCGGCGTCGATATCGGTGACGACCAGGTGCAGGCCCTGCACCGACCCGGCAGCCGCCTCGTTGCGCATCAGCGTCACCGAGCACGCCGATCCCGGGGGCGTGAGCTGCACCACCCTGAAGTCCTCGCCGGCCCGGTGGTCAACATCCAGCCGGAAGCCCGCCTGATCCAGGTAGAACGCCTTGGCCCGGTCGACGTCGGACACCGGCAGCATGACCACTTGCAGTTTCCAGTCCATCTGACCACCATCCACGTCTGCCAGCCTCCCGGCGGCGCGCGCCCCGTCGCCGGTGTCGGCACCGGATCCGCGGTCCGCCGGGTTGGCTCTCTAGCCAGTCGCTGGCCCCTTGCCAGTAAAACGACTGTCAGACCGGAAACTCATCGCTGGCCCGATGAGCTGCTCCCGGCTGCCGCCGGATCACCAGTCAGCGCATTCGACCAGTCAAGCAGGCCGCGAACGGCACCCCCGGCGCAGCGCAGGTTCGGCGCGCGCACGTCTAGGTGCACGAGCTGGCCAGCCGGCCCGGACGCGAGCGCCCGGGTCAGCTGCCCGGCTGGCGGCGCCGGCGGCAGTCCGGGGACGAACGCTGCCAGCTCGGTGAACCGGTCGGTGATGCGCAGCGGCAGCAGCCGGGCGGCCGGCCGGCCGCCGGTCGCGGCCGGCGGCACCAGCGCCGGCGGTGGCGCTCCGTGCAGCCGCCGCAACAGCTCGCCGAGCGCGACCTGATCGGCACCCTGGCCGTCGTCGGTGATGAAGTCGCAGATGAGCACGTCGGGCGCGCCGAGGACCAGTTCCCGCGGCGCGGCGACCGGAAGCCGAGCTGGTGCAGGTGCCTTGTGACGGCATGCTCCCAGCGCAGCAGGGACCTGGTGTCGACCCGCCGGTCGTTAGGGGTGGACTGGAAGCGCCCGCCAGGTGGCGTGCGCAGCGCGACCTTCGAGCCGTCCGCCGCGGTCGCCTCGAAGACCAGGAACTCCACCCCGCCGCCGGCCAGCCGCAGCCCGGTGAACCGCCGGGCCGCCGCGAGCGCCTGCACCGGCTCGGGCGGGTCAGCCATCGTGACCGTCGTCCTCCGGCCGGTCGGCATGTCGCCGGCGATCTTTCTGGCCAGCGGGCCTAGGCGGCAACCTGCGCCAGCTGGCCGGTGATGACATCGGCGCTCGGGAAGGTGAGGCCGACGAGCGTGACGTGCTTCCACCGGACGATGCCGCTGGCGTCGATGACGAACACCGACCGGCGCAGCCCGGCGCCGGCCAGCGTGATGCCGTACTGCCTGGCCACCTTCAGCCCGACGTCGGCGAGCAGCGGCATCCGCAGCCCTTGCTTGCGCGCGAAGCCCTCGTGGCTGTCCACATCCTGCGGGCTGACGCCCCAGACCTCGGCGCCGAGCTTGTCGAAGCTGCCAAGCTCCGCGGTGTACGAGCACATCTGCCTGGTGCAGACGGTCGTGTTGTCACCCGGGTAGAAGGCCAGCACGAGTGGTGCGCCGCGGTGCGCGGAAAGCGTGTAGTCAGCCCTGATCGCCTCATCGCCCTGCAGCACGAGTCCCGGCAGGGTGAAGTCGGGCGCTGGCGCGCCGACGTCGGGTGACTTGGCCATGGGATCCTCCGGTGGGGGTCGCGCGTGTCGGCGGTGCGAGCGCTGGCTCGCCTGCCGCAACGATAGTGCCCGGTTAGCCGGCGGCCAGGTCCGCGGCCACCGCCATGGCGGCGTTGCGGCCGTTGGCCGCGATCACGCTGCCGCCAGGGTGGGTGGCCGCGCCGCACAGGTACACGCCGGGCACCGGGATGCGCGGCGCGAACCTGCCTTGCCACATCTGGCCGGGCAGGCACTCGCCCTGAAAGATGTGACCGCCGGTCAGCCCTTCGTTCTCCTCGATGTCGGGCGGGCCGAGGACCTCCCGTTCCTCGATCAGCGAAGGCAAGCCAGGGGCGAACCTCGCGATCGCGGCGATCACCATGTCGCCGATCTGCTCCCGGCGGCCCGGCCAGCTGCCCTCGGCCAGCCGCAGGGGCGCGTACTGGGCGAAGACGCTCATGACGTGCTTGCCCGGCGGGGCGACGCTGCCGTCATAGGCGGTGTGGAAGTACAGCTCGCACCACTCGGGGGCCGGCTGGCCCGCCCGGCTGGCCTGGTAGGCCGCCTGGGTCGCGTCGATGCCGCCGCTGATCGTCACCATCGCGCGATGCGGCTCGTCGCCGGGCCCGGCCGCGGTGAAGGCGGGCAGGCCGCCGAGCGCGCAGTTGACTTTGACGACCGGCCCTTCCATCTGCCAGCCGGCGACCCGGCGGCGGAATGCCTCGCTCCCGCCATCCCGGCATAGCGCCAGCGTCGCCTTCGGGTCGGCGTTGCTGATCACCGCCCTGGCGAGCACTGTCGTGCCGTCGGCCAGCAGCACTCCCTCGTCAGGCATGATCGCGGCGACCGGGCTGCTGGTGGCGATGCTCGCGCCGCGCTCGGCCGCGGCATCGGCCAGCGCGAACGAGATCCGGCCCATGCCGCCCTGTACGTAGCCCCAGGCGCCGCCCCGGCCCTCAAGCGAGCCGGAACTGTGCATCAGCCTGATCGCCGCCGTGCCGGAGTCGCGCGGGCCAGCCCAGGTGCCGGTCAGGCCCTGGCCGTGCAGCGCGCTGCGCAGCCGCTCGTCCTTGACGTGCCGTTCCACGACGTCGGCGATCGAGGCGGAGAACGCCAGGTCGATCAGCTCGCTGTCGTGACAGAGCAGGCGCTCGATCTCGTCGCGGCCGGGCGCGTCGCCCAGCCAGGTGTCGTGCGCCGGATCACGCAGCAGAGCGCGGGCACGAGCGAACAGCGACTGGTAGCGAAGGAGCCCAGCTACGTCGCCGGGCGCCAGCCGCGCGACTTCCGCGGCGGTGCGCTCGTCGTCATCCCACATCGTCAGCGCCGTGCCGTCCTCGAACGGGCACCACAGGTGCGGGTCGACCAGGTGGACCGCGTATCCGTGCCGGCGCAGGTCAAGCTCCTCGACCACCAGCGGGTGCAGCAGCCCGACCGCGTACGCGCACGGGCTGATCAGGTAGCGCTGGTCGGCGAACGGCTGGCGCAGCGTGCACGCGCCGCCGACCAGGTCCCGCGCCTCGAGCACCAGCACCGAGTGGCCGGCCGCGGCCAGGTAGGCGGCAGCGGTCAGCCCGTTGTGCCCGGCGCCGACCACCACCACGTCCCACCGGCGCGCGCGCATCGCCGCCGGGTCGAGCGGCGCGGCCACCCCGAGCGTCGCCTGAAAGCTCAGCGCGCACCTGCTTTCAGCGCTGTCAGTGTCATCGCCTCAGGCTAAGCCGCCAGCAATGGCGAGCCGCTGCTCGTGGCCGCACCGAGGAGCATCCAGTGGCAGAAAGCGGGTGGCCCGTTCAGGGGCTATGATGGAGCGTCCTCAGGGTCGGAGGCCGCCGCTCAAGCCGCCGGTGTCGGCGCGCTGCGGGCTAGGACTCCGTACCTGGCAGGAACGGGACGTGGCCCAGTTTGGTTAAGGCGCCGGTCTGGGGGACCGGAGAGCGCGGGTTCAAGTCCCGCCGTCCCGACATTATTGAAATGCCCGTCGGAATAGTCTGGCGGGCATTTTGTCGCTAGCCACTGCTAGCTTCGTTATATGACGGAGAACCTGATCGGCAGACGTACCTGGACCGACTCTCAGTTAGCCAGCGCGGTAGTCAGCTCTCATTCCTGGCGCGGAGTAATGCGGGCGCTTGGGCTTTCGGCGACCTCGGCGGGATCTTTGCGGGCGGTGAAGCGAAGCGCGGCCCGTCTCGGACTCGACACCTCGCACTTCACCGGCCAGCGCCGCTGGTCTGATGCTCAGCTCAGAAGGGCCTCGGCTAACGCTGCCTCATGGCCTGACCTGGCAGATCAGCTGCACGTAGCGGACCACTCAGGTGCTCGATCGAGTATCAGGGCGCATGCGATCCGGCTGGGCCTTGACCTGAGCCGCTTTGACGAGAAGCCACCTGCCGTCGACCCAGCTGCCGTGCCGCGCCCGGAACTCCGGCGGCTGCGTGATTCAGGCGCAGCGATAGCGGCCGCTTGGTTCATGCTGGGCGGATGTAATGTCGCCTTCCCGATCGAACCCACGTATTACGACCTGCTTGTTTCCATGAATGGTAAAGCTGTTCGGATCCAGGTGAAGACCACGACGTTCAGCAATGGCAATGAAGGCTGGGTAGTCAACGTTGGCCGGAGGCCGTATTCCGTCGGCAATCGGGAGCGCAAAGTTCCCTATGACCCGGAGACTCTGGAGTTCTTCTTCATCCTCGACGGTGAGCTATCCATGTACCTCATCCCGAGCAGGGCTTTGGCCGGACGGGTCACCGTCCTGGTACGTAGTTACGCCAGGTACCTGGTCGGAAGCGCTCGCTCACTCCTTGAGTCGCCGGTTACCTGATGGCCGTTGTGGACCGCGGCGCTGGCCATGACCACTGGACCTGCTGGCCGTGTCGGCGCTGATTCTGGCGGTCTGCCAGTCTTGGGGCGTGGATGATCGACTCGCCGGGCTGCTGCCCCGGCCCGTGTCCGTGCGGCCGCTGCCAGGTCAGTTCTCGCTGACCCGGCCGCTTCTCGTTGTCGCCGCGCCCGGCGCGAGTGCGGCCGCCGCGGTGGTCAGCCGCACACTCGGCTGGCTCCCTTGGCCGCAAGAGCCGCCACCGGGCGAATCGGGCCAGTCCGGCGGCGAGATCGCCGTCGGCCTCGCGGCTGACCTGCCTGCCGAGGGCTACCGGCTGCGGGT
>DASXMR010000103.1:0-22247 GCA_036495525.1 Streptosporangiaceae bacterium | reverse complement strand
CCTGGGGCTGGTCTTCGGCTGTGCGCTGAACGCCGCGACGTTCGGCACCGGTGCCGAAGACGCCGGCGTGGCGTCGGCCCTGGTCAACACCAACCAGCAGGTCGGCGGCTCGATCGGCACCGCGCTGCTGAACACCCTCGCCGCCAGCGCCCTGGCCAGCTACGTACTGGCTCACGGCCACAGCCCGCTGGCCCTGGCCCAGGGCGCGGTGCACAGCTACGTGGTCGGATTCTGGGTCTCGGCCGCGATCCTGGCCGGCTCCGCGGTCGTCTGCGGGCTGGTGCTGCCGTCCGGCACCCTGGCGCACGCCCCCGGCCCGGCCGCCCCTGGCGCCGCCCGGCCGAGGGAGAAAGTGAGCGCCGGATGACCTCCGAGCAGCCTGACAGCCCTGCCGCGCCCGCCGGCGCCTCGCCAGGGTCCGCCGTTCTCCCGCCGGAGCGCTCAGCCGCGCCACCCGGCCGAGCCGTACGCCTGATCACCGTGTCGGCGGCCTACGGCTCCGGCGGGAGCGTCGTGGCCCCGGCGCTGGCTGCCCGGCTCGGCCTGCCGTTCCTGCAGCGCGTCACCACGTCAGAGGGGCACCTGGCCGAGCCGGTGCCGTGCTATGAGCAGCTGTCGGACGAGGAGGCCAGGTCCACCCCGGTGCACCGGCTGCTGGCCCATTTCACCCAGGCGATGCCAGCCGGGCCGACCCAGTCGCCGCCGTCCACCCACCACCAGGATGAGCACCTGCGCGGCCACGGGGAGACCGGAATCCGCCGCCTGCTCACCGACGGCGGTGGCGGCGTGATCCTGGGCCGGGCGGCTGCGGTCGTGCTCGGCAAGGACCGCGGCTTCCACGTCCGGCTCGACGGCCCGGCCGGGCGCCGCATCCTCCAGGGAGCCACGATCGAGGGCATCAGCGAGGAGCAGGCCAGGGCGCGGCTGCGCGCGGCCGACAAGGCGCGCACCGCCTACGTGCGCCGCCTTTACCGATGCGACCCTGCTGACGCTTCCCTGTACCACCTGGTGATCGACTCCACCGCGATGCCGCTGGAAGCGGTCACCGAGCTCATCATCACCGCCGCCCGCGCCCACCAGGCACCGGTCCCCGAGCGGAGCGCGGCGTCACCGCGCCCGGCCAGCGGCTGAGCCCGGCCCGCGTATGCCAGGCTCGCTGCAAATGCGAGGCAGCTTGCCAGCTCGCACTGTGCCGCGCATCAGCGATGACTGGCCCGGCAGATGACCTGGAAAGTCGCCAGGCTCGGGTCAGCGGCGTACGCGATCCGGCCGCCGTCAGCCTTGACCTCGCGCAGCGCTTCGAGCGCGGCGCTGGTGATCAGCTCGCCGGGGGCCAGTACCGGCACGCCGGGCGGGTACGGTGCGATCAGCTCGGCGCTGACCCGGCCGACCGCGGCATCGGCCGGGACGACCTCGTTATCGGAAAAGAATGCTTCCCTCGGCGCCAGCACAGTTTGCGGCGTGACCGTCCACGCGGCTGCCGGAACCGGATGCCGAGGCGTGCCACGGTGCCGCTCGATCACCCGGAGGAGCTCCGCCAGGAACCTGTCGACGTCGCTGGCCGCGTCCGCCAGCGTGATGATCGGGCCGAGGGTGTCCCGGTCGGCCATCTCCACCGGCATGCCGGCCGCGATCAGGTCGTTCTCGACCGCGTACCCGTTCGCGCCGGTGCCGGCCAGCAGCACGGTGAGCTTGGTCGGCTCCACCCCCTGGCCCTCGAGCACGCCGACCCCCGGCGCCTGCTTCAGCCGCTCCCTGGCGGCAGCGACGTTCGCCAGCAGCCGCGCGCACAGCTCGGCGCCGTCGCGCTGCAGCAGCGCCCTGGCCGCGTCGATGCTCGCCATGATCGAGCCGGTCGGGCTGGTGGTGTGGGTGGCCTCGAACGCCCGGTTCAGCCTGCCGGTCTCCAGCCGCTCGGTCCTTGCCAGCACCAGCGCGCCCTGACTGTAGGCGGGCAGCGCCTTGTGCGCGCTGGTCACCATCGCGTCCGCGCCGGCGCCAATCGCGTGCGGCGGCAGATCCGGGTGGAAGCCCAGGTGGGCGGCCCAGGCCGCGTCCACCACCAGCGGCACGCCCGCATCGTGCGCGACCGCGGCGTGCCCTGGCAGGTCGCTGATCGTGCCGACGTACGACGGCTCGCCGAGGAACACCGCGCAGGAGTCCGGGTGCGCGGCGAGCGCCTCCCGCACGGTGCTGACCGCCACGCCAGCCGGCAGCCCGGAGGCAGCGTTGATCTCCGGCCGTACCCACACCGGGCGCAGCCCGGCCAGCACCAGCCCGAGCAGCAGCGAGCGGTGCAGCGTCCTGGTGATGATCACTTCCTGGCCTGGCGAGCCGATGGCCAGCGCCAGTGCCTGGTTGCCGTGCGTCGAGCCGGCCACCGAGAACCGGCACCAGTCAGCACCCCAGAGCCGCGCTGCCCGGCCTTCGGCGTCGGACAGCGTACTGTCGGCGTGCTTGATCGAGTCGACCCCGCCGTACAGCGGGGCGTCGCCGGCGATGACAGACCCGACCAGGTCCTGTCGCTGCTTGTGGCCTGGCACGCTCATCGGGGTGAGCAGGCCAGCGGCGGCCTGCTCGGTGAAGCGCAGCCAGCCGTCAAGCAGCGGGGCGTCGGACCGCAGCCCGCGCGGGTCCCTCGGGTCGGCCCCGCCAGCCGCGCCAGCCAGCACGTCACCACTCATCTCGGTCATGGCCACAGTGTGCATGATCGCCGCGCGCGGCAGTCGCGGTGCTGCCCGGTCAGGTGCGGGTCACCGGCCGGCGGGCGCGGCCGGCTGGTGCCGGTAGAACGGGAGGTCAGCCGGCGGCAGCGGGGTGCTGCCGAGGATCAGGTCGGCGGCCTTCTCGGCGATCATCATGGCGGGCGCTCGATGTTGCCGTTGGTCACGGCTGGCAGCACCGACGCGTCAACCACCGGCAGGCGCCCGCACCTGGCGGGACCGGCCCGTGCCAGCCGGCGGGGGCCCGGCCTGGACGATCGCCTCGACCTCCGCGGCGGGCTGACGGGGCGAGAAGGCCTCAAGCACCCAGGTGACCCCGCTGCCGGCCAGCGTGGCCAGCGCGCGGCCACGCTCCGCCGCCTCCAGCCGGTGGGTCGCGCACCTGACCACCAGGTCGTGATCGTCCGGTGCGCCATGCCGGCGCAGCTCGGCGCGCAGCACGCCGAGGTCGGCGGCGTCTGGCGGCCCTGGCCGTCCCGACGCGCTGAAGACCGGGAAGCAGCCCTGCAGCCGGGCCGCCCTGGCCAGCGGCTTGCGGTTGGGCCACCAGCACGCGGCCCATATCGGCACCGGCCGCTGCACCGGCAGCGGCAGGAACGGGACGGCCTCGACGTCGTACCGGGTTCCGTGATGGCTGACGGGGGCGCCGCTGAGCAGCTGCTGCAGGATCTCCAGCGACTCGTCAAGCAGCTGCCCGCGCTCGCGCTGGCCAGCCGCCTCGCCGAACGAGCTGAACTCCTGCCAGCCGTCGTCGCCGAGCCCGACACCAGCGACCAGCCGGCCGCCGGAGAGCTGGTCCACCGCGGCGATCTGCCTGGCCAGCGTCCACGGCCGGCGCCTGGCCAGCGGGGTGACCATCGGGCCGATCGCCATCTGCTCCGTGGTCATGGCGATCGCGGCGAGCGTGGTCCAGGCATCGCCGACTGGCGTTTGCTGTGCGACCAGGTGATCCCAGACGAAGAGCCCGTCCCAGCCGGCCTGCTCGGCAGTAGCGGCCAGAGCAGCGGCGCGCCGCGGATCGGCGAAGTCCTCGAACAGGGGCAGGTACAGGCCGAATTTCATGCGCTCAGCGTCCCGGCACCGCCGTCGTTCCGCAAGCCAGTTCCCGGCCGCGCACGGCTGCAGCCCGCCGCAGTGCCGGGCACGGAAACCAGCAGCGCATCCCGCTGCCAGCGGCCGCCAGCTGAGCGCCAGCTTGCCTAGTCAGCCAGCGGTCTGCTGCCAGCGCTGGTTCAGCGCGGCCAGCGCGCCGTCGGTCAGCTCGCCGTGGACACGCAGCCGGGCCAGGCCGCCGTCCGGGATCACGTCGAGCCGGACGTGGCTGGCCGGCCGGGGCTCAGCCAGCAGGAAACGATGCCTGGTGTCAGGCTGCACCCTGGTCTCGGCCAGCACCTCGCGCCACCTCAGCTCCTCGCCGCCGTCCTCGCCTGGCTGCTGCTGGCCGTCAGCTGCCGACAGCCGGACCCAGCCCGGCGCGTTGCCGACGAAGCACGAGGTGTCGACCTCGACGTGCTTGATGATCCCGGCGCCGGCCAGCCGGATCACGACGTAGTCGTTGCCAGGGCCGCGGCGCCTGGCGTTCTCCCAGCCATCGCTCATCCCGGCTGCCCGGCCGGGCATGATCAGGTTCGGCGGCGGCGAGAAGAAGGCGTCGGACCAGCCCGTCACCTCGGCCCCGTTCTCCAGCGCCGCCAGGTCGACCGTGCCGGTCAGGAACGCCGGGTCCGCCATCACCTCGCCGAGCACCCGCAGGCGGGCCACTCCGCCGTCGGGGTAAATCGACAGCCGGACGTGCGACCAGCGGCGCCGGTCGGACACCGGGTACACGTTGGCCGTGTCACCGGCTGCGCCCGACTTGGGCACCAGCGGGTGCCAGGCGAGGCCGGCCAGCTCGGCGGGCGACGGGTAGCCGTCAGCGCGGGCCGCCTCGACGGAGACCTGCGGCGGGTAGTTGCCGCGGAAGTGCGCGGTGTCGACCACGACCGCGTGCACCACGCCGGGCGCGCCGAGCCGGACGGTCGCGTGATCATGTCCGCTGTCCCGGCGCCGCCTGGTCTCCCAGCCGTCATAGACCTTGCCCTTGGGCCCGTAGCTGGCCGGGTCGAAGGCCGCCGGACCCGGCTTGATCAGGTTCTCCTTCTCCGCGAACAGCTCGTCGTTGGCGTACACCACGCTGCCGCCTAGCGAACGCGAAGCCAGGTCGGGCAGCGTGCGGAAGTCCTTGGCTTGTGCCCCGCCGGCGGTCATGCCGCGGCTCCCTGGCGGCTCAGCAGCCGCCCAGCCGGACGGCCGGCCTTCACTGGCGAGCCGCGCAGCCAGGTGCGGCGCACCGCTCCGTGCAGTGCCTGACCTTCGTACGGCGTCAGCGAGTGCCGGTGCCGCAGCTGCTCGCCGCGCACGGTGAACTGCTCGTCCGGGGCGAAAGCGACCAGGTCAGCGTCCATGCCGGGAGCGATGCTGCCCTTGCCGGCCAGCCCGGCGATCCTGGCCGGCTCGCTCGCCATCCAGCGGGCCAGGTCGGCCGGGGTGCAGCCGCGCGATCGTGCCTGTGACCACGTCACCGGCAGGGTGAGCTGCAGCGATGAGATGCCGCCCCAGGCCGCGCCGAAGTCGCCGTCGGAGAGCCGTTTCAGCGCTGGCGGGCAGGGCGAATGATCGGAGACCACGCAGTCGATGATGCCCGCTCGCAGCGCCGCCCACAGCTCCTCCCGGTTGTCCCGGCCGCGGATCGGCGGGCAGCACTTGAACTGGGTCGCGCCGGCCGGGATGTCCTCGGCCGCCAGGGACAGGTAGTGCGGGCAGGTCTCGGCCGTGACCGCCACTCCTCGCTCGCGCGCCGCCGCGATCAGCGGGACGGCCTGCGCGCTGGACAGGTGCAGCACGTGTACCCGGCAGCCGGCCTGGCCGGCCAGCGTGAGCAGCCTGGCGATCGCTTCGGTCTCGGCGGCGTCCGGCCGCGAGCGCAGGAAGCCAGCGTAGTCGCGGCCGCCGGCGGCCGGAGCTCCGGCGATGACCGCCGCGGCCTCGGCGTGCACGATCAGCACGCTGCCCAGGGCCGCTAGGCCGGCCAGCGCGTCCCGCAGCCCGGTGTCGTCCAGCGGCGGGAACTCAGGTACGCCGGAGTCCACCGTGAAGCACTTGAAGCCGAAGACGCCTGCCTGGTGCAGCGCGGCGCGCTCGGCGAAGTTGCCCGGCACGGCGCCGCCCCAGAAGCCGACATCCACGTGCGCCTGGCTGGCCGCGGCGGCCCGCTTGGCGGCCAGCGCCACGGCGTCGACGGTGGGCGGCAGCGAGTTCAGCGGCATGTCGATGAGCGTGGTGATGCCGCCGGCCGCCGCGGCGCTGGTCGCGGTCGCGAAGCCCTCCCAGTCGGTCCGGCCTGGCTCGTTCACGTGCACGTGCGTGTCCACCAGGCCGGGCAGCAGCACCTCGTCGTCCGCCAGTGCGATGAGCTCCGCGCCGCCCGCCACCGCCAGCGCCGCGCCCGCGTCGGCGGCCGGCTCGACCGCGGCGATCTGCCCGGCTTGGATGACCACGGCGGCGGCGAGCGTCGCGTCAGCCGCCACCACCCGCCGGCTCCAGATCACCAGGTCAGCCCCCGCCATGCCGGTCAGGCCATCGATCCCGGGCCGGCCCTGGCCCTCGCCCTGGCCTCGGCCTCCTGGTGGCCGGCCCGCCGCAGGATCGACTCGGTGCACACCGGCAGGATGCACAGTTCGACGAGCATGGCCAGGAGCAGCACGCCCGCGACCCAGCCGCTGACGACGTCGTGGCCGGACCACAGCGAGGCCAGCGCCATGCCGATCAGCACCAGGCAGGCAGCGAGGTTGAGTGCCACCCAGAACAAGTGCCAGCTGCGCAGGTAGGCGGTGAGCTTCTTGGGTTCGTTAGTGAGCCGGGGCAGGGCGCTCTTGCGCACGACCACCTGGCCGAAGGTCAGCAGGTTCGTCGCGATGGCGATCGGGCTGATGGTGCCGACGGCCGCCCAGAAGTCGGTGTGATCGACCACGGCCCGGAGTCTAGGCCGAACGGGCGGGGGGCAAGGGATGCGCGGGCCAACACGCCCAAGGTCTCAGCGCATGGCTTCGATGGTGGCGCGGTCCCGGCCGGCCAGCGCGACGATCTCTTCCTCGGTGACAGCGCCGCAGTCCAGGGCGCGGCCGAGGTAGCCGGCCAGCGCCCGGCCGGTGGCTGGCTCTTCCAGCACCCCGTGATGCACACCGCCGGCGTAGCCGCGCAGCCTGGCGCAGGCGGCTGGCAGCTGCTCGCGGAAGAACGCGTAGGTGGCGGCGTACCGGCTGGCCAGCTGCCAGGGGTGCAGATCCCAGCCCTGGTAGAAGCCGCGTTCCAGGGACCGCAGGACCAGCCGGGCGTGCAGCTGCCACGCCGCGGTCACCTCGTCGCGGTCCCCGCCGGGCAGCACGTTGGACGAGCCGTCAGACAGCCTGACCCCGGTGCCGGCTGCCGCGACCTGCATGACGGCGCGGGCGTGGTCGGCGGCCGGGTGATCCATGCTCTGGTAAGCGGCTGCGATGCCGAGGCTGGCGCTGTAGTCGTAGGTGCCGTAGTGCAGCCCGGTCAGCCGGCCGGCCCCTGCGTGCACGCACCGGGCGATCTCGGCCGCGCCGTCAGCGCCGAGGATCAGCTGCGGGGTCTCGACCTGGATTTCGAAGGCGAGCCGCCCGGCGCGCAGCAAGTACGCCTGCTCCAGCAGCTCGCAGAGCCGCGCCATGGCGTTGACCTGCGCTGCCGAAGTGACTTTCGGCAGCGTGATGACGAAGCCGTCCGGCAGCGGGCCGGCCCCGAGCAGTGTTTCCAGGAACAGCTCCAGGCTGCGGACGGCCCGGCTCCGGCTGGCGGGTTCCAGGCTCTTGCACCGCAGCCCGGTGAACGCCGGGGCGCGGCCAGCCGCGACGTCCGCAGCCAGCGCCCCGGCCGCGGCCCGCGCGTCCGCATCCTCGTCGCCGCCCAGGTAGCCGTCCTCGAAGTCGATCCGCAGGTCCTCGACCGGCTCGGCGGCGAGCTTGGCGAGCACCAGGGGACGCACCTGCGCGGCCATCGCCGGCGCCAGCCCCATCGCCGCGGCGAACGCGTCGTCATCCGGCGCGAAGTCCGCCAGCGCGCCGGCGGCCTGCCTGCCCCAGCCGGCCGCCTGGTCCTGCCGCAGCTGGTCGGCTGGCACATAGCAGGTGTGCACCGGCTGCCGTCCGCGCGGCGCGCCGGGATAGCGCGCGGTCAGCTCCCGGTCGGCGCTGGCGAGCAGGCGGTCGAGCCCGGCCAGCGCCGCCGGGTCGAGCCGGGTCACGCAGTGCCCGTGATGTGCTCGGGCTTGATCGGGATCCGGGCCAGCTGCTGGCCGGTGGCGGCCCGGATGGCGCCGGCGACGGCCGGGCCGGAGGAGATGGTCGGTGCCTCGCCGACGCCGCGAAGCCCGTACGGCGCGTGCGGGTCCGGGCACTCCATGATCTCGATCCGCATCGGCGGCATGTCGAGGATCGTGGGGATCAGGTAGTCGGTGAACGATGGATTGCGGATCAGGCCGTCCCGCACCTGGATCTCCTCCATCACCGCGAGGCCGAGGCCCTGCGCGCTGCCGCCCTGGATCTGGCCCTCGATCGCCTGCGGGTTCATCGCCTTGCCGACGTCCTGGGTGCATGCCAGCTCGACGACCTTGACCAGCCCCAGCTCAGTGTCCACGTCGACGACGGCGCGGTGCGCGGCGAACGCGTACTGCACGTGCGCGAAGCCCTGCCCGGTCTCCGGGTCGACCGGCTGGGTCGGCCGGTGCCGCCACTGGACGGTCTGCTCGATGACCTCGCTGCCGATGATCTCCGCCAGGGTTCCCAGCGGCCCGTCAGCCGACACCACAAGTCCGTCAGACAGCCGCAGGCCGGCTGCGGTGCGGCCGGTCCTGCGCTGGGCGAGGCCGAGGACGCGCTCCCTGACCTGCTCGCAGGCGGCCTGGACGGCGCCGCCGGTGACGTAGGTCTGCCGGGAAGCCGAGGTGGAGCCGCCGGAGCCAACCCTGGTGTCCTTGGGTAGCACCACCACGTTCTCGATGCCCAGCTCGGTGCGGCAGATCTGCTGCTCGATCGTGATCAGGCCCTGACCCACCTCGGCGGCGGCCGTGTGCACGGTAACGAGCGGCTCGCCGCCTGCTACCTCAAGCCGCACCCGCGCGGTGGAGTAGTCGTCAAAGCCCTCCGAGAAGCCGACGTTCTTGTAGGCGACCGCGTAACCGATCCCGCGCACCACGCCCTCGCCGTGCGTGGTGTTCGCCACCCCGCCGGGCAGCCCGCGCAGGTCGCTGGCCTGGCTGGGCAGCGGCAGCGGCATCTTCTCCAGCTTGCGCAGCAGCTCAGTGACCGGTGCCGGGCTGTCCACGATCTGGCCGGTGGGCGCCTGGCTGCCCAGGCTCATCGCGTTGCGGCAGCGCAGCTCGACCGGGTCGATGCCGAGCTCGGCGGCCAGGGCATCCATCTGCGCCTCGTAGCCGAACGCGGTCTGCACCGACCCGAAGCCCCGCATCGCCCCGCACGGCGGGTTGTTGGTGTAGACGCCGTAGCAGTCCACCCGCACGTTCGGCACCACGTAGGGGCCGATGCCCATGGTGCCGGCGTTGCCCACCACGGCCGGGGTGCTCGAGGTGTATGCGCCGCCGTCCAGGTAGATCTCCGCGTTGACGTAGACCAGGGTGCCGTCGCGGCGGGCGCCGTGCTCGTAGCGCATCCTGGCCGGGTGCCGGTGCACGTGGCCGAAGAACGACTCCTCGCGGTTGTAGACCATCTTCACCGGCTTGCCGGTGTGCAGCGCGAGCAGGCAGGCGTGCACGTGCATGGACAGGTCCTCGCGGCCGCCGAACGCGCCGCCGACGCCGGCCAGGGTGAGCCGGACTTTGTCTGGGCCGAGGCCGAGCGCCGCGCAGACCTGCTTCTGGTCGACGTGCAGCCACTGAGTCGCGACGTACAGGTCAACCCCGCCCTGGCCGTCGGGCACCGCGAGTCCGGCTTCCGGGCCGAGGAACGCCTGGTCTTGCATGCCCACGGTGTACTCGCCGGTCACCACCACGTCAGCGACCGGAGCCGGGTCGCCCTTGCGCAGCTTGAGGTGGCGGACCAGGTTGCCCTGCGGGTGCAGCCACGGCGCGCCTGGCCGCAGCGCCGCCTCGGGCTCGGTGACCGGCTCGAGCAGGGCGTAGCTGACCTTGATCTTCTTGGCCGCCTGCCGGGCGATCTCCGGGTGGTCAGCGGCGACCAAGGCGACCGGCTCGCCCTGGTACCGGACGATGTCCTGGGCCAGCACCGGCTGGTCGGCGAGCTCCAGGCCGGTCATGATGGCGCCGGGCACATCCTGGTGGGTCAGCACCGCATAGACGCCGGTGGTCGCCAGCGCGGGCCCGATATCGATCGAGGCGATCTCCGCGTGCGGGTGCGGGCTGCGCAGCGTGACGCCCCAGATCATGTCGTCGGTCCACAGGTCGCTGCCATACGCGAACTTGCCGGTGACCTTCGGAGTGCCGTCGGGCCGCCGTGGGCTGGCCCCGATCCCCCCGGTCACCGGGCTGCGCAGGCCGGTGGTCCCCGGCCGGCCGTTCACCATGCGCCCACTGTAAGTCCGCCGCACGGGCCGGCGCCGCCTCAGCTTCCGGCGCGGCCCAGGGCGACAGGGAGCCGCGGACGGCCTAGTCGGCGTAGGCGCGGAGCTCGAAGGTGCCGAAGGTGGCGCTCGGATGCCGCATCGACACCTCGATCGCCTGGTCCAGGTCGGCGCACTCGAGGATGCCGTAGCCGGCGATCTGCTCCTTGGTCTCGGCGAACGGGCCGTCGGTGATCAGCTTCTCGCCGTCGCGCAGCCGCAGGGTGACCGTCTCGCGCGACGGCCGCAGGAAGCCGCCGCCGACCAGGATGCCGCGGGCCTTCATCTCCTCGTCCCAGGCGGTCAGCGCCCGCATCCCCTCCGGATCGTCGATTTCCTCGCCGTTGTCGTCCCAGTTCACCGAGTCGGGCATGTAGTGGATCATCATGTAGCGCATCGCGCTCTCCTTCCGTGTCAGCGGCTCACGGGCGGGTCCCCATCCGGGCTGTGCTCACCACCACGACGCTGCCAGGCACCCCAGATGGACAGGTGCGCCCCTCCGCAACGACACCGC
Organism: Streptosporangiaceae bacterium; assembly: GCA_036495525.1. Taxonomy (GTDB): domain Bacteria; phylum Actinomycetota; class Actinomycetes; order Streptosporangiales; family Streptosporangiaceae; genus DASXMR01. Next base: position 11,375 of record DASXMR010000103.1, on the reverse strand, counting down.
GGGCGCCTCGCTGCTGTCCTGGCAGCACCAGGACTCCCGAGCTGCGGTCATGGCCGGTGCTGTTACAGCTATCGCCGGAGCCCGTCACGGACTGCCCTTGGCAGGCTCGCGACCACCAGTTCGTAGGAGTGGCTGACCATCCACCGAAGCTCGCCGTCGTCGACGGAGCCGTCGAGATCGACGGTGTTCCAGTGCCGCTTGTTCTGGTGGTATCCGGGCCGGACCGACGGGTACTGCGCCCGCAGCTCCAGGGCCAGGTCCGGGTCACACTTGAGATTCATGCTGGCGGGCGTGCCGTCGAGCGGCACCAGGGCGAACATGCGGCCAGCCACCTTGAACACGGCCACCCCGTCGCCAAACGCATAGTCCTCAGCTGATCCGGCCAGGCCGGCACACAGGCTCAGGACCTCGTCCCTGGTCATGAGCCGGCCTGCCAGAGCCGGCGGGCGGCGGCGCGGGCAGCGCCCGCGGCGGCCTGCTCGTCGAGGCTGGTCAGCCGGTCACGCTCGACCACCGGCTCGCCGTTGACGAGCAGCAGCTCAAGGGGCGGCGGCGGGCCGAGTATCAGCGCGGCGACCGGATCGGCGATGTCCGCGTGCGGGAGCGTGTCCAGCCGCCAGAGCGCGATGTCGGCGAGCTTGCCCGGCTCAAGCGAGCCGATCTCGGCGGCCCGGCCAAGCACAGTGGCTCCGCCGATGGTGGCCAGCTCAAGCGCCTGCCGTACGGACATGGCGAGCGGCCCGCCGGCCGCCCTGGCGGTCAGCAGCGCCGCGCTGGCCTGGCCGATCAGCGAGCTGGCCTCGTTGGAGGCAGCGCCGTCCACGCCCAGCCCGACGACCGCGCCGGCGTCGAGCAGGTCACGTGTCCGGCAGACGCCGGCGCCGAGCCTGCCGTTGGACGTCGGGCAGTGCGCGACCGCCGTGCCGGTCCGGCCAAGCCGGGCGACGTCCTGGTCGCTGAGGTGGACCGCGTGCGCGAGCCAGACATCGGCGCCCAGCCAGTCCAGCGACTCGGCGTACTCGGCCGGCGAGCGGCCATATCGCTCGGCAAAGTAGTCCAGCTCGTCGGTGGTCTCGGCGAGGTGCGTATGCAGTCGCACGCCCAGGCTGCGGGCCAGCTCGGCGGAGCGTGACATGAGCGCGTCGGTGACCGTGAACGGCGAGCACGGCGCCACCGCGACGCGCAGCATCGAGCCGGGTGACGGGTCGTGGAACCGCTCGATCGCCTGCTGGGTGGCGGCCAGCACCCGGTCAGCGTCCTCGACCACGTCGTCGGGCGGCAGCCCGCCTGCGCTGGCGCCGAGGTCCATGGAGCCGCGGGTCGGATGGAACCGCAGGCCTACCGCGCGAGCCCCGTCCACCGTCGCGGCCAGCACGTCGCCGCCATCGCGGGGGAACACGTAGTGGTGGTCGGTCGTCGTGCTGCAGCCGGTCCTGGCCAGCCAGCCGAGCGCGGCCGTCGCCGCGGCGCGCACGATGTCCTCGTTGATCCGCGCCCACACCGGATACAGCTCGGTCAGCCAGCCGAACAGCGTCGAGTCGGCGGCGCGGCCCCTGGTAGCCCACTGGTACAGGTGATGGTGGGTGTTCACCAGTCCGGGCGTGGCAAGGCAGCCGCGCGCGTCCACCAGCCGCGCTCCCGGCGGCACGGCCGGCGCCGGGCCCGGCCCGACCGCGGTGATCGTCGCGCCGTCGATGACCACGTGCCCGGACTCGTGCTCGGTGCCGCGCTGGTCGACGGTCACGACGGCGCAGCCGTCGAGCACCAGAGCGGTCACGCGGTGCCCTCGGCTAGCCGGTCAGCTGCCAGCCGCACGGCCTCGATGATCTTCTCGTACCCGGTGCACCGGCACAGGTTCCCGGCCAGCGCCTCGCGGATCTCCGGGTCTGCTGGGCGGGGGTTGCCGGCCAGCAGGTCGTGGGCGGCGATCAGCAGCCCTGGCGTGCAGAACCCGCACTGCACCGCGCCCGCCTCGACGAACGCCTCCTGCACCGGGTGCAGCCTGTCGCCGCTGGCTAGCCCCTCGACGGTGAGCACGGTGCGGCCCTGCGCCTGCCCGGCCGCGACCAGGCAGGCGCACACCGTCACGCCGTCCAGGTAGACGGTGCAGGAGCCGCACTCGCCCTGCTCACAGGCGTTCTTCGCGCCGGGCAGGCCCATCCGCTCGCGCAGCACGTACAGCAGGCTCTCGCCTTCCCACACGTCGTCGGCCTGCTTCGGCTCGCCGTTCACGGTTGCGATGATCCGCATGCTGCGCTCAGTCCTCCCCGCCGTTGCGCTGTTCATTCTGCCGGCCATGGCCGCCGTCGCGGTAGTCGCGCCAGGCCCAGGCCAGGGTGCGCCTGGCCATCACCGTCAGCGCGTGCAGCCGGTAGGCAGCGGTGCCGCGCACGTCGTCGATGGGCTGGGCGGCCGCGCGCACCAGGCGAGCGAACTCAGCGGCGACCGGATCGGGAATCGCCGAGCGGGACTCCCAAAGCCCCGCCTCGTCCAGCGCGCCGGCCAGGAACCGCTCGGCGTCGGGCGCCCGCCGCGGCGTCGGGGCCGCGGACCCGATCCCGGTGCCGACCGTCCGGCGGTCAGGATGCAGCGCCAGGCTGAACGCGGCCACCGCGATCACCATCGCGTTGCGCGTGCCGATCTTGCTGAACTGCTCGGGACCGGACGGCAGCGGGATGAGCACGGCCGCGATCAGCTCGTCCGGCCGCAGTGCGCTGCGCTTCACCCCGGTGTAGAACTCCTCGGCCGGGATCAGCCTGCTGCCGCGGACGGACTCGACCTCGATCCGCGCGCCGGCCGCCAGCAGCGGCGGATGGCAGTCGCCGGCCGGGGAGGCGGAGCCGAGGTTGCCGCCGACCGTGCCGCTGTTGCGAATCTGCGGGGATCCGACGGTCCTGGCGGCCAGCGCCAGGCCGGGCAGCAAGCCGCCAAGCTCGGTCATCAGCCGGGTGTAGGTCACCCCGGCGCCGAGCCTGAGCTGCCCGTCAGCGGCTGACCACTGGCGCAGCTCCGGGACCCTGGTGAGGTCGAGCAGCGCCGCTGGCCGCCTGGCGTCGAAGTTCAGCTCCACCATCACGTCCGTGCCGCCGGCTAGCGGCAGCGCCTCCGGATTCGCCGCCCTGGCCGCCAGCGCCTCGGCCCAGCCCGATGGCTGCAAGAACTCCATTCCGTGCCCCCTCGCCCCCATCCTGGCGGTTTTCCGGCCGCAGCCGCCAGTTAGCCTGCCCGCAGGAGCTGCCGCGCGTCACGAGAAGGAGTTGCGATGGCCTCTGCCGACGACCTGCTCGGGCTGTTCCCGCCGGGCACGACGACCGAGGACGACGGGATGCTGCGGGTCGGCGGCTGCCGGCTGGACGATGTCGTCGACCAGCACGGCACGCCGGTACTGCTGGTCGCTGAGGAGGCGGTGCGGCAGCGCGCCGCCGACTACGCGGCCAGGCTCGCCGCGCGCTGGCCGCGCTCGCAGGTGGCGTTCGCGACCAAGGCCTTCCCGTGCACAGCCGTGCTGCGGCTGATGGTGTCCGAGGGGCTGTGGCTCGACGTGGCCGGCGGCGGCGAGATCGTGACCGCGCTCGAGGCCGGAGCCGACCCGGCAACGCTGCTGCTGCACGGCAACGCGAAGACCACCGAGGAGATCGAGCTCGCCGTCAGGTACGGGGTCGGCACGGTCGTGGTCGACAACGCCGATGACCTGGACCGGCTGGAGGAAGTCGTGCCGCGCAGCCGGCCCCAGGGCTGCCTGGTCCGGATCATCCCCGGCGTCCGTGCGGCCACCTACCCGGCGTACGCGACCGGGCACCGCGGCTCGAAGTTCGGGCTGCTGCCGGATGACGCGCGGCGGGTCATCGCGCGGATCGAGGCCTCGCCGCGGCTGCGGATGGACGGCCTGCACACCCACGTCGGCTCGCAGATCCTGGACGCCGCCGAGCTGGCCGCCGCTGTCGCGCCGCTGGCCGCCCTGGGCGAGTTCGAGGTGTACGACCTGGGCGGCGGGCTCGGCAGCCGGTACAGCTACGCGGACCACCCGCCGAGCCTGGACGAGTACCTGGACGAGCTGACGGGCGCGGCGGCCGAGCACCTGCCAGCCGGTGCCCGGCTGATGATCGAGCCTGGCCGCAGCGTCACGGCGGCGAACGCGGTCACCGTGTACCGGGTCACCACGGTCAAGCACGGCAGCCCGCCGTTCGTGGCGGTCGACGGCGGGATGGGCGACAACCTGGAGGTCGCCCTCGTTGGCCAGCGGTTCGAGGCGGCGATCGCTGACCGGGCGGGCGGCGGCGAGCCGGTCAGCCTGGTCGGCAGGCACTGCGAGTCGGGCGACGTGATCAGCGAGGGCGTGCCGCTGCGCGACCCGCGCGTCGGCGACCTGGTCGCCGTGCCGGTCACCGGCGCCTACACCTACACGATGTCGAACAACTACAACGGCGCCCGCCGGATACCTGTGGTCCTCGCGTCCGGCGGCGCCGCCCGGCTCGTCGTCCGCCGTGAAACCTGGCACGACCTGCTGACACGCGACGTCCCGCCGAGCCGGCCGCCCGACCATGATCCGGAAGGATCCCGGTTGTCATAGCTACTTTTCTTACCAGGTCATGGAGCGCCGCGGGCGGAGCGCGGCGGGGGCGGAGCGGCGCGGCGAGAGCGGCGAGCGGTGGCTAGCCGAAGGCGGCTGGTGCGTCCCAGGCGGGACCGGCCGGCTCGGCGCCCTCGCGCTGCACGGCGCACTGAATCAGGCCGTACGGGCGGTCAGCGGCGTAGAACACCTCGCCGGGGTTGTCCAGCCCGAAGGGCGCCAGGTCGGCGAGGAAGTGGTGCTTGTTCGGCGCGGTCAGCCTGATCTCCGCGACCTCGTCCCTGGCGGCCAGCACGGCGCGGCCCATCTCCCACAGGGTCTGCTGCAGCGCGAGGCTGTGCACCACGGCGAACCGCTCTAGCAGGATCTGCCTGATCGCGGCGTGCGCCTCGTCCCAGCTGACCCGGTCGCCGGAGTACCGCCAGCTAGCGGTCACGGACGTGGCCAGTACCCGGTCATGGGTCTGCGCCAGCGTCGTGTACTTGTCGGTGAGGAAGCCGGCGAACTCCGACCCGGTCGACTTGAGCACGACCAGGTCGTACAGCCCGGAGACGACGTAAGCGCGCTGCCCGGTGCCGCCGCCGGCGCCCGTGGTCGTGGCGCCCGTGGTGGTGGCGCCCGTGGTGGTGGCGCCCGTGGTGGCGGCGACCGTGACCGCGGTGGTGCGGGTGTCGCCGCCGGACCGGACGAACGCGTGCGGGTGCGGCGAGCCAGCCACGCTGACCCGCTCCCAGCGGTGCTCGGCGACCTCGATCCTGGCCTGGCGCACCGGCTCGATGTCGGTGACGAAGTGCCGGGCGAGGTCGAGCGCGTAATCCTCGATCGCGCCGACGCCCTTCTCCCTGGCGTACGCGAAGCAGGTGTTCTTCTGGCTGTCGGTGGGCAGCACGGCTGACTGGTCGCCGCTGAGGTAGGCGGCCTCGAAATCGCCGCGCAGCGTCGTGGTGACGGTGAGATCGCGGATCTCGTGCCGGGGCGAGTCCCGGTAGATCCGCACCACCCTGGTCTCGGCCTTGCCGTACTGGTGGCCGCTGAGGTCGATCGTCATGGTCAGCTCCCTCGGTAGGTCGCGTAACCGAACGGGCTCAGCAGCAGCGGCACGTGGTAGTGCGGCTCCCGCTCGTCGATGGTGAAGGTGACAGTTACCTCGGGGAAGAACCGGTGCCCGGCCGTGGCGACTAGGTAGTCGCCGGTGTCGAAGATCAGCCGGTAGGTGCCGCCTGGCAGCTGCGCCGGGCCTAGGTCGCTGAGCCTGCCGTCCGGTCCGGTACTCCCGCTGGCGACCGGCTCGCCGGCCTGGCCGCTGCCGGCGCCGCTGGTCACCCGTTCCAGCCGGACCCGCAGGCCCGCCGCCGGCTGGCCGCGCGCGGTGTCGAGCACATGCGTAGTCACCAGGCTCCGCCCTGCGTTCACTGGCTGCTTCCGATCAGCTTGCCGAGTCTGATCCGGTTGATCTTCTTCATTTCAGAACGAGTCTCGCGCCACTCGCTCTCGGCGTCATGGGCCAGTCTCGCCTGCAGCAGCGCGAGCAGCTCGGGCCCGCTGCGCCCGCTCGCGCACACCAGGTAGATGTGCCCGAACTTGCGCTCGTAGGCGGCGTTGCCGTCGGCCAGCGCCCGGCTGGTCTGCTCGCCGGCCGCCGCCGCACGGGCCTGCTCGCTGGCCGACCAGCGGTGCCCGGCGGTGCTGGCGCCGATCCGCGGATGGCCGGCCAGCGCCTGCTCAAGCTCGCCGGCGGTCAGCGCCGCCACTGCGGCATCCGAGCGGGCAAGCAGCTCGTCAGCTGACTGGTATGGCCGGCTAGCCGCCATCGCGCCAGCCCAGGCAGGCGCGGCGCAGATGCCGAGCAGCGCCGACCGGACCGCCCCGGCGGGCAGCTCATTCAGCTCGGCCAGGCTCGGCACCCGAGGCCAGCTAGGCGGGCACGGCGGGGGTCGCGGCGCCCTCGGCCCGCACTTTCCGGCCGGCCAGCACCCAGTAGACGATGCCGCCGACGCCCAGCCCGATGAACACGCTGAAGTCGGAGCCGAAGAAGCTGCCGCCAATCCGGCTGGCCAGCGGGCCGACGTATGGCGAGAACGCGTTCAGCCACAGCGCGGCCAGGATCATTCCGACGGCCTGGGCGATGATCGCCGGCCAGTGCACGCCGCCATTGCGGAAGTAGCGGCTGCCGCTGCTCTCGTCGAGCAGCCCGGCGTAGTCGTAGCGATTGCGCCGCAGATAGGAGTCGACGAGGTAGATCGCGCACCATGGGCCCAGCCACAGAATGATGAACAGGATGAAGTCCGTGAGCAGCGTGAGGAAGTGGGAGGAGAACACCGCGTAGGCGGCGAACCCCCCGCAGATCACGGTGTCGATCGCGACGCAGTGCAGGCGGCGCAGCCGCGGGATGATGCTCTGCAGCGTCACGCCGGAGGAGTACAAGTCCACGGTGTTGATCGCGAACAGCTGAACGATCGCGAAGACCAGGTACGGCACGATGAACCAGCTGGGGAAGCCGGCCACCAGCCCGGTGACCGTGGTCGCCTTCGGCACGCCGGTGGCGATCGCGGCGCCGAGCACCTCAAGCAGCACCGACGGGATCGCGCCGCCGAGCGCGACCGACAGCACGGTCGCCCGCTTGTCCGCGCTGCGCGGCAGATAGCGGGAGTAGTCGTTGCCGTTCTCGGTCCAGCCGAGCCCGCCGGCGGAGATGACCAGGGCGAGGAAGATGGTCAGCTGGCCCCAGCTCGCGCCGTGCGGCACCGCGTGCAGGTTCACCTTAGACGCGGTCAGGCCGGCCATGACCGCGAACAACACCACGAACGGCAGCGCGAGCAGGCGCAGCACCCGCAGCACTGCGGCGTGCCCGAGCAGCGGCAGCACCGCCTGGATCGCGACCGCCAGCACCAGGAATACGACCTTCAGCGGGATACCGGCCCCGAAGCCGGCCCGGCCGGTGATCGCGACAGCCGCGAAGACGATGAGTGCGATGCCCTCGATCTCGAAGCCGACCTGGGTGACCCAGTTGAAGAACGACGGCACCTTGTTGCCCAGCGGGCCGAACGGCGCCCGGCTGATCGCGAACGTGGTGGTCCCTGCCTGCGGGCCCTGCAGGCTGGCCAGGCCAGTCAGCAGGTAGAAGACGTTGCCGATCAGGATGATGAGCACAGCCTGGGCGAACGACAGCCCGAAGACGACGACGGCGAGCGCGCCGTAGACGACGAACTCGACGTTCCACACCGCGCCGGCCCACATCCAGAACAGCCCGCTCGGCTTGCCCCACCGGCGCTCCTGCGGGATGTGCTCGATTCCGCGCTGTTCAACGGCGGTGACCGAGGGTGCCCCGCCCGGCACGACTTGAGGGTTACTGGTCTCCACGGCGTGCCCTTCCGCTTGGCGAGCTGACCCTTGCCTGCTGACGCGCTGCTTACGCGCGGGAGAGTACTACGGCACCGGACGGTAAGGAAGAAGGTTCCGCGCAGCCGGCCGCGCCGGGCGGTTTGCCCCCTTCGCCGTGACGGCCGGGCGCTGACTTGAAACTGGCCGTCGTGCGAGGCGTGTTACGTTGATGGGCTGCCTTCCGGAAGGAGTGACAGCATCATGCCGTCAGCGTCCGAAGCTAGCCAGGCTGCTCTCGCGAGCGACGAGGAACTGCAGCGGTCCCGCGTCGAGCCGATGCAGCCGCTCAACGCGCCGATCACGCTGATGCCGTACGACCCGCAGTGGCCGCAGCTGTTCGAGCGCGAGGCCGCCAGGCTCCGCGCCGCGCTAGGCGGCGCGGCCGTGCTGGTGGAGCACGCGGGCTCGACGTCGGTACCTGGCCTCACCGCCAAGCCGATCATCGACATCGTGCTCGCCGTGCCGGACTCGGCCGACGAGGCCGGATACGTGCCCGCCTTGGAGGCGGCCGGCTACCGGCTGACGATCCGCGAGCCAGACTGGTTCGAGCACCGGCTGTTCAAGGGCCCGGACACGAACATCAACCTGCACGTGTTCACCGCCGGCTCGACGGAGATCGACCGGATGCTGCGGTTCCGCGACTGGCTCCGCGGCTGCGAGGCGGACCGGGAGGCGTACGCCGCGGTCAAGCGTGACCTGGCCACCCGCACCTGGCGGCACGTGCAGCACTACGCCGACGCCAAGAGCGAGATCGTGCAGCAGATCATGGACCGCGCTGACGCGGCGGCTGCCAGCTGACGAAAGCGAGGCCAGTCCACCGGGCTGGCAGTTAGTTGACCCGCTTCTCGTAGCCCTCCCAGTAGGGCGCGCGGAGCTTGAACTTCTGCAGCTTGCCGGTCGCTGTCCGCGGCAGCGCGTCACGGACCTCGACGGTCGCCGGGCACTTGAAATGGGCCAGCCGCGCCCGGCAGTGGTCGATCAGGTCCTGCTCGCTGGCCTGCTGCGCGTCTCGCAGCACCACCAGCGCCTTGACCCGCTCGCCCCATTTCTGGTCGGGCACGCCGATGACCGCGACCTCGGCGACGGCCTGGTGCTGGTACAGGCAGTCCTCGACTTCCACCGAGCTGACGTTCTCGCCGCCGGAGATGATGACGTCCTTCTTCCGGTCGGAGATGACCAGGTACTCACCATCCTCCAGGTGCCCCTCGTCGCCGGTACGGAACCAGCCGCCGGCCAGCACCTTTGCTGACTCCTCGGCCTGCTGCCAGTAGCCGGCGAAGACGTGGTTGGACCTGGCGAGCACCTCGCCGTCCTCGTCGGTGCGGACCTGCACGCCGACGGCTGGCACGCCGGCCCTCGACTGCAGCCTGGCCCTGGCGGCGGGCTCCAGATCGTCCCACTCGGCCGGACGGCGATTGATGGTCAGCAACGGCGCGGTCTCGGTCAGCCCGTAGATCTGGATGAACTCCCAGCCAAGCTCGGCCTCGATGCGCTCGATCGTCTTTGAGGGCGGCGGCGCGCCGGCCACCACGATGCGTACCGTGCCGGCGCCTGGCACTTGTTCGCCCCGCTCGCGGCGGGCCGCGGCCGCGTTGAGGATCGCGGCGACAACGGCCGGCGCGCCGCACATCAGCGTCACGCCGGCCGCGCCGATCCGGCGCAGGATCTCCTCGCCGTCGATCTTGCGGACGACAAGCTGCGGCACGCCCATGGCGGTGATCGCGTATGGCATCCCCCAGCCGTTGCAGTGGAACATCGGCAGCGTGTGCAGGAACACGTCCCGGTCGGACAGCGAGGTGTGCCAGCCGAAGGTCACGGCGTTGAGCCAGCAGTTGCGGTGGGTGAGCTGCACGCCCTTGGGCCGGGCGGTGGTGCCGCTGGTGTAGTTGATGCTGGCGGTCGCGTCCTCGTCCGGCTCCCAGGCGGCCGGCTCGGCGCCGGCCGGGGCCGGGCCGAACAGTTCGGCGTCCGCCTGCCCGTCGAGCACGATCCGGTGCTTGGCCGTCACGCCAGCCAGCGCCTGGTCCGACTCGGGATCCACCAGCAGCACCGACGCGCCGGAATGATCCATGATGAAGCTGATCTCCTCCGCGTTCAGCCGGTAGTTGACCGGCACGAGCACCCGGCCGTACCCGCTGACGCCGAAGAACGCCACCTGGAACCTGGCCGCGTTCGGGCTCACGATCGCGACCCGCTCGCCGTGCGCCACGCCGAGCCGGTCAAGCGCGATGGCCATCCCGCGCGCCCGGCCGTCCAGCTCCGCATAGCTGATCGTGCCCAGCGACCCGGCCACTCCTGGCTCGTCGGTGATCGCCGGCCGGTGGCCGTAGACCCCGGCCCCGCGGCGCAGGAAGTCCCCGATGGTGAGCGGCACTTTCATGACGGTCCCCTTTGGCACATCGCGGGCAGAGCGGTCCCTGCCGATCCTGTCTCAGCCGCGCCGAGGGTGGCAACCGGCTGGGTGGCAACCGGCTGGGTGGCAACCGGCTGGGACGCAGCCGCGGGAAAGACGGACTCCGCTATCAGGCGAGGCGCTTGCGCAGACTGTCGTCGCGCTTCGCGTCCTGTTCAAGGCCGACCAGGTTCCTGCCGCCCGAGTAGCCGAAGCCACGCGCTGAGCCTGCGAAGTCCATGCTGGCGCAGCTGAACGCCGCCGCGATCTGCTGCCCCCTGAGCTCGGTGCGCCTGGAGGCGCAGCGCCTCATTGATGGTCGCGGCCCTGGTCGCCGTTCCCAGCACCGGCTGCGCAGTATCCAGTCAGTCGTCATTGGCGTCAAATGTGATGCGCGTCACGTCGAACATCATGCATCGTTCTGATGATGGATGCACACCAGGATCATGGCCGTTCTCTGGCTGCGAGCGTCGGCTAGCGCAAGCTGATCTGGAGTCCTTCGGTGGCCAGCAGGATCTCGCCGTCGTAGTGGCCGGCTGCGGCGCTGGCCGAGGCCTGCCGGTCGTTGCCCGGCCAGAAATGAGTCAGCAGCAGCCGGCTGGCGCGTGCGGCGGCCGCCGCCGCGCCAGCATCGGCGGCGGTCATGTTGAGCCGCGGCCCGGCAGCGGCCTGCGGCGCGCCAGGCTGCTGCTCGCGGTCGGTCGAGTCGGCGATGAACAGGTCAGCTTGACGGCCGAGCACAGCCAGGGCTGGATCGGGCCCGCTGTCGCCGGTGTAGGCGATGGTCAGCCCCGGTGCCGACAGCCGAACGCCGGCGTTGGGCACATAATGCGGCAGCGCCGCGCTCTCGACCGTGAACGGGCCTGCCTGCCGCGGTCCGGACGGCAGCGCGCGCCAGTCGAACGCCCCGCGCACGGCCTCATCGTCCCCGTCCTCGAGCTCCACCAGCCGGTCGGCAACCTGGCGGGGCGCGAGCAGCGGGACCGGCGGCGCGCCACGGCGGCCATACCAGCGCGCCCGCATCAGGCCGTG
>DASXMR010000102.1:0-36545 GCA_036495525.1 Streptosporangiaceae bacterium | reverse complement strand
CACCACCCGGGTCGAGACGATGCTCGGCGACACCGCCATCGCCGTCCACCCCGACGACGCCCGCTACACCCACCTGGTCGGCCGGCAGATCCCGCTCCCGCTGACCGGGCGCACCATCCCGGTCGTGGCCGACCCGCACGTCGATCCCGAGTTCGGCACCGGCGCGGTCAAGGTCACCCCGGCCCATGACCCGGACGACTTCGAGATCGGCCGGCGTCACGACCTGCCCAGCCTGGTCGTCATGGACGAGCGCGGCGTGATCACCACCCACGGCCCGTTCAACGGCCTAGACCGCTTCGAGGCCCGCCCGGCCGTCCTGCGCGCCCTGCGGGAGGACGGCCGCGTGGTGGCCGAGCGCCGCCCCTACGTGCACGCGGTCGGGCACTGCTCGCGGTGCGGCACGACCGTCGAGCCGCGCCTGTCGCTGCAGTGGTTCGTCCGGGTCGACCCGCTGGCCAAGGCGGCCGGCGACGCCGTCCGCGACGGCCGGGTCCGCATCCACCCCCAGGACCTGGCCGCCCGGTACTTCGACTGGGTCGACAACATGCACGACTGGTGCATCAGCCGCCAGCTGTGGTGGGGCCACCGGATCCCGGTCTGGTACGGACCGGACGGCGAGGTGGTCTGCCCGGCACCCGACGAGGACCCGCCGTCCGGCGAAGGCTGGAGCCAGGACCCCGACGTGCTTGACACCTGGTTCTCCTCGGCGCTCTGGCCGTTCTCGACACTCGGCTGGCCAGCCGACACGCCGGACCTGCGCACCTTCTACCCGACCAGCGTGCTGGTCACCGGCTACGACATCCTGTTCTTCTGGGTGGCCAGGATGATGCTGTTCGGCCTGTACGCGAACGCCGGCGCCGGCCCGGCGGACAGCGTGCCGTTCCGCCAGGTCGCGCTGCACGGCCTGGTCCGCGACCAGTACGGCAAGAAGATGTCCAAGAGCCGCGGCAACACCGTGGACCCGCTGGACTGGATCGACCGGTTCGGCGCCGACGCGACCAGGTTCACCCTGGCCCGCGGCGCGAGCCCGGGCAGCGACGTCGCGGTCAGCGAGGAGTGGGTGGCCGGGTCGCGTAACTTCTGCAACAAGCTCTGGAACGCCACCAGGTTCGCGCTGCTGAGCGGCGCCACCGCCGCAGCCGGGCTGCCGGGCACTGAGCAGCTGCGGGCAGCCGACCGGTGGATCCTGTCCCGGCTCGCCGCCGTCACCGAGCAGGCCGACGAGCTGTTCGAGGCGTTCGAGTTCGCCAAGCTGTGCGAGCTGCTCTACCACTTCGCCTGGGACGAGTTCTGCGACTGGTACCTGGAGCTGGCCAAGGTACCGCTGGCCGGCCAGGACGCGGCTGCCGCGAAGGCGACCAGGGCGGTGCTCGGACAGGTGCTCGACGCCCTGCTGCGGCTGATCCACCCGGTGATGCCGTTCGTGACCGACGAGCTCTGGCGGGCGCTGACCGGCGGTGACTCGGTCATGGTGGCGCCGTGGCCGGGCAGCAGGGCCGGCCAGCGCGGCGCCGGATCTGGCGGCCAGTTTTCCGCTGACCCGGCGGCCGAGGCCGAGATCGGCTCGCTGATGCGCCTGGTGACCGAGGTCCGCAGGTTCCGCTCTGATCAGGGCCTGCGCCCCGCTCAGCCGGTGCCGGCCTCGCTGACCGGGATCGAGGCGACACCGCTGGCCGTGCACGAGGCGAGCATCAGGGCGCTGCTGCGGCTGACGCCGCCGGACGGCAGCTTCACACCTACCGCCTCGGTGCAGGCCGAGGCGGTGACCGTCGAGCTGGACACGGCGGCGGCCATCGACGTCGTCGCCGAGCGTCGCCGGCTGGAGAAGGACCTGGCGGCCGCGCGGGCTGAGGTCGAGACGGTAGAACGAAAGCTCGCCAACCCGGCCTTTGTCGAGCGGGCACCAGCCGCCGTGGTGGCCAAGAGCAGGGACCGGCTGGCTGCCGCCCGGGCCGACATCGAGCGGCTGGTGCAGCGGCTGGCGGCGCTGCCGGCCGCGGGCTCCGGCTGACCGGGCAGCGGACGCGGGCCAGTAGGCTCGACAGGTGACTGGTGGTACCCAGGCGGCCTGGATGGCCGGATGACGGGCGAGGCAGCGGCGCGGCTGCGCGAGATCGAGCGCGAGATCCTGGCCCGTCGGCCAGAGCACGCGATCGAGCCGTCGCTCGACCGGATCAGGGCTCTGACGTCGCTGCTCGGCGATCCGCAGCACGCCTACCCGGTGATCCACATCACCGGCACCAACGGCAAGACCTCGACCGCCAGGATGACCGAGACGCTGCTGCGCGCCCGCGGGCTGCGCACCGGCCTGTTCACCAGCCCGCACTTGTCGTCGATGCGGGAGCGTATCTGCGTGGACGGCAAGCCGCTCGAAGCTGACCGGTTCATCGACGCCTACGACGAGATCCGCCCGTACCTGCAGCTGGTCGACGACAGTCACCCAGTGCGGCTGTCGTTCTTCGAGGTGTTCGTCGGCATGGCGTTCGCGGTATTCGCCGACGCCCCGGTCGACGTCGCCGTGATCGAAGTGGGCATGGGCGGCACCTGGGACAACACCAACGTCGCCGACGGCGCGGTGGCGATCATCACGCCGATCTCGATCGACCATGCCAGGTACCTGGGCGGCACCGTCGAGAAGATCGCCGCTGACAAGGCCGGCATCATCAAGCCAGGCGCGATCGCGGTGGTCGGCCGCCAGCCGCCAGGCGCCGAGCAGCAGCTGCTGGGTCGCGCCGCCGAGGTCGGCGCGACCCCCGTGCGGGAGGGCACCGAGTTCGGCGTGACCAGCCGCGAGCTGGCCGTTGGCGGCCAGCTGCTTGGCATCCGCGGGCTGCTTGGTGACTACGACGGACTGTTCCTGCCGCTGTTCGGCGATTACCAGGCCGGCAACGCCGCCTGCGCGCTGGCCGCTGCCGAGGCCTTCTCCGGCGCGCTGCCGGTGCCTGGCGCTTCCGGCGAGCTGTCGTCACCGGGCGGCGCCCGTGCTTCGGGTGACGAGAGTCCGGCCGGCTGGCGTGCCCCGCTTGACGCTGACCTGGTACGCACGGCGTTCGCGCAGATGTCATCGCCGGGCCGGCTGGAGATCGTGCGCCGCGGGCCGGTCATCATCCTGGACTCGGCGCACAACCCGGCCGGGATGGCGGCGAGTGCGGCCGCGCTGACCGAGGTGCTCGGCGAGCCTGAGCTGATCGGGGTGATCGCGGTCAGCGGCGACAAGGACGTCGAGGGAATCCTCGCTGAGCTGGAGCCGGTGACCAGCCAGCTGGTCGTCACCGGCAACTCATCGCCGCGCTCGATGGATCCGGCGAAGCTGGCTGACGTGGCGGCCGGCGTCTTCGGCGAGGACCGGGTGCGGGTGGCTGACCGGCTCGACCAGGCGCTCGAGGTGGCCGTCACGCTCGCCGACGAGGCCGCCGCGGCCAGCGGCAGCGAGGCAGGCCCGGCGATCCTGGTCACCGGGTCGGTGATCACCGCCGGGGACGCCAGGATCCTGCTCGGGCCCGGCCAGGAGCAGGACGCCGGATGAAACGGCTGTGCGCGACCGTCCTGGTCATGGAAGTGATCGTGATCGGGCTGGCTATCCCGGTCGCCATCCAGGTGAGCCACGCCTCGCCGGGCGCCGCCGGGCTGGCTGGCGGGCTCACCGCGCTGGCGGCGCTGCTGCTGGCCGTCCTCGCCCGGCGCAGCCTGCCGCTCGTGCTGGTGGCCGGCAGCGCGCTGCAGCTGTCCGTCATCCTGGCTGGCGTGATCGTGCCGGTGATGTATTTCATCGGTGCGCTATTCGCCGGGCTCTGGGCTATTGGCATCTGGCTCGGCCACCGGGTGGAAACGCTCGCGCGGCAATAGCGGCCGTCATGCCGTGATCAGCCAGGGTGACCGCCCTGACATGCGGCGGCAGCCGGATCACCAGGGGCGCCGCGAGCGCGCCGGACCTGGCGGGGTAATCTCGGTACTTCCGCGGTGCGGCTTGCGTAGCAGGCCGGCAGGCGCGGTCGGCGACAGCAGGCGTTGCCAGCGCACGCGGGCGTCAGCGCCCGGCTGGATGGCGCGGACGGGTCGCGACGGGGGCGGGCCGGCGAACAATGCCGGTCTTGAGCGCCGGGGGGCTGCATTTCTGGCATCGGCGCGAGATCATGGCACTAACCGTGGCAGTTGCGCGTTGCACAGCAGGCAGGAGAACGGCAGGCAATGTCCGGGCGAATGGGACCTCGCCCGGCGCGAGGCAAGATCTTTTCCGCTGACCTCGTTTAGGCCGCCGTGCCCCGGCCGATGAACAACGCATGGTGGTGCCCCCGGCGGCGCCGTGCACAGCTGTGCAGACCGCATTACTGCGGACCAGATAGCAGGTAGATCGCCCGGTAGTACCCATCTGGAAGGTTCCGTTCCACATGAGCAACGCGCTGGCCTTCATGGGCCGAGACATGGCTGTCGACCTCGGTACCGCGAACACCCTGGTATACGTGCGCGGGCGCGGGATCGTGCTGAACGAGCCGTCCGTGGTGGCGCTCAATACCAATACCGGGCAGATCGTCGCCGTCGGCGTCGAGGCCAAGCGCATGATCGGCCGGACGCCGGGCAACATCATCGCCGTGCGGCCGCTCAAGGACGGCGTCATCGCCGATTTCGACGTTACCGAGCGGATGCTCAGGTATTTCATCCAGAAGGTGCACCGCCGCAGCCACCTGGCGAAGCCGCGGCTCGTCGTGGCGGTGCCCAGCGGCATCACCGGGGTGGAGCAGAGCGCGGTCAAGGAAGCCGGCCATCAGGCCGGGGCGCGCCGGGTCTACATCATCGAGGAGCCGATGGCAGCGGCGATCGGGGCCGGCCTGCCGGTGAACGAGCCGACCGGCAACATGGTCGTCGACATCGGCGGCGGTACCACCGAGGTAGCGGTCATCTCCCTCGGCGGCATCGTGACCTCGCAGTCCATCCGGGTCGGCGGCGACGAGCTGGACCAGGCGATCATCACGTTCGGCAAGAAGGAGTACTCGCTCATGCTCGGCGAGCGGACCGCCGAGGAGATCAAGATCTCGCTCGGCTCGGCCTGGCCTGCGGCGGACGAGCCGAACGCCGAGATCCGCGGCCGTGACCTGGTAAGCGGGCTGCCCAAGACGATCGTGATCTCGGCGGAGGAGATCCGGCGGGCGATCGAGGAACCGCTGTCGGTGATCATCGACGCGGTGAAGACGACGCTGGACAAGTGCCCGCCCGAGCTGGCAGGCGACGTGATGGACCGCGGGATCGCGCTGACCGGCGGCGGCGCGCTGCTGCGCGGGCTGGACGAGCGGCTGCGCGAGGAAACCGGGATGCCCATTCACATGGCGGACAACCCGCTCGATTCGGTGGCGCTCGGCACCGGTAAGTGCGTCGAGGACTTCGACACGCTGCGGCAGGTGCTGGTGCCCGAGTCGCGGCGCTAGCTGGCAGGCGGCGGTAGCAAAGGCGGCTGGCGACAGCGCGGACGAGGTGATAGCAGGTGCACGACTCGCGGCGGACCCGCCTGGTCCTCGGCGTCCTGCTGGTCGTCGCGCTGCTGCTGATCGTCGTCGACTACCGGGACGGGTCATCGGGCCCGGTCGGCGGCATGCGCCGCGTCGCCAGCTCGGTGTTCGGCGGCGCTGAGCGCGGAGTCAGCGCGGTGACCGGGCCGGTGACCCGGCTCTTTGACGGCTCCACCTCCGGCAGCGACAGCTCGCAGGTCGCCGCGCTGCAGGCGCAGGTGCTGCGGCTGCGCACTCAGCTGAACTCCGCGCAGCTCACCAAGTCGGACTACGCGCAGCTGAAGCGGCTGCTGCAGCTGTCCGGCCAGGGCGGGTACCGGATCGTCGCCGCCACCGTGGTCGCGGCCGGCCAGGGCTTCCAGCGCACCGTCACGCTGGACGCGGGCAGCGCCGACGGGGTGAAGGCGCGGCAGACGGTGCTCAACAGCGCCGGCCTTGTCGGGCAGGTCACCGCTGTCAGCGCGCACACCTGCACCGTGCTGCTGGCCACCGATGCCAGCTCGGTGGTCGGCATCCGGATGGCGCCGTCCGGGCAGCTTGGCTACGTGACCGGGCTCGGCGCCGCTGATCCGGGCCTGCTGCGGCTGCAGGTGCTCGACGCGAACCTGGTGCTCAGCAAGGGGGAGCAGCTGGTCACCTCAGCGTCGGTCAACAACCGGCCGTTCGTGGCCGGCGTGCCGGTCGGCCTGGTCGAGCAGGTGCAGAACAAGGCCGGCTCGCTGACGTCGATCGCGCTCGTGCAGCCGTATGCGGACTTCAGCTCGCTGGGCGTGGTGGGCATCGTCGTCCGGCCGCCAGCGCATGACCCGCGCTTCTCGGTGCTGCCGCCCAAGCCAAGCGCGACGCCCGTGCCGACGGTGACGGTGACGGTCACGCCCCGGGCGCCTGGCAGCCCGCACGTCTCCCCGAGCCCTGGAGGCTGAGATGAGGCGCCTGGCGCTGTCGGCTGCCCTGGTCGCGGCGGTCCTGCTCGTCCAGCTGACCATCGTCAACCGGGTGCCGCTGCCCGGCGGCGGCGCGCCCAATCTGGTGCTGCTCCTGGTGATCGCGCTCGCGATGTGCGGCGGGCCCGGCGCCGGCGTGGTGACCGGGTTCGCAGCCGGGCTCTGCCTCGACCTCGCGCCGCCCGCCACTCAGATCGTCGGCGGGTACGCGCTGGTCTTCTGCCTGATCGGCTACCTGTGCGGGCTGCTGCGCGGCGTGCTGGCGCGTTCCGCGCTGCTGCCGCTGGTGCTCGCCGCCGGCGCCGCGGTCCTCGGCGAGGCGATGTACGCGGGACTGAGCCTGGTCGTGGACAAGTCCCAGGTCACGGTCGCCGCCGTGCGGCACGTGCTGCCGGCCTCGGCGCTGTACGACGTGGCGCTGAGCTCGCTTGTGCTCTACCTGGTGGTGCTCGCCAGCAGGTCACTGGCCGACAGCCCGGCCGACCACGCGACCGCGCTGCAGCAGGGAGACGCGTCGGCCCGGCTGCGCCGTGCCAGGGCCGACGGCAGCACGGCGCCGGTGCTGCGGCAGGCCGGCCTGGCCAGCCCGGCAGCGAGCGGAATGCTGCTCGGCGGTACCGGCCTGCTGGGGCGGGCCGGCTGGATCGCCGGCCCGGCCGGCTCGCGGGCAGCCCGCCGCGCCGAGCGGCGCGGACCACGAGCCAGGTCCTCAGCCCATCTGGGCGACGGCTGGCTTGGCTACGGCCCGCCCACCTGGCGCACGCTGGCCGGCCCGCAGCGGCAGGCGGCCGTGCCGCGGCTGCGCCCAGCTAACGGCGTCGCGGGCTCGGCGGCCAGGCTCCAGGCCGGGCCGGCCCGCTGGTCAGCGCGGCCGGTGAACCTCCACCTCGCCGCCGGGCGCCGGCGGGCGCAGAAAGCGCGGCAGTCGGCTGGCGCCAGCAGGCGCGGGCTGCCGCGGATCTCCTTCTCCGCTGGCGGCTCGGCCGCGAGGCCGGCCCCGACCCGGCGCGGGCTGCCGCGGATCTCGTTCTCGGGTGGCAGCACGGCCGCCAGGCCTGCGGCGTCCAGGCCGGTCCGCAGCCCTTCGTTCAAGTCCTCCCCGACATTGCGTGGCGGCTCGGCCAGCCAGCTGGCGACCGGGCATGCCCTGGCTGGCCCGCGTCCTGGCGCCCGCACGCCGTCGCCGGGGACGTTCAGCCGCCAGCTCGGCCCGCGGGCCGGCGGCCTGCGGCTTGGCGGCAGGCGCAGCCGCGACGGGATCGTCGGCGGCGGCGCGCTGACCGCGCGCAGCAGCCGGCCGCGGCGCGCGGCGGCGCCGCGATTCCATCTGCGCCGCGCTCAGCCGAGCATGGTCAGGCGCACCGCGGCGGCTTCTGAGTTCCGGGCCGGAGGCGCGCTGCTGACCGGCGGTCATGGCCCCGCGTTCGGCGGCTCGGGGCTGTCCGGCGGGCTGGGCGGCGGTTCCGGGCTCAGCCAGCCGAGAACCGTGCGGTTCCGGCGGCGGCGCAGGTCGCCGCTGGCGTTCCTGACCCGGCGCGGCAGCCGGCGGACGGATTTCTCGCAGCTCGGCAGGCGGACAGGAGGCTGAGGAATGATTCCCGCATCGCGGCGGCGGCTGGCAGTGGTCTACCTTGCGGTAGCCGCGCTGCTGATCGGGCTCGGCGGGCGGATCTGGTACCTGCAGATCGCGACGCACTCCGCGTACGTCAACCTGGCGAACCAGGACCAGGTCAGGGAGATCGTCGAGCCGTCGGTGCGCGGGCAGATCCTGGACGACACCGGCGCCACCATGGTCGACAACCAGTCCGCGCTGGTGATCGCCGTCAACATGGCGCAAGTCTCCCGGGCACCGGACGGCGGCACCGCCGAGCTGCAGCGGCTGGCCACGCTCCTCGGCATGCGCGACAGCGTGCTGCGGAAGAAGACCCGGCTGTGCACGGTCGGCGTGCACCAGCCCTGCTGGCCCGGCTCGCCGTACCAGCCCATCCCGGTCGCGCAGAACGTGTCCAAGAAGCTCGCGCTGCAGGTTCTGGAGAGCAAGCAGCAGTTCCCCGGCGTGACCGCGAGCGTGCAGCCCATCACGCATTACCAGCAGCCCATCGGGACCGACGCGGCGCAGTTGCTCGGCTACCTGCAGCCGATCACGGCGCAGGAGGTCAACAAGCTTGGCCTGCAGGTGACCGGGTTCTCCGGCGTCGACCTGGTCGGCCAGTCCGGCCTCGAGCAGCAGTACGACAGCGCGCTGCGCGGCCGTACCGGCGTGAAGAAGGTCGCGGTGAACGCGGCCGGGCAGGTCACCGGCACGATCGGCCAGGTCACCCCCCAGTCCGGCGACTACCTGGTGACCAGCCTTAACGCGAAGCTGCAGCAGGACACCCAGAACGCGCTCGCGACGGCGATACACAAGACGCAGGCCGAGGGCAACAGGAAGGCCACCACCGGCGCGGCCGTGGTGATGACCACCACGGGCCGGGTGGTGGCCATGGCCAGCTACCCGAGCTACAACCCGAGCGTGTGGACCGGCGGGATCAACGACACCGAGTTCAGGCGGCTGTTCGGCCCGGCGCACTCCGAGCCGGTGCTGGAACGCGCCACCCAGGGCCAGTACGCGCCGGGCTCCACCTGGAAGGTGACCTCGCTCGCGGCGGCCGTCGCTGACGGCAACCCGCTGCACGGCAGTTACGACTGCCCGGCAACGGTGAACATCGGCGGCCGTTCCTACGCCAACGACGGCGAGCCGTCCCTCGGGCCGATGAGCTTGTCCGAGGCGCTGGTGGTGTCCTGCGACACGGTCTTCTACAACCTGGCCTTCCACACCTGGCTGCACGACAACCGGCAGGCGAACGTCGTCACCACGCCGCACGCGCCGGTGCAGCAGATGCAGAAGATGGAGCTCGCCTGGGGCTTCGGCAGGCCAACCCACATAGACCTGCCTGGCCAGAGCATCGGCACGATACCGACCAGGGAGTGGCTGTACTTCCTGTGGAAGGACAACGCGCACACCGGCCAGAACTGGTGCAAGAACGGCAAGCAGAACGGCTCCTACATCCAGCGGATCGAGTACGACGACTGCCTGTCAGGCAACATCTGGACACCGGGCCAGGCGGTCATCGCGGCGATCGGCCAGGGCTACGTGACCGTCACGCCGCTGCAGCTGGCCCGCGCCTACGCGGCGCTGGCCAACGGCGGCACGCTGTACGAGCCGCGGATCGGCGAGGCGCTGCTCAGCCCCGACGGCAAGGTCGCAAGGCGGATCAACCCGCCGGTGGCCGGGCACCTGCCGGTGGCCAAGGGCACGCTCGCCTACATCCGGCACGCGCTGGCCGGCGTGGTGACGTCAGGTACCGCGGCCAGCGCGTTCGGCGGCTTCCCGCTGAACAAGGTGTGCATCGCCGGGAAGACGGGAACGGCTCAGGTGGCCGGCAACCTGTCGACGTCGGTGTTCGCCTCGTTCGCGCCGTGCAACAACCCGAAGTACGTGGTCGTCATGATGATCCCCAACTCAGGATTCGGCGCTGACGTCTCCGCGCCCGCGATCCGGCAGATCTGGGATCACCTGTACGGGCTGGAGGGCAAGACCGCTGACCTGCCCGGCGGCGAGCTTCCGCAGCTGCCGCACATTGGCGCCGGCGGTCAGGTCGTCACCACCGGCGGCAGCCAGGGGCAGGGCAAGGCAGGCGGCACGAACACCGGCTCGCAGGCGGCGGCCGGTACCGGGACCCGGCAGGGGAGGCACCGCGGATGATCTCGCAGGACCTGCGGCGGCGGCTGCCGGGCGCTGGCCTTGGCCGGCTCGCCCCGGTGAGCACGGTCAGCCGCGCGGTCGGCACCCGGCCGGTCACCGGCCGGCCGCTGGCCAGGCCGGGCGCGCTTGGTCTGTACGGCCGGCGCAGCCGGATGTCGCTGCTGCGCTCGCTGCCGCGCCGCCTGCTCGGCCGGCGCTCGCCGCTGCGCCACCTGGACTGGGTGCTGCTGCTCGCGGTGCTCGCACTCGCCCTGATCGGCACCCTGCTGGTCTGGTCGGCAACCCAGCCATCCCTGCTGCAGCAGGGCGCTGACCCGCGGGCCTACCTGATGAAGCAGCTGCTGAACATTGGCATCGGGCTGGTCTTCATGTTCCTGGTGACCATCTGCGACCACCGGCTGCTGCGGATGTGCGCCCCGGTGCTGTACGCCGTATCCTGCCTCGGGCTGCTGGTCGTGCTCACCCCGCTGGGCAGCATCGTCAATGGCGCGCATTCCTGGATCTCGCTGCCCGGCGGCTTCCAGATCGAGCCGTCAGAGTTCGCCAAGCTCGCGATCATCCTGATGACCGGGATCATCGCCGGCCAGCTGCGGCAGGGCGAGACCAGGCCGCGGGTCCGCGCGATCCTGCTGGCGACCGGCTGCGCCGCCGTGCCGATCGGCCTGGTGGCGCTCGAGCCTGACCTCGGCGTCGTGGTGCTGATGCTCGTCATCATCGTGGGCATGATCGGCCTGTCCGGGATCCGGCTGCGCTGGCTCGCTGCCTGCGGCGTCGGCGCTGCTGCGCTGGTCTACGCCGCGATCAACCTGCACTTGCTCAAGGCCTACCAGGTCGACCGGTTCGGCTCGTTCCTGCACCCGTCGGCCGACCCGCGAGGCACCGGCTACAGCGCGCACCAGGCCAAGATCGCCATCGGCTCAGGCGGGCTGACCGGGCAGGGCTTGTTCCACGGCCAGCTGATCGCGGGCAACTTCATCCCCGAGCAGCACACCGACTTCATCTTCGCGGTAGCCGGGGAGGAGCTCGGCTTCGCCGGCGCGATCGCGATCATCGCGCTGCTCGCCGTGCTGCTGCTGCGCGCGCTGCGGATAGCTGCCCGCGCCGATGACCAGTTCGGCATGCTGGTCGCCTCGGGGATCGCGATCTGGTTCGCGGTGCAGGCATTCATCAATATCGGGATGACGGTGGGCATCATGCCGGTGACCGGCCTGCCGCTGCCGTTCGTGTCCTACGGCGGGTCAGCCATGTTCGCGGACATGATCGCGATCGGCGTGCTGCAGTCGGTGCACAGGCACCGGACCGTCTTCGCCTAGGCGCCGCCCTCGCCGGGCTTGTCCTTCCCGCCGGAGTCATCCAGCTTGCCCATCTTCGCGTCAGCCCGCTCCATGGCACCCTCGAGCTCGCTCAGCGTGGCGCGGAAGAACGCGCGTCCCCGGCCTTCGCCGAGGCCGGGCGCGAGCGCGCGCTTGAGCCCGCCAGGCAGCACGTCCAGGGGCAGCGCGAGCGGGACAAGCAGGTAGAGGGCGGGCGCGATGATGAGCGCCGCCATCGCGATCGCGATCGTCACGACCGAGAAGGTCGCCAGCGAGGAGTCGCGGCCGGCCGCGCCGTCGCCGAGCCAGATCAGGCAGCGCAGCTCCGTGATCGCCAGCAGCACGAAGACGACCAGCCAGGCGATGGTGCTCGCGACCGCGATGATCCGCTCAACCGCGTACGCCTTCGACAGCGGCGGCATGTCCCGGAAGAACGCGAGCAGCCGGGACGGCTTCCCGTCCAGGTCAAGTTCGTGCTCGGCCTGGTAGGCGGCGAAGTCCTGCTCCCACTGCTGATCCGGCCGGCGCAGCCGGCCACGGAGGCCGCGAGCCTCGGCCCCGGCTGCCAGCGCGAAGATCGGCACGGACACGGCCACCGCCGACGCGAACACCTCCGACATTTGCATGCGACCACCCTGGCACGTCTCTGTCGGCCTTCCAACCAGCTGCCCGTGCCGCGGCAGGCCTGGGCCGGAGCGCCGGGCAGGCGGCCACCTGGGGGGTGAGTGGCCGCCTGCGGCTAGCCCGGCGCAGGGCTTGTCAGTCGGCCGGCGGATCGCCAGGCGGTACCAGTACAGCGGCCGTGGCCCCGCCGCCCGGCGGCCCCGCGTCAGCGGCTGGGGTCGTGGCGGCCGTCGTCGTCTGCTTGCCGTTGCGCCAGGGCCGCATGAGGCCGAACCAGATGAGCGCGGAGCCGAGCAGCACCGCGCAGAGGATCCAGCCGAGGGCGGTCGTGCCGACGCCGATGTACTTGAGCCCGGACGCGAAGATCACGAAGGTGATCACCGGCCTGATGAACTTGTCGGGGGCGCGCGAGGACAGGAACGAGCCGACTAGCACAGCCGGCACGCTGCCGATGATGATCGACGCGGTCACCGGGAACTGGACGTGGCCGAAGATCAGCGCGCCAAGCGCGGCGGCCAGCGTCAGCGGCACCGCCTGGGTCAGGTCGGTGCCGACCAGCTGCCCGGCCGCCAGCATCGGGTAAAGGAACAGCAGCAGCACGATCATCAGCGAGCCAGAGCCGACCGAGGTCAGGCCCACGATCACGCCGCCGACCATGCCGATGATCACGGTCGGCAGCGGCCGGACCGCGATCTTGCCGACCTGCTCGAGCCGCTCGTTCGCGCCGCGCAGGTCAAGCACATACCGCAGCACCATGGCCGCGGCGCCGATCAGCAGCGCGGCGCCGAGCACCTGCTCGACCCGGTTCTGCGCGTCGCTGCCGGTGCCGAACAAGTGCAGCAGGTAGGTGCCGACGAACGCCATCGGCACCGAGCCGACCACCATCCACTTCACCAGCTGCAGGTTTACCGTGCCCTTGCGCAGGTGCACGGCGGCGCCGAAGGGCCGCATCACCACAGCCGCCACCAGGTCACTCGAGATAGCCGCCGATGGCTTGATGCCGAACAGCAAGATCAGCATCGGCGTCATCAGCGCACCGCCGCCAGCGCCGGTGAGCCCGACCAGCATGCCCACGACGGCGCTGCCGAGGACGATGTACGGATCGATATGCATGACACCTCTCTCCGGGGTGATCGATGCCGTGTGCCTACCGGTCGCCGGCCGTGGAGGGTCCGGCCGGCTGATCGTACCCCCTATACATGATCCGAATCGTAGGATTCGTTTGCAATCTGCTTCATAGGAATTTCGGTAAAACCTGCCTCGCCGGCGAGCCGGCCGGACGCTTTCGGATCGCCACCGCCTCGGGATCGACTGGGCGTTCTGCCGGACCGCCACCGCCTCGGGGGATCGACTGGCGTTCTGCCGGATCGCCACCGCCTCCGGCGGGGACGGCCGGGCGTTCTGCGGATCGCCTAGGCTGTGACGATGCCCGTGCAGTCGCTGTACGCCAGGCTTGAGCCGCTGCTGCCGCTGGTCCGCAAGCCGGTCCAGTACGTGGGCGGCGAGCTGAACTCTGTCGTCAAGGACTGGGATGCCGCCGAGGTCCGGTGGGCGCTGATGTACCCCGACGCCTACGAGGTCGGGCTGCCCAACCAGGGCATTCAGATCCTCTACGAGATCCTCAACGAGCAGGACGGGGTGCTCGCCGAGCGGACCTACAGCGTCTGGTCGGACCTGGAAGCGCTGATGCGCGAGCATCAGCTGCCGCAGTTCACCGTCGACGCGCACCGGCCGGTCGCCGCCTTCGACGTGCTTGGCGTCAGCTTCGCCACCGAACTGGGCTATACCAACCTGCTCACCGCCCTCGACCTGGCGCAGATCCCGCTGTCGGCGGCCGACCGCGGCGAGCAGCACCCGCTGGTGCTGGCCGGCGGGCACTCCGCGTTCAACCCCGAGCCGGTCGCTGAGTTCCTCGACGGCGCCGTGCTTGGCGACGGCGAGCAGGCCGTGCTGACCATCACCGGGCTGATCCGTGACTGGAAGCGGGCCGGCCGGCCCGGCGGCCGGGACGGGCTGTTGCTGCAACTGGCGACCAGCGGCGGCGTTTACGTGCCGCGGTTCTACGACGTCAGCTACGGCGCTGACGGCGCGATCACGGAGGTGAAGCCGAACCGGCCCGGCGTGCCAAGAGCGGTGGCCAAGCACACCGTGATGGACCTGGACTCCTGGCAGTACCCGGCCAGGCCGCTGGTCCCGGTGGCCGAGTCGGTGCACGAGCGGTTCAGCGTGGAGATCTTCCGCGGCTGCACCAGGGGCTGCCGGTTCTGCCAGGCGGGGATGATCACCCGGCCGGTGCGCGAGCGGTCCATCGACACGATCGGCGACATGGTGGAAACCGGCCTGGCGGCGAGCGGCTTCGCCGAGGTCGGCCTGCTGTCGCTGTCCAGCGCGGACCACAGCGAGATCAACGAGATCGCGGTCGACCTGGCTGATCGCTACGAGGGCACGAACACTGGCCTGTCGCTGCCATCCACCAGGGTCGACGCGTTCAACGTCACGCTGGCTGACGAGCTCAGCCGTAACGGCAGGCGGTCCGGGCTCACCTTCGCCCCGGAAGGCGGCACCGACCGGATCCGCAAGGTCATCAACAAGATGGTCTCCGAGGATGACCTGATCAGGACCGTCAGCACCGCCTACGCCAGCGGCTGGCGCCAGGTCAAGCTCTACTTCATGTGCGGGCTGCCGACCGAGACCGATCAGGACGTGCTGGCCATCGCGAATCTCGCGCGGCGGGTGATCGAGGCCGGCCGGCAGGCCAGCGGACGGCGCGACATCCGGTGCACGGTGTCGATCGGCGGTTTCGTGCCCAAGCCGCACACGCCGTTCCAGTGGGCGGCGCAGTGCGACTACCAGACCGTGGATGCCCGGCTGAAGGCGCTGGCCGGGGCGCTGCGCGCGGACCGGGCCTACGGCAAGTCGATCGGCCTGCGCTACCACGACGGCCAGCCGTCGGTGGTCGAGGGGCTGCTGTCGCGCGGCGACCGGCGGGTGGCCAAGGTGATCATGGCCGCCTGGCAGGACGGGGCCAGGTTCGACGGCTGGAGCGAGAATTTCAGCTACGAGCGCTGGGAGCGCTGCGCGGCCGCCGCGCTGGCCGCCGACGGCGTTGACCTGGACTGGTACACCACCAGGCAGCGCCCGTACGGCGAGGTGCTGCCCTGGGATCACCTGGACGCCGGCCTGGACCGGGACTGGCTGTGGCAGGACTGGCTCGCCGCGATCGACCCGGCCGGGGCGCAGGAGGTCGAGGACTGCCGGTGGACGCCGTGCTTCGAGTGCGGCGTGTGCCCGGCGATGGACACCGAGATCCAGGCCGGGCCAACCGGGGCCAGGCTGCTGCCGCTCACCGTGCTGTCCGGCGCCCGGCCACCGGCAGCGCCGGGCGCTGCGGCAGGGCATGACGGGCCGGAAAGCGGCAGCTAGGTGGCCCGGCCACGGCCGACTGGCCCGCCGCCAGCGCCGATCAAGCAGCGCCTGTCCGTCAGGTACGCTAAAAGAAGCAGGATGCGCTTTGCGAGTCACCGTGATATTGCGCGTGCCGTCGAGCGGGGAGTGCGGAAGGCCGGCCTTCCGGTCGCGTATTCCGCGGGCTTCTCGCCGCATCCGAAGATTTCCTACTCTGGCGGTGCCCCGACGGGGACCGCGAGCGAGGCCGAGTACCTCGAACTGTCGCTGTGCAGGACATGCGACCCGGCTGAGGTCCGAGACCGCCTGGACGCGGCGCTGCCGGAGGGGATTGACGTACTAGAGGTCGTCGAGCTGGGAAACGGGGCAGTTGCCCCGCGGCTCGAGGTATCAGAGTGGGAGGTCATCCTGCCCGGGATCACGCCTGACGCGGCGGCCCAGGCAGCCAGGGCGTTCCTGGCCGCACCAGTGGTCGAGACGGAACGCCTGACCAGCAAAGGGATCCGGCGGGTCGATGCTCGCTCCGCCGTGGTCACGCTGGAGCTGAGCCGGCGCGCCGATGAAGATCGTCATGTCGGCTGTGCGATACTTCGAATGGTCGTTCAGCAGGTCTCACCTGCGGTGCGGCCCGATGACATCCTGGCCGCCCTCCGCCAGATCTCGGCCCTCGTGCCCTCGTCACCACCGCTGGTGACGAGGCTGGCACAGGGGCCACTGGGCGGGGAGCCTGCCGCCGGGACCGGCGCGCCTGACGCAACCCAGGCAGCTGAGTCCGAGGGGACAAGCGGTTTCCCGGCGGAAGTGCCCCTGCCACCAGGGCGGAGCGGCGAACAGGGACAGGGAAAGGCAACGCGCCCGGACGCGGAGGACGCCACAGCGGCGGACCGCGCCGGGGGGCGCGTAAGAGCAGCTCCCGCGTGGCGCGGCGGGCCCGAAGAGGGACCCTGCGCCCGGGAGCCTGACTGGAGAGATTGCCCGAATGCTCGAAACCGAGCGGGATAACACACAGTCCGATAACGAGAACGCTCCGGTCACCGGCCAGCCAGGCCAGGCAGATCAGGATGCCGGCGCGACCCGGCGGAGCCGAAAGGCCGCCAGCAGGCCAGCCGGCCCGCCAGCGGCCGGGCCGGCTGCCGACGCTGGCCCTCCGGATGGCGCCCCAGCCGCGGCGACGGCGCAGCCTGGCGCCACGCAGGCACCGGCCGGCCGCGGCACCGCAGCCAGTGGCCAGGCCGCGCACGCTGGCGACCAGCCAGTGACGGGCGAAGCTGCGGCTGCCGGCAAGGCACCGGCCTCCCGCCGCGGCGGGAGGCGCCGCACCGCAGCAGCCGCAGCGCAGGACAGCGCGGTGGCAGCAGCGCAGTCGGATCTTCCGGCGTCGCCGGGCGGGCCGGCCGCCCTGAGCGAGGAGCCGGCAGCGTCCGACGCCGCGCAGGGTAAGCCGGCTGCGCAGGACAAGCAGGTCGCGCAAGGCAAGTCCGCCACGCAGGGTAAGTCCGCCACGCGCGGCAAGCAGGCCGCGGCGGAAGAGACTGCCGTGCCGGACGAGCCGGCCAGGCCTCGGCGCCGCCGGGCGGCGAAGGCCGCAACGTCCGCCGGCGCCGGGGACGCCGCCATGGCGGCCGGCGCCACCGCGGCCGGACCCGGCGACGCCCCGATGGCTGGTGCGCAGGCGGCGAGCTCCGGCGGTGCCGCTGACTCGGGCGCCGCGCAGGCCGATCCAGGGCAGGCCGATCCAGGGCAGGCTGAGTCTGCGCAGGCGGCGGGCAGCGCTGGCGGCGACACCGGCACCAGCAGACGCCGCGCCGCCAGCACCAAGTCGGCCGGTACCGCAGCCGGCTCGCGGAGCCGCAAGCGGGCCGGAGCCGCGGCGGCGACGGCCGACGGCGAGGCGGGAGCCGGCCAGCCGGACGCCGCGGCGGGCCGCGCTGCTGCCAGCAGCACTGGCGAGCGGCGCGGCGCAGCTCCGGCGGGTACGCCCTCGGCCCAAGCGGATGCCCCAGCGGCGGGAGCCAGCACCGCTGGCTCGGCCGGAGCGGGCGCGGTGGGCTGGACGCCGGCCGACACCCGGGCGGCGCCAGCGGCCAGCCAGCAGGCGGCACTGGCCGGCGAGGCGGCAGGTCAGCCAGGTGTCCCGGCGGCGAGCTTCCAGCCGCCGGTGGTCATCTTCCAGCCGCCGGACCTGAGCGAGCCGCGCTCGCGCCAGGCAGGCGCCGGCGCCGGCCAGCGGCCAGGCGGCGGCGACGCTGCCGCAGCCGAGGAAGGCAGCACGGACGCGGCGGCAGGCGGCGCCGGCCAGGCGGAGGACGCCAGCGGCGGCCCAGGCGACGACGCGGGCGGCAAGCCGTCGCGGCGCAGGTCCCGCTCGCGCGGCGGCTCGGCCAGCAAGGCCGACGACGGCAGGGACGACGCCGAAGCAGCAACCAGCGAGACCGAGCATGAAGCCGGCGGCGCTGATGCCGCTGACCACGACGGCGAGGCCGAGGCTGCCGGCGGTAGTTCCCGCCGCCGCCGCCGCGGCGGCCGTGGCCGCGGCAAGGGAAGCGGGGAGAGCGGCACTCAGGCCGCCGATGGCGGCACCAGGGCCGCCGAGGATGGCGAGGAAGCCGATGCCGCTGACCAGGCGGCACCGGGCGAGCCGGACGCTGCAGAGACGTCGGCCAAGGGCGGCCGCCGCCGTCGGCGCCGGCAGCGCGGCGGGGCTGCGGAGTCCGAGACGACATCGTCGGACGATCCGCCGGACACCGTCGTGCACGTCCGGCAGCCACGGCAGGGCGGGTCCGATGCCGGCGACGTCAGGTCGATCAAGGGCTCGACCCGGCTCGAGGCCAAGCGGCAGCGCAGGCGCGAGGGCCGTGACTCGGGCCGGCGCCGACCGCCGGTCATTACCGAGTCGGAGTTCCTGGCCCGGCGCGAGGCCGTCGAGCGGGTCATGGTGGTGCGCCGGCGTGGTGACCGCACCCAGATCGCCGTGCTG
Organism: Streptosporangiaceae bacterium; assembly: GCA_036495525.1. Classification (GTDB taxonomy): domain Bacteria; phylum Actinomycetota; class Actinomycetes; order Streptosporangiales; family Streptosporangiaceae; genus DASXMR01. Next base: position 18,036 of record DASXMR010000102.1, on the reverse strand, counting down.
GAAGACGGCGTCCTGGTCGAGCACTACGTCGACAAGGCCAGCCACCAGTCCTATGTCGGCAACGTCTACCTCGGCCGGGTGCAGAACGTGCTGCCGTCCATGGAGGCGGCGTTCGTCGACATCGGCAAGGGCCGCAACGCGGTCCTGTACGCGGGCGAGGTCAACTTCGACGCCAGCGGGCTCGAGGGCGTCGCCAAGCGGATCGAGTCGGCGCTGAAGTCCGGCCAGTCCATCCTCGTGCAGGTCACCAAGGACCCGATCGGGCACAAGGGAGCGAGGCTGACCAGCCAGGTCAGCCTGCCCGGCCGGTACCTGGTTTACGTCCCCGGCGCGTCGATGACCGGCATCAGCCGCAAGCTGCCCGACACCGAGCGGACCAGGCTCAAGCAGATCCTCCGGCAGGTCATGCCGGACAACGCCGGAGTGATCGTGCGCACCGCGGCCGAGGGCGCCTCCGAGGAGGAGCTGGCGCACGACGTGTCCCGACTCTCCGCGCAGTGGGAGGCGATCGAGCGCAAGGCCAAGACCGCGACGGCGCCCGAGCTGCTGTACAGCGAGCCGGACCTGACCCTGCGGGTGGTCAGGGACATCTTCAACGAGGACTTCACCAAGCTGGTCATCTCCGGTGACAGTGACTGGGAGCTGGTCGACGAGTACGTCAGGTACGTCGCCCCCGGCCTGGCCGAACGGATGGAGCGATGGGGCGACGACCAGGACGTCTTCGCCGAGTACCGGATTGACGAGCAGATCGGCAAGGCGCTGGAGCGCAAGGTGTGGCTGCCGAGCGGCGGCTCACTGGTCATCGACACCACCGAGGCGATGACCGTCATCGACGTCAACACCGGGAAGTTCACCGGTCAGGGCGGCAACCTGGAGCAGACCGTCACGCGCAACAACCTGGAGGCGGCCGAGGAGGTCGTGCGGCAGCTGCGGCTGCGTGACGTCGGCGGCATCATCGTGATCGACTTCATCGACATGGTGCTGGAGAGCAACCGCGACCTGGTGCTGCGGCGGCTGATCGAGTGCCTGGCCAGGGACCGGACCAAGCATCAGGTCGCCGAAGTCACCTCGCTCGGCCTGGTGCAGATGACACGCAAGCGCGTCGGCTCCGGGCTGCTTGAGGCCTTCTCGGTGCCTTGCGAGCACTGCAACGGGCGCGGCGTGCTCGTCTCGCTTGAGCTGACCGAGCACGCCCAGCACGGCCACGCCGACGGTGAGCGGCGGGGCAGAGACGATCGCGGCGCGAAGGAGTCCCGCCCGGGCCGTGGCGGCAGGCGCGGCAAGGGCGGCGGGGTGAGCCCGGCCGCGGCCGCCGCGGCGGTCATCGCCGGCGCCTCAGGTGCGGCTGATGCGCAGCCAGCCGAGGCCGGGGAAGGCGAGGCCGGTCAGGACGATGGTGGCCGCCGGGCGCAGGACGTCGGCCTGCCCGAGGCTGAGGTCGCGGCAGCAGGAACGCGGGAGACCGCGCCAGCCGACCAGGCCGCGTCGGTCACGACGCGGCGGGCTCAGCGCGGCCGGACCCGGGTGACCCGGCCAGCCGGCAAGCCAGCGGCCCTGCCCGACGAGCAGCCAGCAGGCCAGCCGGCCGCTGCCGGATCGGCCGTGCCTGACCTGGCTGCGGCCGGGCCGGCCGGCCAGTCAGGATCGGCAGGCCGGTCCGGATCGGCAGGCCAGTCCGGATCGACTGACGAGGCCGGGTCGGCTGACCAGTCGGCGTCGACTGGTCAGGGGCAGAGTGACCAGGTCAGCGCGGATCGAGTTGAGGCCGGGCCGACCGGGGCGGAACTCGGCGACCAGGACCGCGCCGCCGCGGCAGGAGTGCCAGACGGCGCCGACGAGGCTGGCCGCGGCAACGGGCGGGCGCCTGCGCGGCGCACGACGCGCGGACGGCGCTCACGCGCCAGCGCAAGCGCAGCCGAGGCGAGCCCTGCGGACAGCAGCGCGAACAGCAGTGCCGCGAACAGCAGTGCCGCCAACAGCAGTGCCGCGAACAGCAATGCCGCCAACAGCAGTGCCGCGAACAGCAGTGCCGCTGACAGCAGTGCGGCTGATAACGGGACGGCTGGCGACGATGCTGGCCGTGGCGGCGCGAGCGAGCAGGAGGCCCAGCCGGCGGCAAGCTGACGCCCGGAACGTCTGATACCCTATGTCGTCGGCGCACGTGGTGGGCCTGGCGGCGAATGCTCAGCCAGGCGGGCACTGTGCTAGCCAGAAAGCACGGCGCAAGGCAGGCCGGCCCGCCAGCACCGATACCTACGCTTCCCGCGCATCTCGCGGTGGGCCCGCGCAAGGGAGAGAGAGTCCTTCTGTGTACGCGATCGTGCGCTGCGGCGGCAGGCAGGAGAAGGCGTCCGTTGACGACGTCCTGACGATCGACAAGCTGGCCGGGGAGGTCGGCTCGACCGTCACGCTGCCCGCTGTCCTGATTGTCGACGACGGCAAGGTGATCAGCGACCCGGCAGAGCTTGGCGGCTACCTGGTGACCGCGGAGATCGTCGGCCCGGCCAGCGGCCCCAAGATCAACATGATCCACTACCGGAACAAGACCGGCTACCGCCGCAGGCTTGGTCACCGGCAGAAGTACACCCAGGTGAAGATCACTGGCATCGGCTCGGGCAAGGCAAGGGCCAGCGCCGCGAAGGCCAGTACGGCGAAGGCCAGCACCGCGAAGACCAGCACCGCGACGGCCAGCGCAGGGAAGAAGGGCTGAGATGGCTCACAAGAAGGGCGCCTCGTCGAGCCGGAACGGCAGGGACTCCCACGCCCAGCGGCTTGGCGTCAAGCGCTTCGGCGGTCAGCTCGTCGGCGCCGGCGAGATCATCGTGCGCCAGCGCGGCACTCACTTCCATCCCGGCCCCGGCGTCGGCCGTGGCGGCGATGACACCCTGTTCGCCCTGGTCCGCGGCAAGGTGGAGTTCGGCAACCGGCGCGGCCGTCGGTCCGTCAGCGTCGTCGCTGAGGCGGCCGGCGCGGCGGCAGAGGCCAGCTAGCCGGGCGGCAGTAATGCCGCTCACCTCACATGGCTGAGTTCGCTGATCAGGCCGAACTGCGCGTGCAAGCCGGTGACGGCGGGCACGGCTGCGCCTCAGTCCACCGGGAGAAATTCAAGCCGCTCGGCGGCCCTGACGGCGGCAACGGCGGGCGCGGCGGGGACGTGATCATCGAGGTCGATCCCAGCGCGGCTACCCTGCTCGACTTTCACCGGCGGCCGCTGCGGCGGGCTGGCAGCGGCCGGCCGGGTTCTGGTTCGCACCGCAACGGCGCCGCAGGAGCCGACCTGGTCGTCCGGGTGCCGGACGGCACCGTGGTCAAGGACGAGGCCGGCGATGTGCTCGCGGACCTGATTGGCGCCGGTACCCGGTTCATCGCCGCGCAGGGCGGGCGTGGCGGACTGGGCAACGCGGCGCTGGCCTCGGCCCGCCGTAAGGCGCCTGGCTTCGCCCTGCGCGGCGAGCCCGGCCAGTCAGGACGCCTGCTGCTGGAACTGAAGACCGTCGCGGACGCCGGGCTCGTCGGGTTCCCCAATGCGGGGAAGTCCTCGCTGATCGCCGCCATGTCCGCCGCCAGGCCCAAGGTCGCCGACTACCCGTTCACCACGCTGGTGCCCAGCCTGGGGGTCGTCGAGGCGGGCGAGATCCAGTTCGTCGTCGCCGACGTGCCCGGCCTGATTCCCGGCGCCAGCCAGGGCCGCGGCCTCGGGCTGGATTTCCTCCGGCACGTCGAGCGGTGCAGCGTGCTCGTGCACGTGCTGGACTGCGCTACCGAGGAAGGCGGCCGGGACCCGATCACGGACCTGGACGTGATCGAGGCGGAGCTGGCGGCCTACGAGGACGCCACCGGCGCGAGCATGCGGGACAGGCCGAGGATCGTCGCGCTGAACAAGGTGGATGTGCCGGCCGCCCGTGAGCTCGCCGAGCTGGTCGAGCCCGACCTGACAGCCCGCGGCCTGACCGTCTGCCAGGTCTCAGCGGCCAGTCGTGAGGGCCTGCGCGAGCTGGCGTTCACGATCGCTTCCGTCGTCGCCGCGGCCAGGCAGGCGGCGCCGGCGGCCGAGCCGACCCGGCTGGTGCTGCGCCCCGAGCCGGCCGCAGGTGCTGACTTCGAGGTCGTGCGCACCGGGGAGAACACTTTCGTCATCCGCGGCGACAAGCCGCGCCGGTGGATTCTGCAGACCGACTTCGGCAACGACGAGGCGGTCGGTTACCTTGCTGACCGGCTCGCCCGGCTTGGCGTGGAGGAGGCGCTGGCGAAGGCCGGCGCGCAGGCCGGCGCCGAGGTGCTGATCGGCGACGAGGACGACGAGGTGGTCTTCGACTGGGATCCGCAGCTGACGGCTGGCGCCGGATTCGGCCCGCGCGGCACTGATCCGCGGTTGTCCGGGTAGGGCCTTACGACAGCTCGGGAGCCCTGGTGCTGCTGGAGCAGCAGTAAGACTCCCTGGCTGTGGCCAGGTCAGCCAGGGCCGCCGGAGGGGGACGCTGCGGGCCGGGACTGGGCGCTGACGGCCTCGTTCAAAAAATTAAACGACTGGCGCTATATTGATAACGCCGCTGCCTGTCCGCAAAAACATAAACACCCAGGACAATTCCCCAGGTGCTAAAACCCTATCCTAGCCGCTGAGGAGCTCGATTGTCAAACGACGAAATGACCCGTGAGCAGGGGTATATCTCAATGCTCTACGGTCGGCTCGATGAGCTGCGCGAGCGCGCCAGCCTGCGGCTGGCCGGCGTGTTGCGGCAGACAGGCGGCACGCATCAGGCGATGAGCGAGCGCGACGTGTTCGGTGTCATGTACATGCGGCAGCTGGCACAGATCGACGCCGCGGAGAACGGGCTGTGCTTTGGCCGGCTCGAATTCACCGAGGGCGAACGGCGTTATATCGGCAGGCTGGGAATTCACGGGGAAACCGCCGACAACGAGTACGAGCAGCTGCTCATGGACTGGCGGGCCGACGCGGCACGGCCGTTCTACCTCGCGACGGCGGCCTCGCCCGGCGATGTCAGGGTACGGCGGCACATCAGGACCCGCGGCCGGAAGCTGCTCAGCTTCGACGACGAGGTGCTCGACCTGGCCGCGGCCGACCCGTCCAGGCACGAGGGGCTGACGGGCGAGTCAGCGCTGCTGGCGGCCATGAACGCGAGCCGCACCGGCACGATGACCGACATCGTCGAGACGATACAGGCCGAGCAGGACGCGATCATCAGGTCCGGCCTGGCAGGCACCATGGTCGTGCAGGGCGGGCCGGGCACTGGCAAGACCGCCGTCGCGCTGCACCGCGCCGCCTACCTGCTCTACACCTACCGGCGGCAGCTGGAGAAGCGCGGCGTGCTGGTGGTCGGCCCGAACGCCACCTTCCTGCGCTACATCGGCCAGGTGCTGCCGTCGCTCGGCGAGACCAGCGTGCTGCTGTCCACCGTCGCCGACCTGTACCCCGGTGTGCAGGCACGGGCCGTGGAGCGGAGCGATGCAGCGGCAATCAAGGGCAGCACGCTGATGGCCAGGGTGATCGCCGCCGCCGTGCGGGACCGGCAGCTGGTGCCGGACCAGGACGTGGAGATCATCTTCGATCACGACCGGCTGCGGCTGACCCCGCAGGTCTGCTCCAGGGCACGCGAGCGGGCCAGGCGCACCCGGTGGCCGCACAATCAGGCCAGGCAGGTGTTCGCCCGCGAACTGCTCACCGTGCTGACCCGGCAGGCGGCCGGCGGCATCGGCGCCGACGTGCGCGGCGGCCCGAACCTGCTGGACGACGCCGATCTCGCCGACTTGAGCGAGGAGGTGCGCGTCGACCCGTCCGTCCGCGACGCGATCAACGCGCTCTGGCCGCCGCTCACCCCGCAGCAGCTGCTGCGGGAGCTGTTCTCCTCCGCTGAGCGGCTCGCCGCCGCCGCGCCGTCGCTCTCCGACGCCGACCGCCAGCTGCTGCTGCGTGACGCCGCGGCAGCCTGGACCCCGGCCGACGTGCCGCTGCTGGACGAGGCCGCCGAGCTGCTCGGCGAGGACCAGCGGGCGGCCAGCGCGCGCGCCGAGCGCCGCCGCCGCGCCGAGGTCGCCTACGCGCAGGGCGTGCTCGACATCATGTCGCGCGACCTGGAGGACGACCCGGAGATGCTGATGGGTGCCGACCTGGTGGACGCGAGCAGGCTCGCGACCCGGCAGGAGGAGAATCTGGGGCTCACCGCCGCCGAGCGCGCGGCGGGGGACCGGACCTGGGCGTTCGGCCACGTCATCGTCGACGAGGCGCAGGAGCTGTCGCCGATGGCCTGGCGGATGATCATGCGTCGCTGCCCGAGCAAGTCGCTGACGATCGTCGGCGACCTGGCGCAGACCAGCGACCCGGCTGGCCTCTCTTCCTGGAACGAGGCACTGAACCGGTACCTGCAGAACCGCTGGCGGCTTGCGCCGCTGACGATCAACTACCGCACTCCGGCGGAGATCATGGCCGTCGCGGCCGACGTGCTCGCCGCGGTCGATCCGCAATCCGAGCTGCCCCGCTCGGTACGCGAGTCCGGCGCGGTGCCGTGGCGGCGCGAGGTGCCGACCGGTGAGCTGGCCGCCGAGGTCGCGCACGCCGCGGCCGACCTTGCTGCGCAGACCGGCGACGGCCGGCTGGCTGTGCTGGTGCCCGCCAGCCGGCTCGCCGAGCTGGGCGAGGCGGTGAACGCCGCGCTGCCCGGCACGGCGGTAGGAGAGCCGGACGAGGCGGCAGGGCCGGTCACGCTTGACAGCCCGGTCGTGGTGCTCAGCGTGCGCCAGGCCAAGGGCCTGGAATTCGACTCCGTGCTGATCGCCGAGCCGGCCGAGATGCTGGCCGCCTCGGCCCGCGGGCTCAGCGATCTGTACGTGGCCATGACCAGGGCCACCCAGCGGCTCGGCGTCGTGCACACGGGCGCGGTGCCCAGCGTGCTGCGGCGGCTCGCGCCAGTGCCAGGCCCGGTGCGCGCCGGGTAGCGCTGCCCGGAGGCTGGTTGCCCCCAGGGCAGCGCCGATACCGGCTGCCCTGCTCGCCGCTACCGGCGGGCCCGGCAGTCAAGAGGGCCGGGAGGATCAGTCCTCGTCGTCGTGGTTGCCGCCGCCGAACCGGCGGTTGAACAGCTTGCTGCCGGCGCTCGCCGCGCCCTCGGCCACGCCGCGCACCGCGCCGATGAGCGGGTCGGCGCTGCGGTTCCATGACTCCTGGTAGGACTTCGCCGCCGACTTGAACTCGTCACCGACCGACGTGGTCGAGTCGTCCTCGCGGCGCGGGTAGTCGCCAGCCAGGATGTCCCGGTACTCGTTTCCTGAGGCCCAGCGGTCCAGCTCGGCGAACCGCACCACCGCGAACGGGTGGGTGTTGCCCTGCAGCTGCAGGAGCTTGAGCAGACCCTCGCGCATGTCAGGCACCGCGTCATACTCGTGCGCCTGCTGGTGGAACTCGTCGTGGCTGAGCTCGGCGAGCCGCGAGCCGCCGGCCAGTTTCATCAGCGCCCGCCGTGCCGCCTCGACGTCCTGCCCGGCCAGCAGGCCGGCCCGGTCGCAGGACAGCTCCGACTTGCGGTACCACTCCTCTAGGCCCCAGATGATGGCCTTGAGACCGAGCCAGGCGAAGGGGACGAAGGCCAGCCGGGCGGCGAGAGCCATGAGCGCGAAGAGCATCGTCCGGTACACCGAGTGCCCGGACAGCGCGTGGCCCAGCTCGTGACCGATGACGAACCTGGTTTCCTCGGCGTCCATCAGGTCCACCGCGCCGGTCGTGATCACGATGAACGGCTTGTCAGTGCCGATCGTCATCGCGTTCACCCGCGGATCCTGGCTGATGAACAGCTCGGGGAGCTGCGGAATGTCAAGCACGTAGCAGCCGTCACGCATGTACTCGTACAAGTCAGGGAACTGCCGCGGCGAGGCGCGCACCGAGCTGGACAGGAACATCAGCCGCAGCGAGCGGTCGTTGAACAGTCCGGCGATGTTGCGCAGGATCGTGTCGAAGCCGGAAAGCTTGCGCAGGGCGACCAGCGCCGAGCGGTCGGCTGGGTGCTCGTAGGCACGAGAGCTGATGCCGGGAAGACGCACCCGGGAACGGTCAGGCACAGTGGTCATACCCGCCATCGTAGGCGCCAGGCGACGGAGGTAGCCCCACATGCCAGCAGGACAGTTGCCGGCCCTATTCGAGCCGGACGCCGAGTCCATGCCCGCCGGCGAGCGGGCGGCGCTGCAGCAGGACCGGCTGCGGTCCCTGATCGACCGGCTGCTGGCGGCCGGCGGGCTGCAGGCTGACCGGCTGAAGGCGGCCGGTGTTAGCGGGGGCGGCGACGTCAGCCTGGCCGATCTCGGCGCGCTGCCGTTCACCGGCAAGCAGGACCTATGGGACGCCTATCCGTTCGGCCTGCTGGCCGTGCCGCGCGCTGAGGTCGTCGCGGTGCACGGGTCAAGCGGCACCGGCGGGCGGCCGACGCTGGTCGCTTACACCCGCGACGACTTGCGGCTGTGGGCGCGGATGTGCGCCAGGGCGCTGGCCGCAGCGGGCGCCGGACCCGGCACCGTGGTGCACAACGCTTACGGCTACGGCCTGTTCACCGGCGGCCTCGGCATCCACCAGGGCGCCGTCGAGCTCGGCGCGACCGTCGTGCCGGCCTCCGGCGGGATGACCGCGCGGCAGGTCACGCTCATCGCCGACCTCGGGCCGCAGATCCTGACCTGCACGCCCTCGTACGCGGTGCGGCTGGGCGAGGCACTAGCCGGGGCCGGGGTCCGGCCAGGGGCCGGGCTTGAGCTGCGGGCCGGCATCTTCGGCGCTGAGTCGTGGAGCGAGGCGCTGCGCGGCCGGCTGGAAGAGCTGCTCGGGCTGCGCGCGCTGGATATCTACGGGCTGTCCGAGGTGATCGGCCCCGGCGTCGCGGCAGAGTGCCTGGTCGCCGCCGACGGGCTGCACGTGAACGAGGACCACTTCCTGGTCGAGGCCATCGACCCGGCCAGCGGGCAGCCGCTGCCGGACGGGCAGAGCGGGGAGCTGGTGTTCACCACCGTGACAAAGCAGGCGCTGCCGCTGCTGCGCTACCGCGCAGGTGACATCGCCTCGCTGCGGCACGGCGACTGCCCGTGCGGCCGCACCCTGGTGAAGATGTCCAAGGTGACCGGGCGACGCGACGACATGCTGGTGATCCGCGGCGTGAACGTGTACCCGAGCGAGGTCGAGCGAGTGCTGCTGGCCGAGCTGGCGCTGGCGCCGGACTACCTGCTGGTAGTGGACCAGCGCGAGGCGCAGCCCCGGCTGATCGCCTGCTGCGAGCCGGCGCCGGGGGCCGGCCAGCCGCCGCCCGCTGGGCAGATCGAGGCGTCACTGCGCGACGCGCTCGGGCTGTCAGTCCAGGTCGAGCTGCTGCCGCCAGGCACCGTGCCGCGCACCGAGACCGGCAAGGCGGTGCGGATCACCCGCTGGTCAGGCGGCGAGCCGCCGCTGCGCGGCATCGGCTGACGGCCGGGGGATTTGGCTGGCGCTCGGCTGGCGGCGGGTGAACCGGAGGCCGGGTGGCGAGGCGGCCGGCCCGGCGGTCCAGAATGCGGATGGCAAAGCGGGCCTGGCCGAGCGGCCAGCGGAGCGCGATGATGAGCCCGACCACCTGGAGGCGAGTGAGTTGACTCAGCGCAGCGCGCCCGGCGCGCACTGGACCACCGCCGACGTCGGTGACCAGGCGGGCAGGGTAGCCGTCATCACCGGCGCAAGCTCGGGCATCGGCCTCGAGGCGGCCAAGGTGCTGGCCGCTCGTGGTGCGGCGGTGGTGCTGGCCTGCCGGGACACGGGCAAGGGCAAAGGGGCGGCTGAGCAGGTCGCGGCGGCGGCACCCGCCGCACAGCAGGAGCTGATCAGGCTCGACCTGGCCTCGCTGGCGTCGGTCCGCGAGGCGGCGGCGCAGATCACCGCCGCGCACCAGCGGATCGACCTGCTGATCAACAACGCCGGGGTGATGATGCCGCCCTACGGGCGAACCGAGGACGGCTTCGAGCTGCAGATCGGCACCAACCACCTGGGCCACTTCGCGCTGACCGGGCTGCTGCTCGGCAGCATGCTGCAGGTCGCCGGCTCGCGGGTGGTGACGGTCAGCAGCAACGGCCATCGGGCGGGCCGGATCCATTTCGACGACCTGAACTTCACCCGCCGGTACACCAAGATGGCCGCGTACGGCCAGTCCAAGCTGGCGAACCTGATGTTCACCTACGAACTGCAGCGGCGGCTGTCAGCCGCTGGCGAGCCGGCGATCGCCGTCGCCGCGCACCCCGGTACCGCGCGCACCGAGCTGACCCGCCACTCGGGAGCGTGGATGACCGGTCCGCTGAACGCCCGGCTGCGGCCGGTCAACTCATGGCTCGTGCAGGACGCGGTGATGGGCGCGCTGCCGACACTGCGTGCCGCGACGGACCCGGACGTGCACGGCGGCGACTACTACGGCCCGGACGGCCTGATGCAGTTCACCGGCTACCCGGTGCGGGTGCGTTCCTCCACGAGGTCGCACGACGCGGCTGTGCAGCGCCGGCTCTGGGCCGAGTCCGAGCAGCTCACCGGCGTGACCTATCCCGTCTGAGGCCACCGCCGCCGGCCGGCGGCAGCTCGCGTCTGACCGTACCGCCGCCAGCCGGCCGGCTGACCGCGCCGTCTACAGTCGCAGGAACGACTGAGAGGGGGCGCAGGTGAGCGATCTCGGCGCGGCCAAGCGGATCGGCGTCATGGGCGGCACCTTCGACCCGATCCACCACGGGCACCTGGTCGCGGCCAGCGAGGTCGCCCACTTCTTCGCGCTTGACGAGGTCATCTTCGTGCCCACCGGCCAGCCGTGGCAGAAGGAAGATAGGAAGGTCTCGGCCGCTGAGGACCGCTACCTGATGACGGTGATCGCCACCGCGTCGAACCCGCGGTTCTCGGTCAGCCGGGTGGATATCGACCGGCCGGGGGAGACCTACACCATCGACACGCTGCGCGACTTGCGCGCCGCGCGCGGACCGGATGCCGAGTTCTTCTTCATCACCGGCGCCGACGCGCTGGCCAGGATGATGTCGTGGCGTGACTCAGACGAGCTGTTCAAGCTGGCGCACTTCGTCGGCTGTACCAGGCCGGGTCACCGGCTGTCGGTGGCCGGGCTGCCCGACGCCGGGGTTAGCCTCATCGAGATCCCGGCGCTGGCGATCTCGTCCACCACTTGCCGGCAGCGGGTCAGGGCGGGTGAGCCGATCTGGTACCTGGTGCCCGAGGGCATCGTGCAGTACATCTCCAAGCGCCGCCTGTACCGGGACGACGGCGACTGACCGGCGCCCGTCGCGCCTGGTCAGCGGCCTGCGCCCGCCTGCTGTGCGCCGGGCCCGGCTGACCGGCTCAGCCCGGCAGGTCCGTCGGCGGGCCAGCTGCTGAAGGGTCACCCCGGCAGGTCCTCCGGGCGCTTGGCGGCCTGTCTGCCTTGCCTCAGGCCGGTGGCCTGGCCGACTTCGATGAGGTAGCCGTCCGGATCCCGCAGATAGCAGCGGATCTCCGCGCCGCGGTCGATCGGCGGCGTGACGAACTGCGCCCCCTTGCCCTTCCACTCCTGGTAACAGGCCTGGATGTCGGCGACGCGCAGGTTCAGGAAAATCGAGGTCGTGTCGTCCGGCTGGTAGTTGACAACCGATATGCCTGGCTTATCAGGCGTCGGCGGCCCGCCAGGGTTCATGATGATCCAGGAGTTGGACAGCCTGATCGTGCACGGGTTCTCAGTCAGGATGACGTCGCCACCCAGGACGCGGGAGTAGAAGTCCCTGGACCGCGCGACATCGCGGACAGTGATGAACATCGCCACCAGGATGCCCTCGGCTGGCGATGGGAAGTGGGCGAAGTCCGGTGCCGGTGCGGTCTCTGTCATGATTTGCTCCCCTCCGGCTGGCTGACCACAGTTGACCGGGCAGCCGGCTCTGGACCTCAGCCCTTCCCCGTTCCTGGTCGGCGGACGCCTCGCGCTGCCGCTCGGCTCCGGCCCGGTCAGCGCCTGCGTGCGGCGCCGGGTGCGGGCGGACAAGGCGGCCGGGAGCTAAGGCGCCGGGGGACAGGAAAGGCGCCGGGGGACAGGAAAGGCGCCGGGGACCGTTCGGTCCCCGGCGCCTTCCGGCGTGCGGCTAGCTGTTACTTGATGGTGTAGGTGTACGGGAAGGCGGCGACATCACTGCCTTCCGGCGCGTTGTTCGGCAGCACGTTGATCGTCACCGCGCCGGGCAGGAACGACGCCGCGGCCACGTACAGCGTTCCGCTCACGACGGTGCCCGATGAACCCGACGGCGTGATCGTCACATTGACGGTGGCGGTCTGGCCGGCTCCGACGACGACCGGGGTGAACAGGCTGTTCGGGTCGAGGCTGCCGAGCCACAGGTCACCGGTCGGCGAGGTGACCGCCGGGTCGAAGGCGGCGTGGGTCGCCGTCATCGACGCGGTGGCCGGCTGTGACGGCGCCTGGTTCGGGCCGGTCGGGCCCTGCAGGAACGGCGTCACGGTCCAGTCGCCCGGTGCCACAGCCGACGACGAGAAATTCGCCGTGGACGTGGTGCCCGTGTTCGAGGCCAGGTCCGGGTCTCCGAACGTCCAGTTGATGTCGAAGAACGCCGGGGTCGGAGACGTGGTCACCTGGGCCGAGATGGCCGAGGTGTGGGACGGGACCAGGTAGGTCGGTATCGTCCCGGCGAGGTTCGGCAGCGTCAGGTTGTTCGTGGTCTGCGCCGCCAGCGTGTCCGTCGACTGCGTGCTCAGCCGCGGGTCGACGAAGTACTCCTCGGGCGTGGTGCCGTTGTTGGTGACCGTAACCGGGACGGTGACCGGCGTGCCTGCGGCCAGCTGGGTGCTGGCCGAGTCGGGCAGGCCGCTCGCCGACGCGGTGACCGGGGTGTCGTTCATCGTGACGGTGAACGGCTGGGCCACCGAGGTACCGGAGACGCTGTTGAAGAAGTCCACCACCAGCGTCCAGGTGCCCGCGCTCGGGTTCAGCACATGCAGCTGCGCGCCGGTCTGCGGCTTGAAGCCGGTACCGCCGCTCGCCGTCGTCACGAGCATCCCGTTGAACGCGGTTGAGGCGCCCATGCCAGTCGACGGGTCGACCAGCTGGGCCAGCATCGTGTTGGCCGGGTTCGCGGTGCTGACATCGACGTTCAGCGCCTTTGTACCGGACGGCACCTGGACCTGGTAATAGGCGGTCTGGCCGGTGGTCGTCGAGCGGCCGTTACCGCCGGTCAGGGTGCCGGTGAAGGTGGTGGACGGGTTCGGCGTCGGCACCAGCGAGCGCAGCGTGACCGGAACGGTGGTCACCCTGGAGAACGCCGGCACGGCAGCCGAGCTCTTCATCACGATCGAGCCCGCCTGGTCGCCCGGCAGCGCCGGGGTGCGGACCTTGAAGGTGAACTTCTTCGACCCGCCTGCTGGCAGCCGGAGCCTGTTGGTGGACAGCTTGCCGAAGTCCTGCCAGCCAGCTGTCTCGGCCTGGAACTGAGCTGAGACTGGCGAGGATCCCGGCCTGGTGGAGATCAGGGCTGTCCATACGCCCGGCTGCGGCTTGGCGACCTGCGCGTTGCCGAAGTTGCCGACGCCCTGTGGCAGGTTGAACATCGCCAGCTTGTGGCCGGGGCTGATCAGGCTCAGGTCAATGACACCCGGCAGGGACACCGAGACGTTGAGTCTCGCCTGGCCTCCTGGCACGGTGAACGGCACTGCCTCGGCGAAGCCGTTCCCCGAGTTCAGGCCCACGGTCTCCTTGGTCGTGACCTGGTAGGGGGCCAGCGTCCGGCTGGACAGGTGCACGGTGAGCGGCCCGCGACCGGTGTTGGTCAGCTTCTCGCTGAACTTCTGCTTGCTGCCCGCCTGGCCGATGCCGGTCAGCTGGGTCTTATTGTTGATGATCGCGTGCCCGGTACGGCGGCCGCTGCTGCCCTTGAAGTTCTTGGCAGCGAGCACCGCCTGGTAGGCGTTGTCCATGCCAGCGCCCTGCAGCTCGCCGGGCGCATTGATGTCCTGCGCGGTGGAGACGATGATCTTCTTCACGATCGCGGGGGAGGGGTCCTGGCCGCCGTGCGACTTGGCGTAGGCCTGAATCACCAGGGCCGCTACGCCAGCGGTCAGCGGTGAGGACTCGCTGGTGCCGCCGGTCAGCTCCAGGTTGAGCCCGCCGCAGGACTCGAACTGCGGCGACGGGCTGCACAGCGCCCAGTTCAGGTCGCCGGGCGCCACCACGTCCATGGTGCCGCCGGCCTGGTCGAAGCCGGACGAGCTGATCGCGCTGATGTTGCCGCTGATCCAGCCCTTGACGCCGGGAGCGGTGATGCCGGCGACGCCGGCCTGCGCGTAGGCGCGCAGCGTGGTGGTGGCGCCAGCTGAGAGCACGGCCGGGTCGGTGGCCGGCGATCCGATGGTGTTGGTCACGCCCGCGTCGCCGCTGGAAGCGACGACGGTGACGCCGGCCTTGACCGCGGCCTCATCAGCCATCTTGGTCAGGTCAAGGCTGGCCTCGTCGGGGAACGGGTTGGAGCCGAAGGACTCGTTGAGGACGTTCACGTGGTCGGTGTTGACCGCGTAGTTGATCGCCTCGAGGAAGACCGAGTTGAACGCGAAGTTCGAGGAGCCGAACACGTTCAGGCCGACCAGGCTGGCGCCAGGCGCGACGCCCTTGACCCGGATCAGGCACTTGCGGTTGAACCCGCCGAACTGCTGAATGTTGTAGACCTCGCGGCCTTGCGCGGCGATAGAGCTGGCGTCGAGGAACGCTTCGCCGCCGCCGGTCACCGCGTTCGTGCCAGTGCCACTGAAGTCCTGGCTATCGATGAACACGTGCTGCCCGTTGGCCCGGATGAAGTCCGGATTGTTCGGGTCGATGCCGTCGGCGATGTAGGCGACCTTGACCCCGGCGCCGGTGTAGCCGAGCGCCTGGGCGGTGTGCCCGCGTCCCGACTGGGAGGCAGCGTGGATGCTCTCGATCGCCTCCGGGTTGAGCTGGACCTTGTTGCCTGGCGCGCAGGCGCCGGGCAGCGGCTTGGTCCCGGCGGCGGCCTTGGCGAGCTTGGCCTGGACCGACGGCGGTGTCCCCTCGATCGGGATCACGCGGTCTGGCACCACCTGGGCGACGTCCGGGTTGGCCGCCAGCTGCCTGGCCGCCGCCGGCGAGACCGTGGCGACGACGGCGTTGATCAGCGAGAGGCTCTTCACGTTGCGGGCGTGAGTCTGAGTCATCTGCGCCATGACGCTGCTCTGCGTCGACCTGGCCATCGCCGAGCGCCGGGCCGCGTTCGCCGCGGTGTCAGGTACGGCTGACAGCTGGTTCTGCATGACGACGATCACCCGCTGGGTGACCTTGGTGGACAGTGACGCGGCCGCGCTGCCGCCCGCGTTCTGCGCCTGCGCGATGCCGGTCATGGCTACGACCAGGACCGGAACGCCGATCGCAGTGCCTTTCACTAGCCTGGATGTTCGCAATGTGGCTCTTTTCTCGCAGCTGGCCCCGCAACTAGCGGCCCCAATAATGGTGTGGCCCGGCCGGGCTGTCTACGCTTTTCAGCCTTTCGGAATCGGATCGTGACGGGACAGCCACAGCGGCAAAACGTTACTGCCCGGCGGCTTATGTAGCCGCCATATCGCCGGCGTGCCGACTCAGTTCTTGTTCGCTTCCAGCCGCCTTTCAGCTACTACTCAGTCACTAGTCGGCTGACGCGGCCGGAAGTCCGGCAGAATGCGGAAGAATGGACAGCGCAGCGGGCGGGCAGGCGCTTCGCGGGAGGCACGAGTGCAGCTAGACAACGTCGCCGTGCGGTACTGAATCAGGCAGCCGTGGGTCATCCGCGACGTGACCATGGCGATCCGGCCGGGTCTGCTCGTGCGCCTGGACGGCGTGAACGGAAGCGGGAAGTCCACGCTGCAGCGGGTCATCGCCGGCGCCGCGGTTCCCACCGCGGGCAAGATCGCTGGCCGGCCGGTGACCGGTTACGTGCCGGAGCGCTTTCCGCCAGCGCTTCCGTTTTCACCGCGGGAATACCTGACGCATTTGGGCGGCATGTACGGACTGCGAGGCAAGGCGCTTCCCGGCAGGATCGATGAGTGCCTTGCCCGGCTGGGCGCAGCTGAGTACGCCGACATTCCATTCCGGCGCCTTTCCCAGGGCACCTGCCAGAAGGCCGCGATCGCTCAGGCGCTGCTGCCGCACCCCGGCCTGCTGGTCCTCGACGAGGCCTGGACCGGGCTGGACGCGGCAGCCCGCGAGTCCCTCGACGCCATTGTCATCGAACGGGTGGCCGAAGGAGGCACGGTGATCTTCGTGGATCACGACACCAGCCGGCTCGCCGCGCTGCCGCAGCAGCGGCTGGAGCTGTCCGGCGGCCAGCTGCACGAGCTGCGCGCGCCGCTGGGCGGTGCGGCGGCGCTGACCTCGGCCATCTCGCCGGCCAGCGCGGCGCTGCGCGGCTCGGGCGCGGTGTCGCAGGGCAGTTCGTGGCTGCCGGGACTGCCGCTGGGCGTCGCCGTGGCGCTTATCGCCATCGCCTGGGCCGCCTCTGCGGCTGCGGCCCGCCGCGGCTAGTCAGGTCGGCCCTGCTCACCTGGTAATCAGGACAGAGCACTCCGAAACACCACATCGTCAGCGCTGTCAGAGTCGCATGGAGTCGGCAGGCCGGGCTACGCTGAACTGGCCGAACCCCGTTGCGCAGCGGACGTGGGTAAGGCAGGGGCATCAGGCCAGCCGAGGAGGACAAGCAGCACACGTGACTGCCACCGACAGGGCTATCGAGCTCGTCGGGATCGCGGCGACCGCCGCGGCCGACAAGCTCGCCACCGACATCATTGCCTACGACGTCAGCGAGCAGCTCGTGATCACCGACGCGTTCCTGCTCTGCTCAGCCTCCAACGACCGCCAGGTCCGGGCCATCGTCGACGAGATCGAGGAGCGGATGCGCAGGGCCGGGACCAAGCCGGTCAGGCGGGAGGGCGAGCGCGAGGGCCGCTGGGTCCTGCTCGACTACATCGACGTGGTCATTCACGTGCAGCACGCCGAGGAGCGGGTCTACTACGCGATGGAACGGCTCTGGAAGGACTGCCCGCAGATTCCGCTGCCCGAGCCGGCCATCGCGGGCAGCGCCCGCCCGGCCAGTGGCGGGGCGAGCGGCACGCCCTCCCGGGGCCAGCGCTGACGGCGGCAGAGCCGGGCGGAAGTGAGCCGGGTCAGGCCGGGCCAGCCGCACAGCTCAGCCAGGTAGGCCAGCCCAGCCAGGAGCCCCGCGACGCCTATGGCGCCAGCATGGGACCCGACCGGGCCGGGTCAGTGATCAGGCTGGTGCTGTGGCGGCACGGTCAGACGACATGGAACGCCGAGCGCCGGTTCCAGGGGCAGACCGACATCCCTCTGGACGACACCGGCCTCGCCCAGGCGGACCGGGCCGCCCGGCTGCTGGCCTCGCTGCGCCCGACGGCGATCTTCACCTCTGACATGTCCCGCGCCGCCCAGACTGCGCAGCGGCTGGGCGCGATCACCGGCCTGGCCGCCCAGCTCGACAAGGACCTGCGCGAGCGGAACGGCGGCAGCTGGGAGGGCATGACCGACGCCGAGATCCGGCTGGCCTACCCAGCCGAGTACGCGCAGTGGAACCCGCCGGACGGCGAGACGGTCGAGGTGGTGGCCGAGCGGGCTGCGGCCGCGTTCTCCCGGATCGCCGAGGGACTGCCGGCCGGCGGCCTGGCGGTGATCGTCAGCCACGGCGGCGCGATCAGCATGGGCATCTCCCGGCTGCTTGGCCTGCCGGAGCGCAACCGCGTCATTGGTCCGCTGGCCAACTGCGCCTGGTCGGTCCTTGGCAGGCGAGCCGGCCACTGGCGGCTGCTTGAGCACAACGTCGGCAGGCTGCCGGAGCCGGTATCCGCCGCTGAACCCGGCGGCGCCCACTGACCGGTTTCTTGTACACTGGCGAGGCGCCGCGGCCGGGCAGGCCGGGCGCCCCCGCGGGGCTATAGCTCAGTTGGTAGAGCGCTTGCATGGCATGCAAGAGGTCAGGAGTTCGAATCTCCTTAGCTCCACAAGCCCAAAC
>DASXMR010000101.1:0-10931 GCA_036495525.1 Streptosporangiaceae bacterium | reverse complement strand
CCTGATGTGGAACAACGCGGAGCACCTCGAGGCTTACCTCACCATTCCATCCATGGGCGCGGTGCTGCACACCCTCAACCTGCGGCTCGACCCGCAGGTCATCGGCTATATCGCCGATCACGCCGGCGACGACGTCGTGATCGTCGACCGCTCCCTGGTGTCGCTGCTGGCTCAGGTGCTGCCTTATGCCCCGGCCATCCGGCACGTCATCGTCACCGCGGCCGAGGATGAGACGGAGTTCACGGTGCCCGCCGAGCTGGCCGATGCGGGCCGGCCGGTGCACTCCTACGAGGCCCTGCTCGCGGCCCAGCCCGCCACCTTCGAGTGGCCCGACGTCGACGAGCGCCAGGCCGCGGCCATGTGCTACACGAGCGGCACGACTGGTCACCCCAAGGGCGTCGTGTACAGCCACCGCTCGATGCACCTGCACTCGATGGCCGTGTGCATGGGGAACGTGTTCGGCCTCTCGGACACCGACCGGGTGCTGCCGGTCGTGCCGATGTTCCATGCCAACGCCTGGGGGCTGATCTACGCGGCCATGCTGGCCGGCGCCGACCTGGTGATGCCGGACCGGTTCCTGCAGCCAGAGCCCCTGGTGCGGCTCATCGAGGCGGAACGGCCCACGCTGGCCGGCGCAGTGCCCACGATCTGGAACGCGCTGCTCCAGCACGTGCGCGCTCAAGGCGGCGACCTGAGCTCGCTGCGGCTGGTGCCGTGCGGCGGCTCAGCAGTGCCGCACTCGCTGATGGAGGCCTACGAGAAAGAGCTTGGCGTCCGGATCGTGCAGGCCTGGGGCATGACCGAGACCTCGCCGCTGGGCAGCGTCGCGCACCCGCCGGCCGGCGTGCCGGAAGAGGAGGGCTGGCACTACCGGAACACCCAGGGCCGGCATATGTGCGCGGTAGAGACCAGGCTGGTCGGCGACGGCGGCGTCCTGCTGCCGCACGACGGCGAGGCAGTCGGCGAGGTGGAAGTGCGCGGGCCGTGGGTCACCGGCGCGTATTACAAGGACGACGACCCGGATAAGTTCCGCGACGGCTGGCTGCGCACGGGCGACGTCGGCACCGTCGACCGGCTCGGCTACGTCACGCTGACCGACCGGGCCAAGGACGTGATCAAGTCGGGCGGCGAGTGGATCTCCTCGATGGAGCTGGAGAACGCGCTGATGGCGCACCCCGAGGTGACCGAGGCCGCGGTCATCGGAGTGCCGGACGACAAGTGGGGCGAGCGACCCCTGGCCACCGTGGTGCTGGCCGACGGGGCCACCGTCAGCGCAGCCGAGCTGCGCGCGTTCCTGTCCGCGCAGGTGCCGCGCTGGCAGCTGCCCGAGCGCTGGTCGTTCATCGGGGAGGTGCCCAAGACCAGCGTCGGCAAGTTCGCCAAGACCAGGATCCGCGAGGCATACGCGCGGGGTGACTACGAGGTCATCGAGACGCGCTGAGGCCGGCTGGCCGGGCACTGGCAGCCGAGGCCGGCGGCTTTGCCGCTCGCCCGGGGGTGGCGGTACCCTAGGGCCGCGACCCGTCCGGGTCGCTGGGAGGCTTCGCCTAGTCCGGTCTATGGCGCCGCACTGCTAATGCGGTTTGGGTTCACGCCCATCCGGGGTTCAAATCCACGAGCCTCCGCTGACCAGGGACCTTTGCGCCAGCAGCGTGAAGTCCCGGCCCCGCATCGGCTGAACGCGGGACGCGCACGCATCCGGGTAGTTGGTCTGACGGTGACGACACATCGATTTCACGGTGACGGGCAGCGGTTCGAGGTCGTGGCTGACTTCGTTGCCGCCCGGTTCCCAGCCGCCCGCAGCGCCGCTGACGTCGCCGGCGGCCAGGGAATGCTCGCCCGCATTCTCCGCAAGCGGCACAACATCGAATGCGACGTCGTGGATCCCCGCGGCTGGGTTCTGCGTGGCGTTTCGAGCCGCGCGGAAGATTATCAGGCCGGCATGGCCGAGTACTACGACGTCGTCATTGGCCTGCACCCGGATAGCGCGCTTCGTGAAGTGGTGAATTCGGCCCGGATGCGGCCCGTTGTCGTCGTGCCATGCTGCAACTTCTGGGCCGCGGATGCCAGGCTTGGCCGGGATCAGCTGCTCGATGCCATCGAGCGGCACCACGCCGCCTACGGCACCTGCCAGCGAGTCATCCTGAGCTTCCGTGGTCCGCACAATCGCGCCCTGGTGCTGCTGCCCGGATAAGCGCCAAGCGGCGCGGTACTGCTGGCTGCCTCAGCTTGCTGCAGCGGGTCAATGGCAGGCAGCCGCGAGTCCGCCGGGGCCGCGGCGGTCAGTCGTCGCTGCTGGGAGGCTCTATCTCCGCTGGACCGTAAGGATCGTCGGGGTTGACCCACTCGGCCGTCACGCCCGCCCCTGCCCACTCATCAGGATCCATCGGCATGCCGAACTGGTCCCTTGGCACGTCGCTCTTGGGGAAGAGGATCCCGCAGATGAGCAGGTAGAGCTGCTCCGGATAAGGAATATGGTCGACCGTGCGCAGCGCCTGATCCTGGCCGGCTGACTCGACGATGAAATCGCCATAGCCAAGCACCCGGCCGGCGAACGAGCGCTGGAAGCTCATGTCCGTGACCTTGGACAGCGGCATCATGGCGACCTTGCGGGTCAGCACCCCGGAGGTCAGCAGGATGCGCTCGGAGGTCACCACGAAATAGTCGACCGCCCAGTTGACTGCCTGCCAGGCCAGGTTCAGCACCAGCGCCGCCCACGCCGCCCAGACAACCCAGACCAGGGCACCGCTGACGAGAGTGACGCTCAGCACGGCGGCGACAAGCAGCCCGCCCACGGCCAGTGAGGCAGGGCCGATAAGAATGGCCGGGTGCCGCCGGACGGTTGCGTGCTGCTTTTCTCGCGGCAGCAGGTACTTATTGACTGCTGCCGACCCGGCCCGGCCTGTCTGGCTCATCGGATCAAAGGTCGTTAAAGAATTGCGACAGCGACTTGCCGGCGCCCTGCAGCCAGTGGAAAATGCCCCGGACGAATATCGCAGCGCCGTGCGGGTTTGTCGCCAGGTAGTACACGATGAATAGGACGATAGCCCAGGTGATGACCTTCTTCAGCACCGTGCTCACCTCCCTAGCGCTTATCTGACCGGCGCGCGCACGCGGCCGCTGAGACCAGCATAACCCAGGGTCCAATTGCGCCCCAATGGCCAGGAACCAGGAGGCCACCCTACGTGAGAGGCGGTCCTGCCGGGCACGCGCCGCGCCGATGCGCCAGGCGAAGAGCTTGCCGCCTGACAA
Organism: Streptosporangiaceae bacterium; assembly: GCA_036495525.1. Lineage (GTDB taxonomy): Bacteria > Actinomycetota > Actinomycetes > Streptosporangiales > Streptosporangiaceae > DASXMR01. The sequence continues at coordinate 7,679 of DASXMR010000101.1, read as the reverse complement.
TCCGGCGGCTCAGCCACTGCCCCCGGCTGAACGGCTCTGACCTGCTCTTTAATGTCTCATGGCCAGCAGCAGGCACAAGCGCCGGCGAGCGAGCGCCGCCGATCAAGCCACGGTGGCGGCGTAAGTCTGACACCATTCCTAGCTGTGTGCTCGGTGGTGGGGTGAGTATGACGGATATGGGCATGGACGACTTCGCCGTGGTCGTCTACCGGGAAGAGGACGCCTGGCTGGCCGAGCTGCTGCCAGCTGCCCTCACCGGGAACCTGGACGGCCTGATCCAGGCGCTGCGGCAGCAGCCGAGCATCGGCGGAACTATCGGGCTGGCGGCCGTCGGCGAGGATTTCTTTGTCGCGCTGCGCGTCATCGGCGCCCAGGTATCCGTGTACCTGTCCGACATCACCGCCTCGCTGGACTGGCCACTGGCCCGGCAGGTGCTTGACCACCTGGACCTGCCGGTGCCGCTGGACGAGGATCTGGACCAGGTGCTACCGGCGGGCGACATGTCGATCTTCGCCGACCTGGGCGTGGACGAGATGGAACTCGGCGCGCTGTCCGGCGACCTGGATCTCTACCCCGACGAGGTGCTGTCCAGCCTCGCCCGCAGGATCGGCTTCGGCCCGGCACTCGAACGCGCGCTTGACGCGCTGCTCGGACCCGAGGCGCGGCTCGGCTGCTGACGGCGCCGCGCCTTCTCCCGCAGACGGTCAGTCGCGTGCTTCCGGTCGCCCGGCTGGAGGCCGTCAGGGGCGGGCAGCGACACGAGCCCCTGGACGGGCAGAATCACTTACCGGCAGGTCTTGCCGGAGGGAGGCTGCCCGTGGCTACTGGCTACCAGGTCTCATTCGAGTCCGCTATGCGGCTGGCGCTGGATCTGGCCGCTGGCACGACAGCGCACGACGCCGCCGCACCCGGCCAGCCCGCCGACGTGCCGGTCGGTGCCCTCGTCCTCGGCCCGGATGGCGAGGTCATCGGGCGCGGCCGCAACCGGCGCGAGGCAGACCGGGACCCGACAGCGCACGCCGAGATCGTCGCCATCCGCGAGGCCGCCGGGCAGCTGGGCAGCTGGCGGCTCGGCAGGTGCACGCTTGTGGTCACCCTTGAGCCGTGCACCATGTGCGCCGGGGCGCTGGTCTCGGCCCGCATCCGCACCCTGGTCTACGGTGCGCACGATGACAAGGCCGGCGCGGCCGGGTCTGTCTGGGACGTCGTCACCGACCGCAGGCTCGGTCCCGGCGTCGAGGTCGTCAGCGGCGTGCTGGCGCAGGAGTGCGCGGCGCTGCTCAGCCAGTTCTTCGCCCGGCTGCGTTAGGCCGGTGCTGGCAGACCGCCACTGCCGGCCCGTGCTCAGGTAGGCTCGGGCGCGGTGGAGTCGCCTAGTGGCCGAGGGCGCACGCCTCGAAAGCGTGTGAAGGCGCAAGTCTTCCGTGGGTTCAAATCCCACCTCCACCGCTCTGACCGGCAAGAACAATAGTCTTGGCGGCTTGGCCGCCAGGCGCGTGCCCGGCATCTCTTGTCTCATTTGTTGTCTCAGCTGCCAGTCGCGAGCGGACCAGCCGCCCGAATCAGCCGCCGCAGTTGTGCCTGGTCACCGAGGCCATAGACCGACCGGCGTTGGGAGCAGCGTCACGCCGAGGCCCCGGAGCCGCCGAGCGGCGGCAGCGCGCCCATCTGCTGGAACAGCTGCAGGGCGTTGATCTCGTCCCAGTGCTCGGCGAACACGCCGTCCTCGACGCGCCAGATGTCGATGGACCGCATCTCGACGGCCTTGCCGCTGGCGGGGATGCCCATGAGCTCTCCCGTGTGCGTGCCGCGGTAGACGAACCGTCCCACCACCCGGTCGCCGGAGATCACCAGGTCTTCCATGCTGGCGCTGAGGTCGGGTATCGCCGCGAAGAACGTCTGCCAGAACTGGCGGTTCGCCTCGCGCCCCTCAGCGGAGAACAGCGCCTCGTGGTTGACGTAGCCCTCAGCCTCGAACTGGTCGACCACGTCCGGGTCGTGGGTGTTGATCATCTTGACGAAGGTCTCGGCAAGCTGCTGTCCGTGCGTGTCCATGTCACTCTCCTTCTCGGGCTTCGGCCGTGTGCCGTGGTCATCAGGTTCGCGGCTAACTGGGTGAACAGGTGCCGCCACGCTGCGCCGGCGAGCGGGCCCGGCGCCTCTATCGGCCTGCCGGGACGGCTTGTCAGTCGAGTTCCAGCACCCGGGCGTGCAGCACGGCGCGCTGGTGCAGGGCGGCGCGCAGCGCCCGGTGCAGCCCGTCCTCCAGGTAGAGCTGGCCCTGCCAGCGAACGACGTGCGGAAACAGATCGCCGTAGTAGGTCGAGTCGTCGGCCAGCACCATGTGCAGGTCAAGCACGTTCTTGGTGGTGATCAGCTGGTCCAGCCGCACGGGCCGGGGCGGGATCTGCGCCCAGTCGCGAGAGTTCTTCGCGTGGTCCGGATAGGGTCTACCCTCCCCGACCTGCTTGAAGATCACGTCAGGAGTCTAGTTGAGCAGGCGCGCACGTACCTGGCTCCGCGAGTCCAGGCCGGCCCGGACTGGCCGCTATCTAGCCCGCCGGACCTGCGGACTAGCCGGCCGCGGCGATGGCAGCGCACAGCCGGGCTACGGCTGTGGTGTAGGAGTGCCCCGGCGGGGTGGCGTAGCCGATGACCAGAGCGTGGTGCCGGTAATGCCGCCCGAGCGCGTAGCTGCCGAGCCGGTCGACGGCGACTGCGGCGCGCGCGGCGCTGGTGACGGCTGCGTCCTCGGCTAGCTGGCCTGGCAGCTCGGCGACGGCGTGCAGGCCAGCGGCGATGCCGGTCACGCGGTCCACTCTGGCGTGCTCAGCGAGGGCACTGACCAGCCAGTTCCGGCGGCGGCGGTAGCCGAGCCTGGCCCGGCGGACGTGCCGGTCGTATCTGCCCGAGGTGATGAACTCGGCGAGCGTGAGCTGCTCGAAGCTGCCGGTATGGATGTCAGCGCCTGCCTTGGCGGCGACGACGGCGTCGACCAGCGACGCGGGCAGCACCAGCCAGCCGAGGCGCAGCCCTGGAGCCAGCGTCTTGCTCGCCGTTCCCGCGTAGACGATGTGCTCGGGAGCCAGCGCCTGCAGCGCGCCGACCGGCTGCCGGTCGAAGCGGAACTCACCGTCATAGTCGTCTTCGATGACCAGCCTGCCCGCCGTGGCCCAGCGGGCAGCCAGGGCGCGGCGGGCGGCGGAAAGTGCCGGGCCGAGGGGGAACTGGTGCGCCGGGGTCAGCAGCATGGCGTCGGCGTTACCCGCGGCGTCGAGCACGGCGCCGCCGTCGTCCACCGGCAGCAGCACGGGGCTGAGCGAGCGAGCCGCCAGGGCCGCTAGCGTTCCCTGCTGGCCGTAGTCCTCGATGGCGACGCCGCCGGCGCCGCGGTCGCTGAGCACCTGGCAGAGCAGGGTCAGGCCCTGGGCGAAACCAGTGCAGACCACGATGCGGTCGGGTGTTGCCCGCACGCCGCGAGCGCGCGCCAGGTATCCGGCCAGCGCCGCGCGCAATTCCGGGCTGCCTCGCGGGTCACCGTAGCCCAGCGCCAGAGCGGGCGCGGCGTTCAGCGCCCGGCGCGCGGCGGCCAGCCAGGCGGCCCGCGGGAAATCCGACAGGTCCGGCGCGCCAGCCCGCAGGTCGAACCGGAGCCCTGGTGCCGAGCGCGCGGCTGGCTGCCGCGTGACCGGCGCCGGGCCCGCTGCGGTGACCCACGTACCCGAGCCCTGCCGGGAGACCAGCCAGCCTTCGGCTACCAGCTGGCCGTAAGCCTCGGCCACGGTGTTGCGCGCGATCGCGAGGTCAGCGGCCAGCGTCCGGGAAGACGGCAGCCGCGTCCCGGCGCCCAGCCGCCCGTCTTGCACGGCCTGGCGCAGCGCCGCTTCCAGGCCCGCCCTGACCCTGAAGCCAGACCGCTCCAGATGCAGGTCCACTCCAGAAGTGGCCCATATTTTCTGCATAGAATTGGAGCTTACCGCTGGGCTGCTGTCCGCCTAACGTCGGTCACATGACAACCACCGGCATCAGCACGAAGGACTCGGCAACACCGCAGATCGAGGTCCGGCTGGACTTCGACGCCCAGGCCCCCGGCTTCGCCCGCGCCCTGGCGCAGCTGGACCAGTCGGCGACCAGGGAACTGGACAAGGCAGGTATCGACGCCCGGCTCCGCGAGCTGATCCGCGTCCGGGCTTCACAGCTCAACGGCTGCGCCTACTGCATCGACATGCATACCAAGGACGCCCGCGCCGTCGGCGAGACCGAGCAGCGCCTGTACGCGCTGCCTGCCTGGCGCGAGACGCCGTTCTTTACCGGGCGCGAGCGCGCAGCGCTCGCCTTCACCGAGGACGTCACCCTGGCTGCGGCTGGCGACCACGTTTCCGACTCGGCCTACCGGGCAGCTGCCGCCCAGTACAGCCCCGGCGAGGTCGCCGCGCTGCTCGCCCTCATCGTCACCATCAACGCGTGGAACGCGGTCGGTGTCGCCACCAGGACCTGGGTACCGGGCTCCTACCAGCCCTGACCAGGCGTCTGGTCAGGTTCCGTGAAGGAGGCATCGTGCATCAGGTATGGCAGCTGGCCGGCCGGAAGCTGGCTCGCGGCCCCGGCCGGGATAACCGGATCAGGCCGGCGCCACCCGTCGACGGAGCGGCCAGATGACGGCTGAACCGCGGGCAGTGGCGGCCGCGTACTTCGACGCCTGGAAGGCGAACGACCCGGCGGCGTTGCGCGCGCTGCTCGCCGACGACGCGACGTTTGCCGGGCCGATGGGTCACGCCGAGGGCGCCGACGAGCTGGCGACGGCGATCCAGCGGCTGTTCTCGATCACCAAGGATGTGCTGATCCAGCAGGTGACAGCCGACGACGGCGACGTGATGACGTGGTTCGACCTGTACACGACGGTCGCGCCGCCGACGGCCGTGGTCAACTGGAGCCGGGTGAGGGACGGCAAGATCATCCGGGTGCTGGCCACGTTCGACCCGCGGGACATCATCGCCGGGCTGTCTGCTCAGTCCGGCTGAGCGCCGCAGTCACTGCTCACCCTGACCTGCCGGGCACCTGGCTGGCCAGCCGGCCGGCCAGGTCCACGCCGTGACGGCCCCCGAGCCGTCGCGGGCGTGGATAAGCGGCGTCGCAAGCCGCGGATCACATTGCGCATCACCAGCGGCCAAGTGGCCACATGGGTCGGAGGTACTCGGCGACGGCAGCCCCTGGGGTCTTGGCCGGGTCATCCTCGCCGAACTCGCCGTCGCGGCGATCACTGGCAGGCGCATCTCGCAGTAGCGAGGCAACCGGTCGCTGCTCTGCAAGGCGGCGGTCCTGATCCGCCAGCGGATGCCACCGCGGCGTCCGCCGCTGGCGGGCCCGCCACTTTCCTATGGCGGCCTCCCAGGCCGGTCCGGCTGCGTCGCCGGACCTGGGCGGCATCGTCTCGCTGGTGCTCATCTGCCACCTGGCGCGGCAGTCAAGGCCGGCTCAGCGGCCGGGACAGCGGCTGTTCCGGCCGGCCCGCCGCTGGCCGGCCGCAGCCAGCAGGCTGCGAGCAGGGCGGCCAGTGCCGCAGCCGCCGCGCCAGCCAGGAAGGCGACGTGGTAGCCGCCGGCCAGCGCGGCCAGGTGCGACGTCCCGCCGGCGGCCAGGGCACGGGTGCGGCTGACGGCGAGGCTGGCCAGGACGGCCAGGCCGAGCGCGCCGCCGAGCATGAAGGAGCTGCTGGCCACCCCGGAGGCCAGGCCGGATTCGGTGGGCGGCACGTCACCGGTGGCCGCCAGCAGCAGCGGGGCGAGGGCAGTGCCGGCGCCGATGCCGAGCATGATGCCGCCCGGCAGCACGTCAGTGACGAAGTGGCCGCCGGCAGGGGCACGGCCGAGCAGCGCCAGGCCGGCGACGACGAGGATCAGCCCGGCAAGCAACGGCAGCCTGACGCCGAATCTCGCCACCAGGGCGGCGGCGATGCTGACTGAGAGGCCAGCCATGATCACGTTCATGGGCAGGAAAGCCAGGCCGGTCTGTAGCGGGCTGTAGCCCAGCACTTGCTGGAGGTACAGGGTGGTGAGGAAGAAGCAGGCGAACATGGCAGCCGTCCAGAGCAGGCCGATGACGGCTGCGGCCGAGAGGTTGCGGTGCCGCAGCAGCCGGAGCGGCACCAGCGGGTGGGCGGTGCGCGACTCCACGGCGGCGAACGCCGCCAGCAGCACGGCGGCGCCGGCCAGGCTCCAGCCGGTGCGAGCGGAAGTCCAGCCTTCCTGGCTGGCACCCGTGATCGCGTAGACGGCTAGCAGCGCGCCAGCGGTCACCAGCACCGCGCCAGGCACATCCAGCCGGCCTCGGCCCGGCTGAGGCGGGCAGGCGGGCACCAGCCGCAGCGAGCAAAGCAGTACCGCAGCCCCGATCGGGATATTGACCAGGAAGATCCAGTGCCACGACAGCAGGCCGGTCAGCACGCCGCCGGCCAGCACGCCGATGCTTCCGCCGCCAGCCGAGACCATCCCGTACAGGCCCATCGCCCTGGCGCGGTCGCCAGGCTGCTCGAACAGCCGCACGACAAGGGACAGCGCAGCGGCCGTGGCCAGGGCCCCTGCCACCCCCTGCACCGCCCGCGCGGCCAGCAGGAACCCCTGCCCGGTGGCCATGCCGCAGGCCAGCGATGCCAGCGTGAACACTCCGATCCCGGCCATGAACAGCCGCCGGTAGCCGAACAGGTCTCCCAGCCGCCCGCCAAGCAGCAGGAAACCGCCGTAGCCGAGCAGATAGGCGTTCACCACCCAGGCCAGCGATGCCTGCGAGAAGCCCAGATCGTGCCGGATGGCCGGCAAGGCCACCCCGACGATCGTGGTGTCCAGCATCCTGAGGTATTTTGCACTACAGTGGCTGGCATGACGAACGACAAGGCAGGCCGCTGGCTGCGAGTGTCATCCGGCGGGCAGGACGAAGCATCCCAGCAGCCGGACATTGACGCGTGGTGCGCCAGCCACGGCTACGACGTGACCGCGACGTACACGGTGCACGGCAAGTCGGCATACCACGGCGAGCAGGACAAGGCGCTCAATCAGGCGCTGGCAGACATGACTGCTGGCAAGATCAACGTGCTTGTCGTGTGGGTGCTTGACCGGATCGAACGACGCGGCGCCAGTTACGTGTTCGATCTTGCGAAGCTCGTCCGTGAGGCTGGCGGCCGGATTGAGTACGTCCTAGAACCGCACCTGAACACGGCGAATGAGATGTCCGATGTCATGCTCTCGCTGGCAGCGACGGTCGCGCATATGGAGTCCAAGCGGAAGAGCCAGCGCGTCAAGGCCAAGCATGACGGGCTACGCGCTGCCGGGTCACTCATCGGCCGGGCACCGTGGGGATACCGCATCGTGGAACGCGACGGACGCAAGCAGCTTGAGCCCACCGACGAGGGCAAGACGTGGCTGCCGTACATCTATGACGAAGTGATCAAGGGCAGGCCGCTGCGTGCCATCGCTGCCGAGCTTGACCGTCAAGGCGTCAAGCCGATGGGCACCAAATCCAAGCCCGGCACGTCGTGGAACGAGGGCACCATATGCAACGGGCTCATTCCCTGCGAGACGTACAAGGGGCGTCGGCCGAACAACGGCAGCCAGCAAGTAGCCGTAGCGGTCGTCACGCCGGAACGCTGGCGGGCAGCCAACGAGACGCTGAAAGCACGACGCAAG
>DASXMR010000100.1:0-74395 GCA_036495525.1 Streptosporangiaceae bacterium | reverse complement strand
CGGCTGGCGTGACCCTGCCGGGCCGCGGGTAGGACGAGCTGCAGGTCAGGCCCGTTTTCCGGGGCCGGCCTTCGGGGGGACGAGATGGCGACCAAGACCGAGACGATCGAGCACCGGCTGTGTGACCTGTGCGGTCACGAGACGACCAGAGACGAGATGGTGACCCTGCACCGCTCGGACAACAAGATCGCTGCCGCGAAGCTGGCTGCGACGTCGGCCATGCGCTCGCAGCCGGGGCAGGCACACGTCGACGTGTGCCCGAACTGCCAGGGCAGGCCGGTCGGCGAGGTGGTCATGCTGATGTACCCGGATGGCCCTAGCGGGGCCTGACCGCCGTGCCCGGGCAACCATGATCTCGAAGGATTTCCGCTGCTATAGCAGCCGTTTCTTTACCTGATCATGCGCGGACCTTGTCTAGCTGGCCCCGGCTAGCGCTGCGACCACGTGGTACGGCAGGTACCTGGGGTGCACCAGGAGAGCCCTGGCGACCTGGCGGATCTGCAGCCGCCTGGGCGCCAGCAGCTGCTCGCTGTACCGCCAGGCGCGGACCTCGTCGGAGCCGAAGCGCCGCCCGGCGCCGCGGCGGAAGCGCCGCGCGTCGCCGCCGTCGCTCTTCCAGGTCGGCAGCCACGAGCGCAGCTCGTCGTCCCGCTCGAGCATGGACCAGTTCATCAGCCGCTCGGCGATCTGGCCGGCCGCGTCGATGACGAACCCCGAGTCGCCGGCCGCCCTGATCCCGTGCACCCGCCCCTCCCGTCCGCAGCCGTGGTGGATGCTCGCCGAGCTGAACTGTGCTCCGACGATCAGCGCGGCGACTGCGTGGCCAGCCTCATGCCAGGCGGTCGCCACTGCTGCCTTCCTGGCGGGCGCCAGGCTGGCGAAGCACCCGCAGTCATAGCGCTGCCTGACCCACTTGTCGTGCACGATCGACTCGTCGTCGTACCGGATCACGCGGGCCAGCTCCGCCCGGATCGAGGCCAGGGCGCGCTGCCGCGCTGGGGTGAGTTCGATGCGGTCAGGGTAACGTCAGGCCCGGCTCCGGGGTGACCTCTGCCACACCGGCCGCCCGGCCGCAGCCGCCGGGGTTTCCGCCGGACTCGTTATGGCGCAAATCACTTCCCGGCCCCGACATATCCGGTGCAGGGTGCGGGCACAAGCTCAGGACCGGCCGGTGGCAACGCGCTGACCTGCGATTTTGCTGGCAGCTGAGGACGTTTCGGGCACAACCAGGCTCGTCAGCGGCCGGTGCCTGCCATAATCGGGCTGCCGGCGGGGACTGGCAGGCAGGCGCCGCACCCGGGCGGGTCGCCTGGTTCAGGAGTCAGGTCCGTCATATATGGGCAGTTTGCCTCTGTAGACTTCCCGCCTGCGGGATGCGTGACTGGTCGTCCAGCTGGCCTCCCGGCCCGCGGCAGCAGTCGCGGCAACCCACCAAGGCGGAACATGATAGGAGTCAGGATGCGCGTTCTGGTTCTTGGCGGCGACGGGTTCTGTGGCTGGCCGACTTCGCTTTACCTGTCGGACCAGGGTCACGACATCACCATTGTCGATAACCTGAGCCGCAGGAAGATCGACGTCGAGCTCGAGGTTGAGTCGCTGACGCCGATCCGGCCGATCAGCGAGCGGCTGCAGGCATGGCGCGAGGTATCCGGCCGCGAGATCGGCTTCGTGAACCTCGACCTGGCGAGCGAGTACGACCGGCTGGTCGCCGTGCTTGAGGAGCTGCGTCCCGACGCGATCGTGCACTTCGCCGAGCAGCGGGCCGCGCCGTACTCGATGCGGACGACGACGACCAAGCGCTACACCGTGGACAACAACGTCCGGGCGACGCACAACCTGCTCACCGCCCTGGTGGCCACCGGGCTCGACACCGCGCTGGTGCACCTCGGCACGATGGGCGTCTACGGCTATGGCTGGTCAGGCAGCGCCCCGATCCCTGAGGGCTACCTGACCGTGAAGGTGCCCACCCCGGACGGCGAGCTGGAGCGGGAGATCCTGCACCCGGCCAACCCCGGCTCGGTGTACCACCTGACCAAGACGCTCGACCAGCTGATGTTCTCGTTCTACGCGAAGAACGACCACCTGCGGATCACCGACCTGCACCAGGGCATCGTCTGGGGCACTCAGACCGACCAGACCAGCCGGGACGAGCGGCTGGTCAACCGGTTCGACTACGACGGCGACTACGGCACCGTGCTGAACCGGTTCCTGATGCAGGCTGCGATCGGGCACCCGCTGACCGTGCATGGCAGCGGCGGCCAGACCCGTGCCTTCATTCACATCAGGGACACCGTGCGCTGCATCGAGATCGCGCTCGCCAACCCGCCGCAGCCGGGCTCCCGAGTGCAGGTGCTGAACCAGATCACCGAGACGCACCGGGTGCTCGAGCTGGCCAAGATGGTCGGCGACACGATGGGCGTCGAGATCGCCTACCTGCCGAACCCGAGGCAGGAAGCCGACGAGAACGAGCTGTGCGTGCGCAACGACCAGTTCCTCGCGCTCGGCCTGAAGCCGACCACGCTGTCGGAGGGCCTGCTGGAGGAGTGCACGGACATCGCCGGCCGGTACAAGGACCGGGTCGACCCCACCAAGATCATCGCCAGGTCAGTCTGGCGGGCCGGGATGGAGACCGCGGACGACCTGCTGACCGAGCTGCCCGCCGACTCCTAGGCCTGGCGGGTGCAAGTCACCGGCCGCGTGCCCTGCCTCATGCAGGGCGCGCCGCCGTTCGGCGACGGCTCGCTGGTCACGCTGGCGGACTGGCAGGACCCGCCGTACAACCGGTGGGCGTTCCAGCACGTGCGCGAGCTGATCCCGACCGCGCGGATCAGCCGCGGCGATGCTCAGCCGTGGCAGCTGCTGCGTGCCGACCGGGACGTCACCGGCCTGCGCTACCGCTCCGGTGACCGCGAGCTGACCATCGGCGAGATGGTGGCGGACAGCTATACCGACGGCTTCCTTGTGCTGCACCGGGGCGCCGTGGTGACCGAGCAGTACTTCAACGGAATGACCCCTGACCGTCCGCACCTGCTGATGTCGGTGTCCAAATCGGTGACTTCGGCGCTGGCCGGGATCCTGGTCAGCCGCGGCGTACTCGACCCGGCGGCTGAGGTCACCGCGGTCGTGCCCGAGCTGGCTGGCACGTCGTTCGACGGCGCCTCCGTGCGGGACCTGCTTGACATGCGGGCCGGGACGCGGTTCGACGAGAGCTACGACAATCCCGAGGCGGACGTGCGCACCTATGAGCGCGTCTACCTGTGGCGGCCCATCGCGGACGACCCGGTGCCGCACGACGCGCTGGCGTACTTCGCGACGCTGCGCAATGACGGGCCGCACGGCGGGCCATTCCGCTACCGCTCGATCCTTACCGACGTGCTCGCCTGGGTGGTCGAGCGCGCGGCTGGCGGCCGGCTGCACGAGCTGCTGGCCGCCGAGCTGTGGCAGCCGATGGGCGCGGAGTTCGACGCCGAGGTCACCGTCGACGGGCACGGCAACCCGATGGCGGACGGCGGCATCTGCGCGACGCTACGGGACCTCGGCCGGTTCGGCATGCTTTACCTGGGCGCTGGGCCTGGCGATGAGCCGGTCGTGCCCGAAGCGTGGATCGCCGACACGGTGCGCGGCGCCGAGGACGGCCCGGAAGCGTTCCGGGCGGGCGATGACCCGCAGGGCTACCCGCCGCTGGCGCATTACCGCAGCTTCTGGTGGGTGCGCGACCCGGAGGTGCCGTTCTTCCACGCGTCCGGCATCTACGGGCAGAACGTGTTCGTGCACGTGCCGTCTCAGACCGTCGTCGTCAAGCTGTCCACCTGGCCGGATGCGACGAGCCAGCACCTGCTGCGGCTGACCGTCGACGGCGTGACAGCGCTGGCCGCGGCGCTGAGCGAGGGCAGCATCTAGCAGCTGCTGGCCGGCTGGCTCTCCTGGGACAGCCGGGCGTGACCTGCCATTGCGCGGCGGCATATGGATTGTGCTGCTGTTTGGGCCGTATGCTCGCAGCGTGCTGCTGATCGGTTCGCGACGCCGCATGGTCCGGCGCACCTGCAGTGACTGCGGCTATTCGTGGACCTTGCCAGTGAAGCTGGCCCGGATGAAGGCCTGGCAGCTCGACCTGCGGTCCGATCTCGTCGGCGCTGACGGCAGTCCGGTGGCTCGCCGGCTGTGCCGGCTGTGGGCCACTGACCAGATCGGCAACTGGCACCAGGGCAAGGGCCATGCCGGGCTCGCCGGCCAGCTGGACCTGCAGATGTGCCCGGCCTGCAGCAGCGGGGAATACCAGGACTGCCCGGCCTGACCGCGCCAGCCATGCAGCGCGTTATGTCCGTGACCGGGCCGGTTGACGCGGCCGACCTGGGCGTAGTGCTGCCGCACGAGCACGTCTTCGCCAACCTGGTGCGCGAGTACCGGGGTACCGGGCTGCTGAACGACGAGCACCTGGCGGCCGCTGAACTCACCGAGCTGCGGGCGGCCGGCGGCGGCACGCTGGTCGACCTCACCGTCGACGAGATCGGCCGGGATCCTGCCGCGCTGCGGCGCGCCGCTGAGGCGTCGGGCGTGACGATCATCATGGGCTGCGGCCACTACCGGGACCCCTACCTCGACCGGGACTGGTTCGACCGGCACACCGTGGATGCGATCGCTGACGAGATCGTCGCCGACATCGAGGACGGGGTCAGCGGCACCGGCGTGCGGGCCGGCATCATCGGCGAGATCGGCGCGGACAAGTGGTATGTCTCAGCCGCCGAGGAGCGCTCGTTCCGGGCGGCGGCGCGCGCCCAGCTGCGCACCGGGCTCACGATCAGCACGCACGCCGCCCGCTGGCCGGTCGGGCTCGAGCAGCTTGCCCTGCTCACCGCTGAGGGGGTGGACCCGCGCCGGGTGATCATCGGCCACGCCGACACCGTGCCCTCGCCTGAGTACCACCTGGAGCTGGCCAGGGCCGGCTGCTACGTCTCGTTCGACTCGATCGGCACCGGCACCGGCTACGACCTGCGCCGGGCGGTGGACTACGTGCTCGCGCTGGTCAGGGCCGGCCACGGCGGCCAGGTCCTGCTGTCGCACGACGTCTTCCTGCGCGGTCACCTGCTGGCCGACGGTGGCTGCGGCTACGCGTTCCTGCTCACCGGGTTCCTGCCGCTGCTTGCCGAGGCAGGAATGGACCCTGCTGAGGTCAGGGAGCTGGTCACTGTCAACCCGCGTGCGGCGCTGACCGGCGTGCCGCCACGGTAGCTAGCCGGGCACTTTGCCGCGCCGCGCTACTACCGGGTAGGCAATGGTTTGTTCCGCCTTAAACAGGCCATTGCCGGCACTGCGTCGCACTGTTACCTTTAGCCCAGCTAGCGCCACGCGACCCGGGGAGAACCGGCTGCGGCAGGCCGGCTCGGAGCCACGGCCGGGCACCGCGATGACGCCGCGGAGAGAGGCGGCACAGATGGCCGAGAGCTCTGTTTCAAGCGGACCAGCAGCCGTGCCCCCGTCGCCCGGTGGCACCAGCCTTTTCGTCCGCCAGTCGTCCGGGCTGGTGCGCGAGGTCAGCGTGCTCAATGCGCTGTTCTACAACACAGCGGCATTCATCGGGACCGGAGTCGGCTGGTATACCGCGTTCTACGGGCTTGCCTTCCTGCCGGTCGGCCTGTTCGGGTTCTCCACCTATGGCTGGGCGGCGATCATCACGGCCGTGTTCGGCATCCTGCTCGCGCTCATTTTCTCCTCGCTGGCCACCGTGATGCCGCGCTCCGGTGGCGACTATGTCTTCACCAGCAGGTTCATCCCCAAGGCCGGGCCGTTCCTGGCCTGGCTCGAGGGGTTCACGCTCTGCTTCGCCTCGCTCGCGGTCATCGCCTTCGAGATCCCGGTGGTGCTGCGCAATCTGCAGATCGACGGTCTGATCGTCTGGATCGGCACCGGCTCGTCGTTCTTCGCCAAGGCCAATACCTGGTTCAGCCACGGCGGGTCGATCACCGAGTGGCCCGGCTTCATCGCGAGCCTGGTCGTGCTCGCTGTGGTGGTCGCTGTGGTCATCCAGCCCACCAAGCGGCTGCACCGGATCGTCACGGCGCTTGCCGCCTGCGGCATCGGCGCGGCGGTGCTGATGTTCTTTGTCGGGCTGCCGCTGGCCAGCCGCTCGCACCTGGACGCCAACCTGCCGAAGTTCACCGGGGAAACGGCCGCGCAGATCCACCAGCAGGCCGGCGCCCTGGGCAGCGTGAGCAGCGGGGTCAGCTTCCACCCCTCGACATTCTCGATCTTCATCTTCCTGGTGCTGTTCAACTACATCGGCTTCCAGTACAGCGCTTACATCGCGGGCGAGGTGCGCGGCAACATCAAGCGCGGCATCATGATCGCGGTGCTCGGCGCGCTGACCATCGGCGTGCTGCTCAACTCGGTCTACACCGACCTGCTGGCGCGCAGGCTCGGCTTCCAGCTGCAGCTCAGCTGGAGCTCACTGTTCTGGTCCGGCAGCCCGCACACCCCGCTCGGCCAGCCGAACGCCACGCCGATGCTCGCCGCCATGTCCCGGCCGGGCGCGTGGTTCCTGTTCCTGGTGATCAACTTCTTCGGCGGCATCCTGCCGTTCATCCTGATCCCGGTGTACATCAACTTCATGAGCCGGATCATGCTGGCGTGGGGTCTCGACCGGCAGGTGCCGGCCTGGTTCTGCGCGATCAACGAGCGGGTCAGGGCGCCGCTGAACGCGATCCTCACGCTGGTCGGCGTCTCCGCGGTGCTGGTGATCTTCGAGAATTTCGCCTTCCTGCCCGAGAGCGTCGCGCCAGGAGGCAAGCTCAGCCTGGGGGGCTCTGCCTGGTTCAGCGGCTTGTGCGCGCTGCTGGCCTGGCTGATGCCGGGCGTCAACGCGCTCCTCGCCCCCTACACCAGGCCTGACCTGGTGCGGAACGCGCCCTGGCGAAAATGGCTGCCGGTGATGGGCGGAGTCTGGCTGATCTTCGGCGGCATCGTGTACTGGTTCGCCGGCATCGACCCGATCGTCAGCGCGATCAGGCACCTGCTGAAGCCGCACGCGTCGCAGACCGTACTCAGCTACCTGAACACGTCCGGAGTCTCGTTCATGCTGGGCGTCGTGGTGATCGGCATCATCATCTACATCATCCGCAGCCTGCAGAACCGCGCGAAGGGTATCGACTTGTCGCTGCTCTACAAACAGGTCCCGCCGGACTGACGGCGCACGCGTGCAGAGCATGGGTGAAGCCGACGGGCCTGCTGACATCCTGCTGACCGGCGGCGCTGTCTACCGGGTCGACGCCGCCCGCAGCTGGGCGCAGGCGGTCGCGGTGCGCGGTGACCGGATCGCCGCAGTCGGCTCGGACGCCGCGGTGCGGGCGCTGGCCGGCCCGGCCACCAGGATCATCGACCTGGCCGGGCGGATGCTGCTGCCGGGATTCCAGGACGCGCACGTGCACGCGGCGGGCGGCGGCCTGGACCGGCTGCGCTGCGACGTGACTGAGGTGCGCACTCGCGAGGGCTACGCCGACTACGTGCGCGGCTATGCGGCCGCGCACCCGGACGAGTCGTGGATCGTCGGCGCTGGCTGGTACATGGACGCGTTTCCCGGCGGCGTGCCGACGGCGGCCGAACTCGACGCCGCGGTGCCTGACCGGCCGGTGTTCCTGGTGAACCGCGACCACCACGGCGCCTGGGCGAACTCAGCCGCGCTGCGGCTCGCCGGAATTGGCGCGCACACGCCTGACCCGGCCGACGGGCGGATCGAGCGGAACGCGGCCGGCCAGCCGACCGGCACCTTGCAGGAAGGCGCGATGGGCCTGGTCGAGGCCGTCATCCCGCAGCCTGACCTGGCCGCACGGGTGCGCGGCGTTCTTGAGGGTCAGCGCTACCTGCACCAGCTCGGCATCACCGGCTGGCAAGAGGCGATCGTCGGCGATTACCCCGGCGTGCCCGACTGCTACCAGGCATACCGTGCGGCGGCCGCCGACGGATCGCTGACCGGCCGGGTGGTCGGCGCCCTGTGGTGGGACAGGACCAGGGGCGAGGAGCAGATCAGCGAGCTGGTGGACCGGCGGTCCGGCGCCCGCACCGGGCAGTTCCTGGCCACCACCGTCAAGATCATGCAGGACGGCGTCTGCGAGAACTTCACCGCGGCCATGCTGGCGCCTTACCTGCACCGGGACGGCGCCGATGCAGGGCTCAGCTACCTGGAGCCCGGCCTGCTCCGCCGGGTGATCACCCGGCTGGACAGCCTCGGCTTCCAGGTCCATGTGCACACCATCGGTGACCGGGCGGCGCGGGACACGCTTGACGCCTTCGCAGCGGCCCGCGAGGCCAACGGCCCGAATGACCTGCGGCACCACATCGCCCACATCCAGGTGGTGCATCCTGACGACATTCCCAGGTTCCGCCAGCTAGGCGTCACGGCCAACGCGCAGCCCCTGTGGGCCTGCTACGACAAGCAGATGATCGAGCTGACGCTGCCGTTCCTCGGGCCCGAGCGCTCGGCGCAGCAGTACCCGTTCGGCAGCCTGGCCAGGGCAGGCGCGCAGCTGGCCATCGGCAGCGACTGGCCGGTGTCCAGCCCGAGCCCGCCGTGGCTGCTGCACGTGGCGGTGAACCGCACCCCGCCGTGGGACGTGGCAGCCGGCGATGACCCGCTCGCCGCCGAGCCGCTGCTGCCGGACGAGGCGCTTGACCTGCCCACCGCGCTGGCGGCCTACACGGCCGGGTCGGCCTGGGTCAATCACCACGACGACACCGGCAGCATCGAGCCGGGCTACGCGGCTGACCTGGTGGTGCTCGACCGCAACCTGTTCGAGCACCCGGCTGGCGAGATCGGCCAGGCGCAGGTCGAGCTGACCATGGCCGGCGGCCGTATCGTTTACGCAAGGCCGGGCTTTGACGCCTAGCCTGCCCGGCGGGCCCGGCGAGGCGGGCGGCCGGCCGGGCGGGAATGGGCGGGGCGCAGCTGGCGGCCGTGCGGCCGGGCCGGGACTGGGAGATGGGCATGCCGTTTCGGCGTAACCGGGCGAAGAAGGACATGGTCCGCCTTTACCTGGTCTCCGACTTCCACGCCTCGGCGCCGGCCTGGCGCAAGATGCTGAACGCGATCAGGCTGAACGTCTACAAGGCCGACGCGGTGCTGTACGCGGGCGACCTGACGGGCAAGGCGATCGTGCCCGTGGTCCGCGACGGCGACGTGTGGGAGGCCGAGCTGCTCGGCCAGCGTCGCCGCCCGCGCACCGAGCAGGAGCTGCTTGACCTGGACCGCGACATCGCCTCACTCGGCTATTACCCGTTCCACACCACCCGGCCGGAGGTCGAGGCGCTGCACGGCGACGCCTCGGCGCTCGACGAGCTGTTCACCCGGCAGATCCGCGCGCAGGTCACGCAGTGGCTTGAACTCGCCGCCGACCGGCTGGAGGGCAGCGGGATCCCGCTGTACCTGATCCCCGGCAACGACGACCCGTACGCGATCGACGAGGCGCTGGCAGCCAGCCCGTACGCGGTGAACGTCGACCGGCAGGTGGCCGAGCTGCCCGGCGGCCTCGAGGTGATGGGGCTCGGGCTGTCCAGCCCCACGCCGTGGGCCACGCCGCGGGAGGTATCCGAGGACGACTTCCGTGACACCATCGTCCGTCTCGCCGACCAGGTCGCGAACCCGCGCCGGACCATCCTGCTGACGCACTGCCCGCCCTACGACTCAGGCCTCGACACCGCTCCGCTGCTCGACGCGGACATGCGGCCGGTGGTCTCGGCCGGCGACTTGCTGCGCGGCCCGGTCGGCTCGACCGGGGTGCGCGAGGCGGTCGAGCAGCTGCGCCCGCTGCTCGGCGTGCACGGGCACATCCACGAGTCCGCTGGCGAAGCGAAGATAGGCGAGACGCTCTGCGTCAATCCGGGCAGTGAGGCCGCTTACGGCATCGTGCGCGGCTACCTTGTGGACATCAGCGCCGACGGGATAGAGCGCTCCTTCCGGGTGGAAGGCTGAGCGCGGAAAGGCTGGCCCGGTGACCGAGACCGCGCCGAGCACGGCGGTGCCGGACGACGCCAAGCCCGAGGCGCTCGCCCTCATCGAGGCCGCGGCAGACGCGGACATCACTGTGCGGCTGCTCGGCGGCCTGGCGGTACGGGTACTGTGCCCAGGCTTCCCGCCGCGGCCCAGTCCCGGTGTCCAGGACATCGACCTGGCGTCGGTGTCGTCGTCACGCAAGGCGCTGCAGAAGTTCCTGATCGACCAGGGTCATCAGCCGGATACCACGTTCAACGCCCTGTACGGGCACAAGCAGATGTACTTCGTTTCCGGCAGCAGCGGCCGCCCGATCGACGTGGTGATCGACAAGCTGGTGATGTGCCACGAGCTTGACTTCCGCGACCGGATCAGCCGGATGCCCTACACCCTCGACGTGGTGGACGTGCTGCTGTCCAAGCTGCAGGTCTTCAAGCTGAACGAGAAGGACGTGCGGGATGCGGTCTACCTGCTCGCTGCCTACCCGGTGCGGGCTGGCAGCGAGCCGGGAACGATCTCGCTGGATGCGTTCCGGCCGGTGATGGCCGAGGACTGGGGCTGGTGGCGCACGGTGACCATGAACCTGGCCAGGATCGGCGAGCTCGTCGCCGAGCAGGGCGAGCGGCTAGTGCCGGCCGGTGCCGCCTACGACCCGGCCGACCAGGCCGCTGCGCTCACCGCGGCAGCCGAGCAGGTGCCGAAGTCACGACGCTGGAAAATGCGGGCACGGCTGGGTGACCGGGTTCGCTGGTACCAGGAGCCGGAGGAGAGCACGCACGGCTGAGCTGACTGGTCAGGCGTGCCGACCCTGACTGGTCAGGCGTGACGACGGCCGCGCTCGGTCATCGCTCGCTGGCCGGACCTGGTGAGCGGGCTGGCTGGCCGTCGGCCGGCTGCGCAGCTGGCAGCTCGCCAGCGACCGGCTTGTCCGGCTCGGTGCTGTCGGCTGCCGGGGCGGCCCGGCGGCCAGCGCGCTGGGTGTAGGCGAACCAGCACAGCCCCCCGATGGTCCCCGCGATCGCGATGTAGGAATTGAGGCGCAGTCCAAGGAAGTGAGCCGAGGAGTCGATCCTGATGAACTCCTCGAAGATCCGGTAAGCCGAGTAGCCGGCCACGTAGAGGGCGAGCAGGCCCGGTGGCCGGATCCGGCGGTGGTGGCCGAGCCACACCAGCACCGCGGCGAGCGCCAGGTCAAAGATCAGCTCGTAGAGGAACGACGGCTGGTAGGTCCGGAACTGGGTGTAGCCGGCCACCCGGTTCGCCGGGGAGATCTCCAGGCCCCATGGCAGGCTCGTCGGCTTGCCGTACAGCTCCTGGTTGAAGTAGTTGCCGAGCCGGCCGACGGCCTGCGCCACCAGCAGCGCCGGGGCCACCGCGTTCGCCATCACCCGCCAGTCAGCGCCTGCGCGATGCACTCGCCAGATGCCCACGGCTACGCCGGCGGCGATGCCGCCCCACACCCCGAGCCCGCCGTTCCACACCGCGAAGACGCCCCACCACTCGTGCGGCCGGATGTCGAACGGCGTGGTGATGTCGAAGTAGATCCGGCCGCCGATGATGCCAGCCGGGACCGCCCAGGTGGCGACGTCGCCGACCAGCGCCGGATCCCCGCCGGCCGCCCGCCAGCGCCGCTGCGTGATGATCACCGCGAGGGTGATGCCGATCACGTACATCAGCCCGTAGTAGTGCACGTCAAGCGGGCCGAGGTGGAAGCCCTTGTCCGCCGGGCTCGGCAGGAAGCTCAGCGGGGGGATCGGATGCGACATAGTCACGTAGCCAAGAGTAGCCGGGCAGCCGGCCGCCCGGTCGGCGCGCTGCGCTGTCGTGGCTAGGCGCGCAGCGCCGTGAGCAGCACCAGCAGCAGTGTGACCACGGCGAATACGCCATGGCCGATGACGACCGGCACCGGGAAGTTACGCTCTGGCGGCGCAACCGCCCGGCTGCCTGGTGCATCCCCGGCTGGCTGGCGGATCCTCGCGGTGGTGAACGTCCGGTACACGCCGATCCAGCGCACGGCCATGACCAGGCCGAGCATGGCGACCAGCAGCAGCATGACGCCAGCCAGCCAGGCGAGCCGGGCAATGTCGGCTACCAGGTAGACAGACCAGACGACCAGGCCGGTGAGCGCCAGCAGCACGTGCGAGACGAGGACCGGCACCGGAAGCCGGGTGGCGGCGGCGGTCTGAAACTCCCGGTCATACTCGATCAGCCAGATCGCGAGCAGGAACAACCCGCCCGAGGCGGTAATGATCCACGTGATCAGCGCGATCACGCCCATGCGGCCCCCTCCCCTGGAGCAGCCGCGGCCGCCTGACCGCCTCGCTGACGGCGGAAGTTCGCCGCGGCTGCATGTCGCTTGGACGCGCCTGTGAACGCCTCGGCTCGGCTTTCCAGCGCAGGCCCCTGATCTGCGCATTTCCAGGTTTCCACAGCAGCGCCTTTTATGCTCAGGTATGCCGGAATGAGCCAGCGCAGCCGGCCGCCCGGCCGGGCTGGGCCGTATTTCCGGCATGACTGAACCGTCGGTAAGCAGAGTGTTGCGGCACCGCCGCTCGCGCTGGCTAAGGAGAGCGCCGCCGCACCGGTGGCCGCTCTCGCTCCGGCCGGCCGCCGCCCCGCGCCGCTCGCACCGCAGGAAACCACCGCTTCAAGCCCGCCAGGAGGCTTACTGACCTGGCGGCACTGTTTCATAACGGCACACTCTTGCATACGCCCCCGGCTCACCGGCAGACCTTTATGCTGCCAAGCCCAAACGATCTTCGTAAGCTAGGTCAATGGCGACTAATCCAGCATCATCAGCGAGCCCGGCCGGGCTCGGCCAGGCTCAGCCGGGCGAGGGGGCCAGTCTCGTGGCCGCCAGGGCCCTGCTGCGGCGCTCTCCGGTGTTCGACGGGCACAACGACCTGGCCTGGGCGCTGCGCTCGTCGGGTGCGGCCAGTCCGGCGCAGGCTGACATCGCGGCGCACCTCGACTTCACCCACACCGACCTGCCCCGGCTCGCCTCCGGCGGAGTCGGCGCCCAGTTCTGGTCGGTCTTCGTGCCGGCCGAGCTGGCCGGCGACGCCGCGGTCGCCACCACGCTGGAGCAGATCGACCTGGTGCGCGAGCTGATAAGCCGGCATCCGGCCGCGCTGGAGCTGGCCCTGACCGCGGACGATGTGCGCCGGATCATCGCCAGCGGCAAGATCGCCTCGCTGCTCGGCGCTGAGGGCGGTCACTCCATCGCGTCGTCCATGGGCACGCTGCGCGCGCTTTACGCGCTCGGGGTCAGGTACCTGACGCTGACCCACAACCGCAACACCCCGTGGGCCGACTCGGCGACCGATGAGCAGGCGGCCGGCGGGCTGACCGGCTTCGGCCGCGCGGTGGTGGCGGAGATGCAGCGGCTCGGCATGCTCGTCGACCTCTCGCACGTGTCGGCAGGGACGATGCGTGACGCGATCGACGAGGCGGCGGCTCCGGTGATCTTCTCCCACTCCTCTGCGCGGGCGATCTGCGATCACCCGCGGAACGTGCCCGATGACGTGCTCGCGCTGCTGCCGGGGAACGGCGGCGTCTGCATGGTCACCTTCGTGCCCGCGTTCGTCTCGCAGGCTTGCCGGGACTGGGACCAGGCACTCGGCGAGGAGGTCGGGCGGCGCGGGCTCGACCCGAGGAGCTTTGCCGACCACGCTGCGGTGCGCGACGAGTTCAGCCAGCACCATCCCCGGCCAGCGGCCACCCTCGCGCAGGTCGCCGATCACGTCGAGCACGTGCGGGACGTCGCCGGTGCCGCGCACGTCGGCCTCGGCGGCGACTTCGACGGCACCGACATGCTGCCCATGGGCCTGTCGGACGTCTCGTGCTATCCCGCGCTGGTCGCCGAGCTGCTCAGCCGGGGCTGGAGCGAGGCCGACTGCGGGGCGCTGACGAGCGGCAACGTGCTGCGGGTACTAGGCGAAGCCGAGGCCGCCGCGCGCGAGCTGTCGGCCAGCCACGAGCCATCGGCGGCCCGGCTGCCGGCCGAGGTCAGCTGAACGGCGTCTGCGGCCTGTCCTGCCGTTCACCGTCGATGAAGACGTCGACCTTCTCGTCGTAGAAGCAGGCAAGCCCGGCGACCTTCTGGCTCTCCGGCAGCGGGGTCCGGTAGATCCAGACGACGTCCTGGTGCAGCGCCTGCCCGACGTTGACCGACCAGTATTCGGCCGTGCCCTTGTACGGGCAGTGGGTCTGGGTCGCCGACGAGTGCAGGAGGTCCATCCGCACGTCGGTCAGCGGCAGGTAGTACCGCGGCGGCAATCCGGTTTCGAACAGGATCCGCGGCTGGCGTGACTCGGCGATGGTGACGCCGTCGACTTCGACCCGCACGTGGCGGGTGCTGGCCAGGATGTCCACTCTGGCGTACGGATTACGGGCATGCGTGTAGACCGGCTCGTCCTCCTCGAACCACTCGCTCATCGCCTGCCATTCGAAGGTCACGGCGTCGCTTAGCCCCGCTACCGGGCAGTCACGGTAGCGGCGCGCAGCGTGCTCAGCCATAGCGGTGGCGACCTTGACGTTGAGCAGCTCGGCCTCGCCGAGCACGTCGTGCGTAGCGGTGGTGCCGGAGTTGATCAGCTCGGCCCGGATATCGGCGGCCGGCAGGTAGTAGGTCGGGTAGTAGGGCCATTCCCAGACCAGCAGCGGGCTGCGGGTGTCGGCGACCAGCTCGCCGGCCAGGTAGGCGCGTACTCGCTTGCGGCTCGGCTCGACCCGGACGGCGCCTGCCGGATTGTCGGTCATCGCGGTCTCCATCGGAGCTGGACGCTGGGTTATAGGCCGAACATACCGCTGCGCCGGTGGCCGGCTGTTTCGCCGGCCAGCCGGTCAGGCAGCGGTCCCGGCGGCGCCGACGGCACTTGGTGAGCGCGACTTGCCCGGCCGTCGATTAGCGTCATGGGTATGCGACTTGGCGTCCTGGATGTGGGATCGAACACCGTGCACCTGCTCGTGGTGGACGCGCACCAGGGCGCCCGGCCCATCCCGGCGTTCAAGCACAAGGCGGAACTGCACCTCGGCGACCACCTGGACGGGCAGAACCGGCTGACTAGCGAGTGCGCGGTACAGCTGCGCGCCTTCGTGCACGACGCGCTGCGGATAGCCGAGGACAAGGGCGTGCATGAGCTGCTCGCGTTCGCGACGTCGGCCGTGCGCGACGCGGCTAACGGGGACGAGCTGCTCAGCTGGATCGCGGAAGAGACGAATGTCAGCATCAGGGTGCTGCCAGGTGCCGACGAGTCGCGGCTGACGTTCCTCGCTGCCCGGCGCTGGTTCGGCTGGTCAGCTGGCCGGCTGCTGGTCGTGGACATCGGCGGGGGCTCGCTGGAGATAGCAGCGGGGTACGACGAGGTGCCCGCGGCGGCCGTCTCGCTGCCGCTCGGCGCGAACCGGCTGACCAGGGACTGGCTCGTCGGTGATCCGCCGTCGGCCGACGAGCTGCGGCGGCTGCGCAAGCACGTCAGGGCGGAGATCGCCGCCACCGCCGGGCCGCTGCTCGGCGACGGACCGCCGCATCACGCGGTCGCCACCTCGAAGACATTCCGCCAGCTCGCGAGGATCTGCGGCGCCGCGCCGTCCAGCGAGGGCATGTACGTGCGGCGCGCGCTGCGGCACTCCGACGTCACGGCCCTGGCCCAGCGGCTGGCCGGCACGACGGCCGCCGAGCGGGCCAGCCTGCCCGGCGTGTCGCAGGGCCGGGCCTCGCAGCTGGTCGCCGGTGCCATCGTGGCCGACGCGGCCATGGACCTGTTCAGCCTTGGCGAGCTCGAGGTATGCCCGTGGGCGCTGCGCGAGGGCGTCATCCTGCGCCGCCTCGACAGCCTGCCCGCCGAGCCAGCCGCACGCTAGCTGGCGTGCCAGCCAGCCTGGTGGCAGTGCCTAGTCCTGCCCGGCTGCTGGCGTCCCCCTGGTGGCTTGCTCGCCAGCTGCTGGCGTCCCGGCTTCCTGACCGCCCGGCTGCAGCCTGGCGCCAGCCGGCGGCTGCCCGGCGCTGCGGCTGGCGCCACGGGCTGCCAGGCCGGCTCCGTTGGCCGCCTCGGATCGCTGCGTGGCGCCCGGGTCGGCGCCGCCCTGGCCGCCCGGCCGGCTGGCCTGTGCCGGGCCGGCCGCCTGCCCGGCCTGCGCCTGCCCGGCCTGCGCCGGAGCGGCCGGTGCCGGCCTGCCCTGGGGTGCGCCAGCCGCTGCCGTGCGCGCCGTGGCTGGCGCCGCCGGGCCGGTGACCTGGCGTCCATCGGGGACCCTGCGGACGGGCGGCTGGCTGGCCGACTTGCCGTCGGACTGGTTCGCGACCGCCCGGTTGACCTCGTCCTCCAGCGAGCCGCGGGACTGCTCACCGGCGACCAGCGTGGTCACCACGTCCCGGATCTCGGTCAGCCGCCTGATCGCCTCGGTATGCCGGGACATCAGCAGGTTCAGCCGCCGCTCAGCACCGTCATGGATGGCCGTCGCCCGCGCCGTCGCGTCGTCAAGCTGCTGCTTTGCCTGCGCCTTGGCGGTATTTAGTGCCGTGTCTGCCTGCTTGTGGGCATCGGCCACCGACCGCTCGGCCTCGCTCGTCGCGGCCGCGTGCATCTTGTCCGCCTCGGCCTGCGCAGTCGCGACCGAGCTCTCGGCCTGCTCCCTCGCCGCCGTCAGCATGCGCTCGGCCTGCTCGTGCGCGTCGGCCCGGGCCTTGTCGGTGTCCTGCTTGGCCTCGGTGCGGAGCCGCTCGACTTGCTGCCTGGCGTCGTCGCGTAGCTTGCCGATCTCATCATTGGCCCGGTTGCGCTGCGCCTTCGCCTCGTCGTCAGCGAGCTTCAGGATCTGGCCGACCCGCTCGCTGATCTCCTCGTGCTTCGGCTTGTCCTCCGACGCCTGCCTGGCCGCGGACAGCTCAAGCCTGAGCTGCTCGTTCTGGTCCAGCGCGTGGGAGAGCCTGACCTCCAGCTCGTGGACGTGGCTGCGGCTCCTGGCCACCATCTCGTCGACCTGCCGCCGGCTGTAGCCGCGCCGCTCGATCTCGAACTCTGCCAGGCCCTGGTCGTCAGGGGCGTCGCTGTGGTCGGTCATGATGTCACCCGTCAGGTCATTCAGGCGTGCCCCGGTCACTAGGCCAGAAGTGCTCCGGCCGGCCGCGGGGCGGACGGGGCCCGCGGATTGGTCAGGCAGTAAATGCGGCACCGGCGTAGGCTGCGCCGGATAACCAGGCGTCGGCAGGACATTGCGGTTGTAACGGGGAAGACTCTTGTCGGCGTTCGCGCCAGCCGCAACCGAAACGGCTGACTGTCCCGTTATGTCGTCTTGCTGGGACCGTGACCCGGCTGACACTGCCGGCCGAGCGCCAGCGGCTGCCCGCTGACTGGCAGAATCTTCCGGCACGAGCCTAATTGCCGCGCCGTCGGCCAGGCCGGCCGGGGCCGGCCGCGCGAGCCGGTCTGCGCCCGCCGCGCGCAGCGGGGCCCGCCGTCCGGCGGCTGGCGGGATGCTGTGCTGCCGGGTCACGGCGGCCAGGCGGAAGGGCGGTGGGCTGTGATACCAGCGGGTCCGGAGAGCTCGTCCGGCGGCCTGGCCGATCCGTCAATTCATCCGGATGCCTGGGTCGCGCCCGGCGCCGTGGTGGTCGGGCGGGTCACGCTCGGCCGTGCCGCCAGCGTCTGGTACGGCGCGGTGCTGCGTGCCGACGAGGACGAGATCGTCGTCGGCGCCGAGTCCAACATCCAGGACCTGTGCTGCCTGCACGCCGATCCCGGTGAGCCGGTCATCCTGGCGGAGCAGGTAAGCCTGGGCCACCGGGCCGTCGTGCACGGCGCGACCGTCGAGGCCGGAGCCCTGGTGGGGATCGGCGCGATCGTCCTCGGCCGGGCGAGGATCGGCACCGGCGCCCTGGTGGCAGCCGGGACGGTGGTGCTGCCCGGCAGCCGGGTGCCTGATGGCGTCCTGTTCGCCGGGGTGCCAGGCCGGGTAGTGCGCGAGCTCACCGACGCCGACCGGCGGATCTTCGAGCACACCGCCAGGGACTACGTGCGGCGGGCCGGCCAGCACCGGGCAGCAGGCCCGGCCCGCACTGACTAGTAACGGACTAGCCATGCCCTCGCTACCCGGCATGTAACGGGCAATTCGGGCGGACGCGGGTGGTCCTGGAAATGACCCCGATGGGTCATGCCGGGGCCGGCCCGGCCGCCCTACCCTGATAGCAGGCCCATTCGCGGCGTATTCGCGGGGCCGGCGAGGGAGGTGAGCGCGGTGCGAGACCAGTTTGACCTGCGGGTAGACGATCGCGTGGCGCTCGACGAGATAGATCTCTACGCCGATGTGCTCACCGCGGTCGCAGCCGCCGACCGGGTGCTGACCGCCGACGAGCTGGACGAGGTGCTCGGGGTCCGGCCGGCTCGCGCCTCCAGCCAGGGCTAGCCCCCGCTGCGGCCGGCCCGGCGGAAGCCCGTCTGCGGCCCGCCGCTCGCATCATCCGCCAGGCTAGCTGCGCGCTGCTGGCCCAGCTGCCGCGCCGCCGCTGGACGGCAGCCGGGTGAACATCACGTCGGTGTCCCAGTGCGCGAAGCCCAGCGACTCATACAGCCGGATGGCCGCCGTGTTGTCCTCGTCGACATAGAGCATGACCTGGGCGAGGCCGCGGCCGCGCAGGTAGCGCAGGCCGGTCAGGGTGAGCGCCCGGCCAAGCCCGGTGCCGCGCTCCGCTGGGTCGACGCCCACCACGTAGACCTCGCCGATCGCGTCGTGCTCGTGCCCACCGGCTGCGTCGCGCTGGCCGTGGATCTTGGTCCAGTGAAAGCCGACGAGCCGCCCGGCCCGCTCCGCCAGGAAGAATCCGGCCGGGTCGAACCAGGCCTCGCGCTCGCGCAGGTCCAGGTCCTGCCTGGTCCAGGCGCCCTGCTCGGGGTGGCTTGCGAACGCGAGCGCGTTCAGCGTGAGCCAGGCGTCCTCGTCCTGGCCGACCACGAAGGTACGCACCGCGACACCGTCCGCTAGCTGCGGGCGGTCAAGCCGGGCCTGCAGCGACCGGCGCATCTGCCAGAGCGCACGGGACCGGGTGAAGCCAGCCGCGGCGGCGAGCCCCACCGCGCCGGGCAGGTCGCCGTGCGCCCACAGCCGCAGCGGCCGGTCACCGGCCTCACGCAGCAGGGCGCCGGTCAGCGCGAGCCCAAGTCCCTGGCGGCGGTAGCTGGGGTGCACAACCATCTCCCCGCTCGGTCCGGCTACCGGATCGGTCGGATCCAGGTGGGCGTATCCGGCCAGCTCGCCACCGCGATACAGCAGCAGGTTGCGCGCTTGCTGGTCGCCGCCGTAACGCAGGTGCAGCAGGACGTGCTCCGACAGCGGGGCGACGCCGTCTTCCTCGGCGGCGTCGCTGACCAGGCGGAGCACCGCGGCCGCGGCTGGCTCGGCGAGCGGCCCGCTGACCTGCATGTGCTGACCTGGCGGACTCTGCTGGCTACCGGCTGACGTGGGCAGGGTGGCCCTCCTTCCAGCTCGGGGTGGCTGACCGCTCACCCCGGACGGCGGCAAGTGCCCGTTCGTCCGGCAGGCCGCGAGCGGCGCCGGCCCCCTGCTGGCCGCGGCTGGCTGGCCGGCCATGGCCGCCGCCGTCGTCATCAGCGCCGGGCTCGCCAGCCTCCGGTTCCCCGGCGCTGTCGGCTGCGCCTGGCACGAACCGGTAGCCGACGTTGCGCACCGTCCCGATCAGCGCCTCATGCTCCGGGCCGAGCTTGGCGCGCAGCCGGCGGACGTGCACGTCAACGGTCCGGGTACCGCCGAAGTAGTCATAGCCCCAGACCTCCTGCAGCAGCTGGGACCTGGTGAAGACCCGGCGCGGATGCTGCGCCAGGAACTTGAGCAGCTCGAATTCCTTGAAAGTCAGGTCGAGCGGGCGGCCGCGCAGCCGGGCTGAGTAAGCAGCTTCGTCGATGGCCAGGTCGCCCGCCCGCACCTCGCCCGGGTCAGCCGCGCCGGCCGCTCGTCCGGCCAGGCCGACGGCCAGCCGCAGCCTCGCCTCCACCTCGCCCGGCCCGGCCGAGTGGAGCACCAGGTCGGTCACGCCCCAGTCGGGCGTCACCGCGGCCCAGCCGCCCTCGGTGACGATGGCCAGTACCGGCAGCCCGCTGCCGGTGCCGTGCAGCACCCGGCTGAGCTGCCTGGCTCGCACGAGGTCCCGCCGGGCGTCGACAAGTACCACGTCAGCGTCGGCCGCCCCGGCCAGCGTGGCCGGCTCAGCGGGGCCGACCCGCACCCGGTGGGCCAGCAGCGTCAGCGATGGCAGGATCTCGGCGGCGGGCTCAGCGGAACTCGTCAGCACGAGCACGTTGCTCAACCGCCGCCTCCTCCTGCCCCGCGGCGCTGTTGCCCTGGACCTCGAACCCGCGGATGCAGCCCGGCTGGCATCACCAGGGCCCGCTATAGGGGAGGATAGCTGACATGGCGAACGTCACCCTGCGCTACTGGGCCGCGGCGAAGGAGGCGGCCGGCGTGCCCGAGGAGACCATCGCAGCCGACACCCTGGCCGCCGCGCTGTCCGCCGCGCTCGGCCCGGACGGGCGCGATCAGCGTCTCGGGCCGGTGCTGGCGCGCTCCTCGTTCCTCGTCGACGGCACCCCGGTCGGCGCCAGGGCTCCCGAGCAGGTGATCCTGCGGGACGCGGCGGTGATCGAGGTGCTGCCGCCGTTCGCTGGCGGTTAAGATGACCGGCCGCCTGACCGGCGAGCGCGAGGCCGCACGGACAGCCGCCGGTGAACCGGCGGGGCGGCGCGCGCGTATCACCAGGTGTGGCAGGCCTGGACAGTACAGGTGCCCGGAAGGACCGGGGGCCGGTGTCTGACGACTCGCTTGTGCGTGCGCTGTACGCCGAGCACGCGGGCCCGCTGCTGCGATATGCGCTGCACCTTACCAGCGGTGACCGGCAGCGCGCGGAGGACATTGTGCAAGAGACGCTGCTGCGTGCCTGGATGCACCCGGAGGCCATCGCCGAGCGCCCAGCCCGGCCCTGGCTGTTCGCGGTCGCCAGGAATCTTGCCGTCGATGCCTACCGCGCCAGGCGGGCCCGGCCGCATGAGGTCGGCGAAGGGGCCCTGGAGCTGATCTCGGCTCCGGATGAGGCAGACCGGGCGCTGGAGTCCTGGGCCGTCGCCGACGCGCTCAGGTCGCTGCGGCCCGAGCATCGCGGCGTCCTCTTCCAGACCTACTACCTGGGCAGGTCGGTGGCGGAGGCGGCCGCGGTTCTCGGCATCCCGGCCGGCACCGTTAAGTCCCGGACCTTTTACGCGCTCCGGGCACTGAAGCTGGAACTCGAGGAACGGGGGCTCGCGCCATGAGCGGCCTCGCCTGCCAGGACGTGCGCCTGGCACTCGGTGTCTACGTCGTCGGGGCCATCGATCCAGCCGAGCGTGCGATTGTCGATATTCACCTCAGCCACTGCCCGGAGTGCCGGGAGGAGCTGGCCGGCCTGGCCGGGCTGCCATCCCTGCTCGGGCGGGTCCCGCTCGCCGATGCCGAGCGGCTCACCATGGCCGACGCTGAGGTCAGGGACCTGGAGGAACCGCCGGACGAGATGCTCGGCTCGCTGCTCGACCAGGTGGCCGGGCGGCGCAGGAGGAGCAGGCTGCGCGGGGTGCTCTCGCTTGCTGCCGCCGCGGTCATCGCGGTGGGAGCCGGGGTGGCGGGCGGTGTTGCTGCCACCGGCGGGCTCGGCCAGCCGAAAGTGGCCGCCTCGCACGGTGGCTGGCCCGACCGAGTGCAGGCCACCGACCATCAGACGCACGTGACCGCCTCGGTCAGCTACGGCCCGGTGCCGTCAGGCACTGGCACGATGGTCTACGTGCGAGGTATCCCGCCGGGCACGGTATGCAAGTTCTGGGCAGTGAGCAGCGACGGACGGCGCTGGCCGGTCACCATGTGGCGGGTCGTGCATGCGGATATCGGCTACTCGAGCACCGTGCCGATGCCAGCCGGCAGCGTGGCCGGGTTCCAGATCACGGCCGGCGGCAAGATGCTGATCTCGATCAAGACAAGCTGAGCATGGCCGAGCCGGGTGCCGGGAATGTACTCCCGGCACCCGTTGCTGTGCCGGTCGTGACGCCCGGATTTCTTTCGCCCGCCGTCATCCTGGCGGTGGCAAAATCGCCTGCCGGGCATACGATCGTCATCGTGGCAGGCAGCAGCCGGGCCGGGGCGACCGGCCGCGAGCGGCGCGTCCAGCTGGCCCTGACCAGGCGCCGGGCCGTGGACTTCTGCCGCGTGGCAACCGCCCTGTGTTGACCTGGCCGCGCCAGCGCGCGGCCGGGCAGGGCCGGGATCGGGCTGCCGGGGCCGCACGCACCCGCCGCCCTGCGAGCTGACCGGGCCGCACGGCCGCGCGACATATCAGCCCCGCCGCACTCATCCGACGTTTCAGGCCAGGACACCAGCCAGGTGCTGGCCGTAGCACCGCAAACAAGGAGGTATCGCTATGAGCCGCTCTGACGTCCTGGTGGGCGCCGACTGGGTCGAGGCCCACGGCAGCGACCCCGGCGTTGTCCTGGTCGAGGTTGACGAGGACACCAGCGCCTACGACAAGGGCCACATCAGGAACGCGGTCAAGATCGACTGGAAGACCGACCTGCAGGACCCGGTACGCCGTGACTTCGTCGACCGGGTTGGCTTCGAGGCGCTGCTCTCGGCGCGCGGCATCGGCAACGACGACACCGTCGTGCTGTACGGCGGGAACAACAACTGGTTCGCCGCTTACGCGTACTGGTACTTCAAGCTGTACGGGCACCAGAACGTCAAGCTGCTCGACGGCGGCCGCAAGAAGTGGGAGCTGGAGTCCCGCGAGCTGGTGACCGACGTGCCAAAGCGCGCTGCCACGAGTTACTCGGCGAGTGAGCAGGACGCCTCGATCCGGGCGTTCCGTGACGAGGTCGTCTCGGCCATCGGCCAGCGCAACCTGGTCGACGTCAGGTCGCCGGACGAGTTCGCCGGCCGGCTGCTCGCGCCAGCTCACCTGCCGCAGGAGCAGGCGCAGCGCGGCGGTCACATCCCCACCGCGAAGAACGTGCCATGGTCCAAGGCGGCCGAGGAGGACGGCTCGTTCAAGACCGACGACGCGCTGCGCGCCCTGTACGGCGACGAGGCCGGCGTGGACTTCGGCAAGGACACGATCGCCTACTGCCGTATCGGCGAGCGCTCGGCGCACACCTGGTTTGTGCTGCACGAGCTGCTCGGCCAGCCGAACGTGAAGAACTACGACGGGTCGTGGACCGAGTACGGGTCCCTGGTCGGCGTCCCGATCGCCGTCGGGGACGCCTCATGACCGCGGCGGCAGCTGACGGCTGCGGCGCGCCGGCCGGCGGCGCTCCGGTGACCGCGGCCACCGACCCAGGAACCCAGGCGGTGGTACAGGGCCGGGTCACGCAGAACGGCTCGCCGGTGCCGGTCGGGTACGCCAGGCTGCTGGATTCCGGTGGCGAGTTCGTGGCCGAGGTCCCGCTCGGCGCGGACGGCGGGTTCCGGTTCTTCGCCGCGCCCGGCAGCTGGACACTGCGGGTGCTGGCGCCCGGCGGGATCCGGGCCGAGCATCAGGTGTCAGCCGACACCGGCAAGGTCACCGAGCTGGTGGTAGCGGTCTAGCGCACCGGCCGCGCGCACCGCGCGGCCCTGCCAGGCATGGCGGCCCGCTGCCGATCAGCAGCGGGCCGCCCGTATGCTGCGCAAACGCGTCGGCCAGGCCTGAGTTTCCTACCGGGACGACCTGTTTTCCAACTCGTCATCTTTGCGTCGCCTTCCTGTCTATCGCTCGTTCATCTTCGAGACACCTTGGTCCCCTAGAACGGAGCTGTCCCGGCCGGGCGCCGGGGCAGAGCCGGCGGGTGGCCGCGAAGCGAGGACAACGGGAGCCAGCGCGTTATGTCGATCGATCCTGACCCGGCAGGAGTTTCCTCTGGTACTCCGGCCACGGCTGTCGGAGGCTCGGCGAACGGCTCAGCCGCCACGCCAGACCAGGCCGCGGCGCTCCGGGCGGTCGACCTGACCCTCAGCTTCGGCCAGCGCGCGATCCTCAGCGACCTGTCGGCGAACGTCCAGCGCGGCGCCGTGACGGCGCTGATCGGCCCGACCGGCTCAGGCAAGACCACGCTGCTGCGCACGTTCAACCGGATGAACGACAAGGTGACCGGCTACCGGCACGCGGGCGACGTGCTGCTTGACGGGCGCAGCATCTGGAGTCCCGCAGTGGAGCTGATGTCGCTGCGGCGCAAGGTCGGGATGCTCTTCCAGCGGCCCAACCCCTTCCCGATGTCGATCATGGACAACGTGGTGGCCGGGGTCAAGGCACACCGGATGGCCAGCCGCAACGGGCTGCGCGACATCGCCAGGGAGCAGCTGCAGGAGGTCGGCCTGTGGGACGCGGTGTCCGACCGGCTGAAGGACTCGCCGTTCCGGCTGTCCGGCGGCCAGCAGCAGCTGCTGTGCCTCGCCAGGGCGCTGGCGATCAGCCCGGACGTGCTGCTGCTCGACGAGCCGACGTCGTCGCTTGACCCGGTCACCACCGAGTCCATCGAGGCGCTCATCCGCACCCTGGTTCCGCAGCTCACCGTGATCATCGTGACCCACAACCTGGCTCAGGCGACCAGGGTGTCCGACCGGACGATCTTCCTGAACAAGGGCCGTCTGGTCGAGCACGGCGAGACGAAGCAGATCTTCGAGAACCCAGCGGAAGAGGAGACCGCCCACTATGTCGGCGGCCGCTTCGGCTGACCAAGACTCGCCCCGGCGAACGGGCCGCAGTTCTGCCCTGGCCGGCGGCGGAGCCGCGCTAACGCGCGGACCCCTCGCACGCGCCGCGTGCGGGCCGTATAGCGCACGCTCCCGCGTGCTGAAGTAAAGGAGTTGTTTCACCTTGGCCAGGCGTTATCGTTTGGTGTACGCAGCGGCCGCTGCCATCCCGCTTGCGCTGCTCGCTGCGGCGTGCGGAAGCAGCGGCAACAACAGCCCGAACTCGTCGGCTTCGTCGCCGGCCGTGGCGGCAGCCAAGGTCGGACCCTCGCTGCCGTCGGTTCCGGCCAAGCCGCCGGTCTCGCTGACTGAGACTGGCAGCACGCTGCTCTTCCCGGTTTTCGGTACCTGGTCGACTGCGTACCAGAAGCTATATCCGCAGGTGACCATCACCACGGGCGGCACCGGCTCGGGCACCGGCATCAGCGACGCGACGAACAGCACTGTCAATATCGGCGCCTCGGATGCCTACTTGTCCAGCTCTGACCTGCAGGCCTCGCCGGACCTGATGAACATCGCGCTGGCGATCTCGGCTCAGCAGATCAACTACAACCTGCCGACCGTGAAGAACCTCAAGCTCGACGCCAAGACGCTGGCTGAGATCTATGCCGGCAAGATCACCATGTGGAACGACCCGGCGATCAAGGCGCTGAACCCTGGCGCCCCGCTGCCGGCCATGAAGATCGTGACGGTGCACCGCGCGGACAGCTCGGGTGACACTTTCCTGTTCACCAGCTACCTGAACGCGCAGGACCCGAGCGGCTGGTCGGCTTCCAACGTGAACACGACCGTCAGCTGGCCGTCGGTGCCTGGCGCGCTAGCCGAGACCGGCAACAGCGGCATGGTCAGCGGCTGCCAGGCCAACAAGGGCTGCATCGCCTACATCGGCATCAGCTACCTGCAGAAGACCCAGGCGGCCGGGCTTGGCGAGGCGTCGGTCAAGAACGCCTCAGGCAAGTTCCTTGAGCCGACCGCGTCGACCATCAAGTCCGCCGCGGCCGCGTTCACCGCAAAGACGCCGGCCAACGAGACCATCTCGATGATCAACGGCCCGGCGGCGAGCGGCTACCCGATCGTCAACTACGAGTACGCGATCGTGAAGGGCAAGCAGGCCAACGGCACCCAGGCCGAGGACATCCGGGCGTTCCTGCACTGGATCGTGCACACCGGCCAGAGCGGGACCGACTACCTGGACGCGGTGGACTTCCAGCCGCTGCCCTCGAGTGTGATAGCCAAGTCCGACGCTCAGATTGCGAAGATCGGCGGCTGACGACATGGCCGCGTCAGCACCAGTGCTGAGGCCGGAAGGGGAAGCGGGCTCCGGCTCGCTTCCCCGCCGGCTCGGCGCCGCCTTGCGCGGCAGGGGCTCGTTCCGCTGGCTGGGCCTGTGCATCGCCATCCTGCCCGCTGCCGCCCTGGTGTTCGTGCTTGTCACGCTCGCCGTCGAGGCGGTCCCCGCCATCCGCGTCAACGGCTGGGACTTCTTCACCAAGAGCGTGTGGAGCCAGGGCGGCGGTTACAACGCGGCTGTGGTCACCACCCACGGGGTCAAGCACCTGTCCGGCGCCAAGTTCGGCGTGCTCGCCGAGATCGTCGGCACGCTGCTGACTTCGGCCATCGCTGTGATCATCGCAGTGCCGGTGTCCATCGGCGCGGCCCTCGTGGTGGTCGAGCGGCTGCCCAGGCGGCTCGCGAGCCTGGTCGGTGCCTTCCTCGAGCTGCTGGCCGGCATCCCGAGTGTCGTCATCGGGCTGTGGGGCGCGCTGACCTTCGGGCCGTTCATCGCGCACCACGTCGCCCCGGCGATCGCGAACCACGTGCCCGACGTGCCAGTGCTGCGGTACTTCAGCGGCACCACGGGTAACGGGCAGGGCCTGCTGGTGTCGAGCCTGATCCTCGCCGTCATGGTGATCCCGATCGTGGCGGCCACCTGCCGTGACCTGATCCGGCAGGTGCCCATCCTGCCGCGCGAGGGCGCGGTGGCCCTCGGCATGTCGGACTTCGAGTGCGCTCGCCGGGTCACCCTGCCGTGGGTCGGCGCTGGCATCGTGGGCGCCGTGGTGCTCGGCCTTGGCCGCGCCCTCGGCGAGACCATAGCCGTGGCTATGACCTGCGGTTTCCTGCTCGGTGCCATCCCCGGCAACATCTACGCGGCGATGACGACGATCTCGGCCACGATCGTCAACGAGCTGGATTCGGCGTTCGGTGACGGCAGCGGGTTCAGCGTCCGCACGCTCGCCGAGCTGGCCCTGATCCTCATGGTCATCACCCTGGCCGCCAATGTCGGCGCCAGGTACCTGGTCCGGAAGGTCTCCGGCACCGCGCTGCCGGTCGGCAGGGGGTTGTAAGCAGCATGAGCGCAGCGAGCACCGCAGGCAGCGCGCCCGGCCGGCCGGCAAGCGCGCCTGCCGGCGACTGGCCGGTCATCCCGGTCCGTCGCAAGATCGCGAACTTCTCGTTCTGGGCGCTCGCTTTCCTCGCCCTGGCCGTGGTCGTCGTGCCCACCGTGTGGCTGGCGGGCGGCATTGTCGTCCGCGCGGTGCCGAACTTCAGGTTCAGCGTGCTGACCACGAACACGACCGGCACCACCGGCGGGCTCGAGCAGGCAGTCCTCGGTACCCTGCTGCTCGCGGTGTGCGTGCTGGTGCTCGGCGGCACGGTGAGCATCCTCACCGGGCTGTACCTGTCCGAGTTCGCCCGTGGCAGGCACCGCGGCGTGCTGCGGGGCGCCTACGAGGTGCTATCGGGGATCCCGTCCATTGTCCTCGGCTATGTCGGCTACGTGGCGCTGGTCGTGGGGCTGCACTGGGGGTTCAGCCTGCTGCCAGCAGTCTTGGTGCTCTCGGTGATCTCGATCCCGTACATCACCAAGGCGACCGAGTCGGCTCTCGGCCAGGTGCCCAGCTCGTACCGGGAGGGCGCCGAGGCGCTCGGCATCCCGGCCGGATGGACGCTGCGCAAGATCGTGCTGAAATCCGCGGTGCCCGGCATCGTCACCGGCCTGCTGGTCGCGCTCGCCATCGCGGTCGGCGAGACCGCGCCGCTGCTCACCACGGCCGGCTGGAGTGACCAGAACCCGACGCTGCAGCCTACGCATTCGGCGGTGGCATTCCTCACCTACCCGATCTTCTCCTTCTTCCAGTTCGGCAAGGAGTCGCGCGACCTGTCGTATGACGCCGCGCTGATACTGCTGGTGTTCGTGCTGCTGATCATCATCGCGGGACGGGTGATCATCGCGATCTCCCGGCGTCATGCGGAGTAGCGGTGATGTCCGCGGCCAGCGACGAGCCGGTCCTCACCGAGAGCGGGGGGATCTTCCCCGCCCCCGCGCTGCCGCGCGGCCGCGTCGCGCCGCCGCGCGATCCGGCCGGCCGTTACGACCTGGCGTCCGGTTCGCGGCCGCCAGGCGGGCCGAGCACACCGGCCGGGCGGGCTGACATGCCCGCCCCGTCGGCAGGCGAGGTACTCGCCGACCGGCTGGCATCAGCGCTGGTGCACCACGAGCCGGGCTGGCGGCTACCGCGGCACAGCGCCCTGGCCCGCCGGTACAACGTCAGCACCGCCCAGATCGACGCTGCGCTCGACGAACTGACCGCCAGGCACCTCATCAGGCGGCTCGCCGACGGGCAGCTCTACCGGGCAAGTCCGGCCGAGTACCTCATCTCGCTCAACGGGATGCCTGGCCTGACCTCGCACGTCGACCCGATGGGCGGTGAGCTCAGCTGCCGCAGCCGTCAGGTCTCGTGGCGCCGGGTGCCCGAGGACATCGGCTGGGCACTCGGTGTCGGATCGGCTGACCTGGTCTACGTCGCGCGGTTCCTGTGGACCGCAGGGGGCGAGCCGGCTGCCTTCTCCACCACCTACCTGCCCGGCCGCGAGCCGGACCCGACCAACGGCGAGGCAGGCACGCCGAAGCCGGTCGGCGTGCTGCCGCTGACCGGCTTCCCCGACGCGGCCGACACCATGCTGGCCGAGGTGCTGCCCGCCACGCAGCCTGGCGCGCTGCACGTGGAGCTGCAGCCGCCGCCGCCATCGGTGGCCAGGAGCCTGCGGCTGTCAGCTGGCCAGCCCGCCATGATGGTCACGCTCCGCTTCGACGATCCGCAGGCCAGCCGCCCGGTAGCGCTGACCGTGGCGGTGCTCAGGCCGGACATGTTCCGGGTGGTGATCCAGTCAGCGCAGCAGCCACTGCCGGATGGCGAGGACGGCCAGCTCTCCGGAACCTGGACACATGCGGTCGAGGACTGGGAATCTTGACCCGCCATGCCTGCCGCGTTATCCGGTGCTGCTGACCGTCCGCACCGCCGTCCCCGCCATCTGATCCCGCTCGGCCTGCCTCGGCGCCGCGAGTTACTCGCGGCTCTGGCCACCGCCGCGCTGCTGGGCCAGCTGGCGTTAGCTCCGGTCGCCCTGCTGATCGCCGCGGCGCTGTGGACAGCAGGCCGGATCGGCCGTTGGCATGCCAGCTGGCTCACCGTCCCGGCCGCAGCTGGCGCGGTCTGGACACTAGTCGCCGGCCTCGCGCGCGCAGCGGCGGGCTACACCGCGCTGCCGGGTCAGCTGGCGGTCCCGCTGACCGCCCTGCTGACCGGGCACGGGCCCGCGCTGCACGAGGCGCTGGCCGCGGCAGGGCACGCGCTACCCGGTCAGCTGCCACTTGCCCTGCTGGCCGGCACGGCCGAGGCCGGCTGGCTGCACTGGCTGGACTGGCTGCATCGGGCCGGCGGCGACCAGCTACCTCGCCGGCCAGGACTGATCGCGCTCGCGCGGCGCCGGCACGCGACGGCGGCGGTCAGCGGCGGCGGCTTGGTGACCAGGGATGGCTGCTGCCTGGGGGTCGAGGAACTGACCGGCCGTCGCGTCACCGTCAGCTGGCAGCAGGCAGCAGACGGCGTGCTGTGCGCCGGGACTGACCCGGCCGACGCCGCGTGGCTCGCGGCTGGCCTGGCGGACGCCGCGATCCGCCGTCGCAAGAGCGTGATCATCATCGACGCGGCCGGCGGCGCGCCGCTGGCCGGCTCGGTCGCGCGGGCGTGCGACGCCGCCGGCGCCCCGCTGACCTGCTATGGCGACATCACGGGGCAGAGGGCGGGCTGTTACGAGCCGGCCCGCTGGCGCGAGGCCGGCCAGGCTGCCGAGCTGGTGCTGGCGATGGCGGACTGGCCAGGCGGCAGCGCCGGGCAGCGCGCCGCGGCGGCGGGCTGCTTGCGCAGCGCGCTGGCGGAGCTCGCGGCCGCGCCAGCTGACCCCCGGCAGCCGCTGCTGGACGAGCTGATCGCGCTGCTGCAGCCTGGCCGGCTGCGCGACCATGCCAGCGGCGCGGCCGGCCCTCCGGTCGCGGCCAGCGGGGACGGCCATACCGCAGAAACGGCGGCCAGTGCCGCAGGCGTGCCGCTGCTCGCCGCTCAGCTGGCTGGCCTGCGTGGCTCGGCGCTCGGCGAGTGGCTGCGACCGGCGCGGTCGCCGGCCAGCCAGCGCCTGACGCCGGCCGAGCCAAGGCCAGCCGGCGGACGGCCGGGGTGGGAGCAGCCGGTCAGCCTCACCACGGCGCTGCTGGAGCGCGGCGTCGTGCTGTTCTCGCTCGACCAGCGCGTGCACCGCCGGTCCGCTGGCATGGTCGCCCGGCTGGCGGCCGCCGACTTCCTCATCTCGCTGGCTGAATACGGCCGGCTGGCGCCGCGCTGCGACTGCCTGCTATGGGTCAGCGGCTGCGAGGTACTCGGCCAGCAGCTGGCCGCCTCGCTGCTCAGCCGCGGCCGCGCGGCCGGGGCCGTCGTCGTGCTCAGCGCCGCCGAGCCTGCCGCTGTGACCAGCCTGACCGAGCACGCCGGGCTGCTGATCGCCCGCCGCCGGGCGCTGAGCGCGCTGACCGGAGTCGGCGCGGGCTCGGCCAGCGGCAGCCAGCTAGCCGCGGCGGGGAGCACGCTGACGACGGCAGTACCGGGTACGGCCGCGTTCCTGCCCCTGAACGGTGCCAGCCGGAACGGGAGGGCGACGCGCGGCGGCCAGCCCGAGCCTGCCGCGCTGCTCGTCCGGAGCCCGTCTCACTGGCTGGCACCGCCTGGCCGGCTGGCACCGCCTGGCCGGCTGGCCAGCCGGGGCGGTGCGCGGTGACGGCGGGGGATTCAGCGGGTCAGCCCGGACCTGGCGCCGCGCGGGCCGGTGCTGACCAGGCCGGCCCTGGCTGGCAGCAGGCGCTGGCCGCCGCTGACCGGATCTACCTCGGCTGGCAGCAGGCGCCATGGCCGGCCGACGCTAGCCGGCCGCCCCGTCCGCCAGGCGAGCTCGCGCTGACCGAGTTCTGCGGCGGCTGGCTGGCCGCGCAGCGGCGGGAGGAGCGACGGCTGGACCGGCCGCTGTGGCTGGCGGGGTTCTGCTCTGCGGTCCTGGCCTGCGGCGTGCTGGCGGCGTGGCAGGCAGGCATGCTGGCGTCCTGGCTAGCCGGGGCCGGCCTGGCCGCCTGCGCGTCCGTTGCCGGCGGCAGCCTGCTCGCCATCTGGCGCGGCCGGCGGCGGCTGCGGGCGGCCATCGAGACGGAACGGCTGCGGGTCGCCTCGATCCGCGCCGGGCAGGAGGCGATGCAGGCAGGCCAGCGGCAGGATCACGCCGGGAGGTACCAGGCCTGGCAGCTGCGCCGGGCCGCGCTGGCCGGGCAGCCGCGCTGGTGCGCGGTGCACCTGCCAGCCTCGCTCGACCGTATCGACGTGGCCGGCGGCACGCTGTCAGGCTGGTCGGCGCTGCTTACCGTGCTCGGCTCAGCGCGGCTCAGCGCAGGCGGCGAGGTGACCGTGGTCGACCTGACCGAAGGCGCGGTCGCCGCTGACCTGCTGGCTGTCGCGCGGGGCTGCGGCATCGAGCCGCTGGTCTGGGTGCTGCCGGACGACCTGCCGCGGCTCGACCTCGGCGCTGCACTCAGTGGTGCAGCGCTGGCGGACGTGCTGGCGCTCACCGTCGCCGCCAGCGACGAACGGGCCAGCCCGGCCGACCTCGCCTCCGACACGGCCATCCTGGAGCGGGTGATCGGCGTGCTGGGCGGCAGCCCGTCGGCTGCCGGAGTCACCGCAGCGCTGCGGGTACTCGGGCAGGCTGGTGACCCGCGCGCCGACGTCGCGGCCGGGCTGCTCAGCCCCGGCGCGGTCGAGCGGCTGAGCACGCTGTTCGGCCGGGGAGCCGCCGACCGGGTCGTCATCGGGCGGGCCTGGGCGATGGAGTCGCGGCTGCGGGTGCTCGACCAGCTCGGCACGGCTCCGGCCGCCGCGCCGCCAGGTCAGCTGCGAGTGGCCTGGCTTGACCGCCGCGCCGGGCCCGGGCAGGGCCGGGTGCTGGGCAGCTACCTGGCCGTCGCGCTCGCCCGGCTGCTCCGGCAGGCACCGCCTGGCGCGCCGCGGTGGCAGCACACACTGGTCCTGCTCGGCGCTGACAAGCTGCGCGATGAAGTACTCGACCGGCTCGAGGACGCCTGCGAGGTCTCGGGCACCGGGCTGGTGCTGGCATACCGGACGGTTCCGCCGCAGGTGGCCAGCCGGCTCGGCCGCGGCAGCGCCGCTGTCGCGTTCATGCGGCTCGGCAATGCACATGATGCGAAGACCGCCGCCGAGCAGATCGGCACCGAGCACCGGCTGACGCTCAGCCAGCTCACCGACACGGTGGGGACATCGCTCACCGGCACCGCCGGCGACTCCTACACCAGCACGATCGGCACGGCCGACTCAGTTTCCGGTGGGGAGTCGGTAAGCCTGACCTCGGGCAGCAGCCGCAGCCAGGGCCGCAGCCGCCCGACGGCGACCGGGCCGTTCGGCGACATCACCGGCACCGCCAGCCGCGATTCCAGCGTGTCCCGCAGCGGCTCGCTGTCCTGGACGATCACGGCCGGCATCAACGCGGGCACCTCGTGGGGGCTCAGCACCTCGCTGGCCGTCGGCGACAATGCGTCGCTCGCCCGCGGGCTGCAGCGTTCCAGGGAGTTCCTGGTTGAGCAGCATGAACTGCAGCAGCTGCCGCCCAGCGCCGTCATCGTCAGCCATCCGTCGGCACAGGGTCGGCAGGTCGTGCTGGCCGACGCCAACCCCGCCATCATCGGACTGCCAGGCGCCACGCTGCTCAGCGTGAGCGAGGTGCGAGCCGCGGCCGGTCAGCCGCCGCCGGAGTCAGCGCGGCCTGAGTCAGCGCGTCCTGAGTCAGCGCCACCGGGACTTTCCTGGCCGACCATGCCCAGGCCGGCATCGGCGGATCCGCCTACACGGCCTGCTCCGCCTAGACGGCATGCTCCGCCTGCTCCGCCGTCGCCGGTCCGGCGCGGTCAGGGCTGGCGGCACAATGCCTTTGCCCGGCAGCCGGGAGCCGGGCATGATGAGCCCGGATCCGGGCGTGCTTGACCCGCCACGGCAGATGCACGAGCGGCTCGGCCCGGTCAGCCTCCGCGAGCATGTGGCCCGCGGCCAGAAGCAAAGGGAGACGGCGGCGGTGGGCACGATCCTCATCTCCGGCGCTGCGGGCGGGATCGGAATAGCGCTGGTTGCCGAGTTGCTCGGTGCCGGGCACGAGGTCACAGGGCTGTGCCGGGACCAGGACGGCCAGGCAAGGCTCGAGGCGATCGGCGGCCGGGCGGTCGTTGCTGACCTCGCCGACCCGGCCTCGATTGCGGCCAGCCTCGCCGCTGGCGCATCAAGTCCAGGCGCCAAGCCCAGTTCGAGTGGCTTGGCTGGTCCAGCTGAGGGCGCTGGTCCAGCGAACGGTTCTGGTACAGCTGACGGGGCTGGTCCGGGTGACTGTGCTGGTCCAGCTGACCGGATCGGTCCCGGCGATGCGGCTGGCCTAGCTGGCGAGCCAGTCCGGCTAGACGCGCTTGTGCACTGTGCGGGGGTCGCGGACATCGGCGCGGTGGCTGACATGCAACCAGGCAGCTGGCAGCGCGTGCTCGCCGTCAATGTCGCTGCTGCGGCCGAGCTGACCAGGCTGCTGCTGCCAGCACTGCGGGCGGCGCGGGGACACGTCGTGTTCGTCAACGCCACTCCTGGCATCCGCGCCGTGCCGCGGTGGTCAGCCTTCGTGGCCAGCAAGGCGGCGCTGCGCGAACTGGCTGACTCGCTGCGCGACGAGGAAGCTGAGCACGGGGTCCGGGTCACTTCTGTGTATCCGGCCGCCACGGCAACCGAGCGCCTGCGCTCGATCCGCGCCGGGTTCGGCCGGCCATATGACCCGCAGCGCTGCATCCAGCCGAGCTCGCTGGCCTCGATGATCGCCTGGGTGCTCGCCGCGCCGCCGGACGCTTATCCCAGCGAGCTGTCCGTGCTGCCTGGCCCGCATCCGGCCCAGCCAGGCTGACCACCAGGGCGGTGAGCAGCGGTGCGATGAGGCGTCGGCGGCCGCGTGGCAGACTCGGGTGGGTGCAGCGACAGTTTCGCCAGGTGGACGTCTTCAGCACGATCCCGTACCTGGGCAATCCAGTGGCCGTCGTGCTTGATGCACACGGCCTCAGCGACGCGCAGATGCAGCAGTTCGCCAGCTGGACCAACCTGTCGGAGACGA
Organism: Streptosporangiaceae bacterium; assembly: GCA_036495525.1. Lineage (GTDB taxonomy): Bacteria > Actinomycetota > Actinomycetes > Streptosporangiales > Streptosporangiaceae > DASXMR01. The sequence continues at coordinate 40,137 of DASXMR010000100.1, read as the reverse complement.
CCTTCGTGCTGCCGCCTGCCGAAGACGGCGCCGACTACCGGGTGCGGATCTTCACCACGTCGGCTGAGCTGCCGTTCGCCGGGCATCCAACGCTCGGCACCTGTCACGCGTGGCTGACCGCTGGCGGCACGCCGCGCAAGCCTGGAACGATCGTGCAGCAGTGCGCGGCCGGGCTGATCAGGATCCGGCAGGCGGGCGAGCGGCTCGCCTTCGCCGCGCCGCCGCTGCTGCGTGCCGGTCCGGCCGACCAGGAGCTGACCGAGCATCTGGCCGCCGTGCTGCGGATCAGCCGCGAGCAGATCGTCAGTGCCCGGTGGGCGGACAACGGACCTGGCTGGGTCGCGGTGCTGCTGCGCACCGCCGACGAGGTGCTCGCGCTGCGGCCGGGAGCCGTCGACCTCGATATCGGCGTCGTCGGCCCCTACCCTGACGGGGCGCCGGAGGCGTTCGAGGTGCGCGCGTTCGTGCCCGGCGGCGGAGCGACCGGCGAGGACCCGGTCACCGGAAGCCTGAACGCTGCAGTAGCTCAGTGGCTGCTCGCCGACGGCCTGGCCGCCGCGCCCTATGTGGCCAGCCAGGGGACGGCGCTGGGCCGCCGCGGCCGGGTGCACATCTCGCAGGACCAGGACGGCACCATCTGGGTTGGCGGCGGAACTGTTACCTGCCTGTCCGGCGTGGCCGAGCTCTAGCTGCCGGTTCGTGCCTCAAGCGCCTCGCGCAGCTCGGCCGCGGTGCGGCGGGTGACCGGCTGCCCGGTGAGGGTGAGCACGCCGTCCTCGTAGAGGCGGCGGCGCGCGGTGAAGACCATCGCCCGCAGATCAGGTGACCACTGATAGCAGATGTCGAAGTAATCGCGGAAATCTGTTGCCAGGCTGACGAGGTCGGCGTGCGCGACGTCGGCTCCCGCTGCCTCGACGCGCTGGTCCTGGCGGCCAGGCAGATAGCGGCGGCAGGCGGTGTAGCTAGCGATGACCTCGCTGGCCTGGCTGGCGAACGCGGCTTGCCAGGCGATGTCCGTGGACTGGCCCGGTACTCGCCAGTCACCGTCCGGGATCACCGGGTGCCGGTCGCGACCGAAGTGCAGCACCGGGCCGTCGTCGTCGGAGATCCGGCCGTCGGCGTGGTAGTCAAGTCCGCGCAGCACCGCGACAGCTTTGCCGTCGAAGCGGATCCAGCCATCGCCGAGGTCGATGGCCTGCCCTGGATGGCCACTCAGTGGCCCGCGCTCGCGGCTGGCCAGGTACCGCGCCTCAGCTCGCCCGACGCGCGCCACGTGCCATAACTCACCGGTCATGCAGCCAACATATCTCGGGTTGTCCCATGCTGTCACGCGATATCCCGGGGTGCCGACGGTGGCAAGCGGGTACCACCAGGTATCTACGGTGACTTCCATGCCGCGGACCGAAGTGGACCACGACGACCGCGAGCCGCTCTACCGGCAGCTCGCGGAAATCATCCGCGCCCAGATCGAGTCCGGCGAGATACCGCCCCGGCGCGCTGTGCCGTCCAAGCGGATGCTCCGCCAGCGTTACGAGGTATCGGCACGTACCGTCGACGCCGCCATGGCCATCTTGCGGCATGAGGGGCTGGTAGAGCCAGAACGCGGCAAGGGCGTGTTCGTGACCGAGCCGGCCAGCCGCCGGCAGGCTTAGCTGAGCAGGGCAGACCGCCGCCAGGCGGCAGGTAAGGGCAGCGCGTTCGGCCAAGTGGGTGGCAATCGCTGGGGGTCGACTGATATGCACCCTCTATGGCGGGCGCAGAAGGCATCGGCGGCGGGCAGGCCGGCCAGTGGTACCGGGTCGACACCATCAGCGCCGCAAGCCTCGGCGGGACAGCGCAGAGCGACTACGCCTCGGTGCTGCCCGCTGCGCTGAGCGCGGCCGCGCACCGGCGGCCGTTCGTGGCCGGATGGCTGTCGCGCGGCGGCGGCGCGCCGCTCGAGCTGATCACCAACGCCGGCCCGCTGCCGCCCGCGCCGGATCGCGGGTCAGGCGGGGGGAGCCAGCCGCCAGGCACGGCCGGCCGGCCCGGCGGCGAGGAGCTGCTGTTCCCCTGGGGCGCACGCGGCACCCGCTTCACCGCGAATGTGCTCACCGAGCTCGACTACCTGGTCTGGGCGCCGTGTCCCGGCCGGCCGGCCCCGGCGGCCGAAACCGCGCCTGGTGCCGACCTGGCGGGCGGCTTCGCCGCAGCGGGCAGCGCCGGGCAGGTGCCCGGCGGGCAGCTGCCAGCTCACGCCGCGGCTCCCGGCTCGCTCGCGGCTCTGCCGACGCTGTTCGAGTCAGCCCTGACGACGCTCATGGGCAGGCCGTTCGGCTGGCTGGTCGTGGCCGACCCGGTTGATCTCATCGACACCGAGATCGCCGAGCTGCGCAGCCAGCTGAACGTGCTGAGCCGTTACGACGAGGAGCACGCCAGGTTCGAGGCCAGGGCGGCGCAGCGCCGGCTCGCCGAGCTTGACGCCTACCGCGAGGCTGGGCTGTGGAACGTCCGGGTGCTCGCCGGGGCCGCGACTGAGGAGGAGCTGCGCCTGATCGCCCCCCTGCTGGTGGGCTCCGCCGACCTGCGCGCGCATCCCTACCGGCTGCGCGGGCCTGACGGCGCGCGCGACCTGGCCGACGCGCTCGGCGCGATGGCGGCCGACCCCGCCGACGGGTCGCAGGTGCCGTTCACGGCGACCGCCGGCGCGCTCGCCGCGCTGACCGGGCTGCCGCGCCGGGAGGTGCCCGGCGTGCGCGTGCTGGACTCCGGGCACTTTGACCTGACCGGCGAGGTCGGCCAGCCGTCAGCTGACGGCGGCGCCGACGGCCAGGCGGTCTGGCTCGGCGACATCCTGGACGGGCAGGATCGGCCGGTCGGTGCCTGCCGCGTGCCGCTGGCCACGCTGAACCGGCACGCGCTGGTGACGGGCGCCACCGGGGCCGGCAAGTCGCAGACCGTCCGGCACCTGCTCGAGCAGCTGACCCGGTCGGGAATCTGCTGGCTCGCGGTCGAGCCGGTCAAGTCCGAGTACGCGGCCATGGCCGGCCGGATCGGCGGGGCCGACCAGGTCACGGTCATCAGCCCGACGGCCGCGCACGCTGTGCCGCTGTCGCTCAGCCCGCTGGCGCCCGAGCCCGGCTACCCGGTGCAGTCGCACATCGACATGGTCCGGGCGCTCTTCCTGGCCGCGTTCGACGCGCACGAGCCGTTCCCGCAGATCATGTCCCAGGCCCTGCAGCGCGCCTATGAGTCCTGCGGCTGGGATCCGGTCACCGGCGGGAGCCTGCCCGGCGCGGCGGCGCGTCCAGCCGTGCCCAGCCTGGCCAGGCTCAGGCGCGCCGCGCTCGAGGTCATCGAGGACGTCGGCTACGGCAAGGAGCTGCGCGCCGACGTGCGCGGATTCGTCGACGTGCGGCTGCGCTCGCTGCGGGCCGGCTCGGCGGGAAGGTTCTTCGAGGGCGGCCACCCGGCCGACATCGGCGAGCTGCTGCGCCGCGACGTGGTGCTCGCGATCGAGGATGTGGCCAACGACGAGGACAAGGCGTTCCTGATCGGCACCCTGATCATCAGGATCACCGAGCACCTGCGGCTGCGGGCCAGGACCGAGCCGGCTGACGGGCTGCGGCACGTGATCGTCATCGAGGAAGCGCATCGGCTGCTGCGGGCCGGCCGGGAAGGCGCCGCCGCGCATGCGGTCGAGCTGTTCGCCAGCCTGCTGGCCGAGATCCGCGCCTACGGCGAGGGCATCGTCATCGCCGAGCAGATCCCGGCCAGGCTGGTGCCTGACGTGATCAAGAACACCGCGCTCAAGATCGTGCACAGGCTGCCGGCCCAGGACGACAGGCAGCTAGTCGGCGCGGCGATGAACCTGGACGACAACCAGTCACGGCAGGTCGTCTCGCTGCGGCCGGGGGAGGCCGCGGTGTTCGCCGACGGGATGGACCGGCCGCTGCGGATCCGGGTTCCCTTCGGCGGCGACCGCGAGAAGGCTGCCGGGCCGGACGGCGCCGCCCCGGCGCCGCCGCCGCTGGCAGCCAGGCGGTCGCCCGCCTGCGGCCCGGCCTGCGCCACCGGGCGCCCGTGCACCGCTCGCGAGCTGCGGGAGGCCGACCTGCTGGCAGCCGCGGCCGATGACGCCTGGCTGCGGGTCTGGACGGAGACGCTGACCCTGGCCTACCTCGTCAACCGGCCCCTGCCGGTGGTGCCGGCGGTGCTGCGCCAGCGCTGGGCCGCGCTTGGCGACCGGCTGGCCGGCTGCCTGCTGGCGACGGCGGTCGACCAGGCTCTGCAGGGCAGGGCGCTGGCCGTGCGAGCCCGGTTCGATCCTGACGCGCTGGCTGTGACCATCGCGGCGACCGCCAGCCAGCTGCTGTCCGGCGGCAAGGGCGCCGGGGCCAGGCCAGGGGCTGACTGGGTGATCCCGCAGCTGCAGTGGCTGCACGAAATCGAGCGGGCCTGCCCGTTCGGGGCAGGGCCGCCAGACCCCTTCGCCCCGGCGCCGCGGCTCGAGTACCCGCTGACCGGGATCGCCGACCGGACGGACATCAAGATCGGGCAGCGGGTCAGCGCGCTGCGCCGGCACCCGCTGTCGATGGAGCTTGGGCGCAACCGGCTGCCCGCCTGGAACGCCCTGCTCGGCGAAGACGACCAACGGGGGTTCGCCGACGACCTCGCCGTCGTGGTGATCGGCGCCAGCCACCGCGGGCAGCTGCGCCAGGCGGCCGGGGAGATGGGCGTGGCCGGCTGGCTGGAGGCGGTGCTGTCCTGGCCGCGCCGCTTCATCGTCGGCCGCGACGACCAGTACCCGCAGCAGGCTCAGGCCGATCAGGTCCCGGTAGCCGGATAGCATCGCCGCGATGAGCAAGCTCCCGCTGCGAGCCCGCCTCGCCACTTCCATCGGAAGCGCGGCTGGCACCATGTCCCGGCTGACCGGCCGCGGCGACGGGTCCGTGATCGGCGGCGTGCTCGGCCTGCGGGTCGCGCCTGACCTGCTCAGCCTGCTGGCAGCCGACCGCCAGATCATCCTCGTCACCGGCACGAACGGGAAGACCACCACGACCAGGCTGCTCACCGCGGGCCTGGCCGCGCTCGGCCAGGACATCGCCTCCAACGCGTTCGGCTCGAACATGGACGCCGGCCTCGCCTCGGCGCTCGGCCGCTCGCGCAGCGCGCCCTACGCCGTCCTGGAGGTCGACGAGCGGTACCTGCCCGCCGTGATCCGGGCGACCGCGCCGCGCTCGGTCGTGCTGCTGAACCTCAGCCGGGACCAGATGGACCGGGCAGCGGAGATCTGGCTGGTCGCCAGGCGCTGGCGGGAGGCGCTGGCTGGGGCCGGCCGGTGCCGTGTCATCGCCAACGCTGACGACCCGCTGATCGTCTGGGCGGCGGGCGCCGCAGCGGACGTGACCTGGGTGGCGGCCGGGCAGCGCTGGCACGAGGACTCGTGGTGCTGCCCGGAGTGCGGCTCGCACCTGCTCCGCGATGAGCTTGGCTGGCGATGCGGCGAATGTGCCTTCGCCCGGCCGCCGGCCAGGTGGGTGCTCGACGGCGGCGCGGTGATTGACGCGGCGGGCAAGGTGACCGAGCTGGCGCTGACGCTGCCCGGCCGGGCGAACCGGTCCAACGCGGTGATGGCGCTGGCCGCCGCCGACTTCTTCGGCGCCGACGTGGTCCAGGCGCTGCCCCGGCTGCGCCGGGTCAGTTCGGTGGCAGGCCGCTATACCCAGGTAGAGCGTGCCGGGCGGACGCTGCGGCTGCTGCTGGCCAAGAACCCGGCCGGCTGGCTTGAGGCGTTCGACGTACTCGGCCGCGACGGCGGCCCGGTGCTGCTGGCCGTCAACGCCCAGGAACCCGACGGCCGGGATACCTCCTGGCTGTGGGATGTCGACTACCGGGTGCTGCGCGGCCGTCCGGTCCTGGTCACCGGCGAGCGGCGAGTCGACCTGGCGGTCCGGCTGGAGGCCGATCAGGTGCCGTTCCAGCTGGCCGGCGACCTCGATGACGCGGTCAGCGGGGCACCGGCCGGCGCCATCGACGTCATCGCCAACTACACGGCGTTCCAGCAGATCCGGGCAGTGATCGGGCGGACGACATGAGCCAGCAGGACAACCCGATGACGCCTGGCCGCTGGCGGCACGCAACGCCACGGCAGCGCGCCGCGCACGACCCGCTGCGGCTGGTCTGGGTCTACCCGGACCTGCTCAGCACCTATGGCGACCGCGGCAACCTGCTGGTGCTCGAGCGCCGGGCCAGGCTGCGCGGTATCCCGGCCGAGTCGGTGCTGGTCAATTCCGACGAGGCGGTGCCCGCCGAGGGCGACATCTACCTGATGGGCGGCGGCGAGGACCTGCCGCAGGTGCTGGCCGCGCGTCGGCTGCGTGCCGACGGCGGGCTCGCCGCCGCTGCTCGCCGCGGCGCAGTCGTGTTCGCCGTCTGCGCCGGCTACCAGGTGCTCGGCAGCCGCTTCGGCGGTGTCGACGGCGAGCCGGTGGCCGGGCTCGAGATCCTCGACGTCGCCAGCGGCCGGGGGCAGCGGCGCGGCGTTGGCGAGATCGTCGCCGACGTCGACCCCGAGCTCGGCGTGCCGCGGCTGACCGGCTTCGAGAACCACCAGGGCGTCACCACGGCCGGGCCTGGTGCCAGGCCGCTGGCCAGGGTCGCGACCGGCGTTGGCAACGGCGACGGCACCGAGGGTGCCTACGCCGGCAAGGTGGTCGGCACCTACCTGCACGGCCCGGCCCTGGTGCGCAACCCGGGGCTCGCCGACCTGCTGCTGCGCTGGGCAGCAGGCCCGCTGCGGCCGCTTGAGCCAGCCGAGGAGAGCTGGGCCGAGCAGCTCCGCCAGGAGCGGTTCGCCGCGCTGGCCGAGTGACGGGCGGCTAGCGTGCTGGCGGCTGGCGGCTGGCGGCGTCAGTAGACCAGGGCCTGCGCGCCGTCGGCGATGGCCTCGGCGACGAACGTCGGCGCGCCGCTGATCCGCACGCCGTCGATCAGGTCGTCCTCGGTCAGGTCCCGGCGCGCGGCGCATTGCGAGCACAGCGTCACCTTGCCGCCCGCCAGCACGCTGGCCAGCAGGTCGGACAACGGCACGGCGTGCGGCAGCTGGAGGTCGTCTGCCCGGCCGGGGACCGCGAACCAGGACGCCTCGGCGGTCAGCCAGAGCGACACAGGGACGCCGCTGGCGATCGCCGCCGCGGCGACCGTGAAGGCCTGGTTGCAGCGCTCCGGCTCGTCCTTGCCTGCTGTCACCTTGACGACCAGGGAGCGGGATGGCATAGCCCGCAGCCTAACCCTGCGGCCTGACCGGGCGGCGTGGCGCCCGGCCTGACCTTTCCGGCCGGCGGCCTGCCACCCTGGCGGCTGGCCAGGCCGGCGCCCCGCTGTGATCAGTCCGGCAGGTGGCCTGTCACTTTTGCGGCCGGCCAGGCGGGACACGCTGGCCTGCGATACTTAGCTCGTGCCTGGCAGCCCGATCAGCGCGGTGGCGTTCGACCTCGGCGGGGTGCTGATCGACTGGGATCCGCGCCACCTGTACCGGCAGCTGTTCGCCGATCCGGCGGAGATGGAGTTCTTTCTCGACCGGATCTGCACCAGCCAGTGGCACCTGGCGCACGACCTGGGCGCGGATATCACCCAGTCCTGCGAGCAGCTCGCCTGGCAGTACCCGGTCTACCGGGAGATGATCATGGCCTGGGCGCTGCGCGGCGAGGAAATGGCGGCCGGCCAGATCGACGGCACGGTCGAGGTGCTGCGCGAGCTGATCGCCGCTGGCCTGCCGTGCTACGCGCTCAGCAACATGGAGCCGGATACCTTCGCCGTCCGCCGAGAGAGGTTCGCCTTCATGGCCTGGTTCAGTGACTGCGTGATCTCCGGCATCGAGCTGGTCGCTAAGCCAGACCCGCTGATCTTCCAGATCCTGCTGCGCCGGGGCGGCCTGCAGCCGCAGTCGGTGCTCTTCATCGACGACCAGCCGGCCAACGTCCGCGCTGCCGGCGAGGCCGGCCTGACGGCCATCCAGTTCATCTCGCCCGAGCAGCTCAGGCGTGACCTGCGCGCGCACGGCCTGGCCGTCGCCGCGCCGTGACCGCCGCAGCGCCCCGGCGAGCGGGCGGCTAGGGTGCCGCAGTGGCCGAGTTCCCGCGAACTGCGCCCCTGGCCCCCGCCGCGATGCTGCGCCAGCTGGCCGAGACGACCGGGGTGGAGCTGAGTTACGACGGCCAGTGTGCCGGCGGCGAGGTCGGCGCGGCCTACCTGCGCTGGCCAGACGGGCACCGATCGGTACTGACCTGCCAGCCGGCCGGCAACGGGGCGATGGCCAGGCAGCAGGCGCGGATCGTCGAGGTCGCGCGGAACGCCGGCGTGCCTGCCCCGCGCTACGAGCTGATCGCCGAGCTGCCTGACGCGGTGGCCATCGTCCAGGAGCTGCTGCCGGGGACCAGGCCAGCGGCTGTCGGCTGGCGCACGGTGGAGTCGATGGTCGAGGTGAACCGGCGCTGCCGCGGCCTGCTGGCCGATCGCGCCGACCTGCCGGCACCGTCGCTGTACCTGCGCTCAGATGGCCCTGGCTTCTGCCTGCACGGCCCGCTGGCCGAGTACGGCCGGCGGACCGCACGGCTGCTGGCCGTCATCGAGACGGCCGGCCTGACGGTTCCCGGCGAGCTGGACGGCGATGACGTGGTGCACCTGGATTACCACCCGGAGAACGTGCTGACCGACGAGCTCGGCACGGTGACCGGAGTGGTGGACTGGGACGGCGCGAACCGGGGTGACGCGCGCCACGACCTTTATGCGCTGCGCTTCGATCTCGCGCGACGCTCGCCAGCGCTCGGTCACCGGCTGGCGGCGATGCTGCGCCCGGCCACGCCCGCCGAGCTCGAGCTGGCCTGGTGGGCACATCTCAGCCTGCGCTACGTCGACTGGGCGATCCGGCACCATACCGCGGCCGACGTCGCCTCGTGGCTGGACGTGGCCGAGCAGCTGAGGCCGGCCGCCGCCAGACCCGCGCGGCGCCGGCGCCCGGCCAGCGGACCGCATTCTGGTGCGACCGAGCCCTGACCCGGCGCGGCCGGCGCGCGCTGCGCGGCCACGGCCGCGGGCAGATCTACACTGCGGACGGTGAACGGGTACCTCAGCGGGATCGTACTGATCGCGGCGCTGGTGGCAGCGGCAGCGCTGCTCGGGCTGCTGACGGTCCGGCTCTGGCGGGTCGTCGGACCTGGCCAGCAGCGCGAGTCCTGAGCCGCGGCAAGCCCCGGCAAGGCTCGCCCGGCCATCTGCTCGCCACGGGCGTGCCGGCCGGCTTGCGCGTTTGCTGGCGGCCTAGTCTGGCCCGGTGGACAGCGCCAGCGACGCCGCCTCGGACCGGGGGAGCCGCCCCGGCCCGGACCCGGCCGCGGCTAGCGGCCAGGCCCCGGCGGGCGATGCGGCCGGCTTGCCCGGCGGCGCCGAGCCTGCCCTGCACCCCAGCCTGCAACCGCTGTTCTTCCTGATCGGCCGCTGGGAAGGCGCGGGCGTGGTCGGCTACCCCACGCTGGAGTCCGATCAGCAGTTCGGCCAGGAAATCTCCTTCAGCCACAACGGGAAGCCGTTTCTCAGCTACGCGAGCCGCACCTGGCTGCTCGACGCCGACGGCCGGATCGGCCGTCCGCTGGCGATGGAGACCGGATACTGGCGGCCGCAGCCGGACGGGCAGCTAGAAGTGGTACTCGCGCACCCGACCGGCATCGCCGAGATCTACCTCGGCCAGATGACCGGCACCAGGATCGAGATGGCGACCGACGCCGTGGTGCGCACGTCGTCCGCCAAGGACGTCACTGCCGGGCGGCGGCTCTACGGGCTGATCGGCACGGACCTGGCCTGGGCCTACGACATGGCCGCCGTCGGCCAGCCGCTGCAGGCGCACGCGTCCGCGCAGCTCAAGCGCGTGGAGTAAACCGGACCTTCGGCCTCGGCTTGGCGCCTGCTGGCCGGCGCTCCTGCGGGCCTGCGGGCCTGCGCTGGCCTCTGGCGGTTTTCGCCGGCCGGATGTGCGCGTGGCTTGGGCAAGAAAAAGCCCCCGGGCGACTCCCGCCTCGGGGCATCATGAAATGCGCCCAACGCGGGGGCTAGCTGGACAAGGGCCGGCCAGCCCGGGGGTTCGGTGTCTGCCGTGTATTCGCCGGCCGCCGTTGTGCGGCATTCCCTGCGCCTCACGGCGGACCAGGGCGTGACCGGTGACGTGCACCATGCGCGGCGAGCCGCGAAGGGTGCTCCACGGGACGGCGGCTAGCTGACAGCCACCTCGCGAGTCCGACATCTATGCATTCTGTTGGACCACCTCCTTTCCCGCGTTAGCCAGAACGCTACGTCACGCCCGAACCCCTAAGCAAGCGCGTTAACATCCGGCCGCTCGTAGACTCATGCACATGTCGCAGACGTGGGATGACACGCTGCGGGCAGGCGGCTATCGCGTGACCCCTCAGCGCCAGCTGATCCTGGAAGCGGTCACCAGGCTTGAGCACGCGACCCCTGACGAGATCTTCGCTGCGGTGCGGCAGACGGCGCGGGGTGTCAACGTCTCGACCGTCTACCGGACGCTCGAGCTGCTGGAGAACGTCGGCCTGGTGACGCACACCCACCTCGGGCACGGTGCGCCGCGCTACCATCTGGCCGCCGAGGCACAGCATGTGCACCTGGTCTGCCAGCAGTGCGACCGGGTGACCCAGATCCCGCCGTCCGCGGTGCGCGATCTGGTCAGTTCCCTGCTCGCCGAGTACGGCTTCGAGACCGACGTCGGCCACCTGACGGTTTTCGGCCGCTGCGCGAGCTGCCGGGGCAGTACCGGACCATGACACATAACCTGGGGGCATGAGCAGCCCTTTGCTTGAAGAGCCTGGTGCCGTGGCAGCTGACGGGCCCGACGCCGGGGTAGCCGCGCACTACGCAGACCCGTACGCCGAGCAGCGCGCGCTGGTGCGCGGGGCCGGCCTGGTGGACCGGTCGCACCGCGACGTGGTGCGGATCACCGGCCCGGACCGGCTGTCCTGGCTGCACAGCCTCACCACCCAGGACCTGGAGCAGCTTCCGCCCGGCACCGGCGCCGAAGCGCTGATCCTCAGCGCGAGCGGGCACGTCGAGCATCAGCTGGCGCTCACCGACGATGGCACGGCGACCTGGCTGCAGGTTGAGCCGGGCACAGCGGCTGCGCTCCTTGACTTCCTCGCCTCGATGCGGTTCATGCTCCGGGTGGAACTCGCCGACGTGTCCGGCGACTACGCGGTGGTCACGCTCATGGGCCCCGGCTGGCAGGAAGTGCCGGACGGCGCGGCTGCCGTCCTTGCCTTCCCGTTCGGCACGGACCTGATCGTCCCGCGGGCCACGCTGGCCGGCGAGGTGGCGGCGCTGCGGTCTGGCGGAGCGGCGCTGGCCGGCATGTGGGCACACGAGGCACTGCGCATCGCCGGGCACCGGGCGCGGGCCGGGCTGGACACCGATCACCGCACCATCCCGCACGAGGTCGGCTGGATCGGCACCGCCGTGCATCTCGGCAAGGGCTGTTACCGCGGGCAGGAGACCGTGGCACGGGTGCACAACCTGGGCCATCCGCCCCGCCGGCTGGTGATGCTGCACCTGGACGGCAGCGCCGACGTGCTGCCCGGCCACGGCGAGGAAGTCAGCCTGGACGGGACCAGCGTCGGCTTCATTGGCTCAGCGGCGCGGCACTACGAGCTCGGCCCGATCGCGCTCGCCCTGGTGAAGCGGACGGTCCCGGTCGAGGCGACCCTGGTCGCCGGCGGTGTCGCGGCTGCGCAGGAGGTCATTGTCCCGCCGGACGCTGGCGCGAACGTGCAGATCACCCTGCGGCGACCGCGGGGCGACCTGACGTCCAGGCGCTAGTAACCTTGGCCGGCAGGACAGCGTCGTTCCCCCCGGAGGTCACCGGCAGTGCTGCGCCGTGCGCTGCTGGCCATATCGGCCAGCCAACGGATCCGGACCCTGGTCACGGAGGCGCCGATCGCGCGCGACGTCGTGGCCAGGTTTGTCGCCGGCGTCACGATCGCCGACGCGCTGCGGGTTACCGGGAAGCTGGTCTCGGACGGCCTGTGCGTCACCCTTGACTTCCTGGGCGAGGACACGACCGATCCTGGCCGGGCGGCCGCCGTCGCCGCTGAGTACATCACGCTGCTCGGCAAGCTCGGTGACGCTGGCCTCGCCGCAGGCGGCCGGGCTGAGGTCTCGGTCAAGCCGACCGCGGTCGGGCTCGGGCTGGCCGAGCACGGTGATCAGACCGCGTTCGAGAACATTTCCAGGATCTGCGCGGCGGCGCGCAACGCCGGCACCACCGTGACGCTGGACATGGAGGATCACACCAGGGTCGAGGCGACGCTGCGGCTGCTCGGCAAGCTGCGCGCCGACTTCCCGGATCTTGGCTGCGTGCTCCAGTCCTACCTGCGACGCAGCGCGGGCGACTGCGAGGAGCTGGCGACGTCCGGGTCGCGGGTGCGGCTGTGCAAGGGCGCCTACACCGCGCCTGACGCGGCAGGGTTCAGGGCGCGCTCGGAGGTCGACCGCTCGTACGCCCGCTGCCTGCGGATCCTGATGGCCGGCGACGGCTATCCGATGCTGGCCACGCACGACCCCCGGCTGATCGAGATCGCCGCGGCGCGGGCCGAGGCGGCCGGGCGGACTCCGTCCAGCTTCGAGTACCAGATGCTGTACGGCATCCGGCCGGCGGAGCAGCTGCGGCTGGCCAGGACCGGCGCGACCGTCCGGGTCTATGTGCCCTACGGCACCGACTGGTATGGCTACCTCGTCCGGCGGCTGGCCGAGCGCCCGGCGAACCTCGCGTTCTTCCTCCGTGCGCTGCGCTCCCGGCACTAGCCAGGGGATCCTGCGGCTCGCCGCGGCTCGATGCCGCCGGCCAGGGAAGCTGATCCGTTTAGCGAAGCGGCTCCGCCGGCCCTGGATCCTGCAAGGAGCACGGTCCGGCCGGCCCCGGATGCGCCGCGGAGGCTAGGACGCGGCCTCGGGCCGGACCAGCAGCTGGTAGCTGCGTCCGTCGACGGTCCCGGCGAAATGGCTGACGGGGCGGAAGCCGAGGGCGGTGAGCACCGTGAGCGCGCGGGCGTTGAAGCTGGCCACCGTCACCCTGAAGGCAGGCGGCGCGAACCGCTGGCGGCCGTAGTCCAGGCCGGTGCCGATGGCCTCGCGGCCGAGGCCGCGGCCGGTGAGCTCCGGCCGCAGGCCGCCGCCGGTGTCGAGCGCCGATGCGTCGTAGCTGCCGCCCGGTACCTGCCCGTCCTGGCCGAAGGACCGGAATCCGATCAGCTCGCCGGCGTCGCCGGTCAGCGCGAAGAATCCGCTGGCCGGGTCCGTCAGGACAGCAGAGTCGGCGCCGGTCATGTCATAGCAGTCATAAGGCGGGGGATAGCGCCAGGTGACGATGTCAGCTGCGTGCTCAGGCGTCAGGGGAACGATCTGCACCCGCGTTATTGAACGCCTGCGCGGCCTCGTGGTCGAGCGGTTTTGGCTCCCGGCCGGTCAGCTAGGCTGCCGGCATGATCGCTGTCCTGGGCGCCGGCAAGATGGGCGAGGCCCTGATCTCCGGGATGCTGCGGGCCGGCGTTTCACCCGGCGGCGTGATCGGCGCGGTGCGCCGCAGCGAGCGGGGCAGCCAGCTGCGCGACGGCTACGGCATCGAGGTGACCGGCGCGGCTGCCGCGGTCGGCCGGGCCAGCACCCTGGTGATCACCGTAAAGCCGCAGGATATGACCTCGCTGCTGGACGAGATCGCCGGCGCGGTCACGGCCGGCCAGCTGGTGATCTCGGTGGCGGCCGGCATCACCACCTCGTTCATCGAGAGCATGCTCCCGGCCGACGTGCCGGTCGTCCGGGTCATGTCCAACACGCCAGTGCTGGTGGACGAAGCGATGAGCGTCATCTCGGCTGGCAGTCACGTCACCGAGCAGCACCTGCGCCGCGCCGAGGACCTGCTCCGGCCGGTCGGCAAGGTGCTGCGCATTCCGGAGTCGCAGCAGGACGCCGCGACCGCGCTGTCCGGCAGCGGCCCGGCATACGTCTACTTCCTGGTCGAGGCCATGGTGGATGCCGGGATCCTGCTTGGCATGCCGCGCAGCACGGCGCTGGAGATGGTCAAGCAGGCGGTCTACGGCGCGGCGACGATGCTGCGTGAGTCCGGCGAGCACCCGGTGATCCTGCGCGAGGCGGTGACCTCGCCCGGCGGGACGACCATCAACGCGATCAGGGAGCTGGAGCGGCACGGCGTCCGCGCGGCGTTCCTGGCGGCGATCGAGTCCGCCCGCGACCGCGGCCGCGAGCTGGGCGCCGGGTAGCCGGGTCCGGTGCCCGCCGCCATGATCAGGAAGGCTGCCTGAGTCCGGCACCGGCGTTGCTGCCGGATCCTGCTGATCGGCTGGCCGGGGGAACGGCAGGCGGCGCCGCGGCGTCCAATCTGTACCGGAGCCCGCAAGGGAGGCCGTCATGAGGTTAATGAGACTGTCAGCAGGCATCGGCGCCGCGCTGCTGACCGCGTGCACCGCCGGGCCGGCCACCGCGCCGCAGCAGGGCACTGTCGCGCCAGGCCATGGCGCCGTCGCGCCGAGCCGGGCCACCATCGACCGGAATGCGCAGTCAGCCCGGCGGCCGGCCGGGCGACCCGCGCGGCGGGCCGGCCAGCTCGTCCGTCCGTCCGGGCGGGCCTGCTCGCCGGCGATCTCGGTCGGTGAAGCACCGCGGCAGATCGGCGGGTGCGCGACGCCCGGTCCAGTGGCCACGGTTAAGCCGCCACCCAATTCCGGATAGGGCCGGCCGCGGCTAATGCCGTGGCCGGCCCCGCTGCCTCAGTCGTGAGCAGCTTCCGGATGCGGCCGCACCCGTCCGCGCGTCAACTCGCCCGGCACGGGAGCGTTGCCATGTTCCTCCTGAAATCGTTGAATCGCTTGGTGATCGTGCCGAACGGGCTGCTGGGGTAGTTGATCGCCCGCAGTTTCCCGTACTCGGCCTGCGCGCTGCCGCCGAACTTGTTGGTGGTGCCCGGAATGTACGGTCCGCCTTCCTGCCACATGCAGCCCATGGCGGTGTGCCGGGTGCTGTAGAAGGGATAGAAGACCGAGTTGGGCGGCGGGTTCACGCAGCCCGTGCCCGGACTGGGGTCAGCCGGGTTGAGCAGGTGCCGCTGGCACGGAGTGTCGACCCGGAAGGCCGTGTCGTCGGACTCGTTGCGCGAGATGTCCGACTCAAAGGACATCGAGCTGAAGTTCCTCCCCCGCACCGTCGGGCTGCTGAACAGGAACGAGGTCGGGTGCAGCAGCCGGTCGGCCACCGGGTTGCTGATCGAGCCCGGCCAGGTGAAGTTGTACGCGACCCCGTCGAAGTCGCCGTCGATATCGAGGCAGCCTCCGATCTTCACCTTGAGCGAGGTGGACGCCGGCAGGCAGAAGTCATCATCTCCCTGCGGGTCGGGACCGGCGGTGTCGCCGTCGTTCGTGTCGGCGCCGAGCGGCTTGAGGCACGTGCTGTTCGGGTCGGTGCCGACCTTCGCGCAGTACTCGAAGTGCCCGATCTCGTCGGAGAACGCGACGTTGTAGGTGTGCGCCGCGGTGACGTTGCGGGTCTGCGGCGTTGAGGTGCTGAATTCGGGGTGGAAGTTGTACGGCGTGATCTGGCAGGTGGTCGCGCTCGGGTTGAACACAACGTTGCCGAATCCGTTGGCCTTGCTGGCCGTCATCGAGCCGTGCGTGTGGGTGGTGTGATCGCGGATCGTCACCCGCAGCCCGCTGGGCGTGTCGAAGAGGTGAACGCTGATCGAGTCACCAGCGTTCATCAGGAAGTCACGCTTGGGGTGGGGGACGAAGTGCTGCGGGCTGCCAGGGTTGGCCGGTGCGGTGGACTTCCCGTTCTTGGTGATGAACGCGAAGTTCACCGGCTCAGGGCCCACCGAGTTGAGGCAGGCGGTGTTGTTGAACTGGCCGGTGTTGTCGTTCTCGGAGAAGGTGTCGATGTTCAGCGCGGCGCACCACTGCCTGGCTGTGCAGCCGATCCCGGCCGGCCACGGGGCCCAGCCAGGCGGGTAGAACTGCATCTCCTCGTAGGCCTGGCCTGGACCGAGGCCGATGTAGTGAGAGCTGCTCGGGTTCAGGTTCTCGAAGATGTTGGAGTTGCTGTCCGGCTTGCACGGGATGGTCGCATGGCCGTCGAGCGCCATGCCGTCCGGGTTGGGCGAGCCCTGGTCGTCGCACATGACCATGCCCAGCCAGAACGTCGGGTGCAGCTGGAAGCTGTCCGTGCCGCCGCTGCCGTCTTGCTTGGGCGCGGTGGGCGGGTCCTTCGGCAGGACCATCTGGTAGGTGACGTCGTTGCCGGAGCCCGGCCGGTTCGAGTTGAACAGGGTGGCTGGCTCGTCATGACCGATGTAACCGGAGATGTGCGCGCCGGCCTTCCTGGCCGCGTCGAATCCCGCGAACTCGTCCCAGTTCAGGGCCGGCTCGGTGCACGTGATGCCGTTGGTGCCGCAGAAGTGCTGCGGCCCGGCGATCTTCACGGTGGCGTTAGACGGCGGCGCGTTGTTCTGGACCGCTGCGGATATCGCTGGCACGGCGCTGCCGGACACCAGCGTCAGCGATGCCGCGACCATGACGACGGGAATGGCCACTCCTAATCCGCGTCTCATCTCAGCCTCCTTAATTGGCCTGTCGGGCAACACCGTTATACGACCGTCAATCTGGCCCCACAAGGGTTACTCGTCGGTCGGATGGCCGACGAGTAACCCTTGCTCGCCGTCGTGCGCTGAGCGCTAGCAGCAGGCCGGTCAGCCCAGCAGCTCGATGCCGCGAGCGGCGGCATGCAGCAGCAGCGGGTCGGGTGCCTCGGCATGCAGCCGCAGGCACGCCTCGGTGAGCTTGATGGCGTGCACGTCGCCGTTGCCGACTGCCTGATCGGCGAGGTCATCCGGGGACTGCGGCTGGCCGGCAGGCAGTGGCTCTGGCACCGCGCCGGCCGCGCACGCCGTGTAAAGCCCGGCGGCTACCTGCCAGAGCGCGTCGTAGGTCGGGCGCGCCTGGGCAGCCGGCAGCAGCGTGAGCACCGAGCGGGCGGCGACCGGCGCGGTGACCGCATGCAGGAAGTCGATTGGCTGCGTGCGGCCGTGCGTCAGGAACATCCGCGCGAACCGCGCGGCCAGCTGCAGCATGTCCGCCGGCACGTCAGCTGGCGGGCGCAGCGCGGTGACCGCTGCCGGGAAGGCCGGCTCGGCGGACAGGCTGGACCGGAGCCGGATGGTAATCAGGCCCGGCGGCACCGGCCCCGGTGCCACCGGCAGGCCGCTGACCGCGGCGTCCAGGCTCAGCTGCCCGGCGGTGACCGGCGAGCCTGGCACTTCCAGGTAGCTCGCCGCCCAGTAGGCCAGCGCGCGGGCCAGCTCGGCTGACCGCTCGCCAGTCGGCGCGGCTGCCAGGCTGCGCGCCGCGTGCGAGGTCCTGATAACGCCGTGCGTGGCGGCGGCAGCGACGCCGGGCAGCAGCCGCGGCCACCAGCGGGCGAGCACTTGCTGCCACGGCTGCTCGGCCAGCTGTGCCCGCAGGTACAGCTCCCAGTCCGCGACGCGGCCGCTGGACCCGAGGGCGTCGCGCCAGTTCTCATCGGTGATCCTGGCTGAGGGCCTTGGTGCCTCGTCGAGTGCCCTGAGGTATTCGTCGAGCCACCCGCTGACGCTCCCGGCGCGGTCCAGCCTGACCATCGCCTCGGCGCCCATCGGGCCGTGATTGGACAGCCCGCCGGCGTACTCGGGCCCGGTGACGGCGAGACGGCTAAGGCTGGCGTCGAGAATGTCCTCGGCCGCACTGGCAGCCAGCGGCGCGGCCTGCTGGCTGGAGTGACTCCCTGCCTTGCCAGGCCGGGACGCGCTGTGCTCCGACATCATCGTCTCCCTTCTATATAGCGAAGACCCTATATCGCTGCAAGACGATATGCTAGCCGGGTGCAAGACGAGATTGACGTCATGCGAGCCCTGGCGCACCCGGTGCGCTGGGGGATTCTCGAGCGACTGGCCGCCGAGCCCGGCATCTGCGCCTGTGACTTCACCGAGTTCTTCGATGTCTCCCAGCCAACGATCTCGGCTCACCTGCGGACGCTGCGCGAAGCAGGACTGGTCGCCGCCCAGCGTCGCGGCAACACGATCTGCTACCGCCTGGTGGCTGGCCGGCTGGCCTACCTGGCTGGCCGGCTGAGCGGCATGGCCGCGAGCGCTGAGTCGGTCTCGCCCGCGGCATCCGGGCCGGCCTGGTAGGCCAGGGCCTACCAGGCAGGCGAGGGCCTGGCCGCCAGCGCCCGGGCCCCAGCCGGCATGTCTCCAGGCGACTGGCAACACCGGGTGAGGTGAGTGTGGCCATTGGGTCACATTGGCCGACTCAGTATCCGGCGGAATTGCGCTGGCGGCCGGAATACTGGCCGGCAATGCTGTCCCCCGTCCCGCGCAGGCAGCGAGAGCCAGCTACCGAAGGCTGGCCAGGTGATCAGCGCCGGCGGCCGACGGGCCTGTCATTCATCCAGGTCAGCGGCACGCCGGTCGGCTGAATGGCCACTGCTGCCGTCGGCAGCACGGCCGCCTGGCCGCGATCGGCGACGCACCGCTGGCTTCCCGCTGCGTTCTTGCGCCAGGAAAATGCGTCACGCCGCGATGCCAATAGCGTCGAAATGGGCATGCTCGGCAGGGCTTGCCCTTTTCCGAACAGGACTTACGCTGGAGACGGACGTGACTGGTGCGCTAGACCTTGCGCGCACCTGAGATCCGCTGGAAGAGGGTTCTTCAATGGCAGCAGACGTTACCCCGCTCAGCGATGTCAGGTTCCTGACCGTGGCGGAGGTCGCCACGATCATGCGCGTTTCCAAGATGACCGTCTACCGCCTGGTGCACTCGGGCGACCTGGAAGCGATCCGCGTCGGCCGTTCCTTCCGGGTGCCAGAGCAGGCGGTCAATCAGTATCTGCGCGCCGCGTACGTGGGGACCGACTGACGGCCTGGCGGCCAGCGATCCCGGACAAGTACGGGGCGCTGAGGCTGCCCTCCGCACGGCCATTGGCAGGCCGGCCAGGCTGGGCAGGCCATTGCTGGGGGTACGCTTTGGCCCTGGCGTGTGCCCGGCCGCCCTGGAGGCGGGTGTCGCGCATCGCGCGCCGGCCTGCCCGTCAGCCAGCAATCGATTCGAGGGTGGTTTCGTGGGTTCAGTCATCAAGAAGCGGCGCAAGCGGATGGCCAAGAAGAAGCACCGCAAGCTGCTGCGCAAGACCAGGGTTCAGCGCAGGAACAAGAAGTAGCTACCGCTGGCAGCCGCGCCCGGCTGCCACTGCGCCCGGCTGCCGAGAGGCCGCCGGCCCGCCGCTGGCAACCGTGACGGCGGCCTGGACCGCGGCATCGGCCAGGGGGCGCGGTTCAGGAAGGCGATGAGTACAGGCGGGCCGGCGGGTCCGGCGGACTGGCGGCAGCGGCTGGACGCCGCGGCCGAGTTCCTCCGGCGCCGGTATGCGGGCGAATTCGAGGTAGACGAGACCGGCTTCGACCCTGACTTCACCAGCCATGTCGTCATGCCCGCCGCGAGGGCGCTGTACCGGCAGTGGTTCCGGGTGCAGATGCGGGGCCTGGCCATGGTTCCCGCTGACGGGCCGGCCCTCGTGGTCGCGAACCACTCAGGCGTGCTGCCGCTGGACGCCATCATGCTGCAGGCGGGCGTGTTCGACGAGCACCCAGCGCACCGGCACCTGCGGCTGCTCGGCGCTGACCTGGTGTACGAGATCCCCGGCCTGTCCGAGGTGGCCAGGCGCAGCGGTCATGTTCGCGCCGACCCGGCCGCGGCAGCTCAGCTACTGGCCGCCGGGGAGCTGGTCGGCGTGTTTCCCGAGGGCTTCAAGGGGGTCGGCAAGCCGTTCAGTGAGCGGTATCAGCTGCAGCGATTCGGCCGTGGCGGGTTCGCGCTCACCGCCAGCCGGGCTGGCGTGCCGATCATCCCGTGCGCGATCGTCGGCGCCGAGGAGATCTATCCGATGATCGGCAACTGGCGCTCGCTCGCGCGCCTGCTGCGGCTGCCTTACTTCCCGGTCACGCCTCTGTTCCCCTGGCTCGGCCCGATCGGCGCCGTGCCGCTGCCGTCCAGGTGGATCATCGAATTCTGCGAGCCGGTGCTTCCTGCCGCGCCGGGCAGCGGTGCGCTGCGGACATCTGACCCGGCCGTGCGCAAGCTCGCCAGCCAGGTCAAGGGCACGATTCAGGCCAAGCTTGACCAGCTGGTGGCCGAGCGCGGTCCTGCGTTCGGCTAGCCAGTGCTGCGGCGCCGCCAGACCGCGAGGCCGACAGCGAGCCCGCCGGCGATCGCGCCGGCGCCGGCGGCCACCGGCAGCGCGACCATCGTTGCCCTGCGGCCGGACCGGAAGTCGTGCACCGGCCAGTGCCGCATCCGCGCCACGGTGCGCAGGTCGGCGTCCGGATTCACCACGTGGGGGTGGCCGACCATGGACAGCATCGGCAGGTCATTGACCGAGTCGCTGTAGGCACTGCACCGGCTCAGGTCGAGGCCCTCGCGCTCGGCGAGCGCGCGGATCGCGACCGCCTTCGCCTCGCCGTGCAGCAGGCTGCCGATGAGCCGGCCGGTGTACACGCCGTCCCTGGTCTCGGCGACGGTGCCGAGCGCGCCGGTCAGGTCGAGTCGCCGGGAGATGATGCTGGCCAGCTCCACTGGCGTGGCGGTGACGAGCCAGACCCGCTGGCCGGCCTCCAGGTGCGCCCTGGTGAGCTGCCTGGTGCCCTCCCACACCCGGTCGGCCATCGTCTCGTCGTAGATTTCCTCGCCCAGCGCAGCGATCTCAGCGACCTTGTGCCCGGCGACGAACGCGAGCGCCGCCTGCCTCGCCGCGTCGATGTGGTCCGCGTTCTCAGCCCCCCGCAGCCGGAACGCCAGCTGGCCCCAGGCCAGCCGCACCAGGTCACGCGGCCCGAACATGTTGCGCGCGGCCAGGCCGCGGGCGAAGTAGTAGATCGACGCCCCGCGCATGAGCGTGTTGTCAACATCGAAGAAAGCGCCTGCGTCCGGGTCGGGCACCGGCTCCGGTCTCTCGACATCAGCGGCGGCAGCCGACGCGGCCCCGGCCAGCGCGGCACGGCGCCCGATAGCTGCCTGCTGCCCGCGGCCCGGCGCGCTCACCGATCGCCCGGCGCCCGCTGACCCGGTCGCTGCGAGGCGATCAAGCAGGCCCGTCATGATGATGGAGCCTACCGGCGCCAGCCGGCCGGCGCCCGCTGTGCCGAGCCAGGTCAGGCGTATGTTCACACCATGGGCTCAGGTCGGGCACCATAGTCAGCAATGCTTGCATCCCTCATCCTGGCGTTTCTCGGCACCGTCGTGGCGGCTGCCGGCGTCGGCGTGCTCGGGTCACGCAGCTACCGCGAGCCGAGGGCAGACCTGATCGCCTGGCTGATCGCGCTGCTCGGGCTCACCGTCGCGCTCGGCGCAATGACGCTCGGCTTCGCCTCGGGCTTCGGCCCGGTCACCTTCCGGCTGATGGAGATCGGCGCCCAGGTCGTCGCGCCGATCGCGATCTGCCTCGGCATGGCCGAGGTGGCCGAGCGGACTCTGCCGGCCCGCTTCGCGGCCCGGTTGCTCCTGCCCGCATTCGGATTCGTGGCGCTGGTGATCCTCAGCTCGGACCCGCTCACGCCTGAGGTGGCGTTCAGCAAGAGCTGGCCTTCGCCGCGCGCGCACTTTGAGCTGATCCCGAACAATTTGCTGCAGTACGGCATGGCGCCCGCCGTCACCATCGTCGCGCTGGCCGGCCTCATCACGGTGGTGATCAGGTCCCGTCATGATCCTCGCTGGCGGGACGCCTCGAGGGCGGTGCTGCTGGCTGCGCTCGCAGCGCTCGCGCTGATTATCCCGCCGCTGGCAGTCGTGCTCGGCGAGCATGCCGGGATCAACCTGCCGCTCAGCTCGCTCTTCCCGCTGCTGTGCCTGGCCGCGGCTGCGCTGACCTGGGCAGCGGGGATGCGGGCCGGCCGGGCAAGGACCGACGTGCTGCATGGCCTGGCCGAATACGCTGACGATGACGACTATGGCTGGGACGGCCATGACCCGTGGGGGCGGACCGGCGAAACCGGTGACTTCGACCCGGTGACGACCGGCGGCCAGGGCGGCGTGTACCGGGGCGACGGGCTTTACCGCCCTGAGCCAGCCGGGCGGCGGCCGGCTGGCGGCTACCCGGACGGCGGGCCTGGTGAGGTCGGCCTCGCGGCGGCGGGCAGCTGGGCGGGCGGCCGGAACCAGGGAGACGACCGCGGCCGGGCCGGGCACGCCGAGGCTGACGACCCGGAGGCGCGGGCCCGCATGTTCGGCCAGATCGCCATTTACACGCTGCTGCAGGAGGGCGCGGCCGAGTTTGACCGGCTGACCGAGCGCGTCGTGGAAGAAGTCCGGAGCAGGGAGCCCGACACGCTGGTCTACATCGTGCACGGGGTGCCTTCCGCGCCGCTGCAGCGGATCCTGTACGAGGTCTACAAGGACCGGGCCGCCTACGACGAGCACATGCAGCGTCCGTACGTTGCCCGTTTTGAGGCCGAGCGCAGGCCCTGCGTGCTGGCGACGAACGTGATCG
Organism: Streptosporangiaceae bacterium; assembly: GCA_036495525.1. GTDB lineage: Bacteria > Actinomycetota > Actinomycetes > Streptosporangiales > Streptosporangiaceae > DASXMR01. Next base: position 17,527 of record DASXMR010000100.1, on the reverse strand, counting down.
AGCTCGGGCTGCAGCAGGCCAAGGTCTCGCCGTTCCCCTCCATCGCCGACATCCTGGACCAGACGGGGGCCGGCTCCATCGAGTTCATCAGGCCCGATTCTGGCCGGCTTCCCCCCTACCGCCCGCAGCAGCCGGGCCAGTACCCCGACGGGACGGAGCACTACCCGGCCGAGCCCGGCAGCTACCCGCCGGATGCTGATCCCTACCCGGAAGGGCCAGACGGCTACCCGCCGGGCGCCGGCGATGACCCGTATGTTCCTGAGCCGGAGCGCTACCCGCCGGGCGCCGGCCAGGACCGCTACCCGCCGGACGCGGCCCTTGACCATTACCCGCCCGACGCCGGCCTGCACCGGTACCCGCCAGAAGGCGGCGCGGACCGGCAGCCGGCCGAGCCGGACCCGCCCGGCTATCCGCCGGGATACCGGTCCTCCGGCTACCGTCCGCCGCCGGACGAGCGTCGCGCCGGCCGGGAAATCTGATGCCGCAGGCCCGGGCCATCACGCTGCTGTCACGGCCCGGCTGTCACTTGTGCGACGAGGCCAGGAAGGTCATCGCCAGGGTCGCCGCAGACCTCGGCGTGCCCTGGACCGAGCGGGATATCACCCAGTCGCAGGGCGACCTGGTCGCCTACTCCGACATGATCCCGGTCACGCTCATCGACGGCGTGCAGCACGACTTCTGGCGGGTCAGCGAGCAGCGGCTGCGCCAGGCACTCGGCGGCTGAGCCAGCTGAGCCGGCCGCCGGCCGCCGCGCCTGGCGGCCGGCCCGGTAAAAGGCCGGCAAAGCGCCGGTCAGACCCCTACAGGGCAGCGCAGCTGACTTTGTGCAAACGTTCACAAGGGCGTAGCGTGACATGCGGAGCTGATCCGGGCTCCGCGCGGGCCGCCCCGCCCCGCGCGTCCGCAGCGTCGATCCCCCCAGGAGTGCCGGCGCATGTCTCGCCGTCCGATGTCAGAAAACGGTATGCAGGGCATCCCGGAAGCGACAATCGCGCGCCTCCCGGTGTACCTGCGCGCCCTCTACGCGCTCGCCGACCGCGGCATAGCCACCGTGTCGAGCGAGGAGCTCGCCGCCGCGGCCGGCGTGAACTCCGCCAAGCTGCGCAAGGACCTGTCCCACCTCGGCTCCTACGGCACCCGTGGCGTCGGCTATGACGTCGAGTACCTGGTCTACCAGGTGTCCAGGGAACTGGGTCTCACCCAGGACTGGCCGGTGGTCATCGTCGGGGCCGGCAACCTGGGCCGGGCGCTTGCCAACTACGGCGGGTTCGCCTCCCGCGGCTTCCGCATCGCGGCGCTGCTGGACTGCGACCCGCGGGTGGTGGGCTGCGTCATCGCGCGGCACAAGGTCTGCAGCGCCGACGACATCGAGGCGGTGGTCGCCGAGCACGATGTGTCGATCGGGGTCATCGCCACCCCGGCGGCGGCCGCCCAGGGAGTCTGCGACCGGCTGGTAGCAGCCGGCGTGACCAGCATCCTCAACTTCGCGCCGGTCGTGCTGAACGTGCCATCCGGCGTAGACGTCCGTAAGGTCGACCTGTCGATCGAGTTGCAGATACTCGCCTTCCACGCACAGCGGCGCGCTGTCGTGCGGGTCGCGCGAGAAGGGGAACGCGACTGGCAGGCCCGTCGCTCGATGCGGCGCGGCGAGCTAGAGCCGGCTGTCGCCGGGGGGACAGCCCCGCTGAACGGAGATAGTGGCGTGGAGGCACAGGCGATCGCGACATGACCGTGCTCGCGGTGGGCCTCAGCCACAAGAGCACGCCGGTGGCGACGCTCGAGCGGGCCGTGCTCACCGGCGACACGCCGATCAAGATGCTGCGCGACGTGTCCGGCTCGGCCGAGGCCAGCGGCGCGCTTGTCGTCAGCACCTGCAACCGGGTCGAGGTCTACGCCGACGTGGGCAAGTTCCACGGCGCCGTGGCGGTGATCTGCGATCTGCTGGCCAGGCACTCCGGCGTGCCGCTGGACGAGCTCACGCCCCACCTGTACGTCCACTACGAGGACCGCGCCGTGCAGCACCTGCTGGCGGTGACCTGCGGGCTCGAGTCCATGGTGGTTGGCGAGAGCCAGATACTCGGCCAGGTGCGCGCGGCGCTCAAGCTGGCCAGGGAGCAGGGCACCCTCAGCCGCGCGCTTGCCGATGTGGGCACGCTCGCGCTGCGCACCGGGAAGCGGGCGCACGCCGAGACCGGCATCGACCGGGCCGGCGCGAGCCTGGTCACCGTCGGGCTGGCCGCCGCCGCCGGCCAGCTGGCAGGGACGGCAGCCGGAGACGGCAGCGACGACGCGGCAGCGGCCAGGCCGCTGGCCGGGCTGCACGTGCTGATTGTCGGGGCCGGATCGATGAGCGCGCTGGCAGCTGCCACCGTGGCGCGGCTCGGGGCAGGCCAGATCACGGTCGCGAACCGGACCAGGGAGCGGGCCGAGCAGGTGGCGGCGGGCGTCGACGGCATGCCAGCCGGCCTGGCCGGGCTGCCGGACCGGATCGCTGCCGCCGACCTCGTCGTGTCCTGCACAGGCTCGCCTGGCCAGGTGATCAGCATGACGATGATGCGCGCCGCGCTGGCCGGGCGGGCACCGGCCGCCCGGCCGCTGGTTCTGCTCGACCTGGCCCTGCCGCGCGACGTCGAGCCGGACGTGGCAGCCCTGCCCGGCGTCAGCGTCATCGACCTGGACGCGCTGGCCGGGCGGGCCGGCGGTGGTAGCGTGCCCGGCCATGAAGATGACGTCGCCGCTGTCCGGCGGATCGTCGCCGAGGAACTCGCCGCGCAGCTGTCAGCTGACCGTGCCGCCAGGGTGGCGCCGACCGTAGTGGCGCTGCGGGCCAAGGCGGCGCAGGTGGTCGACGCCGAGCTGGACCGGCTGGCCGGACGGCTGGGCAGCATGGACCCCAGGTCACGCCAGGAAATCGCCAGAGCGATGCGCAGGATCGCCGACAAGCTGCTGCACGCGCCGACGGTGCGGGTGAAGGAGCTGGCCGGCTCGCCAGGGGCCGATTCCTACGAAGCCGCGCTGCGAGTGCTGTTCGACCTGGACCCGGCCGCGGTCCAGGCCGTCACCCAGGCCGACTCCGGCCTGGCACCGCTGCCGCCGAAGGACGGTGCGCCATGAGCGCTACCAGCACGCCTGGCCCTGGCGCCCGGCACGACGGCCCAGTCATCAGGCTGGGCACGCGCAAGAGCCCGATGGCCATGTTCCAGTCGCGGCAGGTGGCCGCCATGATCGAGGCGGCCTGCGGCAGGCGGTGCGAGCTGGTCACCGTCAGTACCTCCGGTGATGTGAGCACGGCGCAGCTGACCCAGATCGGCGGCACCGGCGTCTTCGTCAGCAGCCTGCGCAGCAGCCTGCTGGCGGGCGAGACCGACATCGCTGTGCACTCGCTCAAGGACCTGCCGGCTGTGCAGCCCGATGGCATCCTGCTGGCAGCCGTGCCCGGCCGGGATGACCCGCGGGACGCGCTGATCGCGCGGGACGGGGTCAAGCTCGCCGACCTGCCGGCTGGCGCCCGGATCGGCACCGGCTCCCCGCGCCGCGCTGCCCAGCTGCTGATGCTGCGCGACGACCTGCTCCCGGTCGCGATCCGCGGTAACGCGGGCACCCGGATGGGCAGGATCGCCTCGGGCGAAGTCGACGCCGTCGTGCTGGCGTACGCGGGGCTGGCCAGGATCGGCTGCCTCGACGCGGTGACCCAGGTCTTCGAGGCGCAGGAGATGATGCCCGCCCCCGGCCAGGGCGCCCTGGCGGTGGAATGCCTGGCCAGCAGGCAGGACCTGGCCGGGCTGCTGGCCCTGATCGATGACCAGGTGAGCCGGGCGGCGGTGACCGCTGAACGGGCGATTCTGGCCGGACTCGAAGCCGGCTGCAGCGCTCCTGTCGGCGCGTACGCCGCCGGAACGGATACGCTGCGGCTACACGCGGTAGTCGCAGCGCCCGACGGGGGGAAGGCACTGCGCGGGAGCGCGGTCGGCCCGGCTGCCGAGGCGGAGCGCCTCGGCCGGCAGGTCGCCGCCGACCTGCTCCGGCGCGGCGCGGGAAGGTATACAGCCGTGTCAGCAGCACACCTCAGCACCGGGGATGATTCATGAACCCGACGCCAGCCACAGGCAAGACGGCCAGTACAGCACCGAGCAGTACCGCTGACCGGGCGGTTCCGGCGAAGTCCGGACCGCCGAAGGGCAGCGGGGGCAAGGCCGCCAGGCAGCCGGCCGGCTGGGTCGCCTTCGTCGGCGCCGGGCCAGGAGACCCTGGCCTGATGACTGTGCGGGGGGCAGAGCTTGTCGGCCAGGCCGACCTCGTCATCGCCGCGCCGCCGGTCGCCGTCCGGCTCGCGCAGCTGATGCGCGAGGACGCCACGCTGGCCGACTCGGCGGACTACGCCGACCCGAAGGCGCTGGTCAAGGCAGCCAGGTCGGGGCAGCTGGTAGTCCGGGTGTTCAGCGGCGACCCGTTCATGTTCTGCAACGCGGCCGGCGACGCGGCGGCCTGCGCGAAGGCCAGGGTGCCGTTCGAGGTGGTTCCCGGCGTGCCGTCGGCGACCGCGGTGCCCGCCTACGCGGGCATCCCGCTGACCTCAGACGCGACCGGCGACGTGCGCATCATCCAGGCCGGCGAGGTCAGCCGGATGTCAGCAGAGCCCGGCACGCTGGTGATCCTCGGCGCTGAGAACGGCCCGGCTGACCTGGCCAAGATGCTGGTCGCGGCCGGCTGGCCGGACAGCACGCCGTTCGCGGTTACCTGGAACGGCACGACCACCGACCAGCACACCGTGCTGTGCACGCTCGGCTCGGTAAACGCCGATCTCAAGGCGGCTGGCGTGAGCATGCTCACGGCGCACGGCCCGGCCGTCGCCGTGGTCGGCGACGGCGTGTCCTTCCAGCAGGCGCTGTCCTGGTACGAGACCAAGCCGCTGTTCGGCTGGCGGGTGCTGGTGCCCAGGACCAAGGAGCAGGCGGCGGGAGTTTGCAACCAGCTCCGGGCGCGCGGCGCAGTGCCCGAGCAGGTGGCCACGATCGCGGTCGAGCCGCCGCGCACCCCCCAGCAGATGGAGCGCGCGGTCAAGGGCCTGGTCACCGGCCGTTATCAGTGGATCGCGTTCACCTCGGTCAACGCGGTCCGCGCGGTGCGGGAGAAGTTCGAGGAGTACGGGCTCGACGCCAGGGCTTTCGCCGGCGTCAAGGTGGCAGCGGTCGGCGAGCAGACCGGCGCGGCGCTGCGCGCGTTCGGGATAGTTCCCGACCTGCTGCCCGATGGCGAGCACTCGGCCGAGGGCCTGGCTGACGCCTGGCCCGCCTACGACGACGTGCTCGACCCGATCAACCGGGTACTGCTGCCGCGCGCGGACATAGCCACCGAGGGCCTGGTTGCCCGCCTGACGGAGCTGGGCTGGGAGGCCGAGGATGTGACCGCCTACCGGACGGTCCGCGCCTCGCCGCCGCCGGCACCGGTCCGTGAGGCGATCAAGGGCGGCGGCTTCGACGCGGTGCTGTTCACCTCGTCATCCACCGTGCGGAACCTGATCGGCATCGCCGGCAAGCCGCACGCGGTGACGGTGATCGCGGTGATCGGGCCGCAGACGGCTAAGACAGCCGAGGAGTTCGGGCTGCGGGTGGACGTGATGGCGCCCAGTCCGTCGGTTACTGAGCTGGTCGAGGCGCTGGCAGAGTACGGCGCCGGGGTCCGGGACGCCGCGGTGCAGGCTGGCGAGCCGGTGCGGCGGCCGAGCGAGCGCCGTCGCGGCGCGCGGCGCCGGGTCAGGTAGCCGGCCGGTGCATGGCCACCAGGAGGGAGCAGGCAGGTGAGCGGGTTCCCGGTTGCGAGGCCGCGCCGGCTGCGCGGCTCAGCGGCCATGCGGCGGCTGGTGGCGCAGACCAGCGTCCGCCCGTCAGGACTGGTGCTGCCGCTATTCGTCAAGGAGGGGATCAGCGAGCCATTGCCGGTCAGCTCGATGCCAGGGGTGGTGCAGCACACCAGGGACAGCGTGCGCAAGGCGGCCGCTGAAGCCGCCGCGGCCGGCGTGGGCGGCCTGATCCTGTTCGGCATCCCCGCGGTCAAGGACGCGCGCGGATCAGCCGCCGACGACCCGGCCGGCATCGTCCAGCTGGCGCTCGCCGACTTGCGCGCGGAGGTCGGCGACGACGCCGTGCTGATGGCAGACCTCTGCCTCGACGAGTACACCGACCACGGGCACTGCGGGCTGCTCACCGCTGCTGGCGAGGTCGACAACGACGAGACGCTTGAGCGCTACGCTTCGATCGCGATCGCGCAGGCCGCGGCCGGCGCGCGGGTGGTCGCGCCGAGCGGCATGATGGACGGCCAGGTCGGCGCCATCCGCGCCGCCCTGGACCAGGCAGGCCATGCTGACGTGGCGATCATGGCGTATTCGGCTAAGTACGCCTCTGCGTTCTACGGCCCGTTCCGTGACGCTGCCGAGTGCGCGCCGCAGTTCGGCGACCGGGCGTCCTATCAGCAGGATTTCGGCAGCCAGGCGGAAGCGCTGCGGGAGGTCCAGCTCGACATCGACGAGGGCGCGGACATCGTCATGGTGAAGCCGGCCCTCGCTTACCTGGACATCATCAGCCTGGTGGCGCAGTCTGCGCCGGTGCCGGTCGCCGCCTACCAGGTCAGCGGCGAGTACGCGATGGTGGAGGCGGCGGCGGCCAGCGGCTGGCTTGACCGTGACCGGGTTATCGCCGAGACGCTGACCGCGATCCGGCGGGCCGGCGCGAGCATCATCCTGACCTACTGGGCGGTGCAGGCCGCCCGGTGGTTCAGCTAGCCCGGCGGACGCGGCGCCATTGCCCGCCATCAGCCCGGCGCATCGCCCGGCCGCTGGCTTCGCCCGGCGGCTCGGCCGCGCTGCCCTGGCAGGCTGCCCTTAGCGGGTTATTCTGGCAGCAGCCAGGGCGTTTCATTCGCCGGCGGTGCCGGGCCGGCGAGGGCAGGAGTGCACCGAGCCGCATGAGGATCTCAGCCAGCCACCAGGGAGGCCCTGCTACCGGCCAGCTACGGCGATGACCGGCCAGCTGGTCGGCCGTGACGCCGAGTGCATGGCGATTGTCAGGGCCATCGACGGTGACCGGAGCGACGGCACGCTGGCCGCGCTGATCCTGGAGGGCTCGGCTGGGGCCGGCAAGACGAGCCTGTGGCGCTGGGGCGTGGCCAGGGCTGCCGGGCAAGGACTGACCGTGCTGTCCGCAACCGGCGCCGAGCTGGAGGTCAGCGCGTCGTTCGCCGCGCTCACCGACCTGCTGACGCCGGTTTCCGACGAGCTCATCGGCTCGCTGCCCGCGCCCCAGGCGGAAGCCCTGGCGGCGGCGCTGCTGCGCAGCCACCAGACCGGCGGCATCCAGACGCGCGCGATCGGGATGGCCACGCTCGGTGTCTTCCGCGCGCTGGCAGCCCGCTCGCCGGTGCTCATCGCCGTCGACGACCTGCAGTGGATCGACGAGGACTCGGCCGCCGTGCTGGCGTTCGCGCTGCGCCGGGCCGACCCGGGCCTGGTGCGGGTGCTGCTGTCGCGCCGGGTGCCAGGCGGCTCAGCCCTGCCGTCGGCGCGGGCCGCCCAGTCGCGGGGTCAGGCCGCGACGACGGTGATATCGGCGCTGCCCGGCGCTGCACAGCCGCCTCGGCTGCGGGTCACCGGCCTGCCGCTGGGAGCGCTGCGCGAGCTGATCACCACTAGTCTCGGCGACCCGCTGCCCAGGCCGCTGCTGCTGCGGGTGCACGAGGCCACCGGCGGAAACCCGCTGTTCGCCCTCGAGCTGGCTGAGGCGGCCAGAGCGGCCGGGCCGTCGGCGGCCGACCCGCTGCCGGTGCAGCCGGAGCTGAAGGACCTGCTGCAGGACAGGATCGACCGGCTCTCCCCGGCCTGCCGCGAGCTTGTGCTGCTGGCGGCCGCGGCCAGGCGGCCCACCATGTCGATGCTGGAGCGCGCGCTCGGTCAGTGCGAGGAGGGCGTCACCGAGGCCGTCAGGCGCGGCGTGCTCGAGGTCGGCGACGAGGCGGTCAGGTTCGTCCACCCGCTGTATGGCTCGGCGGTCTACGCGATGGCCGGCGCGCCGCGGCGGCGCCGGGTACACGGGCTGCTGGCCGGCGTCATGGACGACTCGGGCCAGCGAGCCAGGCACCTGGCGCTGGCGGCGCCAGGACCGGACGCCGACATCGCCGCCGAGGTGGAAAGCGAAGGCGTCCGGGCCAGGGCGCGCGGCGCGCTGGCCGAGGCCGCCGACCTGCTGGAGCTTGCCGGGTCGCTGACCCCGTCAGGCCAGCGTGACGACTGGGGCCGGCGGCTGACCCAGGCCGCGCTCTGCCACCACGAGGCCGGGTCGGGCACCACCGCGCGCAAGCTGCTGAACGAGCTGACCGGTCAGCTCCCGGCCGGCCGGACCAGGGCCGAGGCCCTGCTCGCCGTCACCGAGGCGGAACCGGGCACCGTCGCCCGCGGGCTCGAGCTGATCGCGCAGGCGAGCGCCGAGGCTGGTGACGACGTGCACCTGCGCGCACGGCTGCAGATGGCCAGGCTGGAACTTGACTGGGCGGGGAACATGGCCGGCGCGACGGGCACCGCGGACGGCGCCGTCGAGCTCGCCCAGCGCAGCGGCGACACCGTCCTGCTGGTCCGCGCCCTGGCCATGTGCGGCATCACGCACGTGGTCGCCGGGCTCGGCGATGGGCTGACCATGCTGCGGCAGGCCAGGGCGCTGCAGCCGCCTGGCGCGGATATCCCGCCGTGGTACCGGCCGGAGCACTGGCTCGGCACGGCCCTGCTGTGGGCCGACGAGCTGGACGAGGCGCGGCCGCTGCTGGCCGGCGAGTACCAGCGCGCCGAGCTGACCGGCAACGACTACGACCGGTCGGGGCTGGCCGTCCGGCTGTCCCAGCTCGAGTACCGCGCCGGGCGGCTTGCCGCCGCGCGCGAGTACGCGCAGACGGCAGCCGCGCTGGCGGCAGAGCACGGCGGTGATCAGGCAGCGGTGCTCGGGCAGCTTGCCCTTGCCCTTGTCGACGCCGCCCAGGGGGAGACCGGCCGGGCCCGGCAGCAGCTGGCTGGGGTGCTGGAAACGGTGCGGCAGCTCGGCGACCAGACGACCGAGTGGCATGCCAGGGCCATCCTCGGCTTCGCCGAGCTATCCGCGGGGGACGCGGCCGCCGCGCATGCGCAGCTGGCCGGGCTGCACGAGGAAGTGACCGCCGCCGGGATGGCCGAGCCCGGCGAGTCGCCTTTCGCCGCTGATCAGGCCGAGGCGCTGCTGCTACTCGGCCGGCTCGGTGAGGCCGCCGAGCTGGCCGGCTGGCTGCGCTCGGCCGGCGAGCAGCTGCGGCGCCCCAGGCTGCTCGCCGCCGCCGACCGGTGCACCGCGCAGATCGCGGCGGCAGACGGCGACCTGGCCGCGGCGCGCACCGCGGCCGAGGCGGCAGTGCGGCACGCTGCGGACCTGGAAGTACCGATGGAACGCGGCCGAGCGCTGCTGGTCCTCGGCCAGATCGAACGCCGGCTCAAGCACAAGAGCTCGGCGCGCACCGCCTTGCTGCAGGCCAGGCAGATCTTCGACGCGCTGCCCGCGCCGCTTTGGGCCGCGCGGGCCGGCGCCGAGCTTGACCGCATCGGCGGCCGGCCGGTGGCCGGCGGCGGCGGGCTGACCGCCACCGAGCGGCGGGTGGCCAGCCTGGTCACGGCCGGGAAGTCCAACGCGGAGATCGCGCGTGAGCTGTTTGTCAGCACGCGGACTGTCGAGTCGCACCTGACCAGGGTTTACCTCAAGCTCGGCGTGCGCTCGCGCGCTCAGCTCGCAGCCCGGCTGGGCAGCGGAACTGACCTGACGGGTTAATCCTGCGGGTTTCCGCGATTCGGCCCGCGAGCTGCGTTCCTAGCCTGGAGATCGTCCCGCTGGATTCATCGCGCGCGGTCGCTCGGCACAGGGGCCCGAACGGGATCGCCGGATCGCCGGGTCGTCTGGGAGTGCCTGACCAGCGCCCGGCGATCAGCGGCCGGATGATTCGCGTCGCGATGGTCTGGCGGGACCCAGATCGCTGCCGCGAACGGCTGGCCGGCCGGCGTCACGGTAACCCGGCCATCTCCGTTCGGCATCGGGACGGTCTCGCTCCGGGGGGCGGTGGCCAGACTGCCGCGCGCGACCGGCATGATCGGTCGCATAGCGCGTGCACGCCGGCGGGAGTGGGATCCGATGGTCGAGGCGATGCTGCGCTCCAGGCGCCGCAAGGCAGTGGAGCGCATGGCGGTTGCCGCGGAGCGGTACGCCGAACTCGGCTGGCCGGTGTGCGCTGGCGCTTACCCGCCGGACGCCAAGGCCCGGCCGGGCGAGGCAGGCCGCGCCTGCTCCTGCGACCGCATCGGCTGCCCGGCTCCTGGCGCGCATCCGGTCTCGCCCGCCTGGCAGATCCAGGCGAGCGCCGACCCTGCGCTGGTCGGGCAGTGGTGGATGGCCTCGCCCGAGGCGAATGTCATCCTGGTGACCGGCCGGACATTCGACGTACTCGACGTACCGGGCGCAGCAGGCCTGGCGGCGCTGGCGACAATGCAGCGCTCAGGCGTCCGGCCAGGACCGGTGGCGGTAGGCCCAGGAAACCGGGCCCTTTTCTTTGTCCGCAGCCGGGCTGCCCACTCCGGCGAGGACGAGTGGTGGTCGTGCCACCTGGACTGCGAGCCGGAGACCGTCGACCAGGTGTCCGGGCTGCGCTGGCACTGCCGCGACAGCTACGTGCTGGCCCCGCCGTCGCGCCCGGCCAGCGGGCTTGCCGGGCGCTGGGTGCTGGAGCCTGAGCAGCCGCTGCCTGACGGCCTGCGGCTGCTCGAGTTCCTCGCCGAAGCGTGCGAGCCGGGCACCTGATGGCCGCGCGCGATGAAAGCAGCGCGGCGATGCAGGAGCTGTTCCGCCGTGCCTGCGCGGTGCTGCCCGGCGGGGTGAACTCGCCGGTCCGCGCGTTCGGCGCAGTCGGCGGCACGCCGGTGTTCATGGCATCGGGCAACGGGGCGTACCTGACCGACGCCGACGGCATGAAGTACGTGGACCTGGTCTGCTCCTGGGGCCCGATGATCCTCGGCCACGGGTACCCGGCGGTGCTCGACGCGGTGCGCACGGCGCTGGCGGCCGGGACCTCGTTCGGCACGGTTACCGCGGCGGAGGTCGAGCTGGCCGAGGAGCTGACCGCACGCGCCCCGGTGCAGAAGGTGCGCCTGGTCAGCTCGGGCACCGAGGCCACCATGTCGGCACTGCGCCTGGCCAGGGGGTACACCGGCAGGAGCCTGGTGGTCAAGTTCGCCGGCTGCTACCACGGGCACGTCGACGCGCTGCTCGCGGCCGCCGGCTCGGGCGTGGCCACATTCGCGCTGCCTGACTCGCCCGGCGTGACCGGCGCGGTGACCGCCGACACGCTGGTGCTGCCGTACAACGACGCGGCCGCCGTGCGGCAGGCGTTCGCCGAGCACGGCAGTGAGATCGCGTGCGTGATCACCGAGGCGTGCCCGGCGAACATGGGCGTGGTACCGCCGTCGGCCGGCTTCAACGAGCTGCTGGCGGCGCTCTGCGGGGAGTACGGCGCGCTGCTGATCATGGACGAGGTGCTCACCGGCTTCCGGGTGACCAGGTCAGGCTGGTACGGCCGGGAGGGCGTGGCCGGTGACCTGATGACGTTCGGCAAGGTGATGGGCGGCGGAGTGCCGGCCGCCGCCTTCGGCGGCCGGGCGGAGATCATGGACCGCCTCGCGCCGGCCGGCCCGGTTTACCAGGCAGGCACCCTGTCGGGCAACCCGCTGGCGACCGCCGCTGGCCTGGCCACGCTGCGTGCCTGCACGGACGATGTCTACGCCAGGGTGGACGCCGCGGCTGCGGCCGTCGCCCGGCTCACCGCCGACGCGCTGACCGAGTTCGGCGTGCCGTTCCGGTTGCAGGAGGCAGGCAGCCTGTTCTCGTTCTTCCTGGGCGTGGAAGAGCCGGTGCGTGACTTCGGCGCGGCCAGGGCGCAGTCGTCGCCCGCCTACGCGGCGTTCTTCCACGCCATGCTCGCTGGCGGGGTATACCTGCCGCCGTCGCCGTTCGAGGCCTGGTTCCTGTCGGCGGCGCACGACGACGGCGCCATCAGCCGCATCGCCGCCGCGCTGCCGGCCGCGGCCAGGGCAGCCGCCGCGGCACTGGACTGAGCCGGTCGCTGCGATTCGCAGATGCCTAGTCACGTTTAGCCGCGCTGCCCTGGCGGGTGCGCCTGGCAGTGGCCAGGATGTCCTCAGGCGACTGGGCGGCAGGCCCGCCCGGCATCACGAGGAGCGGCAATGGCCATCCGCGATCCTGAATGTCTACGAGACCGGGCAGTAACCGGTGGAGACCCCGCAGCGGCCGCTGCTCGGCAGCTTCCAGCAGGCGTTCTACGGCGGCCAGTCCCCGTGGCAGTACGAAGCGCTGTTCGTGGCCAGGGCCAAGAGCGTGGCGAAGGCGAAAGGCGTGGCGCTGTCCGCTGAGCTGGCTGAGCTGGTCTACGACGTCGACTACTACGTGCACGTGGATACCAAGGAGGACGCGGTCAAGCTGGTCACGCACATGCCCTACCAGGGGCATTTCCTCACCGCTGAGGCGCTGAACACCTACGCGGGCCCCGTGGTCGAGCAGGCCGTCAACCAGCTCGTCCAGGTGACTCCGCTGGAGAAGGTCAACGAGAAGATCCACGAGATCACCGAGCTCGTCCGCGGGCACCTGCAGGACTTCCTGACCATCTACGGCATCACGCTGAACGACGTGAAGGTGCTGATCCGGCCAAGGGACGAGCGGATGCGCGAGCTGATCTCGCTGCGTGCCTTCGGCCTGTCCGAGATGGAGGCAGTGCGCTACTACGTGGCGATGAAGATGGCCGAGCGCGGCCTCGTCTCGGCTCCGAACATGGCCGTGGGCGAGCCGTTTAACATCGGCCTGAGCGGGGCGCAGCTGACCCCGATGGCTGGCATCGCCGGCCTGGCCGAGTCGGCCAACGGCGGAACCGTGCCTGGCGCGCACGCCGCCTCCTGACGCCGGTGACTGAGAGCATCGCGGACCGGGTGCGTGGCCTGCTGGCGTCTGATGTCTATACCCAGAAGGGCCGGCTGCGCGCCGATGACCTGCTGGTGCGCGAGCGTGTCACCGGCGCGGTTGGCGAGGCGGCGGCCACCACCCGCGACCTGATCAGCCGGTGGCGGGCGGAGCGGGTGCCGCCGTCGACCGGAGAGCAGCCGTTCCCGCCGGCCGAGGTGATGGAGCCGGTGCGGGCGGGCGAGCGGCTGGTCCGGGCGATCGAGGACACCTCTTCGGCGGTACGCGGCCTGCCGGTGCTGAATCAGGACAAGGTGTGGGACAGGGTCAGGAGGGCCGGCCTGGACGAGCTGATGCAGTTCGACTGGACGCTGGTCGGCGAGGCGGACGCGCTGGCGGCTGACCTGCGGGCGGCGCTGGCGCTTGACGGGCTCGACCAGGCCGCCTTGCAAGCACGGCTGCGCCGGATCCGCGAGGTCATCACCGACCGCCAGCACTACCTGGAAATCCAGGCGTGAGGTAGGGGCACCGGGGGTCGTCCCCTCGCCAGCACCTATATTCTGGCCGCGCCATGAGTGCTGAGCCGACGTCCGCCGACCTGACCGTCGTTCACCTGGTCAGGCATGGCGAGGTGGAGAATCCGCGCGGCGTGATCTACGGGCGGCTGCCCGGATATCACCTGTCGGCTGCCGGCCGGGTGATGGCCAAGGCCGCGGCCGGCTTCCTGGCTGGCCGGGACGTCACCGTGCTGCGCTGCTCGCCGCTGGAGCGGGCCAGGGAAACGGCTGAGCCCATCGCCGCGCAGTTCGGCCTCGACGTCGTCGTCGACGGCCGGCTGGTCGAGCCGTGGAATCACTTCGAGGGGATGACTTTCGGGGTGGGTGACGGCGCACTGCGCCGGCCAGCGCACTGGCGGCACCTGTGCAACCCGTTCCGGCCGTCCTGGGGCGAGCCGTACCTGGAAGTGGCAAGCCGGATGCTGGCCGCGGTCAGCGATGCGCGGCGCGCGGCGCTGGGGCACGAGGCAGTGTGCGTCAGTCACCAGCTGCCGATCTGGGTGGCCAGGCGGCAGTCGGAGGGCCGCAGGCTCTGGCACGACCCGCGGCGGCGGCAGTGCGCCCTCGGCAGCGTGACCAGCCTCAGCTATCGCGGTGACAAGCTGATCGCGGTCAGCTACGCCGAGCCGTCGGGTCATGACCAGCAGGTGGCTGGCGCCTGACCTGGCAAGCTGCGACGCCTTTCTGCTGGCAAGTCAGCCCCGATGTGCTGCGGCGCGGCCTGGTCCGGCACAATAGGGCCTTGGTACTACCGCTTGTAGGAGATCATCTGGTGTCCTGGCTGCCTGCTCTGCTGCCTGCGCGGCGCCGCCTGGCCGGCGGCGTGCTCGCCGCGTGCGCCGCAATGGCGCTGGGCGGCTGCTCGGGCGGCGCGATCGGGCAGAACACGGCGCAGAGCAGCGGCAAGAGCTTCGTCTCCGGGTCGTTCGGCACCACCTATAACGCGCCTGGCTCGCGACCCGCCGCGCCGCAGATCACCGGCACCACCCTGACCGGGCAGAAATTCAGCCTCGCGGCCGAGCGCGGCAATCTCGTCGTACTGAACTTCTGGGGCTCCTGGTGCAGTCCCTGCCGCACCGAGGCTCCCGCCCTTGCGGCGCTGGCCAGGCAATTCGCCTCTCAGCCGGTCCGGTTCTTCGGCGTCGACGTGCGAGACAGCCCGTCAAGCGCCGAGGCGTTCATGCGCACGTTCCGGGTCAGCTACCCGAGCCTCAACGACCCTGGCGATGAGATCGCGCTGATATTCCACGGCACGCTGCCCCCCACCGGGATCCCGAGCACGCTGGTGATCGACCGTACCGGGCACATCGCTGCCCGTATCGTCGGCGGGGTGACGTACTCCGGGCTCAAGTCCCTGATCATGAAAGTGAACGCGGGGGCCTCGTGAATCGCCATCTTCGGCCGGCGGCTACCCGGTGAGCGGCCTGCGCGTCCCGGCCCGTTCGCGGCGCCCGCCGGCCGCGGCGGACGGCGGCCAGGCGAGCCCGCCGGCGCGCCGCTCCCGGCTCGGCTTGATCGGGTGGCTGCGCTGGGGCTGGCGCCAGCTGACGTCGATGCGCACCGCGCTGGTGCTGCTGTTCCTGCTCGCTGTCGCCAGCGTGCCCGGCTCGGTGCTGCCGCAGCGCGGGATCGACCCGTCGGCCGTCACCAGCTACTACACGGCGCACCCGGCGCTGGCGCCGGTGCTGGCGCGGCTGTCCCTGTTCAGCGTGTTCGCGGCGCCGTGGTTCGCCGCGATCTACATCCTGCTGTTCGTGTCGCTGGCCGGATGCGTGCTGCCGCGTACCTTCCACCTGATCGGCTCAGCCCGCCAGCAGCCGCCGCCCGCGCCGCGGAACCTGGCCCGGCTGCCGTTGTCCGCGACCTACCAGACCACCATGACCCCGGACGCGGCCGCGCAGTCTGCTGCCGCGCTATTGTCCGGCAAGCGATTCCGGCTGCGGACAGGCGACGGCTGGGTCTCTGCCGAGAAGGGTTACCTGCGCGAGGTCGGCAACCTGCTGTTCCACGTCGCCCTGCTTGCGCTGCTCGGGTCGGTGGCGCTGGGCGGGCTGTTCGGATACAAGGCCAACCGGCTGCTCATCGTCGGCCAGCAGTACGCCAACACGCCCACGGCGCTGGATGTGTTCCGGCCGGGCCGGCTGGTTACGGCCGGCGACCTGCAGCCGTTCTCGATCGCGCTGCAGGGCTTCAACGCGAAGTACATCACCTCGGGCCCCCAGACCGGCCAGCCGCTCTCGTTCAGCGCCGCGCTGCGCTACAACGCCGGGCCCGGCCAGCCGATGCACGATTACGACCTGCGGGTCAACCATCCGCTGCGGGTCGACAACGCCAGGGTGTACCTGATCAACCGCGGGTTCGCCCCGACGTTCAGGATCACCGACGGATCAGGGCACGTGCTCACGACCACCGTCCCGTTCATCCCGGTCGAGCAGCAAGGGCTGACCTCGGAAGGCGTGATCAAGGACCCGGACGCCGCGCCGGACCAGCTCGGCTTCGCCGGGGTGTTCCTGCCCACCGCGGTGGACACCGGCGGGCGGCTGTCCTCCGCCTTCCCCGCCGCGCTGAACCCGGTGGTCAGTCTCGTCGCCTACACCGGCAACCTGGAGATGAACGACGGGCAGCCGCAGTCGGTGTACCAGCTCGACACCTCGCAGCTGCGGCGGCTGCCGATAGCGCCGCGGCCGCTGTCCCCAGGTCAGACCATGAAGCTGCCGGACGGAGCCGGGTCGCTGACCTTCGTCGGCTACAAGCCGTGGATCAGCCTGGCGATCACTTACGATCCTGGCCAGACGCCCGCGCTGATCTCGGGCGTGGCTGCACTGGCCGGGCTGATCCTGTCCTTCATGACTCGCCGGCGGCGGGTGTTCGTGCGTGCGGCGGCCGGCCCCGGCGGGGCGACGCAGGTCGAAGTCGGCGGCCTCACCAGGTCGGACGCGGCGGGCGGCTTCGAGACCGAGTTCACTGACCTGACCGCCCGGCTGTGCCGCGAGCAGCAGGGCACCAACCGGGCTGACTCCGGCCAGGCCGCCGGGGAGCAAACGCCAGCTGACTACGATCCGGCTGCCGCGCAGGACGCCGGCGAGCGGTCAGCCGGCGAGCCGGCCGACCGCGCACTGGCCGGGCAGTCGGCGCCGGACCAGCTGGTACAAGACCAAGCAGCAGCCGGGGAAGACGGTATATCCCTCGCCGGACCAGAGGGGGAATGAGGCGACAGTGCCTGTCATCAACACCGGGCTGGCCCAGGTCAGCAACGGTTTCCTGTTCGTCACGGTGATCTTGTACGCGCTCGCCATGCTGGCGTACGCGTGCGACTTCGCGTTCAGCAAGGCTCGCGTCATGCGTGATGTCGCCGTCGCCGTGCCCGGCGAGAGCGCGGTGGCGGCCGCCGCGCCAGCGGAGGCCAGCGCTGGGCTGGCTGAGCCCGCCGTGGTGGGCGCCGCAGTGGGCCGGTCCGGCGCCGCCGTCGGGGCAGCAGGCGCCGGCACGGTGACACTGGCGGCCGGGCCTGCCGGTCAGGATGGCGGTCCCGGCGACCGCGCGGCCGGCCCGGCGCAGGCCGGGCCCGACAGCGAGTCGCTTTGGCCGCGCGGGATGTGGCTGCGCACCGCATTCGCGCTGACCTGCATCGGCCTGGCTTCGCAGGTGCTGGCGCTGCTGACCAGAGGCATCGCCGAGCACCGGGTGCCGTGGGGCAACATGTACGAGTTCATCGGCGCGATCTCGTGCATGGCTGTCCTTGTGCTGGTCGGCGCATCGATCTGGTACCGGGCCTACTACATGGGCCTGTTCGTGCTAGTGCCTGTGGTTTTCGCCCTCGGCATCGACCTGACCTGGATCTACACACCGGCCGGTGCCCTAGTCCCGGCCCTGCAGTCGTATTGGATCGCAATTCACGTCACAGCCATGATCGTGGCGTCTGGGCTATTCATCTTCGGTGCCATGGTCACGGTC
>DASXMR010000099.1:0-62281 GCA_036495525.1 Streptosporangiaceae bacterium | reverse complement strand
TGCGGGACGACCAGTGGACGGCGATCCGGGCGCTGGTGCTCGACCATCGCCGGGCGCTGGTGGTGCAGCGCACCGGCTGGGGCAAGTCGGCTGTGTACTTCACCGCCACTGCGCTGCTGCGCGCCCGCGGCGCCGGCCCGGCGGTCATCGTGTCCCCACTGCTGGCTCTCATGCGCAATCAGATCGAGGCGGCGCGGCGGGCCGGTATCCGCGCCCTGACCGTCAACTCAGCGAACATCGACCAGTGGGACGAGGTGTACGCGCAGATCGCCGCCGGAGCCGCCGATGTGCTCCTGGTCAGCCCGGAGCGGCTGAACAACCCCGGCTTCCGGGATGAGGTGCTGCCGAAGCTGACCGCCGCGGCTGGCCTGCTGGTGGTCGACGAGGCGCACTGCATCTCCGACTGGGGGCACGATTTCCGGCCCGACTACCGGCGGCTGCGCACGCTGCTGGCCGCGCTGCCGCCGGCCGTGCCGGTGCTCGCCACCACGGCGACCGCGAACGCCAGGGTCAGCCGCGACGTCGCCGAGCAGCTCGGGGCTGGCGGCGATGGCGAGACGCTGGTGCTGCGCGGCCCGCTGGACCGCGGCAGCCTGCGGCTGGCTGTGCTGCGGCTGCCCACGGCGCAGCAGCGCCTCGGCTGGCTCGCCGAGCACCTCGGCGACCTGCCAGGCTCGGGGATCATCTACACGCTGACCGTGGCGGCAGCGCACGAGACCGCCGCCTTCCTGCGCGAGCGCGGCTTTCCGGTCGCTGCCTACACCGGCAAGGACAGCCACGAAGAACGAATATCCGCCGAGGACTCGCTGCTCAGCAACGAACTGAAGGCACTGGTCGCGACCAGCGCCCTCGGCATGGGCTTCGACAAGCCCGACCTGGGCTTCGTGGTCCACCTGGGTGCTCCGCAGTCGCCGGTCGCCTACTACCAGCAGGTCGGCAGGGCCGGGCGCGGCGTCGAGCGGGCCGAGGTGCTGCTGCTGCCCGGCCGCGAGGACGCTGACATCTGGGCCTACTTCGGCTCGCTGGCGTTCCCGCCCGAGTCGGTGGTGCGCGGCACGCTCCGCGTGCTGGCGCAGGCAGGCCGGCCGCTGTCGACCGCGGCACTGGAAGCCAGGGTCGAGCTGTCCCGCAGCCGGCTCGAGATGATGCTCAAGGTGCTGGACGTCGATGGCGCAGCCCAGCGGGTCAGCGGAGGCTGGACGGCGACGGGCACGGCGTGGGCCTACGACGCGGACCGGTACGCCAGGGTTGCTGCCGAGCGGGCGCGCGAGCAGCAGGCCATGCTCGGTTACCTCAGCACGCAGGGCTGCCGGATGGAATACCTGCGCCGCCAGCTGGACGACCCGGCGGCGGCGCCGTGCGGCCGGTGTGACAACTGCACGGGGCGGCACTGGCCGGCCACCGTGACGGCTGACGGCCAGGCGGCTGCCAGATCCCGGCTGCTGCGGCCCGGTGTCGAGATCACGCCGCGCCGGATGTGGCCGACCGGACTGCTGGAGCTGGGCATCGACGTCGCCGGCAAGATCTCGGCCGAGCTGTCGGCTGAGCCCGGCCGGGCGGTCGGCCGGCTGACTGATCTCGGCTGGGGTGAGCGGCTGCGGACACTGCTAACCGACCCGCCGCCGGCACCGGCCGACGGGCCGGTTCCCGATGATCTTGTCGAGGCGGTGGTACAGGTCCTGGCCGGGTGGGACTGGACCGAGCGTCCGGTCGGCGTGCTGGCGATGCCTTCTCGTTCTCGCCCTGAACTGATTTCCAGCCTCAGCAAGCGGATCGCGCAGCTCGGCCGGCTTTCGGCGCTCGGCTCGCTCGAGTACGCCGCGGAGGAAAGCCGGCCAGCAGGCCGGTCCAACAGCGCCCAGCGGGTGCGGGCGCTCTGGGGGCAGCTGACTGTGCCGGACCCGGTCCGGGCTGCCATCTCCGAGCTCACCGGACCGGTGCTGCTGGTCGACGACAGGATCGACACCGGCTGGACGATGACCGTCGCGGCCAGCCTGGTCCGCGAGGCCGGCGCGCCAGCGGTGCTGCCGCTCGCGCTCGCTGTCACCTCGGGCTGAGCCAGCGCTCGCCCAGCCACCGCTCGGGCTGAGCTTGCGGGCCGGGGTCACGGCTGGTTGCCGGCCCGCGCTCACCGTCGCCCGGCTGAGCGCCCGAGGTCACATCTCGGACAACTTGCTGTGACGGATGCAACGAGATCGGGCGCTCGGACATCTATCTGGTAGAGGGAGCGGGCAACCGCGCAGCCGCCAGCCGGTCCGGCCACCGCAGCTTCGCCCCTGGGCCCCTCACTCCAGCCGTGCGCTGGCCCCGACGCAGGCCCCAGGATCGGAGGAACCTGATGAGGAACCGGCTACCCGGCATCCGGGCAGCGAGCCGAACCGCACTGGCTTTAGTCACCGCCGCCGCGCTAGTCGGCGTAGCCCAGCCGGCCGCGATGGCTACCGCTGCCGGGCAGGCTCCCGCGAGCATCCAGGGACCGCCCCACGTCAGGCTCGTCAAGGCGGAGAGCAAGATGACCGTGCCGGTCTTCGGCAAGCACAATTTTGCCTTCGTAGACCCTGGCATCTACGTCGCCTCGTTCGGCTCGCCGCTGATCTTCCACGTGCAGCGGGCCAGCCTTGCCAAGCCGATCACCATCAGCCAGGTCCTGCAGCTGCCGGGCGGCGGCACCAAAACGGTCGCCTGGCCGAGTTCCACGCTTGACCGTTTCAACGGGCTGCGCCAGTTCATCACGCTGCGGATCACGAACTCGGCCGGGAAGGTAGTGGCTACCCGCAAGCTCGGTTTCTGCCCGAACAATAACCCGCAGCCGACTAACTCGCAGAGCCGCATTTCCTCGCCCTACCCGCAGCAGTGCTCGGCGTTCGGCGACCCGTTCCAGCAGTCGATGGTATGGGCGCTGGCCAGGGGCTGGGCGGCGGAACCGGGCGCTGCATTCTTCGGCGGACTCACCTTCCACCTCAAGCCAGGCAAGACCTACCAGCTCACCGAGACCATGGCGGCCGGGTACACCCAGTTGCTGCACATCGCCGCTGCCCAGGCGAGCGCGACGGTGAAGGTTAAGACGGTCAAGGCGTCGAACTCCTTCTCCGGGTCGCGGCGCGCGCCGGCCAGGCACGGTGCCCTTCCGACCTTGCCGAGGAACATCCCCATCCTGAACAACCCGCCGGCGGCGTCGCTGCCGGACCTGGCCCCGCTGCCGTCGTGGGGGGCCTTCACTACTCACCTGCGGGCGACCAAGAAGCGGCCGGCCAAAAACCTGCTGAACTTCAACGCCACCGTGGCCATTGACGGGCACGCTCAGCTCGACGTCGAGGGGTTCCGGCGCAACAGCGAGCCGGCCATGAAGGCCTACCAGTATTTCTGGCTGCACGGCCACGTCATCGGCCGCGCCAGGGTCGGCACCATGGGCGTCGAGGAAGACCACGCCTGGCACTTCCAGCAGTTCGCCCGGTACCAGCTGCTCAACGCCGACAAGAAGACGGTCGTGGCGAGCCACAAGGAAGGCTTCTGCATCGCGCCCACCGATCCGATCAGCCTGCTGCTTCCCGGTGCGGTGTGGCAGCCCAGCTTCACCGGGCTGGTCGACGCGTGCGGTAACCCGTCGTCGCTCGCCGTCTCCGAACAGCTGCCGCTCGGCTGGGCCGATACCTACACCCAGTTCAACCCTGGTGAGGCGTTCGACATCACCAACCTGCCGAATGGCACCTACTACATCGAGATCATCGCCAACCCGGAGCACCTGCTCCACGAGACCAGCACCGCGAACGACATCTCGCTGCGCAAGGTCATCCTCGGCGGAACCAGGGCGCACCGGACGGTGCGCGTGCCGGCCATCGACGGCATCGATCCGGAGCACTAGCTACGGGGGCGTTACTGGCCGCGGCCCGTCATCCGGGCCGCGGCCAGTAACCTGCTTTTGGAACCAGCGTGCTGGCCGCTAGTGGTGACCGAGCACCGGGTGCGGCACGTACGGCTCTTCCAGCCGCTCGATCTCCTTCTCGGACAAGTCGAGTTCCTCTGCGGCCAGCGCGTCTTCCAGATGGCCGAGCTTGGTTGCGCCGACGATCGGCGCCGTGATTCCTGGCCGGTGCAGCAGCCAGGCGAGCGCCACCTGCGCCTGCGGCACCCGGCGCTCCGCGGCTATCTCCGCCACCCGGTCCACCACATCGAAGTCGGCCGCGCCGTAGAGCGTGTCGCCGAGCGGGTCGGTGCCCGACCGGACGGTGCGCCGCTCGCCTTCCCTGGTCTTGGTCCCGGCCAGCACTCCCCTGGCCAGCGGGCTCCACGGGATCACCGCGACGCCCTGGTCGATGCACTGCGGGATCATTTCCCGCTCTTCCTCGCGGTAGAGCAGGTTGTAGTGGTCCTGCATGGACACGAACCGGGTGAGGCCGAGCTGGTCAGCCACGTGCTGGGCTTTGGCGAACTGCCACGCGAACATGCTGCTGGCGCCGATGTAGCGGGCCTTGCCTGCCCGCACCACGTCGTGCAGCGCTTGCATCGTCTCCTCGATCGGGGTCCGGTAGTCCCAGCGGTGGATCTGGTACAGGTCCACGTAGTCCATGCCGAGCCGGCGCAGCGAAGCGTCGATGCCGGACAGGATGTGCTTGCGCGACAGCCCGCCGCTGTTCTCGCCGGGCCCCATCGGCATGAATACCTTGGTCGCCACGACCACGTCGTCGCGCTGGAATAGCTTGCCCAGCAGCCGCCCGGTGGCCACCTCGCTCGCACCGCGAGAGTAGGTGTCGGCGGTGTCGTAGAAGGTGATGCCGCCGTCGGCCGCGGCGCGCACGATCGGCTCGGCTGCGTCCTCGTCGAGGACCCAGGGCCGCTCGCTGTCATTGCCGAAGCTCATCATCCCCAGGCAGATCCGGGAGACGCGCAGCCCGGTCGAGCCAAGGTTCACGTACTTCACGTCTAGCCTCCGTCGTGTCGCAGCGCTGCGGAACCGAACAGCACAACACTGTGCCCGGCCGCGCCTGTGCCCGCTACGGCGGCCCGGTAAGTAAGCTGGCCGCCGCATCCGGCCACCCGGGCTGGCCAGCGGCGGCGTGTCCATCACCGCTGGCCGCGCAGCAGCCGGGCGCTGACCGCAGCCACCACGGCCAGCAGCACGGCGCCGAAGCCGAGCACCGCGGTCTGGGTGCTCAGCAGCTGGGTAGCGATGCCCAGGCCGATCACCGGGAGGGTAATGCCAACGTAAGCGGCGACGAACAGGCCGGCCAGCGCCTCGCCGCGTGCTCGCGACGGCGCGATCGAGATCACCGTCGAGACGCAGCCCTTGAAGGTCGCGCCGGCGCCGCTGCCACCGAGCGCGCCGCCGACCAGCAGCAGCGGCAGGCTCGGCACCCAGACCGCGGCGGTGACCAGCACGAGCCCGCCGGCCAGGCCGGCCAGGCCGAGGCCGAGCTGGCGGCGCAGGTCGCGCCCGCTGACGACGACCTGCGCGACCGCCGCCGCGCCGAAGGCCACGAACGCGGCAAGGCCGGCCAGCGCGTGCGAGTGCTCATGCAAGGTGTCCGCCAGGAAGCCGGGCGCGAGCGAGGTGAAGAAGCCGAACAGGGCGAACGCGGTGGCGGCCGCGCACCCGGCCGCGATGAACAGCGGCCGCTGGGCGGGCGGCACCATGATCCGCTGCGGCCGGTAGGCGGGCAGCGGCTCTGGCCGGGTGACGGTCTCTGGCACGACGGCCAGCGCAACCGCGGCGGCCAGCATCAGCGCCTCGAACACCAGGTAGGGCAGCCGCAACGGCGCGACGGCGTACTGCGCGAGCAGCCCGGCGAGCAGCGCGCCGAGCCCCAGGCCGCCGATGTTGGCACCGGTCGCCGTGATCTCGGCTCTGGTCAGCGGCGCGCGTGGCCTGGACGCGGCGTGCAGCTCGCTGATGTAAGCGGTGGCAGTCGCGGTCAGCAGGCCGACGCTGATCCCGGAGATGACCCTGGCCACGATGAGGCCAGGGCTGGCCGGCCAGACGAGGAAGACCACGCCGGAGACGAGACTGACCAGCAGCGCAGCCAGCATCAGCCGCCGCCGCCCCAGCCAGTCGGAGGTATGGCCGGCCAGCAGCAGGCTAGCCACCACGCCGACCGCGTAGGCGGCGAAGATCACCGTGACCAGGATCGTGCCGAAGCCATCCCGCGCCTGGTAGAGCACATACAGCGGAGCTGGCGCGGCGGCGAACGCCATCGTGACGCAGAAGCCGTAGGCCACGATCCAGAACCCGGCGCTTGCCCGCGGGTCCCCGCTGGGCGGTGTGAGCTGCGCTGAGCCATCAGCATGAGCCGCTCCGGACCGCGCCGCGCTGGCAAGCGGCCCCTTCGGGCCGCTACCGCTGTCTTGCCGTCCGCTGCCAGTCACTGCTCGGACCATGCCCCCGCACGGCGGCGAGCTACCCCTAACCACGGGGCAGACCCCCTGGGCGCGACGCCGCGCTGCCGCCCTGCTGAGGGAACACACGGTGAGGGGCGAGGCAACCCAACGGTGTGAGCCTGCCGACACGCCGTGGTCAGCGGCGGCGCCCCACCGCGCAGTAGCCCCAGCGTGAACCGTCGCTGTCCGCCAGCACCGGATCCTCGGCGCCCCATTCGCCCAGGTAGCACAGCTCAGGTGCGGCGCCAGGATACGGCGGCACGAGTTCCAGCCCGTCGAAGAAGCGCGCCACCTGATCCCTTGGCCGGAAGTGCATCTGCTCGCTGGCGCTTGCGTACTCGTCGCGCCCGGCCTGTACCGAGGCGGGAGGCACGTTGTCATTGGTCGCATGGGACAGCGCCAGGTAGCTATCTGGTGCCAGCGCTGCCGTGTAGCGAGCCATCAGCTCCCACGGGTCAGAGCTGTCGGCGATAAAGTGCAGCACGCCAGTGATCAGCAATCCGGCTGGCTCGCCGAAGTCGATCACGGCGCCCAGAGCGGGATCGGCTAGCAACCGGTCGGGCTCTCTGGCGTCGGCGACGAGCACCGCCGTGCTCTCCGGGTCGTCGATGAGCTCGGCTGCCGTGGCGGCCACCATCGGGTCGATGTCGATGTAGGCCACCCGTGCCCCTGGCACGATCTCGCGGACAACCTCGTGCGTGTTGCGCGCCGTCGGCAGCCCGGAGCCGATGTCGATGAACTGGCGGACGCCCTGGCCGGCGATCCAGCGCGCGGCGCGGCCGTGAAAGCCCCGGTTGGCGAGCACGATGTCGCGAAGCTCAGGCACTCTGGCCATGGCCTGCTCAGCGACCGCACGGTCAGCCGGGAAGTTATAGCTGCCACCCAGCATGTAGTCGTAGATTCGCGCTGGACTCGGCACCGTCGGGTCAGTACCGGCCGACACACGCGGATCCTCGCTCATCATTCGCTCCTTCTGCCCGCTGCGGCCGCGATGCGCTGGTCTGTCGCAGACCGCCCTAGGCAAATCATGTCAGCCCGCCAGATAGCGCAAGAGGTCCCGGCAGTAGTCGCGGTAGCACCGCGGCAGCTCATCTGTGAGCGGGTGAGTCGTTTCCGTATCGTGATTTGGCTGCTCTTATCAGCAAACCTTCCCAGTCCTAAGCTCAGCCCGACACCAGAACACTGGGCTGGGGATGGCGCCATGGCTCGTGCAGGAGACGTACGGATTCGCGTCGGCGCCGCGGTCCTCGCGGTCCTCACAGCGGGGTCACTCGCGCTGCCAGCGGCAGCCGCTCGGGCGAGCCAGCCCGGCGGGCAGCCGGGCAGCGCGGCGCCCGATGCCGTTGGCGCGAGAGCCGGCAGCCAGCTGGCAGGGCAGCCGACGTCGCGGAGTCGGACGGGGACGCTGGCCGGGACCGTGCTGGCCCCGGCTAGTGCCGGCCAGCTAGCGGGCGCCGCTGTCTGCGTGCGCGCGACGCTGCTGCCCGGCAGCGAGGCTATGGGCACCCAGCGAAGCACAGCGCCGGGCGGCAGGACGCTGGCCGCAAGCCCAGCCGGCGCGCGGGCCACGGCGTCCGCGATTGGTGGCCCCGACGGGCAGTACCAGCTGACCGGCCTGACGCCTGGCATCTACCGGCTGACCTACCAGCTCTGCTCGCGCGGCGGACAGCCGATGGTCGCTGGCACGCTGTCGGCGCCGCGGCAATCCAGGCTGGCCCTGGTGACCGCCGGCCGGACGAAGGTACTACCGTCGGTGGCGCCGCAGCAGTCCGAGGCTTCGATCATCGAGCAGCACACACCCGCGTGGCTGACCGCTCATGCCAGCCCGGCCTCGGCGGCTGGCCCGGCGGCTGCTAGGAAAGGCCACGTCACCGGCACCGTAACGACCGCGTCCGGACGGCCGCTGCGCGGCATCTGCGTCTTCATCTTCGGCAGGAAGCGCCTATTCAGTACGCACACCGGGCCGGCGGGCGGGTACCTCAGCACGCTTCCGCCAGGTCGGTACCAGATGGCTTTCGACACCGGTTGCCGCAATCACGGCAACTGGCTGATGCAGTTCTACAAAGACACGCCGGACCAGGCGAAGGCCAGGACGGTCATCGTCAGGGCAGGCAAGACCACCCGGCACATCAGTGCGGTCATGCACGCTGGCGGCGAGATCCGGGGCACCGTCACGAACAGCGCGGGCAAGCCACTGCGGGAGATCTGCGTCTCGCTTTTCACCGCCAATGGCGGTGGCGGGCTGGTTATCACCGGGCGCAACGGCCATTACGCCGCACATGCGCTCGAGCCGAGAGATTACGAAGTTCGGTTCGATAACTGCTCAGCCAGCGGCAACCTTGCTCCGCAGGTGTGGAAGAACAAGTCGCCCGGTCAGCGGCCGATGACGCTGCACGTCACCCCAGGTCGGGTGTTCTCCCGCATTAACGCCGTCATGTCACCGGGCGCCGAGGTATCCGGGAAGGTCACGCTGAGCACTACCGGCGCGCCCTTGTCAGGGGTCTGCGTCCAGGTCTTCAATCGCGGCCCGCTCGATGAAGTAGATTCGTTCACCTCGACTAAGGCCGACGGCAGCTACGTCGCGCCAAACCTGAGCACGGGCAGATACGGACTCAGCTTTCAGCCAGGCTGCCCGAATAACTCTGGCTTCCTGGGTGCGACGCTGCCCGGTTCAGTACAGCTCACCGACGGCACGAACGCTGGCGGCGTCGACATCGCCCTCACCCCCGGCGGCAAGATTACCGGCCAGGTCACCAGCACCTCCGGGCAGCCAGTAGCCGGCATTTGCGTCTTTGCTACCGGCGACCACGGCTTCGGCCAGGTGCACACCAACGCCAGCGGCCATTACACCGTCGGAAGGCTGAATTCGGGGAACTACGAGGTGGAGTTCAGCACCGGCTGCGGCAGCAAGGGCAGCTTCGCCCCGCAGTCCTTCAACAACGAGGCGAACCCGGCGGGCGCTGACCCCGTGCCAGTGACCGCGGGTCAGACGAGCGCCGGCATCGATGCGATCATGCACCCTGGCGCCACCATCGCGGGCCGGGTCACCACCTCGGCCGGTCACCCGGTCAGGGGGGTGTGCGCAGTAGCGGTCCCCGAGGACATCTCCCTCGAAGGCGCGTTCGTTCGCCTTAAGAACGGCAGGTACCGGCTCGGCAGCTTGCCTCCCGGCCAGTTCAGCATCGTCTTCGTCGATTGCGGCGCCACCGGGCTGGCGCCGCAGGGCTACGGTGCGCCGCCGGGCATGTCTGACGGACCGCTCGTCCCGCTCGTCCAGCTGCCTGCTGGGCGTGTCACCGGGCACCTTGACGGGGTAATGATCGCGTCCGGGAACGTCTCGGGAACGGTGCGGTCAACTACTGGTCGCCCCTTGAGCGGCATTTGCGCTACCGGCTTCGGTCGTCACGCCGGTGCACTATCCCAGGCCATTACGAACGCTCACGGCCGGTACAAGATCATCGATATGCCACCTGACACTTACCGTGTCCAGTTCTTCAACTGCTTCCTCGGGAACGTGGCCCCATCCTGGTACCGCAATAAGCCAGGGCCCCGCTCGGCCACGCCGGTCCTGGTCCGTGCCGGCACCACGACGGCAGGCGTCGACACCCGGCTGGCCAAGGGCGGCTCGGTCTCGGGCGTCGTCACCGACAAGGCCACCGGCAAGCCTGTCAATAACGCCTGCGTCGACATCCTCAGCACCGACATCAGCCCGCTGGACATCAACGACGTATCCGCCATGACGGGCAGCAAGGGCCGGTACTCGGTGGGCAATCTCGCGACCGGCAGCTACTTCGCCGAGTTCTCCCCTTGCGGTCGCCAGCTGGACCTGACGAGCGAGTTTCGCCGCGTGCACATCACCGCCGGCCAGCACACCTCAGGATTGAACAAGACACTGCGGCCGAGCGGATCCGTCTCAGGGATCGTGCTCGGTGGCAGCTCGGCCACGGGCCAGCCGGACATCTGCGTAGACGTCGACCCGGTGCGAGCGAACGTGTTCAGCGGCTTCGCCCTCAGCACCCGCGGAGGGGCCTTCACCGCCGTCGGCCTGGCGCCGGGCCAGTACCGCGTCCACCTCGGCGACCTCGGCTGCTCCGGTGACCTGGTGCCGCAGTGGTACCTGCACCAGGCCAGCTTCGCGACGGCGACCACGATCACGGTGACGGCCGGAGCGACGACCAAGCTCCAGCCTGACACGCTGCCGACCGACGGCCAGATCAGCGGCGCGGTCACCGGCCATGGCGGCGCGGCGCTGGGCGGAGTCTGCGTCACTGCCACTCAGGTCCCGGCCAGGGCAGCGCAGCAGCCGGTACGCGCCGTGAGCCGCGGCGGCAGCTATGCGATTACCCAGCTTCTTCCGGGCCGCTACCGGGTGAAGTTCTCGGCCGGCTGCGGTGCCGCTGGCTTTGCCACGCAGTGGTGGCAGAACGCGAGCAGCGCAGCCAAGGCGACGCTGGTGCGGGTTCGCGCGAGCACGGCCACGACCGCCATCAGCGCCACCCTCCGCCGTCACGCCGGCTAGCGCCGGCCTCGTCAAGCCGGCTCGACGCGCACCAGGCAGCATCCGCTCGCGAGCTGGCCGGGCCATCCGACGCCTGACGCCCCGGCGCAACTGCAGCCAGACCAGGTCCTTTCAGTCCGCCATCTTGCGCAGCAGGTACCAGGAGAAGTAGTCGCCGTAGCGCCGCTGCAGCTCGGGCCGCTGCCAGTCGCGGCCGCTGATCGTGCCGCGGCACGACGCGGTGGCGCAGCTACATTCCATCTGCTCGTCGGTGTCGTCAAAGAGCGCGTAGTCAGTCGTCAGCTCCTCGCCAATGCTGATGTCGCGCATCGCCCGGAGCACGATGTTTCCGCCGAAGCCGACGTTCGGCTCGCACGAGTGGTTAATGAAGAGCATGACCGGCTCGTACTCAGCGTCGTCCAGCGCGACGAGGTGAAAGCCGTCGGCGATCTGCACCTCCGAGTTCCGCAACCGCTCGGGCAGCGACCGCATCGTGGCGGTATCGACGATGTGCCCGCCCTTGATCGCTACCAGCTGGTCCTTGCCGATCGGCTCGACCGCGATGAGGCCGCGTCCGGCGATGCCACTCGGCTCGCCCTTGTGCGCCTTGGGGGAGATATAGGTAGAAACGTGCATGCGGCGAGTATCGCAGTCAGGCGATCCGCCTCCGGTTCGCGCCTCGGGCCCGCACCAGGCCTGGTCCGGGAGACGGCCCGCAACACGGCTGCGTCCGTAGCGGCCGGGTAGCGCCTGACTCTCAGCCGATTGACTCGGCCGGATGCTCATGATTTCTTCTTGACCTACGCACCTCGCGCAGACAAGCGAAGCAGTAAGTGCGAACTGCCCGTAATGGCTGGTGTCCTGATTGCAGCCACTATCAGCTGCGGGTGATTTCCAGCACCGCGAAGTAGTGCCAATAGGGAGGCACAAGAATGACTAGGAAACCGCTACTTGCAGTGGCTGCGGCGATCGCCGCGATCAGCCTGGCGACGGTCTTCGCCAGCCCGGCGCTGGCATCCTCGTCGGTTATCGAGGCTGCTGCCAGCCCCGCTGGCGCGCAGCCAGACCCCGGGCCTGTGCCGACGTGCGACTCCAGCGCATACTGCGACTACAGTTCGCTCAATCCAGTAGTCATCTGCTTCCAGGCTATCGGCAACATCATGAACTGGTCCACGCAGGGGAGCGGCTGCCGCAACCGCGATGTGCAACTTCTGAATCAGACGGCTGACGCGGTCAGGCTGTATTTCGCACCTGATTTCGAGGGTGCCTGGATATGCATTCCTGCGCACGACGGCGTGACGTTTGGCACCAATACCCCGGTCTTCAATAACGGGACCGATCTGGCAGCAGGCTTCGGCCAGCATGTGCGCAACAATGTCGCCTCGTCGAAGCAGGCAACGAGCGACAACTGCACGAATCCGACGTGACGGAAGCGACGGCGCCGGCCAGGGGAACCGCCTGCCCGTCGGCGCCGTCGCGCTGCCTCAGCTCCCCCGCGAAGTACGGGCGGTGACCGGCATGCGCTCGTGCCGCAGCTAAGCCGTCGGCCTGCGGATCGTGCCTCGGGCGGCACCAGGTCTGGTCGCAGCCGGGCTCGGCGCACCGCAGCGTCACGTGACCCGGGGGGACGGTACCGGCAAGCCGGGCAGGCGGGCATTCGCACGGCGTCCAGCCGACGGTCGCCTGGCCGGGGCCCCAGGCATGCCCGGCCTGGCAGCGTCGCGGGTAGGGCCACCAGTCAACTCGGTGCGAATCCATCAGCTCGTTCTGGCTCGTGCTGTTCCCGCGCAGTGTCAGGCGGACTGCCGGGCTCGGTGCCGTCGCAGGTCAGGCCAGCCGCTGGCCAGCTCGCCAGTCTGCGGTGGCCTGCCCGCTGTGACTATCGGGACGCGAGGGGCACCGTTACCCGCGCTGCATCAGCGGGGCCGGCCGTTACCGCTGGCTGCCGCCGGCGGGCGGCTGGTAGGCCGCGGCGACGCTCTTCGGCACCACCATGCTCCACGCGTCCAGCACCAGCTCAGTCATCTCGGCGTGGTCGATGGCGTCCAGCCGGACGTGCACCCAGTTGTAACGCAGGTCGCCCTGGCCCGGCATGCGGAACTTCTCCGGCTCTGCGGCGACGAGCGCCGCCCGGTGCTCCTTGGGAAAGCCGAACCCCATGATCTCCTCGTCGGCTGAGAACGCCAGGAAAACGATCCGGCCGACCCGGAACTTGACCCGGCCGCGGACCAATGCCTCGTAGGCGCGGGGCAGCTGGCCGGCCAGCTCTCGCACGTCCTCGATCGTGACCACGGCACCAGCCTGCCAGCCCGGCCTGACAACCTGCTGGCCTGAACGTCAGCGCAGTTCTGCCTGGCTGCTAGAGCGCGGCGGTGCTGGCCCGCCGCAGCCACTGGCCCCGGCCTGGCTGGGCGACCAGCTGCCCGTCAGCCAGCACGACCTCGCCGCGGCTGACCGTGAACCGGGGCCAGCCGGTGACCTCACGCCCGTCGTAGACCGAGTAACCGGCCCGCGAGCGCATCGAGCTGCCATCGACGGTGCGGCGCAGCCGCGGGTCAAGCACGACCAGGTCAGCGTCGCTGCCGACGGCGATGGTGCCCTTGCGCGGGTAGAGGCCGAACAGTCTCGCCGGGGCGGTCGCCGTCAGCTCGGCGAACCTGGGCAGCGAGATGCGGCCGGTCAGCACGCCCTCGCTGAACAGCATCGGCAGCATCGTCTCCAGGTCGGCGACGCCCTGGCGGGCAGTGGTGACGTCTTGGGCCGGGTCGAGCTTGTCGGCCAGCGTCCAGGGCGCGTGATCGCTGCCGATCGTGTGCACCGACCCGTCGGCCAGGCCGGCCCAGATGGCCGCCACATCGTCCGGCTCGCGCAGCGGCGGCGCGCCGATGTACCTGGCGCCGCCAGGCTCTCGCAGCGATTCGCTGGTCAGGTACAGGTACAGCGGCCTGGTCTCCACGAACACCGGCAGCCCGCTTGCCCGTGCCTGGCGGGCCGCGTCCAGGGCAGTCCGTGACGACAGGTGCACGATGTACACCGGCGCGCTGGTCGCCTCGCAGATCGCCGCCGCCCTGACCACCGCCGCCCGCTCGGCCAGCTCCGGCCGGCTCGCGGCGAAGTTGTCCAGGCTGCCGAGGCCCGCCGCCACCAGCTGCTGCCCGGCGAAGCTGACCAGCGCGGCGTCCTCGCAGTGCAGCAGGGTGAGCATGCCGTGCCGGCCGGCCAGGGCGATGGCCGAGATCATCTGCTCGGCCTGCGCGTCGAAGGTGTCGCCGACCAGGAACACCTTGAGGCTCATATGCCCGTCAGCGGCCAGCGCGGCCACCTCGTGTGGCCGCTGCTCGGAGGCGTCAAGCAGCACCGGGTGCAGCACGTAGTCGACCAGGCTCGACGCTGCCGCCGTGCGGTCGCGGTCGAGCGCCTGCCGCATCGACTGGCCGGGCCACGGAAAGGTCATGTTGCCGATCGTGGTCACGCCGCCGGCGATCGCGGCAGCCGAGCCGCTGGCGAAGTCGTCGGCCCAGCCGGGCTCGCTCTCGGCCGGCGGCTCGGGCTGGGACAGGTGCACGTGCATGTCAAGGCCGCCGGGCAGCACCAGCGCGCCTGACGCGTCGATTTCGCTGCGGCCGCGCAGCGTCCCGCCGAGCTGGCTGATCAGGCCGCCGGTGATGCCGACGTCGCACTCGGCCGAGCTGCCGGCCGTCACGACGGTGCCGCCGCGCACCACCAGATCGCAATCGGCGTCAGCAGCTGTCCTCATGTCGTCCGCCCGCCAGACTTAGCCTGCCCGCCACCATCTGCCCGCCTGCCACGCTTGGCCGGCCCGCCGCCTTGCTGCCCGCCGTCCCGATCCTGCCCGCCGGCGGCCTCCGGCTCGTCCGTCGCGCTCTCGCTCTGCCGGCGCGCCCTGGCCCGGCGCTTGCCCTCGTGCATGGCACGCACCCTGGCTATCGGGATCGCCTTGCCCTCCTCGACCAGGTCCGCACTCAGCCGCTGCGGCGCGGGCATCAGGCTTGCCCACAGGTCAGCGTCGCCGAGCAGGGCGGGCGCGGTGTGCACGGTGAAGTCGGCAGGCGTCACCTGGTCGAGCTGATCCCACGGCACCGGGAACGAGACCGGAGTGCCTGGCCTGATCCGCGGGCTGTACGCGGCAGCCACCGTCGCCCCGCCCGCCCTGGTGGAGTCGATGAAC
Organism: Streptosporangiaceae bacterium; assembly: GCA_036495525.1. Classification (GTDB taxonomy): domain Bacteria; phylum Actinomycetota; class Actinomycetes; order Streptosporangiales; family Streptosporangiaceae; genus DASXMR01. The sequence continues at coordinate 47,222 of DASXMR010000099.1, read as the reverse complement.
ACCTTCCCCTCGCGGTCCTCGCGGATGAACGCCGTGGTGGCCAGCGCCGGGTCGAGCCGCTCAGCGCGCACCGCCAGCGCCCTGGTCGCCGCGGCCGCGTCCTCGAAGCTGGCAGGCTGTGCGAGCGGCACGAACACATGCACTCCCTTTGATCCGCTGGTCTTAACCGCGCCGGCCAGGCCGACCTCGTCCAGGGCCTGCCTGACCAGGTGCGCCGCACCGACCGCGAGGCCGAAGGCGCCAGCGGACGGCGGATCGATGTCCAGCACCAGGTAGGACGGCCCGGCCGGGTCCCGGCCCACGGCCAGGGTGGGGTGATACTCGACTGCCCGCTGGTTGGCGAACCACAGCAAAGTGCGGCGGTCGTTGCACAGCGCGTAGGTCACTTCCCGGTGCGAGCTCTCCGCCCATAGCCGGATTGACGGCACCCAGTCCGGCGTGTACTTCGGCAGGTTCTTCTGCATGAAGGGCTGCTGACCGCGCAGCACCCGGATCACCGACAGCGGCCGGTCGCGCAGCTCGCCGATGATCCGGCCGGCCACCGTGTCCAGGTAGTCGACCAGGTCGCGCTTGCTCGCCTCGGCACCGGAGAACAGCGGCTGACCGAGATTGGTCAGCGGCACGCCATCCCTGACCTCGTCGGCGCTGATCGGACCACCGCCCTTCGCCGGGTGCTTCCGCTGTGCAGGCTAGGCGCTGCCGGGCCGCTCTGTCACGGACCGCGGGCGCCTTCTGATCAGGCAGACCCGGCGGGCCGGGCGGACTCAGCGGTCAGCCGGAAGACCACGTGCGGGCGCAGCCGGTGGCCGTGGGGCAGCGCCGGGTGCTCGAAGTAGCTGTCCGGCGCCATGCCGAGCCGTCGCATGACCGCCTGCGACGGCAGGTTCAGCACCGCCGTCATGGACCACAGCTCCGGCAGGCCGATCCCGTCGAAGGCGACATCGACGGCAGCCCTCGCGGCCTCGGTGGCGTAGCCCTGGTGCCAGGCACGGCTTGCCAGCCGCCAGCCCACTTCCATGCCGCCGGCCCCTGGCACGCCGTCGGGCATCGGGTTCAGCCCGGTGAAGCCGATGAACTCCCCGCTCTCGCGCAGCTCAAGTGCCCACAGCCCGAAGCCCTGCTGCTCGAAAAGCCGCTCGATGCGGTCGACGCTGGCGTCGCTGGCCTGCCGGTCGAGAGTCGCCGGAAAGTGCCGCATGACCTCGGGGTCTGCGTTGAGCGCCGCGTACGGCGCACGGTCGCTATCCCGCCAGCGCCGCAGCAGCAGCCTGCTGGTGCTGACCGAGTCGAATCGCTCCGTCACCCGTGCAGGCTAGCCGTCCCGCTTGCCAGCAGTCGCGGCAATATCAGGCCACGAACGGGGCGGCACCGGAGTCGCCGACCATCGGCCGCCCGGCCGCAGCCCAGTCCTGCATGCCGCCGCTCACGTTGACCGCGTCCCAGCCCGATCCGGCTAGCGCTTCGGCTGCGTAGCCAGAGCGGTGGCCGGTCCGGCAGATCACGTAGACGGTCTGATTCTGCGGCACCTCGGCGGCGCGGGCGGAAAGCTGCCCGAGCGGGATGTGCCGGGCACCAGGGACATGACCAGCCGCCCATTCATCGTCCTCACGTACGTCAAGCAGCCAGCCGTCCTCAGGCACGGCCGCTGCGGCCACTTCGGTCGGGTCAGGCACCGGGCATCACCTCCCTCACTGGGAATCTTACCGGCGGCACGCTGGTTCGCCTGGAGCGTGATCATTCGCGACGCGCTGCCCGGTGAGCTCCGCGACGTCGGCAAGCTGCGGGTTGCCGCCTACGTGGCAGGCGGCTTTCTCTCGCCCGACTCGGAGTACGCGCCGCAGCTGGCGTCGCTCGGGGCGGATGGCAAAGGCCAGATTCTCGTCGCTGTGCGCCAGGACGGGCAGCTCGCCGGCACCGCCATGCTGCAGCCCTGGCCGCACACCGAGCTGGCCACCGGGCCCGACGAGGCCGAGATCAGGGCGCTGGCGGTTGACCCAGGCGGCCAGCGGGCCGGCACCGGCAGCGCGCTGCTGCAGGCAATCATCGACCGGGCGCGCGGCGCCGGGGTACGGCACCTCGTGCTGTATACCCAGTCCGATATGGCCGCCGCGCAGCGGATGTACCAGCGGGCCGGATTCACCCGGCTCGCCGACCGCGACTGGGCGGTCATGCCGGAACTGACGCTGCTGGCCTACGGCCTGCAGCTCAGCCAGGATAAGTAACGGGCAGCAGCGCCCGTAGATCAGCGCCGCTGATCAGTAGCCGAGCGGACCGGTGAACCCGGACGTGTCCTTGCACACTCCGGCGCTGCCGGTGATCCCCTTGAACTTCTTGCTGAGGTGCTTGACGTTCTGCGGCGACTGCGACGGCGACGGTGACGGCGCGGCGTGCAGGCCGGTGTAGCTAGACCCGACGATCAGGGTCAGCGTGCCGGGGGTCAGGCTCGGGTCCCTGGTCACCTTGACGGACCCGAGCTGCTGCTTGAGCGCGTTGACGGCCGGCATGTCAGCGGCCGACGCGTACTTGATGACCGAGTCCCGGTAGCTGAAACTCGTCGCGTCGCCCGTCCCGGTCACGACAAAGCCGCGGCCGGACAGGCTGGAGCCCACCGTGGACGCTTCGGAGTTCACGCCGTTGCCGTTGAGCACCTCGACCCGCACTGCCGACGGCTTGGCCGTTTTCACCAGGTCGGTGGCCGGCTTGCCGGGCGTGCTGCCCTTCTTGGCCGTCGGCGGCAGCTTCTGGTCGTGCGCTATGGCGGAGAACAGATGGTCGGCTTGCGGCTGGGCGAAGTCGACCAGGTTGGCGTTGTTCGCGTCGGGAATCCACGGCGCGGTGATGAACTGGACCGACTTGGTGGACAGGCCGCGCATGCTCTGCGCGATCTGCAGCAGGTCGGACGGGGTCATCCCGTCGTCCATGGTCATCGCCCCGGCGACGTCCCTGACCACAGATATCAGCCTGGTCGGGTTGCCGAGCAGCCCGTTCTTGGTGATGCCCTGCAGCAGCGACGCCATCAGGAACTGGTCACGCTGGATCCGCTGCGGGTCGTCGCCCTCGCCGACCCCTTCCCTGGTGCGCCAGAATTCGAGCGCCTGGATGCCGTTGAGATGGCTGATCCCGCGGTGCAGGTTCAGGCCGGAGGTCCGGTCGTGCACTGGCTGGGGGACGCAGACCTTGACCCCGCCGATGTCATTGATGATCTTTACGAAGCCGGTGAACTTCAGCTCGATGACATGATCGATGTGAATGCCGGTCTGCTGCTCCACGGTCTTCCACAGGCAGGACGCGCCGCCTGCCTGGAACACCGCGTTGATGCGCTCAGTCGAGTCAAGGTTCTCCTGCTGGCCGGGCACGCCTGGCCCCGCGGGGCAGGAGTAGTAAGGCACCTGGGTGTCGCGCGGGAAGCTGAGCGCGATCGCGCCCTGCCGGCCAGGCAGGATGTGCACGAGCATGATCGTGTCGGTGTTCGACTCGCCCTGCGAGCGGCCGACGTGCAGCCGCAGCTGCTGCTTGCGGGTCAGCCCGTTGCGGCTGTCGGTGCCGAACACCAGGATGTTCATCGCGTTGTTATAGGCCGGCGGCCGCTTGCCCAGGTCCGCGATGTTGAAGCGGTTGATCCCGTCGAAGATGTGCCGGTAGTAGCCGTAACCGGCCAGCGCCCCGACGACCAGCACGGCGACCGCGAAGATCGAGAACCAGGCGCCAAGCCGCTGCGCCAGCGGCCGGCGCGGTCGCGGGAGGCGGCGTACCCGGCGGCCGGGCCGGCGCGACGAGCCCCGCCCAGCAGGGGATGGCTGGCCTACGCCATCGTCATCCGCGTCGCTACTCACTGGCAAGCACTCAATCCCCTGTTACGTGGCACGGCGCTGGACCGTTCCGTCTGTAATAGTACGAAGCGCCAGGCACTAGTTAGGTATCCGGCTGGCAAAGATCCACGAGTGGTACTACCCGGGCTCGGGCAGCTATCCCTCCTGGCCGCGATCGGCCAGCCGCTGGTAGGCCGGGCCGAGCACGGCGGCCAGGTCCTGGCCGCCGACAACCACGGCCGGCGGCTCGTATACCCGCAGCAGCAGGCCGGGCGCCGTGACCGGGGTCGCTGGCAGCGCCTGCAGTCTGGCCTGGCTCAGCCCGCAGGTCCAGAAGCCGTCGAGGCACTCGGCGAGCGGCCGCGCGGCGACATCCAGCAGCGGCCGCTGCTCGGGCGGCGCACCGGCCGGCTCGCCGGGGCGGCGCAGCGCGGCCAGCAGCTGCTCCCGGTTCCGTCCGCGCAGTTGCAGGATCCGGAACGGGTCGGCGTCGAACTGCTCGGCCAGTAGGTAGCAGACGGCCGCCAGGTGCTTGCACGGGATCCCCCAGTCCGGGCAGGAGCACCTCATCTCCAGGTCGCGGGCTGAGCGCGGGAACAGCGGCGTGCCGCAGCCGGCGAAGACGTCCTCGATCTCGGCAGGCATATCCCCGGCCAGCAGCCGGGCGCGGAACAGCGCCTGCCCGGCCAGCGCCGCCTCCACCCGCTGCCACTGCGCGGTGGTCAGCGGCAGCACCTGGATCCGCACCTGATAGGGCGCCGGGCGAGAGCCCTGCACCGTGGCACTGACCTGGCCAGCCGCGAGCCGGAGGTCCATCACCTGGCCGGTCCTCGCGTACCGCCGGCCGCGCTGCATCCGGCCGCCCATGCCGAGGGATTCGAGCACGTCGATGAAGCGGCGTGACCACCACCGCTCGCCGATCGACCCGCGCTTGCTGCGAGCCCTGATCCCGCCGTCGACCGGGATCGGCGGTCCGGTCTCGAAGCCGTTCTCTCCCCAGCGCCGCATCAGCCGGATCGCCTCATTCCGACACCGCGGCGGCCGAGAGGCTGATCACATCGTGCAGCTCGGCCACCGACAGCTCGGCCAGCCAGCTCTCACCGCTGCCGACGACGGTTTCCGCCAGCGCCTTCTTGTCCTCGATCAGCTGGTCGATGCGCTCCTCCAGGGTGCCCACGCAGATGAACTTGCGTACCTGCACGTCGCGGGTCTGGCCAATACGGAACGCCCGGTCGGTGGCCTGCTCCTCCACCGCAGGGTTCCACCACCGGTCCACGTGCAGGACATGGTTCGCGGCGGTCAGGTTCAGCCCGGTGCCGCCGGCCTTGAGCGACAGCAGGAACAAGCACGGCCCGTCCTGCGACCTGAACTGCGCCACCATGGCGTCGCGCTGGCGCTTGGGCGTGCCGCCATGCAGGTAGAGCACCGGGCAGCCGAGCCGCGCGGCCAGGTAGGGCTGCAGCATGGAGCCGAATTCGGCGTACTGGGTGAAGCACAGCGCCTTGTCGCCCTCGGCGACGATCTCGTCGCAGATCGCCTCGAGGCGGGCTAGCTTTCCTGACCGGCCGGCTAGCCGCGAGCCATCGCCGAGCAGATGGGCCGGGTGATTGCAGGCCTGCTTGAGCCGGGCCATGGTGGCCAGCACCAGGCCGCGCCGCTGGATCGTGTCGTCAGCCGCCTCGATCCTGGCCAGCATGTCCGTCACCGTCGCCTGGTACAGCGACGCCTGCTCGGCGGTCAGGTTGCACCAGACCTTGATCTCCTGCTTGTCCGGCAGGTCCGAGATGATCGAGGTGTCGGTCTTGAGCCGGCGCAGGATGAACGGCCCGGTGAGCCGCCGGAGCTGACGGGCCGCCTCCTCGTCCGCGTGCCGCTCGATCGGCACGGCGAACCGGGTCCGGAACTTCTCCGCGCTGCCGAGCAGGCCGGGGTTGCTGAACTCCAGGATGGACCACAGGTCAGACAGCCGGTTTTCCACCGGAGTCCCGGTGAGCGCGAGCCTGGAGCGTGCGGGCAGCGCGCGTACCGCCTGCGCCTGCCGCGCCGCTGAGTTCTTGATGTTCTGCGCCTCGTCGCAGACCACCCGGGCCCAGTGCAGGCCGGCCAGCTCGGCCCGGTCCCGCGCAGCGATCGCGTAGGTGGTGATCACCAGGTCGGCGTCATCGAGCGCAGCCGCCAGCTGCTCGCCTGACAGCCGCCCGGCACCGTGATGCACGTGCACGCGCAGCTGCGGGGTGAAGGCGGCCGCCTCCTGCTCCCAGTTGCCGACCAGCGACATCGGGCAGACCAGCAATGTCGGTGCGGGAGCGCGGCCATCGCCGGGCTGCCGCTCGTATGCGAGCAGCGCGAGCAGCTGGATGGTCTTGCCAAGCCCCATGGAGTCCGCCAGCACGCCGCCGACGCCGATGCTGCTGAGGAACGCCATCCAGGCAAGCCCGCGCTCCTGGTATGGCCGCAGCTTGCCGCGGAAGTCAGCGGGCGCCGGGATCGCGGCCAGTCGCCGCTCGGCCTCGCCGGAGAGCAGGTCACCGAGCCAGCCGTCGGCGTCGACCTGCACGACGGGCAGGTCATCAGCGCCCTGCAGTCCGGCCTGGAGGGCCTCGCTGGCCTGCATGCTGCCGCTCGGCTGGCGTTCAAGGAAGCGCAGCGCGGCCTGCAAGTGCGCCTCGTCCAGCTCCACCCACTGGCCGCGGACCCGGACCAGCGGGACTTTCAGCCTAGCCAGCTCGGCAAGGTCATCCGGGTCGATGACCTGGTCGCCGACGGCGAGCTCGTAGCGAAAGTCGACCAGGTCCTGCATGCCGAAGAGCGGGCCGGTGGCCGCCGCCTGGCCCGCCGCGGCAGCCCTGGTCCTGGTCGTCAGCCTCAGCCCGAGCCTGGCCTTGCGTACCCAGTCGGGCAGCAGCACGCCGAATTCAGCGCCCGACAGCAGCGGCGCGGTCTGCCGCAGGAAGTGCAGCGCGCCTGCGGTATCGAGCGCTGCCGCTGCTGGCTCCCGCCCGCGTAGCTCGGCGTCCAGCTCGGGGAACAGGCGCGACGCCCGGCCGAGGCCTGAGAGCAGCTCTTCTTCCGGGTGCCTGATCCCGCCGGCTGCCCAGCCAGCCTGGCCGGCCCAGATGTCGGCGGCGGTCAGCATGAGACTGGGATCGTCGGAGGCCTGCAGCGCGAACTCCACCTGCCAGCTGTCGTCTCCGCTGTCCGGCGCTGGCTCGCGCAGCCGGAAGCAGGTGCGAACAGGCCCGGCAGGCGCCTGTGCGGCGGCGTGCCAGGCGGCCAGCTCACCCGCCAGCTCGGCGGTTTCCGGCTCATCCTGGTCGCCAGGCCCGGCTAGCCGGGCGTCGGCGGCGGTGAGCGCGGTGAGCCAGCGCTCGGCCGGCGCCGGGCGGGACCTGGCGGCTGTGCCGCCGCCGGGCAGGGCGAGACCGCGCAGCGTGACCCGTACGGCCGCGTCGGCGAGCGCGTCAAGCACCGCGGTGACCAGACCGGCTGGCGGCTCCCCGACTTGCGTTGTGGCCCGGCACGAAGCGGGCATGGCCGCGGCCAGCTCGCCGGCCCGCTGCGCATCGGGGCCGGCCAGCACGGCGCGCCAGCGGGCAGCCCAGCCGCCGTCTTCGGTGGCCAGCACCGGCAGGACCCGGCCGCGGCCGGCCAGGTCAGCGGCCAGCGCGGCGAGGGCGGCGAGATAGCGGACCGAGCCGGCTGCCGGGATCGTTCCGGTCGGGTCGGCGCCGGTGACGCTCAGCAGCAGCTCAAGCGCCGCAGCCGGGCCGAAGATCAGCGCCGGGACCTGCCACGGGGCCAGCCCCGTGCGGCCGCCCTGGTGCCTGCCAGGCCCCGGCCCGCCAGGCTCAGCGGAGCGCGGATCGTCCCCGGCCAGCGGCACCCGGATCAGCTCGGGTGAGGACAGCGGCCCGCCGCCCGCCGACGGCAGCCAAAGGGTCAGATCCCCGGCCGGCGCCTGACCGGCCAGGTCGGCGGCCGGCCCGGTCAGCTCGCCGAGCTCAGCCGACAGCTCAGCCGGCTGGCAGGCAAAAGGATGGGGGCGCGGCGCGGCCGCCGGATGGCCAGGCTGCGCCGGGCGGCGTGCGGGCAGCACTGAGTCCTCAGCCCACAGCCACAATGCGCCGTAGGCCCAGACTCCGTGGATCACCCGCATGGTCAGCGCTCCCGCCCGCCGTCCAGCCAGCTCCGCCGCCGGCCGCCGCATGCTGACAGCCCGATCCGCAACCTAGCAGCGAAGCGCTGCAGCCCAGCGAGCTCAGCTCCTGCCGCCTGGTTCCAGCCTGGCAGCGAGTTCTGACACGCTGCCTGGCTGCAGCCGCCCGGCGGCCGCTGGTAAAAAGTGACCGGCCCGGCTGGTCCCTCGGAGTCCGGGCCGGCCGAATCGATGAGGCAGCGGAGGAACGCGGTGGCGATCAGCGTGATCATGCTCAATGGCGGGTCGAGTTCCGGGAAGTCGACGATCGCGCGCTGCCTGCAGTCGGTCATGCCCGACCCGTGGCTGACCTTCAGCGTCGACGACCTGATGGCTGCAATGCCAGCTTCGCTGCTCGCCACCGGCGGGGTGGAGATCCGGCCGGACGGACGGGTCGTGGTCGGACCGCAATACCGGCAGCTGGAAGCGGCCTGGATGCAGGGCATCGCCGCGATGGCGCGGGCCGGCGGCCGGGTGATCATCGACGAGGTGCTGCTGAATGGCGGTCAGGGGCAGCAGCGGTGGTCAGCGGCGCTGACCGGGCTCGGCGTGCTGTGGGCGGGCATTCGCTGCGACCCTGACGTCGCCGCGGCGCGCGAGGCGTGCCGCGGCGACCGGGTGGCCGGGATGGCCCGCCTGCAGGCGCACGCGGTGCACGAAGGAATGCGCTATGACGTGGAGGCGGACAGCTCAGCGGCGACGGCTGCGCAGTGCGCCGCGGTCATCGCCGCGCACGCTCGCTGACCCCGGGACGCTCAGGCGCCCTTGTCGTCCTGCCTGGCGGCCCGCTCAGCCCCCGGCGACACGGGATGGCCGGCCTTGCCGACTGCCCTGGCAGGACCTTCCTGCTGCCCCGACGGCCCGCCGCGACCGGTACCGGAAACCTTGCGCAGGTGCTTGGTCATGGACCTGAACAGGAACACCAGGATGACGCCAATCCCGGCCACCACCAGGAACCCGAGCGTGCCCGGCTGATCGAATGCACTAGACGATGACGCCAGTACCGTCACAAGGTCACCCTCTCCCGCAGGCCAGCGAACAGATCGTCTTCCGGCTTCTCAGTGTCCACCACTGACCTGGCCAGATGATAGTCCTCGGTCGGCCAGGCGGCGCGCTGGGCATCCAGCGGGCAGGAGAACCACGAGCCGTTCGGGTCGATCTGGGTCGCGTGCGCGAGCAGCGCCCTGTCCCGGATCTCGAAGTACTCGCCGCACGGCACCCGCGTGGTGATCTCGTGCCGGTCACCCTCGGCCTCGTCCTCCCACCGCTCAAGCCACTTGCCGTACGGCGACTCAAGGCCGAGGCGGAGCATCTCCGCGTGCAAGGCGGTGACGCGGGCCTTATGGAACGTCGCGAAGTAGTACATCTTGAGCGGCTGCCAGGGCTCGGCGCAGTCCGGGTAGCGGTCGGGGTCGGCCGCCGCCTCGAACGCCTCGACCGCGACCCGGTGGGTCATGATGTGGTCGGGGTGCGGGTAGCCGCCGTTCTCGTCATAGGTAAGCAGCACGTGCGGCCGGAACTCGCGCACCGCGCGCACCAGCGGCGCGGCGGCGACCTCGAGCGGCTGCAGCGCGAAGCAGCCTTCGGGCAGCGGCGGCTTCGGATCGCCCTCGGGCAGGCCCGAGTCGGTGAAGCCGAGGAACCGCTGCTCGACGCCGAGGATCTCGCGGGCGCTCGCCATCTCGGCGCGCCGGATCGCCGGCAGGTTTTCCCTGATCTCGGGCCGGTCCATCGCCTTGTTCAGGATGTCGCCGCGCTCCCCGCCGGTCAGCGTGCAGACCAGGACGGCCGCGCCCGCCCGGACATACCGCGCCATCGTCGCGGCGCCCTTGCTTGACTCGTCGTCAGGATGCGCGTGCACGGCCATCAGCCGCAGCTGCTCGGTGCTGGGGGTAGCGGTGCCGGTTGTCAGGGGGCCGGTTGTCACGGCAGGCAAGTACAGTCCCTTTCGGTCAGTCAGGACGGGCAGGTCGGGCGCTATCGCCGGCCAGGTGCTCGCTGCCGCCGCGCCGAGACTGCCAGCAAGTCATTGTCTGACACAACAAGCCAGGCTGACGAAGGAATTCCCGGCCACCAGGAGCCCAGGCAAGCCAGCAGGCTACTGCCCGCTTGCGCCGTATCGCGGCCATTGACCTGGTTGTCAGCGCGTAGTCCTTTTGTACTCGAGATTCGGCTCGAAGTTGGTCGCGACGGCGACGTGGCCGTCCATAGCGCAGGCAGCGTGCCTGCGCGCTGAGGTCACCGGCGATGTCGGAGGCGGGTAGCAGGATGAGTGCTGTGCACGTCCGCTACCGCTACCGGATGTATCCGACGGCTGAGCAGCAGCAGATGCTTGCCCGGACATTCGGGTGTGCGCGGGTGGTGTTCAACGATGCGCTCCGGCTGCGGAATGAAGCGTATGAGCGGGGGCAGAAGCTGTCAGACAGCCAGATCCAGACCCAGGTGATCACGCTCGCCAAGCGGACGCCGGAACGGGAATGGCTGGGAGAGGTTGCCAGTGTCGCGCTGGTGCAGGCATGCGAGGACGCCCGGCGCGCTTACCGGAACTGGTTCGACTCGCTTTCGGGTAGGCGCAAGGGCCGTAAGGTAGGTCGTCCCCGGTTCCGGAAGAAGTCGTCTCGGCAGTCGGTCCGGCTTACTCGTAACGGCTTCTCGCTCCGAGGTAGCGGCCGGGTGTACCTGGCCAGGATCGGAGAGGTTCGCGTCCGCTGGTCGAGGGATCTTCCCTCGCAGCCCAGCTCGGTCACCTTGATCGGGGAACCGGACGGCCGGTACTACCTGTCGTTCGTGGTCGACCGCGATGCACGGCCCCTGCCTGCTATCGGCCGTGAGCTTGGCATCGATCTCGGCCTGGAGCGGCTGATTACCACCAGCGACGGGGAGATCGTGGAGAACCCGCGATTCCTCCGCAAGCGCCTGCACAAGCTGGCCTCCTTGCAGCGCGCCGCATCTCGCAAGAAGGTGGGGTCGGCGAACCGCCGCAAGGCGAACAGGCGAGTCGCCGTCGCGCATCGCAAAGTGCGGGACGCCCGGCTCGATCACGCGCATAAGACGGCTCTTCGGCTGGTCCGCGAGAACCAAGCGATCTACGCCGAGGACCTGGCCGTCAGCGGGCTGGCCCGCACCCGGCTGGCAAAGTCGGTCCACGATGCCGGGTGGACGCAGCTGCTGCGACTGCTGGCTGAGAAAGCCGAATACCACGGCCGGGAATTCCGCCAGATCGGAAGGTTCGTCCCGTCGACGCGGACGTGCTCGGCGTGTGGCCGGATCGACGGCCGCAAGCCGCTTGCTGTCCGCCGGTGGGAATGCCCTTGCGGCGCGGTGCACGACCGGGACGTGAACGCCGCTCAGAACATCCTCGCGGCCGGGCAGGCCGAGAGGCTAAACGCTTCCCGAGCGCTGGTAAGTCCTGCTACGCAGGCGATGGCGTGACGAAGGAAGAATCCCCGCCATCCAGGGCAGGGAGTGTCAAAGGTCTTGTGCAGTCGCGGAGCCTTGTTAGCCTCGAATGATTACCCCCAGGGCCCAGACCGGGCCCGGCGGACCCATGGCTCCGCACCGCACGCGAGGAGTATCCGTGACTGAAACCCGTGATGACACCGTGACCTGGCTCACCCAGGATGCGTACGACCGGCTGAAGTCCGAGCTTGATTACCTCTCCGTGCAGGGCCGTATCGACATTGCCCAGAAGATCGAGGCTGCTAGGGATGAGGGCGACCTCAAGGAGAACGGCGGGTACCACGCGGCCAAGGAGGAGCAGGGAAAGCAGGAGGCGCGGATTCACCAGCTCACCCACATCCTGGACAGCTCGCGGGTGGGCGAGCCGCCGCGCACCGAGGGCGTGGTAGGCCCTGGCATGACGGTCACCATTCGCTTCACCGGCGACGACGACGAGGTGACCTTCCTGCTGGCCTCGCGCGAGGAGAGCGGGACGCCAATCGACGTGTACTCGCCGAAGTCGCCGCTCGGCAACGCGATCAGCGGCAAGAAAGTCGGCGAAACGGCCACTTACACGCTGCCGAATGGCAAGGCCGCGTCGGTCGAGATCCTGGAAGCCGTCCCCTACGGCGGCATGTAGCCGGCGCTTTACGCGGGCGCGCAGCGGGCCGGGCACCGACTGAGGTGCCCGGCCCGCGTGCCTGATCCGCCTGCTGGCCCCCGCGCCCGGCCGAACCCGCCGGGCGCCGCGGCGGCTAGTGCACCAGCTCCGGCGCCGGCTCGGCGGCCTCGCCCTGCGCCGCTGGCGGCGTCTGCGCCCGGCCGCGCAGCGGGATCTCCCTGATGAACAGGGCCAGCACGAACAGCAGCACCGCCGACGGCAGCGCCCACCAGAAGACCCCGTCGATCGCGTGGCTGATGGCGAAGAACGCCGCATCCCGGACCGTGCCCGTCAGCCGGTCGACGGTGCTTGGGTCGAGATTCCCGCCGGACGCGTGCAGGCTGGCACCCGGCTGGCGAGCGGCCATGGCCGCGTTCAGCCGGCTGATGAAGATCGCGCCGAAGACCGAGACCCCGAGTGAGCCGCCGATCTGCTGGAAGAACATGCGCGCGCTGGTCGCCACGCCCATGTCCTTCTGGTGCACGCTGTTCTGCACGATCAGGGAGGTCACCTGCATCAGGAAGCCCATGCCGATGCCGAGCACCACGTAATAGAAGCCCGACGTGATCCGCGAGGTGTCCGGGCCGAGATGGGTCAGCAGGTAGAAGGCGACCGTCATGATCGCGCCGCCGGTGATCGGCAGCACCTTGTAACGGCCGGTCTTGCTGGTCACCTGGCCGGAGATCAGCGAGGTGACGGTGGAGCCGAGCATCAGCGGGATCAGCATCAGGCCGCTGGTGGTCGGCGAGGCGTGCTGGATGGTCTGCTGGTACAGCGGCAGGAATGTCATCGCGCCGAGCATCGCGACGCCGGCCAGGAAGCTCATCCCGGTCGCCAGCGAGAAGTTGCGGTTTGTGAACACGTGCAGCGGCAGCACCGGCTCGGCCGCCCTTGCCTCGACGGCCAGGAAGATCCCGACCGCCACCACCGCGATGACGCCGAGGCCGATGATCCGGCTCGACCCCCAGCCGTACCGAGTGCCCGCCCACGTGGTCAGCAGCACGATCGCGGTGGCCGCGACCGCGAGCACCGCCACGCCCGGATAGTCGATCTTGTGCTTTACCACCTTGCGCGGCAGGTGCAGGGTGAGCCACAGGTAGATCAGCGCGGCGCCGCCGACCGGCATGTTGATGTAGAAGATCCACCGCCAGCCGACCGAGTCGGTGAGGTAGCCGCCGACCAGCGGGCCCGCGATCATGGCGAGCATCATCGCGGCCATCATGTAGCCCATGTACTGGCCTCGCTCACGCGGCGAGACCATGTCCCCGATGGTGGCCATCGCGCCGACCATCAGCCCGCCGGCGCCGAGGCCCTGCAGCGCGCGGAACGCGATCAGCTGGTCGATCGAGTGCGACAGGCCGGACAGCGCCGAGCCGATGAGGAAGATCACGATGGCGACCATCAGCAGCTTCTTGCGCCCGTACTGGTCGCCGAGCTTGCCGTACAGCGGGGTCGCGATCGTGGAGCTCAGGATGTAGGCGGTCACCACCCACGCGAGCTTGGACAGGCCGCCCAGGTCACCCACGATGCGCGGCAGCGCCGTGGAGACCACGAGCTGGTCGAGCATCGCGATGATGATCGCCAGCAGCAGGCCGGGCAGCACGATGAGAACTTCGCGCCGCGGCCCGCTGCCGGCCTCCGGCGCCGGAGCGGCAACCGCCCCTGCTTCTGCCATGTTCGTCTTCCTCCCGCACGACTCGTCAGCTTTAGGCCCCCGAGGCGATCTGACCGGCCGGGCCCCCGCGATTCAGCGCTGCCCAGCTTACTTGCCGACCGGCTAGCATCCTCGACCAGGACAGGCTAAGCTGCCTGCTAACCGGCCGTCAAGTAAAATTACGGCCACCGAGCGAGGCGTAGCGTGAGATCAGAATGAAGAGCAAGGCAGCTGCCCTGAGCACCGCGCCGGGTACCGGGCGCGGTGACACCCGCGCGCGCATCCAGCAGGTCGCGGTGGAGCTGTTCACCGAGCACGGGTACGACAAGACCTCGCTGCGGGAGATCGCCGAGCGGCTCGATGTGACCAAGGCAGCCCTGTATTACCACTTCAAGTCCAAGGAAGACATCGTCGTCAGCCTGGTCGAGGACTACTACGGGCAGCTCGACGCCCTGATCGCCTGGGGCAGGCTGCAGCCGCGCTCGGCCGCTACCCGGCGCGAGGTGCTGCGCCGGTACGTGAGCATCGTGGCCGACGGCGAGGCGGCATTCCGCATGCTGCACCAGAACCAGGCGGCGGTGAGCAGCCTGAGCTCGGCCAAGGGCCGCAGCTCGCTGTTCCGCGAGCGGCTGACAGCCCTGGCTGACCTGCTCGCCGGGCCGGACGCACCGGTGCGAGAGCGGGTCCGCGCGCTGATGGCGCTCGGCGGGGTCAGCTTCGCCTGGATGTTCAGCGCTGACGAGGCAGGGGATCGAGCGGAGCTGCGCGCGGCCGTCCTCGAGGCGGGCTGCGAGCTGGCCGCGGCTCGCGACGGCGAGCCCGCCAGCACTTCCTGACCAGCGTCCCGGCCCGGCCGACCAGGCGGCCGGCTGCTCAGCCGTCCTCCTGCGCGGCCGCCCTGGCCAGCGGAACCGCGCGGTACGGCACCGGCGCGGCCAGCGCGATCACGGTTGAGGTGCGCAGCACGCCAGGCACGTCGACGATCGCGTCGATGACACGCTGCAGGTCCGCGTTCGTCCGCGCGACGACGCGGCAGAGCATGTCGCCAGGCCCGGTCACCGTGTGTACCTCGAGCACCTCGGCGATCAGCGCGAGCCGCGCGGCCACCGGGTCATGCCCGCCGGCCTGGCGGATCTCAAGCGTGACGAAGGCGGTGACCGGGTACCCGATCGCCGCATGGTCGATATCCGGCCCGTAGCCGGTGATGACGCCGCGTGCCTGCATCCGGTCAAGCCTGGCCTGCACGGTGCCGCGAGCGACCCGCAGCCGCCGCGAAGCCTCAAGCACCCCGACCCTCGGCTCGGCGGTCAGCAGCCCGATCAGCCGGGCGTCCAGTTCGTCGATCACACTGCTCAGTTCTACCTGCAGGTCCGCACTTTAGCTATACAAAACGCATAGTGAACACGGTAGTCATTGCACATCTTGCTTTCAGGGGTTGATGCTGCCTGCAGTACCAGAACCGACCCACGGAGGCGAGTCATGGCAGCTCAGGGCCACCAGGGACAGGCACGTCCAGCTCAGGTGCGGCCGGGGCAGGAACACCGCGGCCCTGGTCAGCCTGCCGACGAGTTCCCGGTTCTCGGGGTCGATGCGGTGGTTTTCGCGGTGGGCAACGCGCGCCAGGCGGCCCACTTTTACTCGACCGCGTTCGGCATGCGCTGCGTCGCTTACCGGGGGCCAGAGACCGGCTGCCCGGACGAGGCTGCCTACGTGCTGGAGAGCGGGCGGGCCCGGTTCGTGCTGCGCGGCCCGGTCCGCGCGGGAACCGAGCTGGCCGCGCACATCGCCGCGCACGGTGACGGGGTCATGGACGTGGCCATCGCCGTGCCGTCCGCCGAGGCGGCCTATGACTACGCGGTGCGCCGCGGCGCCACCGGGCTTGACGCGCCGCAGGTGACGGAGGACGGGCACGGCAAGGTGGTGCTCGCCTCGATCGCCACCTTCGGCGACACCAGGCACACCCTGGTCGAGCGCGAGAACTACGCGGGCAGCTACCTGCCGGGCTACCTCGCCGCGGATCCGCTCGGGCCGGCCAGGCAGGCGTTCTTCACCGAGATCGACCACTGCGTCGGCAACGTGGAACTCGGCCAGATGGACCGGTGGGTCAGTTTCTACCGCCAGGTCATGGGCTTCACCAACATGAAGGAGTTCGTCGGCGACGACATCGCCACCGAGTACTCGGCGCTGATGAGCAAGGTGGTCGCCGATGGCAGCCGGAAGGTGAAGATCCCGATCAACGAGCCGGCCCAGGGCAAGAAGAAGTCTCAGATCGACGAGTACCTGGAGTTCTACGGCGGGCCGGGGGTGCAGCACATCGCGCTGGCGACCGACGACATCGTGGCCGCCGTCCGCGGCATGCGGCAATGCGGGGTCGAGTTCCTCAGCACCCCCGACAGCTATTACGAGGACCTCGGCAGCTGGGTAGGCGACACCCACGTGCCGCACGAGCACTTGCGCGACCTGCGCATCCTGGCTGACCGGGACGAGGACGGCTACCTCCTGCAGATCTTCACCAAGCCGGTGCAGGACCGGCCCACGGTGTTCTTCGAGCTGATCGAGCGGCACGGCTCGCAGGGTTTCGGCAAGGGCAACTTCAAGGCGCTGTTCGAGGCCATCGAGCGGGAGCAGGCCCGCCGCGGCAACCTGTAAGGCCGGCCCGTTGCGGCGGCCAGGGCGCAGGCCCGAGCTGAATGGCTGCGGGGCACGGGCTGAACCGGCGACGATAGGCGGGTGAGCTACCCAGGCCCGGCCGGGGCGCAGGCCGCCGGCTGGCCGGCCACCGCGGCCCTGGCGCCACGCTGGCGGCGCCTGCTGGCCTGGCTGCTCGACTCGGCCATCCTGACCGGCCTGACCGCGCCGATCTGGACCAGGCCATTTGCCGTCTTCCTGCGGCGACTGCGCAACCTGAGCCTGTTCTACCCCAGCCTGAGCGCGCCGGGTGCCAGCACCGCAGTGCGGCACGCGGAGCTGGACCTGCTCGGCTCCCTGCTACTGGCCCTCGCGCTGACCAGCCTGATCGCGCTCGCCTATTACTGGATCCAGTACGCGGCGTGGGGCAGGACTATCGGCAAGCGAGCCGTGGGCACCGTGGTCGTCGCTGCCGACGGCAGGTCCAAGGTCGGCGGCAGCGCGGCGGGCATCAGGTCGGCGGTGTTCGTGCTCGTTCCTGACCTGCTCATGCTGTTCTTCGTGCTGGACGGGTTGTGGCTGCTCTGGGACCCGCAGCGGCAGTGCCTGCACGACAAGGCCGCCGGGACGCTGGTCGTGCTCAGCTGAACAGCAGCACGTAACCGGCCTTGCGCAGCTTGCTGATCACGTCGTCGCAGTGCTCGGGTCCCCTGGTCTCGACCTGGAGCATGACCTCGGCCTCGTCCACCCGCAGGCCAGCCGTCTCCCGCTCGTGCACGACGTCCAGGACGTTGGCGCCGAGTCCGGCCAGCTCGGCCAGCAGCGAGGCGAGCGCGCCAGGCCGGTCTGGCAGGCGGCACTTGAAGGCAAGGTAGCGCCCGGCGGCTGACAGGCCGTGCCGCAGCACCTTGGCCAGCAGCAGCGGATCGATGTTGCCGCCCGAAAGGATCGCGACGACCGGCGGCTCGAACGCGGCCGGGTGCTCGAGCAGCGCGGCGACCCCGGCCGCGCCGGCCGGCTCGACCAGCAGCTTGGACCGCTCAAGGCACAGCAGCAGCGCCCTGGCCATGCTCTCCTCGGACACGGTGACGACCTGGTCGAGCGCACCGGAGATCACGTCGAAGGTCAGGTCGCCTGGCCTGGCAACAGCGATGCCGTCGGCCATTGTCGGCGCGCAGCCGACCGTGACCGGGTGCCCGGCCGCGAGCGAGGCGGGAAACGGCGCTGCCGCCTCGGCCTGCACCCCGACGACCCTGGCGGCCGGGCAGGCGCCCTTGATCGCGATCGCCACCCCCGCCGCCAGCCCGCCGCCGCCTACCTCGACCGCGACGGTGCGCACCTGCGGGCACTGCTCGGCGATCTCCAGGCCGACGGTGCCCTGGCCGGCGATAACATCCGCGTGCTCGAACGGATGGATGAAAACCGACCCGCGCTCGGCAGCGAGCTGCCTGGCCAGCGCGAGCGCATCCTCGACGGCCGCGCCGTGCAGGATGACCTCGGCGCCGTGCGAGCGGGTCGCGGCCACCTTCGGCAGCGGGGCGCCCTCCGGCATCACCACGGTCGCGCTGATGCCCAGCATCTGCGCGGCCAGCGCGACTCCCTGGGCGTGGTTGCCGGCGCTGGCCGCCACGACGCCGGCCGCCCGCTCGGCCGCTGAAAGCCGGGAGATCCGCAGGTAAGCGCCGCGGACCTTGAACGATCCGGTCCGCTGCAGGTTCTCGCACTTCAGCAGCACCGGCCCGGCCATCAGGTCAGACAGCGCCCTGGAGCGCAGCATCGGGGTCTCGCGGATCGCGCCGCGCAGCACCTCGCGAGCCTCGACGACGTCGTCAAAGCTCACCGCGACTGTCTTTGCCATGGTTGAAGTGTGGCACCGGCGAGCGGCCGCCGGGACGGCACCAGCCAGCGCCGCCAGGCCGGCCCCGTGCGGCACTGACCGCGGCACCAGCCGGCCGTGCCAGTGCGCCCGTGGGCTGGCTACGTATGCGCGAGGTCAGTCGCCGGTCCAGTAGAGCTCGGGCCGCTGGATCAGCGCGGCGGCGCCGATCAGTCCTGCCGACTGGCCGAGCCCGGCCGGGACGACCCGCACGCCGCGGGCGAAGGGGAGCCGTGCGTGCTCGGCCACCGCCTCGTGCAGCGAGTCGAACAGCAGCGCGCCGGCCTGGGCCAGGCCGCCGCCGACCGAGATCAGCTCGAGGTCGCACAGCAGCGTCGCTGAGGTGATCGCGAGCCCGAGCGCACGGCCCGCGCGCCGCAGCGCGACCTGGCCCACCGGGTCGCCAAGTGCCGCGTCGGCCGCCAGGTCGCGCGCGGTGACGCCGGTCTGACCCGGCCGCCAGCCCTGTGCCTGCGCCCAGGCGGCCAGCGCCGGGCCTCGGGCGATGGCTTCCAGGCAGCCAAGCCCGCCGCATTCGCAGCGCGGCCCGGTGTCCGGCTCGACGACCACGTGACCGATATGACCGGCGTTGCCCGATGCCCCGGCGATCAGCCGTCCGTCGAGGATCAGGCCGCCGCCGACCCCGGTGGAGACGACCATCCCGAGCATGTTGCGGCTCCCGCGCCCGGCACCGCGCCAGTGCTCGGCGGCCGCCAGGCAGATCGCGTCATTGTGAACACGGACCGGCAGCCCGGCGAACCGGGCAGCGAGCCGTTCCCGCAGCGGGAAGCGTCGCCAGCCAGGAATGTTGAGCGGGGACACCCGCCCGCTCGGCCATTCCATCGGGCCGCCGCTGCCGCAGCCCACGCCGGCCAGCCCGGCAGGAGCGGCGATACCGGCTGCCAGCAGCACGCTGTCCAGCAGCGCGTCAAGCGCGCGCCAGATCTGCTCGGCATCCGCATCAGCACCGCCGGGGGTCGGCACCCGCGCCTCGTTGGTCAGGTCACCGTCGGCTGCGACCAGGCCGGCCGCGAGCTTGGTGCCGCCGATGTCGATGGCCAGCACCTGGCCTGACTGCGTCACG
The DNA here is from genome assembly GCA_036495525.1 of Streptosporangiaceae bacterium. Taxonomy (GTDB): domain Bacteria; phylum Actinomycetota; class Actinomycetes; order Streptosporangiales; family Streptosporangiaceae; genus DASXMR01. The sequence continues at coordinate 27,877 of DASXMR010000099.1, read as the reverse complement.
GCGTGCCTCCTGGGTGGGTGCCGGGCCGCCGAGTCGCGGGCCCTGCCGTCATCGACATAGTGTCGAACGGTGCAGTCACCTCCGTCAGAACACCGCAAGTCCCCGTCCTCCGCCGCCCGGCAGCCCCATCCGGCCGTCAGCACGCTCGGCGAGCTGCGAGCAGGCGATTATCAGCCGCGCAGCGTCAAGGAAGAGATCCGGCAGAACCTGCTCGCCGCGATGCGCGCCGGCCAGGACCCGTTCCCCGGCATCGTCGGTTTCGGCCAGACGGTGCTGCCGCACCTGGAGCGCGCGCTGATCGCAGGGCACGACGTGATCCTGCTCGGCGAGCGCGGCCAGGGCAAGACGCGGCTCATCCGCACCCTCACCGGCCTGCTCGACGAGTGGACGCCGACAGTGGCGGGCTGCGAGATCAATGATCACCCGATGGCTCCGTCCTGCGCGCGCTGCCGCCGGCTGGCCGCCGAGCTCGGCGACGGGCTGCCGGTGGCCTGGCGCCACCGCGACGACCGGTACGGCGAGAAGCTTGCCACCCCGGACACCAGCGTGGGCGACCTGATCGGCGACATCGACCCGGTCAAGGTGGCCGAGGGCCGCACCCTCGGTGACCCGGAGACGATCCACTACGGCCTGGTGCCGCGGACCAACCGCGGCGTGTTCTGCCTGAACGAGCTGCCCGACCTGGCCGAGCGGATCCAGGTGTCGCTGCTCAACGTGCTGGAGGAGCGCGACATCGGAGTCCGCGGCTACGCCCTGCGGCTGCCGCTCGACCTGGTGCTGGTCGCGAGCGCCAACCCCGAGGACTACACCAACAGGGGCCGCATCATCACCCCGCTCAAGGACCGGTTCGGCGCCGAGATCCGTACCCACTACCCCGTCTCCCTCACTGCCGAGCTCGCGCTCATCCGGCAGGAGGCCGAGGTGGCCTGGGAGGGCCTGGAGCCAGCTGACGTGCTGCCCGAGCACCTGATCGAGGTCATCGCCCGGTTTACCCGGCTCGTCCGCGCCTCACCGGCGGTGGACAGCCGGTCAGGGGTTTCCGCGCGGTTCGCCATCGCGGCGGCGGAGTCGGTCGCGGCCTCCGCGGTCCGCCGCGCCGCGATCACCGGCGAGGAGCGCCCAGCCGCCAGGATCTGCGACCTGCCGGCCATCGTCAGCACGCTGCGCGGCAAGGTCGAGTTTGAGGTCAGTGAGGAGGGCCGGGAGCAGGAGGTCCTCGATCACCTGCTGCGCCGCGCCATCGCCGAGACGTTCAGGTCGATGCTGGGCAGCGCGGACCTGACCGGGCTGCTCGGCCGATTCGAGGAAGGCGGCGCGGTCGAGTCCGGCGACCTGGTCCCGGCTAGCGAGCTGCTGCGCCGGATCGGCGAGGTACCTGGCCTGGCCAGGATCATGGAGCGGCTGCGGATGGATGGCAGCGAGTCCTTCGGCCAGGCAGCGGCGGCGCTCGAGTTCGCCCTGGAAGGGCTGTACCTGATGCGCCGCATCTCCAAGGACGTGGTGGACGGCGGAGCCGTCTACCGCACCTAGACAGCAGCGGCAACGCAGGAGGCGGGCTGCCAGTGAGCGGTTACCGGTACGGCCCCTATCACGACGGGCCCGATCCGCTAGAGCCGCCTTACGACGTGCGCGGCGCGGTGGACGCGCTCGGCGACTCGGTGCTGGACGGCGCCGACCCGGCCAGCGCGCTGCGCGACCTGATCCGGCGCGGCCTCGGTGACCGGCACGGCCTCGACGACCTGCTCAAGCGGGTGCGCGAGCGGCGCCGCGAGGTCCGCGGCCGGGGCAGGCTCGACGGCGTGCTCGAGCAGGCCAGGGCGCTGCTGGACACCGCGATCGGCCAGGAGCGGGCCGAGCTGTTCCCCGACCCGAGCGATGACGCCCGGCTGCGCGAGGCCGAGCTGGACGCGGTGCCGTCGGACCCGGCCAGGGCGATCAGGCAGCTTTCCGACTACGACTGGCGCTCGGCGGCGGCCAGGGAGACCTTCGAGCAGCTCAGGCAGATGCTCAGGGACGAGGTGCTCGACAGCCAGTTCCGCGGCCTGAAGCAGACCCTGCAGCAGCCTGACCCGCAGGCCATGCAGCGGGTGAAGGACATGATGGCCGCGCTCACCGGCATGCTTGAGGCAGACGCCGCCGGCCGGCATACCAAGCATGACTTCGACGACTTCATGGCGCAGTACGGCGACATGTTCCCCGACTCGCCCGCGAACCTGGAGGAGCTGGTCGACTCGCTGGTCCGGCGGATGTCCGCCGCGCAGCGGGTGCTCAACTCGCTGACCGACGAGCAGCGCGACGAGCTGTCGGCGCTGATGGCGCAGGCGCTCGAGGATGCCGGCCTGGCCGCCGAGATGAGCCGTCTCGCTGACGCCCTGCACGCCCGCCGGCCAGACATGGACAACTGGTCATCGGAGCGGATGACCGGCCAGCAGCCGCTCGGCTTCGGCGACGCGACCAGCGCGCTCGGCGAGCTCGCCGACCTGGACGAGCTGGAAGACGCGCTGCGTCAGGACTACCCCGGCGCGCGGCTGGACGACGTCGACGAGGAGGCAGTCCGGCGAGCCCTCGGCCGGCAGGCCGTCGACGACATGGAGGCGCTCAGGCAGATCGAGCGCGAGCTGGAGCGGCAGGGCTACCTGCAGCGCGCTGACGGCAAGCTGGAGCTCACCCCCAAGGCGGTACGCCGGATCGGCGAGACGGCGCTGCGCCGGGTATTCGCGCAGCTGGCCGAAGGCAGTCACGGAGATCACGACCAGCGTGACGCTGGCCAGGCGGGCGAGTACACCGGCAGCACCCGGCCCTGGCACTTCGGCGACGAGCAGGCCATCGACACGGCGGCGACGGTGCGCAACGCGCTGCTGCGCGGCGGCGTGCCAGGCCTGGCCGGCCCTGGCAGCCCGGCTGAGCCAGGCGGCCGGGAGCTCGCCGGACTCGAGGCGCGGCTGCCGCGGGTGTCGCTGTCGGTGCGCGACTTCGAGGTCGGCGAGACCGAGCGGCGCGCCTCGGCGGCGGTGTGCCTGCTGGTGGACCTGTCCTACTCGATGGCACTGCGTGGCACCTGGGGAGCGGCCAAGCAGACAGCGCTGGCCCTGCACGCGCTGGTGCGCAGCCGGTACCCGCAGGACGCGATCCAGGTGATCGGGTTCTCCAACTACGCGCGGGAGCTGCGCGAGACCGAGCTGGCCGGGCTCGGCTGGGACATGGTGCAGGGCACCAACCTGCATCACGCGCTGGTGCTGGCCGGGCGCTTCCTCGACCGCAGGCCCGAGCACAACCCGGTGGTCATGATCGTCACCGACGGCGAGCCGACCGCGCACCTGCGCCGGGACGGCAGCTCGGACTTCGACTGGCCGCCATCACCGGAGACCCTCGAGCTGACGCTGGCCGAGGTGGATAAAATGACCAGGCGCCGTGCGGTGCTGAACGTCTTCATGCTTGCCGAGGACGAGCGGCTGACGGCGTTCGTCGAGGAGGTTGCCAGGCGCAACGGCGGCAGGGTGCTGCGGGCGATGCCGGAGAGCCTCGGTGAATACGTGGTCAGAGACTTCCTGCGGGCGCGCCGGGAGAGCGGCCGGTAGCGACCCTGAAGCGGGAAATGGCGGAAATTTCACTTTGGCCACTTTTAGGATCGGCTGACGCGCCAGGTACGGGTTGTAGTACCGTGCGGCACGCGCCCGCCGCCTAGCGGAGCACCTGGCTGCCACGTAGCGGCATCAGCAGGCTGCAGACCGGGTGCGCATCAGGCACTTCTAGATCATCTCCATGGAGGAACAGGTGAGCTCACAGAGCGTCTCTGGCCAGAACTCGAGCACGGCCAGCAGGCGACCGCTAGTCATTGCCCTCGCGGTCATCGGCATCCTGATCATCATCGTCGGCATTCTGTACTTCTTCGCCGGCGGCGTGCTGCCGCACGCAGTCAGCAGCAAGCCGTACAGCGGCCACCACTGGGTCCGCGGCCTGGTCTCGCTGGTCGTCGGCGTGATCTTCCTCGGCGGCGCCATGCTGGTGAACCGCAAGAAGTAGCAGGCCGGCCTGCCGGGCAGCAGGCCAGGGCGGCGCGGGGCAGATCTCGCGGCTTCCTGGCTGCCCGGCGGGCACGGCATCCTGCCCAGGCGCCTTGCTTGGCCTACGATCGGTACATGTCTTTTACCGACCGGCTGGTGCTGTGGCTGCATATCGCCTTCGCCATCTTCACCATCGGCCCGGTGACCGCCGCCATCATGTCGACGCCGCGGTACATCAGGACCCGCAACGTGCCGATCCTGCGGTACCTGTCGCGGATCACCATTATCTTCACGATCGGCTCGCTTGCCGTGCTGATCGCCGGGCTTGGCGCGGCGCAGACGAGCCATGACTTCAGCAAGCCGTGGCTGTCGATCTCAGCGACGCTGTTCGTCGTCGCGGTCGTGCTGCTCGTGCTGATCGTCAGGGACGGCCGCAAGGCGATCAGGGCGCTGCAGGACGCCGTCGCGGCCGCAGCCGCGACGGCAGCCGGCGGCGAGGCAGCCGGCCCTGACGAGCATGCAGCCGTTGCCGTTGCGGAGCAGGCAGCCGTGACGGCCGGCGAGCCGGGCCGGCCGTCCGCCGGACTGACCAGTCAGGAACCGTCCGTGCCTGCGCACATCGCCTCGGTAGAGCGCGGCCGGATCGTGCTGATGGGTGGCATTGTCAGCGTCATCTGGCTGGTTATCCTCGTCCTGATGGTATGGAACAGCTGAGCTGATCCCGCCCGCTCCTGGCTGCTCGCAACGCGTGAACGAGGTCACCTTGATGCCGGGCCGCAGTTACCTGCTGGCCCGGATCTCGCTCAATGGCAGGCTCTAGCGACCCGCAAGGCCGGTCAGGCCAGGCCGGACAGCGCGGCAGTGAGATCGTCCAGCAGGTCATCACAGGTCTCGATGCCGACCGACAGCCGGATCAGGTCGGCTGGCACCTCGAGCGGCGAGCCGGCCGCCGACGCATGCGTCATCCGGCCGGGGTGCTCCACCAGCGACTCGACTCCGCCCAGCGACTCACCGAGGGTGAAAAGCCTGGTCCGGCCGCACACCGCCACCGCTGCGTCCTCGCCGGCACGTGCACGGAACGAGACGATGCCGCCGAACGCGCGCATCTGCTTGACCGCCACCTCGTGGCCCGGATGGGAGACAAGGCCCGGGTAGTAGACCTGCGCCACGGCCGGGTGCCCGGCCAGCATGTCAGCCACCCGCTGCGCATTCGCGCTGTGCCTGTCCATCCGCACGGCGAGCGTCTTCGCGCCGCGCAGCGTCAGCCAGGCATCGAACGGGCCGCTGACCGCCCCGGTGGCGTTCTGCAGGTAGGCCATCTGCTCGCCGAGTTGCGGGTCCGCCACGATGGCGGCACCGCCGACCACGTCGGAGTGCCCGCCGATGTACTTGGTCGTCGAGTGGATCACCGCGTCGGCGCCGAGCGCCAGCGGCTGCTGCAGATAAGGCGACGCGAACGTGCTGTCGACCACCAGCTGCGCTGATGCCTCGCGCGCGAGCTGTGCCAGCGCGCCGATGTCGGCCACCGAGAGCAGCGGGTTGGTCGGCGTCTCGATCCAGATCACCTTCGCTGGCCGGCCGGCCAGCGCCCGCCGGACCGCGGCCAGGTCAGACACCGGCACCGGCTGGTAGGTCACGCCCCAGTCCGACAGCACCCGGTCGAAGAGCCGGAAGGTCCCGCCATAGGCGTCGTCGGGGATGAGCACATGGTCGCCTGGCCGGCACAGCGCCCGGAGCAGGCAGTCCTCGGCGGCCATCCCCGAGGCGAAAGCCAGCGCCCGGCCGCCGCCCTCCAGCGCCGCCAGGCACTCCTCGAGCGCGTGCCTGGTCGGGTTGCCGCTGCGGGAGTACTCATAGCCGCCCCTGGTGCCGCCGACCCCGTCCTGCTTGAACGTCGAGGTCTGGTAGATCGGCGGCACGACCGCGCCGGTGACCGGATCGGGATCCTGGCCGGCGTGGATGGCCAGCGTCTCGAAGCCGTCCGTGCCCTCAGTGCGCATGCGCGAGCTCCCTCTCGTCTGCTGCCGTACGCCCGGCCGGCTCAGCTTGATCCGGACGCCAGGAAGGTCAGCACGTCCTGCCGGGTGATCATTCCGGCGGGCTTGCCGTCGACCAGCACCACCGCGGCACCGGCCTTCTCCAGCGCATGCACGGCCGAGCTGATCGGCTCGCCGGAGCCGACCATCGGCAGCGGAGCCGACATGTGCCCGCCAACCGGGTCGGTCGGCCGCGCATGACCAGCGACCAGCGCGTCCAGCAGGTCACGCTCGACGATAGAGCCAATCACCTCGGCGGCCATCACCGGCGGCTCCTCCTTCAGCACGGGCAGCTGGGAAACGTCGTACTCGCGCAGGCTCTCGATCGCGGCGCGCACCGTCTCGTCCGGGTGCGCGTGCACGAACGACGGCAGCTGGCCGCCTTTGCTCTGCAGCACGTCGGCGATCCTCGGCTCGGCGGTCTCCGAGGTCAGGAAGCCGTAATCGGCCATCCAGTCGTCGTTGAAGATCTTCGACAGGTAGCCGCGGCCGCCGTCCGGCAGCAGCACGACCACGATGCCCTCCGGCCCGGCTGCCCTGGCCACCCGCAGCGCGGCGACCACCGCCATCCCGCAGGAGCCGCCGACCAGCAGCGCCTCCTCCTTCGCCAGCCTTCGGGTCATGAGGAAGGAGTCAGCGTCGCTGACCGCGATGATCTGATCGCAGATGCCCTTGTCGTAGGTTTCCGGCCAGATGTCCTCCCCCACGCCCTCGACCAGGTAAGGCCGGCCGCTGCCGCCGGAGTAGACCGACCCCTCCGGGTCGGCGCCGACTATCTGCACCCGGCCGCCTGACACTTCCTTCAGGTACCGGCCGGTGCCGCTGATCGTGCCGCCGGTCCCGATCCCGGCCACGAAATGCGTGACCTTGCCGTCGGTCTGCGCCCAGATCTCCGGCCCGGTCGAGTGATAGTGCGAGGCCGGGTTCTCCGGGTTGGCGTACTGATCAGGCTTCCAGCCGCCAGGCACCTCCCTGGCGAGCCGGTCTGACACCGAGTAATAGGAGTCCGGGTGGTCGGGCGACACCGTGGTCGGGCACACAACGACTTCGGCGCCGTACGCGCGCAGCACGCTGATCTTGTCCTGGGCCACCTTGTCGGGGCAGACGAACAGGCACCGGTAGCCCTTGTGGGCGGCCACGATCGCCAGGCCGACCCCGGTGTTGCCGGACGTGGGCTCCACGATCGTGCCGCCGGGGCGAAGCGCGCCCGACTGCTCGGCCGCCTCCACCATCCGCAGCGCGATCCGGTCCTTCACCGAGCCGCCGGGGTTGAAGTACTCGACCTTGGCCAGTACCGCACCGCTGGCCGCCGCGCCAGGTGGCTGCCTGGTCACCTTGCCGAGCCGGACCAGCGGCGTGTTGCCGAATAGCTCGATCAGCGACTCGTGCACCTGCATGATCCACTCCCTCGCGCCTTCTGCTGACCGTATCCCACCGGCCCAGGGAAGGCTTGGTGACCGCTCGCCGTTTACGTAAGCTACTGTCGGGTTAACTACCGGTCTTCGAGGGAGTTCGCCATGCCCGAGGCTGTCGTCGTCGCCACTGCTCGCTCACCGATCGGGCGCGCCTTCAAGGGCTCGCTGACCAGCATCCGCCCGGACGACCTGGTGGTCCAGATGATCGCCGCGGCGCTGGCGAAAGTACCCCAGCTCGACCCGGAAAGCATCGACGACCTGATGCTCGGCTGCGGCCTGCCCGGCGGCGAGCAGGGCTACAACATGGCCAGGGTCGTCGCGATCATGCTCGGCTACGACTCGCTGCCCGGCACGACCATCACCCGGTACTGCTCGTCGTCGCTGCAGACCACGAGGATGGCATTCCACGCGATCAAGTCGGGTGAGGGCGACGCGTTCATCTCGGCCGGCGTGGAGTGCGTGAGCCGGTTCGGCAAGGGCAGCAGCGACAGCTGGCCGGACACCAAGAACCCGGTCTTCGGCCAGGCCGAGGAGCGCACCGCTGAGGCGGCCACGGGCGGCGGAGAGAACTGGCATGATCCGCGCGAGGACGGCCAGATCCCCGACGTCTTCCTCGCGATGGGGCAGACCGCGGAGAACGTGGCACAACTGCGCGGGATCAGCCGGGCCGAGCAGGACGAGTTCGGCGTCCGCTCGCAGAACCTGGCGGAGAAGGCGATCGCCAACGGCTTCTGGCAGCGCGACATCACGGCGGCCACGCTGCCCGACGGCACGGTCGTCAGCGCCGATGACGGGCCGCGGCCAGGCACGACCCTGGAGAAGGTGTCCACCCTGCAGCCGGCCTTCCGGCCGGACGGCACGGTCACGGCTGGCAACTGCTGCCCGCTGAACGACGGCGCGGCCGCGGTGATCGTGATGAGCGACCGGAAGGCCGCGGAGCTGGGACTTACCCCGCTGGCACGGATCGTGTCCACCGGCGTGACCGCGCTGTCGCCGGAGATCATGGGCCTCGGGCCGGTCGAGGCGTCCAGGCAGGCACTGGCCAGGGCCGGCATGACCATCGACGACATCGACCTGGTCGAGATCAACGAGGCATTCGCGGCGCAGGTCATCCCGTCCTACCGGGAGCTGGGCGTGGCGGAGGACAAGCTGAACGTCAACGGTGGCGCGATCGCTGTCGGGCACCCGTTCGGCATGACCGGCGCCCGGATCACCTCGACGATTCTTAATAGCCTGCAGTTCCGCGACAAGACCTTCGGCCTGGAGACGATGTGCGTGGGCGGCGGCCAGGGCATGGCGATGATCTTCGAGCGGCTGTCCTGAGGCCAGCGCGGCGCAGGCCGCGATGACCGTGGCCGGCGCCGAAACGGGGCATTACGGCGGCGCTAACACTCAGGGGTTGTCAGGGCGCCAGTGGTGGTGCAGTCTCGTCTGCAAGAGGTCTCACCCCTGGAGGTGCCACTTGTCCTGGACCCACTCTCCGGAGATGCACAAGAACCTGATCGCCCGCATCCCTACGGTCACTGGCAACGACCTACGAGAGTGGTTCCGCCGGCTTGAGTCTGGCCCGGCCTTCCTGCGCTGCGACGAGCGCGCGCACTGGCTCGCCGACGAGCACGGCCTGACCCGCGGCTACGCCAGCGCGATCGTGCACGAGTACGAGGTGCAGCGCCGGAGCCGGCTGAACGGAGGCTGACCGGCGCGGATGGAGATCACCAGGGCTGCTGACTTCCTTCGCAATCATCACCGGGCCGTGCTCGCCACCCTCCGGGCGGACGGCCTGCCGCAACTGTCTCCTGTCGTGGTCGCGGTCGATGACCAGAGCCGGGCGCTGATCAGCACCAGGGAGACGGCGATCAAGGCCAGGAACCTGGCGCGCGACCCGCGCGCATCGCTGTGCGTCATGAACGACAGGTTCTTCGGCGAGTGGATCCAGGCCGAGGGAACGGCCGAGCTGGTCCGCCAGCCCGAGGCCCTAGACCTCCTGGTGGACTACTACCGGAGGATTTCGGGGGAGCACCCTGACTGGGACGAGTACCGCGATGCCATGCGCCGGGAGCGCAGGCTCATCGTCCGGATCAGCCTGACCCGCGCCGGGCCGGACCGGAGCGGCTGACCGTGGCCAGCCGCCAGCCGTCCGCCACCCTGGTCCCGGGTGAGCGCGCCGTGAGCGCGCACATAAACGGCTATCGCCTCGATTTAACTCCCGTCAGCCGCTCTATCAATCCGGAGGTAATGCAGAGAACCGCCCGCGTCCTATTGCACGTGCATCGGCACAGTCACAGCCTTTCGGCTTCCGGTGCATTCAATGCTGACTGTACATTCAGTCCGCTGATCAGATCGGCTGAGCCGAGCACATAGAGCAGTGTTGTCCCTGCTCAGAAGTACCCCCGGTCGGGGTCGAACAGACACTGGGGACCCTTTTAGGGGGCCGGCCTCTTCCTTTGGGCTACGGGGGCGTGGTGATAATACCCCGCGCCGTTCAGATAATTCCAGGGCCGCCGATTTAAACGCGACCGATTCTCTGCCAATGCCGCGAATCTAATTGATCTCGCAAGCGGCCTAGATACGGCCTGTCACCATTGTGCGAATAATATTGCACTGTGTAATCGGGTGGTGGCAGCGTCACCTGTTGGCAAGCTGCGCAGCGCGGCGGAACACCTCGTCCAGCATCTGGCCGGTGACCCGGCCGGTGAAGGTGTTCTGCTGGCTCGGGTGGTAGCAGCCGATGACCTCCAGCGGTGCCCGGCCGGTCGCGGCCGGCCAGCGCACCGTCACCTCGGTGCCGTGCCCGAAGGCGGGCCGTGGCCTGGGCACGCCAGCGCCGGCGGCCGCGAGCTGCGGCCAGAGCACCTGCCAGGCAAAGTGGCCCAGGCAGACCACCACCCGCAGGCCAGGCAGCAGCAGCGCGAGCTCGGCGCTGAGCCAGGGCGCGCAGGCATCGCGCTCAGTGACAGCCGGCTTGTTGAGCGGCGGAGCACACCGGACAGCGGCCGCCATCCGCACCCTGGTCAGCCGCTGGCCGTCGCCAGCCCGGACGCTATCCGGCCTGGCCGCAAGGCCGCATCGCCACAGCGAGGCGAACAGCACGTCTCCGCTGCGGTCCCCGGTGAAAATCCGGCCGGTGCGGTTGCCGCCGTGGGCGGCCGGGGCCAGCCCCAGGATGAGCACCGCCGCGTTCTCGTCACCCCAGCCCGGCACCGGGCGGCCCCAGTAGCGCTCAGCGGAGAAGGAGCGGCGCCGGGTGGCGGCGACCTGCTCGCGCCACTGCACCAGCCGCTGGCAGGCCCGGCACACCGACTGGCGCGCGGCCAGCTCGGTCAGGCTGCCTGCGCTGGCGGCCAGCTCACGTACCGCGTCCGGGCTGCCAGCGACTGGCGTGGCTGCGGTGGCGGGGTCCTCCGGCCAGCCGGAACCGGGCGGCACCGGCCCGCAGCCGGCCGCGGCTTCGCCGCCCGCTGCCGCGTCCCCCGCCTGACCGGCGGCGGAGGGCACGGTACTCATGACGGTCCGGCGCTCATCGCGGGCCGGGCGCGCGGTCACGGCACGCGATGGACCAGGCGATGCCGTCAAGTATGTCGTGCTCGCTGGCGACCACCTCGGCGAAGCCGAATCGGTCAAGCACCCGGTCCAGGATGAGCGCGCCAGCGCCGATGACATCGATCCGGCCAGGATGCATCACCGGAATTTCCGCCCGCTGCCGCCTGGCCTGCCCTAGCAAGCCGGCCGTGACCTCGTGCACCTGGCCGGCGCCGATCCTGGCGTGGTGGATCACGCCAGGGTCGTAGCCGGGCAGCCGCAGCGCGATGCCGGCCACTGTCGTGACGGACCCGGCCAGGCCCACCAGCGTCCTGGCGGTGCTGGCCGGCACGCTGGCCGCCACCTGCGTCAGTGCCGCGTCGATGTCCGCGGCGGCAGCGGCGACCTGCGCCTGATCAGGCGGGTCGCCGTGCAGGTGCCGCTCGGTCAGACGGACACAGCCGATGTCCATCGAGATCGCAGCCAGCTGCCCAGCCCGGCCCGGCTCGGCCCGGTTGCCGAGCACGAACTCGGTGGACCCGCCGCCGATGTCGACTATCAGGTACGGCGGCGCGAAAAGGTCGCCACCGCTGGCACGGCCAAGCTCGGCGGTGGCGCCGGTGAAGGAAAGGGCGGCTTCCTCCGCGCCGGTGACGACCTCAGGCGGCACGCCGAGGATCCCGGTGACGCCGCTGACGAACTCGGCGGCGTTCGCGGCATCCCTGGTCGCGCTCGTCGCGACCATCCGCACCTCGGCGCCGGAGCCCGAGATCGCCGTGGCATACCCGGACAGGACGCGAAACGTCCGCTGCAGTGCCTCCGGCGCGAGCCGGCCGGTGGCATCGACACCCTGGCCAAGCCGGACGATCTCCATCCGGCGGTCGAGGTCGGTCAGCTGGCCGCTGGCGGGATCGGCGTCCGCGATCAGCAGCCGCAGCGAGTTGGTACCGCAGTCGACGGCGGCGACCCGCCGCGGCCGGTGGTCAGCGGGAGCGCTGCCCGCCGCGCCGGCCGCCGCCCTGGCGCCCTCCGCTGGTCCGGCGGTCCCCGGCTGCGCCGTCACGGCTGGCCCCCGTGATCGTCGACCGGACCGGCCCCGGTGCAGCGGCCGCGCGCCCACCAGGCACCGGCGGCCGCCACGGCCTCGCGTCCAAGCGGGTTGCTTCCGGGCGCCGCCAGCTCATGCGCGACGAGCGCGTGCAGGCACTTCACCCGGCCCGGCATGCCGCCAGCGCTTGGCGCACCAGCGGGCAGCGGCGCCACCCCGGCCGCCTGGCCGGCTGCCTCCCGCCTGGCCAGGTAGTCCAGGTGCGCGGCGTGATAGGCCTCGCGCAGCCGCGGCTCGGCGGCCAGCCGCGCCGTCATCTGCCGCATCAGCCCGGCTGCCTCCAGCCGGCTCACTGCGGCGCTGGCCCGCGGACAGGTCAGGTAGTAGAGCGTGGGGAACGGGGTGCCATCCGGCAGCCGCGGTGCCGTCTCCACGACGTCCGGCAGGCCGCAAGGGCAGCGGTGCGCGACCCGGCGCAGCCCGCGCGGAGGCCGGCCGAGCTGCGCCGTCACCGCGGCCAGATCGGCTGCTGACTGGCGGGCAGCGACCTCGTTACTCAAGCCGCCCCTGGTGCCGTGCCCGGTCACTTCCCCGCGCTCCGGTCCGCCTGCTGCACCGACGACCAGAGCAGCTGGTACCAGGCGGCTGAGCGGGCCGGCGCGGCCGGAGCCGGGCCAGCCCGGTGGCCGGGCGTGATCACCACATAGCAGGTCTGGCTGGGCAGGCACATATGCAGCTTGTCCCTTGCCTGCTGCTCGACGTACCGGTTGCTGCTCAGCTTGCCCTGCTCGGCCTGCAGCGCCCTGAGCTGCGCCTGGGCTTGCTGGTGCTGCTCGGTCAGCTGATCGATCTGGCGGCGCTGCGCGATGTACTCGCGCACTGGGTAGGCCAGGCTGAGCGCGACCGCGCAGACCACGACCGCGAGCAGGGCGGCCCGGCTGGTAAAACGAGGCCGCTCGCCGGCCGGCCCGACGGCCCGGCCGTTCCCCGGCTGTCCTGGCTGGCTGCGTTCCGGCTGCGGCTGCCCGGGCTCGCCCTGGCCGCGCGGCCCGGCCCCGGCCTGCCGGGTCATGTGCCGGGATCCGCCGAGCGCGGGAAGGCGGCCCGGCCCGCGTACGCGGCGGCGTCGCCGAGCAGTTCCTCGATCCGCAGCAGCTGGTTGTACTTGGCCACCCGCTCGAACCTGGCCGGCGCGCCGGTCTTGATCTGGCCGCTGTTGACCGCGACCGCGAGCTCGCTGATCGTGGTGTCGTCGGTCTCGCCGGAGCGGTGGCTGATCACGCAGCTGTAGCCGCTGCGGTGCGCCATCTCCACCGCGTCCATCGTCTCGGTGATGGTGCCGATCTGATTCAGCTTGACCAGCAGCGAGTTGGCGCTGCGCTCGGAGATGCCGCGGCGCAGCCGCCCAGGATTGGTGACGAACAGGTCGTCCCCGACCACCTGGACCCGGCCGCCGAGCTCGGCGGTCAGCTGCTGCCAGCCCGGCCAGTCATCCTCGGCCAGCGGGTCCTCAAGCGAGACGACCGGATAGCCGTCGAGCCACTGCGCGTAGATGGCCGTCATCTCGGCGGCGCTGCGGCCGGCGCCCTCGAAGCGGTACTCGCCGCCCGAGTAGAACTCCGACGCCGCTGCGTCGATCGCCAGCGCGATGTCACGACCAGGCGTGAAGCCCGCCTTGCCGATCGCCTCGACGATGAAGTCCAGCGCCGCCCTGTTGTGCTCGAGGTCGGGGGCAAAGCCGCCCTCGTCCCCGACGCCGGTGCTCAGCCCCTGCTGCCTGAGCACCGCCTTGAGCGCGTGGTAGGTCTCAGCGCCCCAGCGCAGCGCCTCGGTGAAGGTGCCGGCGCCGACCGGCGCGATCATGAACTCCTGCACGTCGACGTTGTTGTCGGCGTGCGCGCCGCCGTTCAGGATGTTCATCAGCGGCACCGGCAGCAGCCGCGCCGCCGGCCCGCCGAGGTAGCGGAACAGCGGCAGCTGTGCCGCCTGCGCCGCGGCCCTGGCCACCGCGATGCTCGTGCCGACGATCGCGTTGGCGCCGAGCCGTGACTTGTCCGGAGTGCCGTCCAGGTCGATCATCGCCTGGTCGACCAGCCGCTGGTCATCGGCGTCGAAGCCGAGCAGCTCGGGCTGGATCTCGTCGCTGACCCCCGCCACCGCCCGCTCGACGCTCTTGCCGCCGTACTCAGACCCGCCGTCACGCAGCTCGACGGCCTCGAAGGCACCTGTCGACGCGCCGCTCGGCACCGCAGCCCGGCCGAGGCTGCCGTCGTCGAGCACGACCTCGACTTCCAGCGTGGGGTTTCCGCGCGAGTCCAGGATCTGCCTGGCGAACACGGCTTCGATGGCGGCCACAGAGCGCTCCCGACGATGAAAGTGCTGAATAGTCGCAGACTAGTAGAACGCGGTCGGCCCGGCGCAGCGGCCACGCCGCCAGGCTGGTCACGCTGCCTGGCTGGTCACGACCTCACCGGCCGGTCAGGCCGCTCAGCCGTCCCCGGACATGCTGGCCGCGCTCTCCCAGGCGTGCACCCGGTCGCGGTAGGCACGCGCCGCGGCGCGCAGCTCGAGTTCCGGGTCGAGCCCGGCACTGGCCGCCCGGACCGCGAGCGCGAACAGCTCGGCGCCGAGCGGGCTGACCTGCCCGCTGCCCGGCCCGTCCTGACTGGCAGCCGGCTGGCTGGCCGCTGAGTCAGCCGGGCCGGCCAGGTCGGCTAGCTCGGCGGGGACCCCGGCTCGCCCGGCGCGGCGGGTCAGCTGCGCCGCCAGCGACAGGGCCGGCTGGCCGAACGGCACGCCGTCCAGGGCAGACCCTGGCGCCCCGGCCGCGGCACGCTCGGCTGCCTTGATGCTGTCCCAGTTCTGCTTGACCTCGTCGGCACCGGAGACCTTGACGTCGCTGAACACGTGCGGGTGGCGGCGGACCAGCTTGTCGGCGATGCCGTCGGCCACGTCGTCGATGGTGAAGCCGGTGCCGTCGGTGCGCTCGGCGGCCACCCTGGCGTGGAAGATCACCTGCAGCAGCACGTCGCCGAGTTCCTCGCGCAGCGCTGCCAGGTCCTCGGCCTCCAGCGCCTCAAGCGCCTCGTAGGTCTCTTCGAGCAGGTACGGCGCTAGTGACGCATGGGTCTGCCTGGCATCCCACGGGCACTCGACTCGCAGCCGGTCCATCACCTCGACCAGCCGCAGCAGATGCTGCCCGGTCAGCTGGCCGGACTCGCTACCAGTCATCGCCGGCCTAGCAGGGCGGGGTCAGCTGGGCCGACGCCGACGGGCTCGCGGCCGGCGATGGCGCCACTGAAGTGCCGGGCTGCGGCGCCGAAAGCGTGGACTTGGCGGGCACGACCGAAAGCTGGTTGTAGTCGAACGCGCCGAACTGCGGGTTGACCTTGATGTTCAGCTGCTTGGAGGCCAGGCACTGCGACTTGTTCAGCTGCGCGGTCAGCGCGTTCTGCGCGGCCTGCGTGGTGGGCGTCTGGCCGCCGTCGAGCCTGGCCAGCAGCTGGTTGCCGATCGACAGGTAACGGCCGAGCTCCGGCAGCAGGTCGGGCGGCAGCCCGTTGGCGATGGCTGCCTCCGGCAGGGTGACGTTACCGCTCTGCTTCAGCTGCGACGCCAGCGTCGCCAGCGCGGCCTGCTGCTGCGCCTGGCTCACCGTGACCTGCTGCTGCGCGGCCAGCTCGTCTCGCACCCTGAACCGCAGCAGCCAGCTGAGCACCTGCTGCGGTACCTGCGTCTGGGGGTAGGTGACCTGCGACTTCGCCGGGTCAGTCTGGATGGCCTTCCGGAGGCTGGCCGACTGGGCGGTCAGCGTGGCGGAAGAAATCCGGTCGCCGCCGACAATCGCGGCTGCGCCCATCTGCACCGGCGCGCAGGCCGTGATGGCCAGGGCGACACCGGACGCGGTCGCCGCCAACTTCACCGCGGTGCGAAGCACGACGATGTTCCTCCTCATCCTGACTGCCCTGCGGTGCCTTCGGTACCCGGTTCCGCCGCGCTCGGCGCGGCGGACGGCTCCGCGCCGAAGACCGCGTCGATCAGCTCCTCGCACCACGCGAGCAGCTCGGTGTCACGAAGCGGCGGGGCACCGAAAGATACCGGCGAGCCGACACCGGCCAGCGCGCCATCCGACCCTGCGCGCGCGCCGCCTGCTGCCTTCGGCACCGGTACGAGCATCGTACGCACCGCCGGCTTGAGCAGCGTCTTCGGGTACAGCCGCTGCGCGCGGACCTGGCGCGACTCGGGCAGCTCAGCTGGCGAGAACCTGATGTGATTGCCCTGCTGGGTGATATCGGTCAGGCCAGCCTGCCTGGCCCTGGCCCGCAGCCGCGCGACGGCCAGCAGGTTCTGCACTGGCGGCGGCAGCGCGCCGTACCGGTCGGCCAGCTCCTCGCGCACCGCCGTGATGTCGGCGGCCGAGTCGATCGCCGCGATCCTGGTGTAGGCCTCGAGCCGCAGCTTCTCCCCGTTCACGTACTCGTGCGGGATGTGCGCGTCCACCGGCAGCTCGACCCGGACCTCGGGCCGCTCGGCCGGCCCGGTGCCGCTCAGCTCCCTGACCGCCTCGCCGATCATCCGCACGTACAGGTCGAAGCCAACGCCGGCGATGTGCCCGGACTGCTCGCCGCCGAGCAGGTTCCCGGCACCGCGGATCTCCAGGTCCTTCAGCGCGATGTGCATCCCGGCGCCCATCTCGGTGTGCTGCGACACGGTCGCGAGCCGCTCGTGCGCGGTCTCGGTCAGCGGCTTCTCCGGCGGGTAGAGGAAATAGGCGTAGCCCCTTTCCCTGGCCCGGCCGACCCGGCCGCGCAGCTGGTGCAGCTGCGGCAGGCCGTAGGCATCGGCCCGGTCCACCAGCAGCGTGTTGGCGTTGTGGATGTCCAGGCCGGATTCCACGATGGTGGTCGACACCAGCACGTCGAACTCGCGCTCGACGAACTTGGTCATGATCTTCTCCAGGGTGTGCTCGTTCATCTGGCCGTGCGCCACCGCGATCCTGGCCTCGGGCACGAGCTGCCCGAGCCGGGCGGCGACGCGGCTGATCGACGACACCCTGTTGTGCACGAAGAACGTCTGGCCGTCGCGCAGCAGCTCACGCCGGATCGCGGCGGCCACCTGCTTCTCGTCGTACGGCCCGACGAAGGTCAGCACCGGGTGGCGCTCCTCCGGCGGGGTGAGGATGGTCGACATCTCCCGGATCCCGGCCACGCCCATCTCCAGCGTGCGCGGGATCGGGGTGGCGGACATGGACAGCACGTCAACCTCGGTGCGCAGCCGCTTGAGGAACTCCTTGTGCTCGACCCCGAACCGCTGCTCCTCGTCGATGATCACCAGGCCCAGTTCCTTGAACCTGGTCTCTGCCGACAGCAGCCGGTGCGTGCCGATCACCACGTCCACCGTGCCGTCGGCGAGGCCGGCCAGGGTAGCGCTGACCTCGCCGTCGGTCTGGAACCTTGACATCGGCCGGACGGCAACCGGGAACGGCGCGTACCGCTCGCTGAACGTCGCGAAGTGCTGCGCCGACAGCAGCGTGGTCGGCACGAGCACGGCCACCTGCCGGCCGTCCTGCACGGCCTTGAACGCGGCCCGCACGGCGATCTCGGTCTTGCCGTAGCCGACGTCACCGCAGATCAGCCGGTCCATCGGCACCGGCTTGCGCATGTCAGCCTTGACCTCGTCGATGGCGGCAAGCTGGTCGGGCGTCTCCGCGTAGGGGAAGGCATCCTCCAGCTCGCGCTGCCACGGCGTGTCCGGCCCGAACGCATAGCCGGGTGAAGCCACCCGGGCAGAGTAGAGCCTGATCAGCTCCGAGGCGATCGCCCTGACCGCCTTGCGCGCCCGGCCCTTGGTCTTGGCCCAGTCGGCGCCGCCCAGCCGGTGCAGCGTGGGCGCCTCGCCGCCGGAGTACCTGGTGACCTCGTCGAGCTGATCGGTCGGCAGGTACAGCCGGTCCGGCGGCTGCCCGCGCTTGCCCGGCGCGTACTCGATGACCAGGTACTCCCTGGTCGCGCCCTGGATGGTGCGGCTGGTCATTTCCAGGTACCGGCCGACGCCGTGCTGCTCGTGCACGACGTAGTCGCCGGCGGTCAGCTGCAGCGGGTCGATGCCGCCACGGCGGCGGCTTGGCATCCGGTGCACCGGCCTGGCGCCAGGCCGGTGCCCGGCCAGGTCGGCCTCAGACAGCACGGCGAGGCCAAGCGACGGCCAGCTGAAACCGCCGTCGAGCATGCCGGTCGCGATGTGCGCGATGCCCGGTTCGGGCGGCTCGTCCAGGTCCCCCGCCCTGGCGCCGAGTCCTTCTCCGCGCAGCAGCTCAGCGAGCCGCTGCGCCGGGCCGTGACCTTCGGTGACCAGCACGACGCGCCACTGCCTGGCCAGCCATGAGCCGACGTCGCCAAGTACGCGCGCGGTGTCGCCGCGATAGGAGTCAGCCGCGCTGGCGTCGATGGGCAGCGACCAGCGCCCGTCGCCGGTGGCACCTCCATCCGCCTGGCCGGCCTGCAGTGCGAGCGGGTCTCGTTCCTGTCTGTCGCTGACCTGCGCGCCAGGACCGCGGCCGGCTTCGGCGGCGCCCTGCCCGGTCGCGAACGGGCTGACCGTCCACCAGCTGACGCCCAGGCCGGCCGCTGCCGCCCGGACCTCCTCGACTGGCCGGAACGCCGCCGCGCCAAGGTCGATCGGCACCTGGCCGCCAGCCGCCGCGTTCACCCAGGAGGCCTCGAGGAACTCCTGGCTGGTGGCGACCAGGTCAGCAGCCCTGGACCTGACCCGCTCGGGATCGCAGGCCAGCACGATCGAGCCGGCCGGCAGGTAGTCAAGCAGCAGCTCCATCCGGTCGGCCAGCACCGGCGCGAACGCCTCCATGCCCTCGACGGGGATGCCTTCGGCTAGCCGGCCGAGGACGTCGGATAGGCCCGGGTACTCGTCGGCCAGCTCCTTGGCCCTGGCGCGCACCTGCGGCGTGAGCAGCAGCTCCCGGCACGGCGGCGCCCACAGCCCGTTGGCCGCGATGTCCAGGCTGCGCTGGTCGGCGACCTTGAAAGTGCGGACTTCCTCGATCGTGTCGCCCCAGAACTCGATCCGCACCGGGTGCTCGTCCGTCGGCGCGAAGACGTCGAGAATGCCACCGCGCACGGCCACCTCGCCGCGCTTCTCGACCAGGTCCACCCTGGCGTAGCCGATCTCGACCAGCGCGGTCAGCGTCTCCTCGAGGTCGGCCGGCTGACCGGCCACCAGCCGCACCGGCCGCAGCTCGCCGAGGCCGCCGGGCATCGGCTGCAGCAGCCCGCGCACGGGAGTGGCGACTACCCGCAGCGGCCCGGACCTCGGGTCAGCCGGGTCGGGGTGGGCGAGTCGCCGCAGCACGGCGAGCCGCTGGCCCGAGGTATCCGAGCGTGGTGAAAGCCGCTCGTGCGGCAGCGTCTCCCAGGCCGGGAAGTAACCGGCGGCGCCGTCGCCGAGCAGCGAGCCCAGCGCGCCGGTCAGTTCTTCGGCCTCGCGCGCGGTCGGGGTAACAGCCAGCACGAAGCGGCCGCCGCACAGCGTCGCGGCGAACACCGGTCGCAATGCGGCCGGCGCGATCAGGTCAGCGCCGCCAGCCGCTGGCTGGCCGGCCAGCTCGACCGCGCGCTGCACCTGAGAATCGGTGGAAACGACCTGGAGCAATCCAGAGAGGCTCATGACGTCCCTGCGTAGGCAGCACAAAGTGCCCGTTCCCAGCGGAAGCGGGGCAGGACACCCGGCTGGGCGGCGGCGCCGTCGCAGGACCGGGATACGGGTCGTCTACTAGCCTACCGGCGTGCGGCACCGGCGGCGGACGGCGTACTCGCGCTGGTGTACGCACGGCCAGCTGAGCCGCATGGCCGCGGCTCAAGTGCGGTAACAGCAGCCGTCTGGCGCACCCGGGGGCTGCTTGCCCTGACGGCCGGGCGGAGGCGTTGGCAGACAGCAGCTTTCCGGATCAGGCACGTAGCTTAGCGACTTAGAGTACTTGTGGAGCTACGCTATGTTGCCATGGCAAGGACGAGCGGTCCGTCGAGGACGAGCCGTCCGGGTGGCGGCGCCGCCGGCACCCGGCCGGATGTGCCCGGCCGCCACCGCGCCGGGATGGCAGGCGCCGCCGGAATCGGCGGCCGGACGGACGGCCAGCCAGCCAGCGCCGGCGAGCTGTTCACCAGGTTTGCCGTGGACTACGCGGCGCAGCGGGCTGGCCAGCCGCTCACCCTGCTGCAGGCCGGGTGCACCACGGCGGGCGATGAGCTCGACCTGGCCCGGCTGCGCAGCGGCGGCCGTGAGCTGACCGTCATCATGATCGACGAGGACAACGAGGTCACCAGGGCCGCCGTGGACGCTCGCGCTGAACTCGCCGCCACCACGCTTGGTGACCTGCGGCAGGTGCCGCTGACGCCGCGATCCTGCGACATCGTGCAGTGCTCGATGCTGCTCGACCGGATTTCTCACTCCGACCTGGTGCTCGGCAGGCTGGTCGAAGCACTCAGGCCAGGCGGGCTGCTGCTGCTTCGGGTGACCGACCGGGATAGCGCGGCTGGCTTCCTCGACCGGTCGCTGCCGAATTCGGTGCGGACGGCGATCTGGCGCCGGCTGCGGCCTGGCGAGCCTGGCCCGCACCCGGCAGTGCAGGAGCCGCTGGCCTCGGCGCGCGGCATCCAGTCGTTCGTGACCAGGCACGGGCTCGCGGTCGCGCACCGGCAGCTCGGCTGTTTGCTTGATGGCGATCAGGGACCGGCCGGGCTGCTGTCGGCACGCAAGCTCGTCTCGGCGCTGTCGAGAGGGCGGCGCTCCTGGACGCACGACGAGCTGCGCTACGTGATCCGCAAACCCGAGGACCAGTTCGCCAGGCTGGTCTCCGGATCGCCAGGCTGAGGCCAGCCGGCGGCGGCCGTCCGCTGCCTGCCCGCCGGGGGCCGGCCGTGTAGCCTCAGGCATGCCCGGCGCCCGGCGGAACGTGGCAGCCGGGCTGACGGCCGCCTGGAGCGGAGGCCGGGGCGGGAGGGACCACAGGTGGCTGCACAGGCTCAGACGGACGCGCGCGCCGACGCCGGGGCGGGCCAGGTCGCCACCTACTCCCCGGACGAACGCCAGCTTGGCGACCTTGAGCTGCTGCTCTCCGGCGCGTTCGCACCGCTGACCGGATTCATGTCCGACCAGGACGCCAGCCGGGTCGCCCAGGCCGGGGCGCTGACGAACGGCACGCCGTGGCCGGTGCCGGTCACCCTGGACGTGCCGCAGGACGCCGTCCCCGCCGAAACAGCGCTGCTGCAGCTGCTCGATCCAGAAGGCACGCCGGTGGCCGAACTGAGCATCACCGGCCGCGACCAGCTGCCAGACGGCAGGGCCCGGCTGTCCGGGCCCGTCACCGGGCTGCGCGCGGTCGAGCACGGCCCGTTCCGCCGGCTCATGCTCGCGCCCGGCCAGGCCGCCGAGGCGCTGGGCAGCGGGCAGCCAGTCCTCGCGTTCGCCACCCGGCGCCCGCTGGGCAGCCGCCACATCGGCCAGCTCAGGCATCTCGCTGGCCAGCTTGGCGCGCGGATACTGCTGCTTCCGCTGACGGCTGGCCAGGCCGAGGTCGTCACCAGGCCGGAAGCGCTGGTGCGCGCCGTGCTCGCTGCTGCCCCCGGCCTGCCGCCAGGCACTCTGGTCGTCCCGGTGCCGCTGGCCGCCCGCAGCGCCGGCAGCGGCTCGCGGGCCGGCGACGCCGTGCGCGAGCTGGCTCTCATCGCGATCGTCGCCGCCGCGTACGGCGCGACGCACCTGATGGCCGACAGCTCCCCGACCCAGGGCGAGCAGATCGAGTTCGCCCGCGGCATCCCGGCCGCGCCGATCCCGGTGCTCCCGTCCGGTGACTGGGCCTATGACAGCCGGGCCGAGGTGTGGCGCCCGCTGTCACTGATCGAAGCCGGGCTCGAGCAGGAAGACCTGTCCTCCGGCCAGCTCGGGGACTTGCTGGATGCCGGGGCACCGGTGCCGGCCTGGTTCACTCCGCCGGCCGTTGCGCTCGAGCTTCGCCGGGCCAGGCCGCCGCGGGCCGAGCGCGGCTTCGTGCTGTTCCTGACCGGGCTGTCCGGCTCGGGCAAGTCAACGATCGCGAGAGACCTGGCTGACCTGCTAGCCGAGCGCGGCGACCGCCGGGTGTCGCTGCTGGACGGCGATCTCGTCCGCCAGCTGCTGTCGGCCGGCCTGACCTTCTCGCCCGCCGACCGCGACCTCAACATAGCCAGGATCGGGTTCGTCGCCGCCGAGGTCGCCCGGCATGGCGGGATCGCGATCTGCGCGCCGATCGCGCCGTACGCGCAGGCGCGCGAGCGAGTCCGCCGGATGGTCAGCGAGGTCGGTGACTTCCTGCTCATCCACGTCGCCACCCCGGTCGAGGTGTGCGAGGCGCGCGACCGCAAGGGGCTGTACGCCAAGGCCAGGGCGGGCCTGATCGGCCAGTTCACCGGCGTGTCCGACCCGTACGAGGTGCCGCAGGATGCCGACCTGACGATCGACACCTCGGTGATGTCACGACGCGAGGCCGCCGACGCCGTGCTCCGGATGCTCACCTCGGGCGGCTGGCTGGCCGGGGACCGGTACTAATCCGGGCGCTAGTCGTCGTCCTCGGCCCGCGCGCCCTGCTCGAGCCGCTGCCGGAAGCCATGCAGCCGCGCGCCGATCCCGCCGGGCGCCTGGTCGGGCTGCCGCCGCCGCTGCAGCCGGGCGCTCAGCGCTCCGGACATGGCGTCGCGCTGCCTGGACAGCAGCAGGAAGCTGAGCACGCCGCTGATCACCAGCGCGATCGCGACGAGCAGGAGGCCGCGGGCCCCGGCCACGTACACCAGCAGTACCACCGCGAAGAACAGCAGCAGCCGGAGCAGAGTGTAGGAAACGGTAGCGCGCATGGTGCCTGCCAGCTTATTCGCTGCCGCTGAGCACGCTGGCGAGCAGGGCAGGGTCGACATTGCCGCCGGACAGCACGGCCACCGTCGTGCGCGCGGCCGGCAGCTGGTCCGGCAGGAACAGGCATGCGGCGACGGCCGCCGCGCCGCCTGGCTCGGCGACCAGCCTCGCCGTCGTGGCCAGCGCGCGCATCGCGGCCCTGATCTGGTCGTCGGTTACCGTCACGATCGCATGCACCTGGCTGATCAGGTGCTGCAGCGGCAGCTCGCCTACCTGGTTGACCCGCAGCGCGTCGGCGATCGTGCGCTCGGTATCGCTGGCCGCCCAGGCCACCCGGCGGCGCTGCCGCAGCGAGTCCCGCGCGTCGGCAGCCAGTTCGGGCTCGACCCCGACTACCTTCGCGCCGGGCCGGAGCGCGGTCAGCGCAGCCGCGATCCCGGCGATCAGCCCGCCGCCGCTGACCGGGCAGACAATCAGGTCAGCCTCTGGGCAGTCGGTGGCGATCTCCAGCCCGACCGTGCCCTGGCCCGCGATGACGCGCCGGTCGTCGAAGGGCGGGATCAGCGTGTAGCCGTGCCGATCGGCCAGCTCACGGGTGGCTGCCTCACGGGCGGCGATGCCGGGCTCGCAGCGGACGATCCGCGCGCCGCGTGCCTGCGCCGCTGCCACCTTGACCGCCGGCGCGGTCGACGGCACCACGACCGTCGCCGGCACGCCGAGGGCGGCCGCCGCGTAGGCGACGGCGAGGCCGTGGTTGCCGCTGGAATGAGCGATGACGCCGCGGCTGCGCTCGCTGGCCGGGACCGCGCTGATCGCGGCGTGCGCGCCGCGGAGCTTGAATGAGCCGGTGGGCTGCAGCGACTCTGGCTTCAGCAGCAGCGGCTGGCTGGCGCCCTGGTAGGGCAGCAGCGGCGTACGCAAGGTCACGCCCTCGAGACGGGCGGCAGCGGACCGGATCTCGCCTATCGTCACCAGGTCAGGCACCACCACACCCTACGGCCACGCGGCGCTGCCGCCTCCGGCCGTGCACGCCGATTCCGCTGCGCTGATCTGCAGTGACATTCCGTCGGCCAGCGAAAGGTCGGGTATGCCAGGGAGCGCGGCGGTCACTACGGACAGTGCCATTCCGGCGGCAATTAGCAGCCGAATGCTCGTTCGGCGGCTGAAACCAGGCAGACCGCCGAGATGATGCGAGAGTCCCAGATGAGATTTTTACGGAATCTAGGGAGAAAACCGATGTTTGTCGCGACACTTAGGACAGGCTAGGAACACGATCTGCGGCGATCAGGAGGCCCACGACAAAATGGACGGCCACAGTGAGCGTCTACTCACCCCCGGGGAAGTGGCTGCACTCTTCCGGGTCGACCCCAAGACGGTCACCCGCTGGGCGGCGTCGGGGCGGATCAGCAGCATCCGCACTCCGGGCGGGCACCGGCGGTTCCGCGAGTCCGAGGTCCGCGCGCTGCTCGGCACTCCCGAGCCCGTGCCCGACCCGGCGGCCTGACCCGGCAGTCGCGGGCCCGGTCGGCTAGTCTCCGCCGTCGCCTGGCTCGTCGAACGGGCTGCCCTGGCCCCGGCGGGCGAGGAATTCAAGGAACTGCCGTCGCAGCGACTCGTCGCCGGCCCGCCAGCGCTGTCGCTGCTCCTCGGCATCCTGCTGGCTGATCGCGGCGGCAGCGAAGCGCTCATAGTCCGCATCCGCGGGGCTCACCTCGATGTAGGCGTCGCTCATCACCCGGCCGTCGTCGCTGGTCGCGTACTCGGGCACCAGGAGATTCCCGTTAGCCAGCCGTATCACCTGCATCGCATGCCCACCCTAGATGCCGTACCGCGTATTGAAGTAGAGCATCACGCTCAGCGCCGCCCTGGTGTCGCCGCCCAGCATGTCCACCAGAGCCGGCCGCTGGCTGGACGCGATGGCGGCAAACGCGTCAGCAAAGAACTCGCGCCGGCCGAGCAGGCCGTGCCGGTGGAACTGACTGACCATCGACGGCTGGCACAGCTCGTGCAGCGCGCGGAATTCGCTGGTGTCCGACTGCCACTGATCGCCTGGTCCGTCCAGGTCGTCGAGAGCGTGCCCGATCTCGTGGCACATCACATCTGGCGTCGGCGACGGCCGGGTGCCAACGATGATCTTTCGCTCGCCGTAAGCGCCAGCGCAGGCATCCCACGTCGCGCGGCCGGATGGCAGCGGCACGCCCTTCAGCTTGCTCATGTCGTCCAGGTCGGGGACGCCGCCAGGGCCGACGTGAATCGCGTCGAGGCCGGCCGCGAGCTTTTCCTTGATCAGCTGTGGCAGGTCAGCCAGCCGGTCGATGGCCAGTACTGCCGCGGCCGGCGGCTGCGCCCTGGCCGCCCATTCGCGGTGCACCACCGGCTCGAGGGTGCCACAGTGCCGCATCCCGGCCGCCGTCCTGTTGGTACGCGCCAGTTCGTACCACGGCACCGCCGCCACCCGGCTGGCTGCCTGCCGGGCTCCCGGCGCTGCCCCGTTGCCGGCCCTGGCGCCCGCGGCACCCGCCGTGCGCACGGCGGCCCTGGCTGACGCGGCCCTGGCTGAGGCGGCCCTGCCTGAGGCAGCCCCGCCCGAGGCAGCCCCGCCCGTTGCAGCCCCGCCCGTTGCAGCCCCGCCCGTTGCGGTCCTGCCAGAAGCGTTTCTGCCCCGTGCCGTCCCGGCCGGCGCCGAGCCGGCTGGCGCGCTCCCGGCCGGTCCCGTCCCAGTCGGTGCCGTCCTGGCTGACGCCGCGGCGCTCGTGTCCCTGGCCGCCGGGATCGTGGCAGGCGGCAACACACCTGGCTGCCCGACCCCGGCCGACTCGGTCTGGCCCGGCCAGCCGGGCGGAACCGCTGGCGACCCATGGTCGGGACGGCGCTGGCCGACAGCCGGCTCGCCGGTTCGCCGGCTGGCGCGCGGCTCGGGAGTTCGCTGGCTGCCTGGCTGCTGGCCAGCCGGCCATGGCTGCCGGCCCGGCGGGCCCGGCTGGCTAAGCTGACCCGGCGACCCGGCGACCCGGCCTCCGCCCGGCCAGCCGCCTCGGCTGGCTGCATCCGAATCGGCCACCGGTCGCAGCCGGCCAGCCTTCGCCCGCCGGTGGCTGCCGCCCGACCGGACGGCAGTGCTGCCCTTCGCCCGGCGGAATCGTTCAAGTAACCGCAGCCTCATGTACTCGTTCCCCCAGCGCTAGCCGTGCGCCGACCGCGCCGGCCCAGGCCGTCAGGCTACGTCCGATCGCGCTAGCGGGCCTAACATGTCACGGAATGTAGTCGATTACGGTCACGGTGGATGTGTTCCGGCGAGTGCCTCTATTTGGCTACGAGCAGGACAGACGAGCCGCTAGGCTGCGGCCATGCTGCTGCCAGTCGTACTCTTTGCCCTGCTGACGGTCGGTTTCTGGGTGCCATGCATGCTTGACGTCGTGACCACGCCCAGGTACCACTTTCGCGGACTTTCCAAGGGCACTTGGCTACTCCTGGTCGCCGCTCTCTGGGTGTTCGGCGCGATCATCTGGCTGCTGGCAGGCCGGCCAGGCGCCCGGCTGCAGCTGACCCGGCGCCCCCAGAGCTGGCCGGCCGGCCGCGGTCCGGCCGAGGCACTGCGGCGCCACCCGGCAGCGCGCAGCAGCGAGGGCGGCTACAGCGGGGCCACGCCGGACTGGGAGCAGGACGGCCCGGCGCGGCGCAGGCCGCTCGGCCCGGACGACGATCCTGACTTCCTGCTCGCGCTTGACCGGCAGATCCGCCGCGAGCGCGACGACTGGTAGCACACCAGCACCGCAGGACCAGCACAACAGCACCGCGGGAACCCTGGTGCTCCTCAAGCAGCAGCGCGGGAACCCTGCTGCTGGCACGCCGGCCGCCAGCCACCCCTGCTGACCCGTCCGTGTCGCGAAGGCCAAGCGCGCGCTCGCCTCTTGGCCAGCAGCACCGCGATCGCAGCCGCAATGCTGGTCGGCCAGGCACCCCCTTTGCAGCCCAGATACGGCAGAACGCGGCCGGCACCGCACTAGGCGATGCCGGCCGCGCCTGAGGTCTGCGCTTGTGCCGCGGCCGGTCAGCCGATGCCGGCGTATGAGTGCAGGCCGGTGACCCACAGGTTGATGCCGACCAGGTTGAACATCAGGCAGCCGAAGCCAAGCAGGTGGATGTAGGCGGCGCGGCGGCCCCGCCAGCCGGCCGTCGCCCTGGCATGCAGGAAGCAGGCGTACACCACCCAGGTAATAAACGACCAGGTCTCCTTCGGGTCCCAGCCCCAGTATCTGCCCCAGGCCGAGTCCGCCCAGATCGCGCCGGCCATGACGCCGAACGTCCACACCGGGAACGCGAACAGGATGCTGCGGTAGGACAGCCGGTCGAGCACGATCGGCCTGGGCAGGTGCATCATGATGCCGCTGGCGCCCGATGGCAGCCCGGCGGCGACCCGCCGCTCCGACCGGTCGGCCACCAGGTACAAGACGGTCACCACCGCGCCGACGATGTACAGGCCGCTCGCCACGATCATCGCCGTGACGTGGATGGCGATCCAGTAGGACTGCAGCGCGGGGACCAGGTCGTCGGCGGCGGTGTAGACGACGGTGAGGTCAAGGGCGAGCGCCAGCACGACCGGGATGAGGACGAACAGGCCGATGTAGTAGGCGCGGAACCGGATCGACGCGGCCACCATGACGATCACCGCCATGCAGGTGATCGCCGCGATGAACTCGTACATGTTGCCCCAGGGCACCCGGTCCTCGGCGATTCCCCTGGCCGTTATCGCGCCGATGTGGACCACCAGGCCGATGCACGTGAGCACGAACGCGGTCCGCAGCCACGGTCCGGTCGGCCACCGCGAGGCGGTGCGGCCGCCCACCAGGCGCGAACTGCCCGAGCCGCCTGAGCCCTGGCCGGCGTCGTTCAGGTCGGCAAGCTCGGAGACATCGGCCGGCTCAGCGCCGAAGGTGTGCTCAGAAAGGTCGTCCGCCT
>DASXMR010000098.1:0-85112 GCA_036495525.1 Streptosporangiaceae bacterium | reverse complement strand
GAACGTCAGCCGCAACGGCGTCGCGGTAGCCGTCGCCTGCACCTGGCCGGCCGTGACCGTCACGCTGACCGGGTGCCAGCGCCCGCGCGGCACCCAGAACCACTCCGGCAGGCCGACCAGCCCGGGCCTGCCCAGCGGCGGCGCGGTCTCCGCCGGCAGCACGGGCACGTGCAGCCGGGTGATCGCGACCTGCAGCAGGTCGGCGGGGGTGATCGCCGGCGTTCCTGGCCGGCCGACCAGTACGACACCGCCGAACGGCTGATCGCCGGTGCAGGTGATCGCCGCCCAGTGCTCGCCGTGCGGCGGCTTCGGCAGGCCGAGGAAGAGCAGCTGTGACTCTGAAAGCGGCGTGAGCCCGCAGACCAGGGCCGAGCGCCGGCCGGATCCGGGCGAGCCGGGCCCCCCCGGCAAGCCAGTCGAGTCCTGGCAGACCACCGTCCAGGTAGTCGGGCCGATCTGGTGCGGCTGGCAGCTGCCGCCGGGCAGGTTGCCCGGCTCGGCCGCTGGCAGGGTCGACCTGGCGGCTTCTGGACGGCCAGCGTGAACGACTGCGGCAGTGCTGTCCGCCGTGCCCGGCCGGGTCTGCGCAGCGGCGGCCGTCGCGCCGTGGCCGATCACCGCCCAGGCGCCGACGGTGGCGGCCAGGGCTGCCTGGCGGAGCTTGGTCATGGCGAGCATGGCTGGTCGGCCTCGGTGAATGTCCTGACCAGCCACCGGCCGCTGCCGCGCACGAGCGTGACGTAGAAGTTCATCCGCTGCGGGCCGAAGCTGTCCGGCAGCAGCCGCCCGGTCCGGGTGTCGATGTCACCGAGGTGGCTGAGATCAAGGCAATCGTGCAGGGCGGCAGTGTGGCCAAATAAGCGGATGCTGAGCACGTGCGGCATCGCGGCGCCGTCAGGACCTTCGTGCCTGGCCCACATCTGCCGGTCGGAGGTCAGGTCCAGGCCGACGCCGTCGGGCACTACGTCCGGGGCAAGGATTCGCCGGGCGCTGGCTGCGTTGCGGGAGCGCCAGGCCGCGACGAACGCTCGCCAGTAACTCCGGTAGGCGGCGGCGACTTGCTGCCGCGCAGTCAGCTGGACGTGACCAGGCGACGGGCTAGCCGATGTGGCCGGTCCGGCAGAAGCCGCGCTCGGGACCGGCGCCGCTAGCTGCCGCGGCGCGGCGCAGCCCGCGGCTAACAGGCTGAGCAGCAGCAGCGCGGATAACCGGCACAACGCGGGCCGGCGGCCCGGCGGGAGCGATAACGACCTTGGGCCGGCTAACCGGGCGACGCGCGCGGTCTCCGGCGGCCTGGACGTGGCTGCTGCTGACATGATCGGCCGCTCCCGCGTGCTGGCCCCGGCTGGGGCTGTCTGTAACCGCGTGACAGCATGGCGCACACCCTGACGGCTCACAACCGCTATCGGCGAAAAGAGCTGTTTCTGCCGGTAAGAAAGTGGGGTCTGTGACGCCCGAAATCCGTCGCGGATCGGCAGGGTCTGCGGCGCCCGTATGCGGTTTGGCCGGTTCCGGCCTAGCATTCGCTCGTGGCCATGGTGTTCGGCGTCGTCAAGCGCATGCTCGTGGGCAGGCCGGTGCAGTCGGACCGGCTCAGCCATACGCTGCTGCCGAAGAAGATCGCGCTGCCGGTGTTCGCCAGCGATGCGCTGTCGTCGGTGGCCTATGCCACCGAGCAGATCCTGATCGTGCTGTCGGCGGGCGGGGTGGCGCTGCTGACCCATACCCCGTGGATCGCGGTGGCCGTCGGCCTGCTGATGCTGGTCGTCGTCGCCTCGTACCGGCAGAACGTGCACGCCTACCCGTCTGGCGGCGGCGACTACGAGGTCACCACCACCAATCTCGGCGGCAAGGTCGGCGTGACCGTGGCCAGCGCGCTGATGGTGGACTACACGCTGACCGTCGCGGTGTCTGTCTCCTCCGGCGTGGCGAACCTTGCCTCGGCGTTCCCAGCGCTCGACTCGGAGGTCACGCTCGTCGCGGTGATCGTGGTCGCGACCATCGCAGTGATGAACCTGCGCGGCGTGCGCGAGTCAGGCACCGCCTTCGCGATCCCGACCTACTGCTTCATCGGCGCGGTGACGCTGCTGATCGTCTGGGGCGCCATCAGGCTGTCACTCGGTCACCACCTGCAGGCGGAGAGCGCGCACTACCAGTACCGGTCGGTCCGTGAGTTCAGCGGCCTGCTGCTGGTCTTCCTGCTGCTGCGCGCGTTCTCCTCCGGATGCACCGCGCTGACCGGCGTCGAGGCGATCAGCAACGGCGTGCCGGCCTTCCGCAAGCCCAAGAGCAAGAACGCGGCGACGACGCTGGCCCTGCTCGGCGGCATCTCGGTCGCGATGTTCGCTGGTATCACCGCGCTGGCCCTGATCGCGCACGTGCACGTCGGCGAGCCAGGTGACGTGGTGCTGCCGGCTGGCCATCCGGCCAGGACGGTGATCGCGCAGATCGGCCGCGCGGTGTTCGGCGGGTCCTCCCCCCTGTTCTACGTGCTGCAGCTGGTCACCGCGCTGATCATGGTGCTGGCCGCGAACACGGCCTTCAACGGCTTTCCTGTGCTGGCGTCTATCCTGGCCAAGGACGGCTTCCTGCCCCGGCAGCTGCGCAACCGCGGCGACCGGCTCGCCTACAGCAACGGGATCCTGCTGCTGGCCGGCTTTGCCGTCGTGCTCATCGTCGCCTTCAACGCCTCGCCGACCCGGCTGATCCAGCTGTACATCATCGGCGTGTTCGTGTCCTTCACCTGCAGCCAGACCGGCATGATCCGGCACTGGAACCGCAACCTGCGCACCGTCACCGACCGCGCGGTGCGGCGGCGGATGATGCGCTCCCGCGCGATCAATACCGTCGGCGCGGTCGTCACGGGCGTGGTGCTGGTGATCGTGCTGATCAGCAAGTTCGCGAACGGCGCGTGGATCGCCGTGGTCGCGATGGGCGTGTTCTGGCTGACCATGAACGGCATCCGCCGGCACTACGACAACGTCGCGCTCGAGCTGACGCCCGACGAGGACGCGGCGCTGACGCTGCCGGCCAGCAACCGGTCCATCGTGCTGGTCTCCAAGCTGCACCTGCCCACGCTGCGCGCGCTCGCCTACGCCAGGGCCACCAGGCCGAGCCAGCTCGAGGCGATCACCGTCGAGGTGGACGAGGACGAGACCGCGCGGCTCAAGCAGGAGTGGGACCGCAGCGACATGCCGCTGCCGCTCACGGTCATCTCCTCGCCGTACCGGGAGATCAGCCGGCCAGTGATGGAGTACGTCAAGCGGCTGCGCCGGGAGAGCCCGCGGGACATCATCACCGTGTACATCCCCGAGTACGTGCTCGGGCACTGGTGGGAGCAGGTGCTGCACAACCAGTCGGCGCTGCGGCTCAAGGCCCGGCTGCTGCAGCTGCGCGGCGTCGTCGTCGCGAGCGTCCCCTACCAGCTCAGCTCAGCGACCAGAGCGATGCCGCACGCCCCGCCGCGCAGCCCGATCGGGCGGCTCACCGTCGGCCGCGAGCACCTGGCCGCGCAGGACCTGCAGGCCGAGCTCAGCAGTATGCCCGGCATGGGCGGGGCGAGCGCGACGCCGATCGCGAACTGCGCCGACCGGCAGCTGGTCGACATCGCTGGCACGCTGCGGACAGTGACGCTGCGCCCGCGCGGCGCCAGCCTGACCATGGAAGCCGACATGTGGGACGGCACCGGGAACCTGACCCTGGTCTGGCTCGGCCGGCGCAACATCCCGGGCATCGAGCCTGGCCGGAGGCTGGTGGTCCGCGGCCGGGTGGCCGAGATCAAGGGCGAGCGGACGATCTTCAACCCGGTCTACGAGCTGCGCGCCTCCGGCGGCGACTGAGCCAGCCTGCTGGTCACGGGCGGAAGCGGTAGCCCATGCCGGGCTCGGTGAGCAGGTAACGCGGCGCTGACGGGTCGGGCTCCAGCTTGCGCCGCAGGTTGGCCACGTACACCCGCAGGTAATTCGCCTCGGTCTGGTACTCAGGTCCCCAGACCTCCTGCAGCAGCTGGCGCTGGCTGACCAGCCGGTCGGCGTGCCGTACCAGCACCTCGAGCAGCTGCCACTCGGTCGGGGTGAGCCTGATGCCCTGGCCGTCGCGGCTGACCTGCTTGCCGGCCAGGTCCACGGAGAAGTCAGCGGTCGTGACGACCGGCTCGTCGGGCGCCGGCGAGGCCCGCCGGACCGCGGCGCGCAGCCGGGCGAGCAGCTCGTTCATCCCGAACGGCTTGGTGACGTAGTCGTCGGCGCCGGCGTCGAGCGCGGCGACCTTCTGCGCCTCCTGGCCCCAGGCGGACAGCACGATGATCGGGGTCGGGGTCCAGCCCCGGACGCCGCGGATCACCTCGGTGCCATCCATGTCGGGCAGCCCCAGATCCAGGATGAGCACGTCCGGCCGGTCCCTGGCCATGGCGGCGAGACCGGACGCGCCGTCTGACGCCGTGCTCACCTCGTACTTGCGTGCCGTCAGGTTGATCCGCAGCGCGCGCAGGATGGGTGCCTCGTCATCGATGACCAGGACCCTGGTCACCGCTCGGCTGCCACGCTCGCCGACGCGACCCCGGCCGGCAGCGTGACCAGCATGGTCAGCCCGCCGCCCGGCGTGTCGGCGGCCGTCACCTGCCCGCCCATCGTCTCCAGGAAGCCCTTGACCACGGCCAGCCCGAGCCCGACGCCAGCCGGCGCGGTGCCCACCGCCGCGCCCGGCTCACGCGCGTCGAGGCGCCGGAACGGCTCGAAGATGCTCTCCTTCAGCTCGTCCGGCACTCCCCTGCCGTGATCCACGATTTCCAGCAGCACGCTGTCGTCCTCGGCCCTGGCCCGAAGCACCGGCGGGCGGCCTGGCGGCGAGTAGGCAAGCGCGTTGGCGAGCAGGTTGGCCAGCACCCGCTCCAGCAGCCCCGGATCGGTGCTGACCAGCGGCAGGCCGTCGGGCACCTGCAGCGCGACCTGCCCGTCGGCGTCCAGGCCGCGCAGCGCGACAGGAGCAACCTCGTCGATCGCCGTTGGCCGCAGGAACGGGCGCAGCGATCTGGTGGTCAGCCGGCTCATGTCCAGCAGGTTGCCGATGAGGGCGTCCAGCCGGTCGGCCGACTGCTCGATTGTGGCCAGCAGCGCGGCCTCGTCGTCCGGATCCCAGGCCACGTCGGTCTGCCGCAGCGTGCTGACACTTGCCTTGATCGAGGCGAGGGGGGTGCGCAGGTCGTGGCTGACGGCCGCCAGCAGCGCGGTGCGCATCCGGTTACCCTCGGCCAGCGCTTCCGACTGCGCCGCCTGAGTGCGTAGCCGGTCCCGGTCAAGCGCGGCGGCTACCTGCGCGGCGTAGCCGGCCATCAGCCGCCCTGTGCCGGCCTGGCGCTGGCCGGTCACTTCTAGCACCACATCGCCCCTGGCGTGGATCCTGGTGACGGGCCCGTCCGGCTGCGGACGGTCGCGGCCGGCCTGCGGCCAGCCGCTGGCCGCGACCCTGACCCACTGGCCGCCGGCCAGCTCAAGCAGCTGGGCGGCCCCGCCGAGCGTGCTGGTGAGGTGGTCCAGCACGTCAGCCGGGGTGTCCGCGCCGCCGAGCACGGTCTGGGCCAGCGACAGCAGCTGCGCTGCCTCGTCGCTGTTGCGGGCCGCCTGCCTGGCCCGCAGCGCGGCCAGGTGAACGACGCTGCTCACCGTGACCGCGACGGTGACGAAGAGCATCAGCGCCAGCAGATTCTGCGGGTCGGCGATCGTCAGGGTGTGCACCGGCTCGGTGAAATACCAGTTCAGCAGCAGGCTGGCGGTCACCGCCGCGAGGAGGGCCGGCCAGAAGCCGCCGACCACCGCGACCGCGACGACGGCGACCAGGTAGATCAGCAGGTCATCGGCCAGGCTGAGGTCGCCCCGCGCGGTGGTCAGCGCGACCGTCAGCAGCGGCAGGCCAGCCACCAGCAGCACGCCGGCCAGCAGCCGCCGGCCGCCGACGGCCACGGCGAGGTCAGGAACCGGCCAGCGCCGCCGCCTGCTCGGCCGGGCGGCCGGGCCGGGCGAGCCGGAGCTGGCCTGCTGCCCCGGTCTGGCAGCGGCCTGCAGCGGCATCGGCAGCCCCGGTGTGAGCGGGCCAGCTACCTGCTCTGATCCTGGCGCGCCAGCCGGCGGCAGCCCGTCAGGCTGCTCCACTACGAACAGTGTGACCGACGAGGCCGCGCGGCGCACCACGGCGCCGCAGATCAGGCCCGTCACGGCGCACCCGAGCAGGATCGCTGCCGCGCGCCAGGCCTGCGGCCAGGCGGGCCGCAGCTGCGCGTAGGGCGCGGCCGAGAAGCCGATCACGGTCAGCCAGCCGATGGCGCCCAGCACCGGTGCGGCCACCGGCTCGGCGACCGCGCAGCCGGCTAGCACGATCGCGCTTGCCAGGATCAGCACCCAGAGCGCGTCGAGCCCTCCGTGAGTCCCCGCAGCGGCGGCGCCGACAGCCAGCAGCGCGCCGAAGCCAGCCGGCAGCGCCAGGGGGGCAGACAGGCCACGGCGCCGCCGCTCACGGGTCGCCAGGGAGGGCTTCATCTCGCTTCCATTTGACCCGCGAACTGGGCAGATGCAGCCGATCTTGACGGGATCTTAACGCCGAGTGGCCAGCTCTTAACGCGCTCCATGCAGCCCGGAGCTCCAGCCCGGCTGCCAGCGGGCCTGTCGGGCGGTGGACCGGCGGCTACCAGGCTGGCAACCTGAAGGAACCCGACCCTGCGACCGGACATGAACAGGACATGAGGCCACCCAGCCAGGCAGCGGAGCTGACCGACCGGATGCTCTGGCAGCGCGCGGCTGACGGCGACCGGGACGCGTTCGGCGTGATCTTCGACCGGCACTCTCGTGCGGTCTACAACCACTTGTTCCGGCTGTCCGCGAGCTGGTCCGAGGCCGAGGACCTGACCTCGGCCGTGTTCCTAGCCGCGTGGCGCCGGCGAGCGCAGGTGAGCTTCGAGCACGAGTCCGCGTTGCCGTGGCTGCTCGGCGTGGCCGGCAACTGCATGCGCAACGCCCGCCGCTCGCTGCGCCGCCGCGACGCGGCGCTGGCCAGGATCGCGGCCGAGCCGACCTTAGCTGCCGACCACGCCGACACGATCGCCGCGCAGATCGACAGCGAGCGGCAGATGACCGCCGTCCGCGCTGCCATTGCCGGGCTGCCGCGCCACCAGCGCGAGGTCATCGAGCTGTGCACGTGGTCCGGGCTGGACGAGCGGGCGGCCGCGGCAGCGCTTGGCGTGCCGGCCGGCACAGTGAAGTCACGGCTGCACCGCGCTCGCCAGGCGCTGGCCGCCCGGCTCGCCACGCCAGCCGATCCTGCCCCCGCGCCGCGAACTGAGCCCGGCCAGGCGCTGCGAACCGAGCCCGGCCCAGGGCTGCGAGCCGAGCCCGGCCAGGAGCTGGCGCCCGGACCGGCCCGCCCGCATGCCACGCCGTCAGGTGCCCGGCCGGATGCCAGGAGGATGCCATGAAAGCTGCTGACCCGCTGGCCGGCCTGCCGTCGCTTCCGGCCGAGCAGGACTTGCCGCACCACGAGCAGGTCCGTGCCGCCGTGCTGGCGGGCATCACGCCTGGCCGGCCGCGGCGGGCGCTCCGCCCGGCCCGCCGCCTGCTCTACCCGCTGGGTGCTGCCGCGGCCGTGGCCGCGATCGTCACGACGCTGGCCGTGGTGCTGCCGAGCCTGGCAGGACATTCAGCTGGCAGCCCGCCGGCGCCGCAGCCAGCCGGCTCCGGCTCCATGATCAGCCCGGGGACGCACATCAGCACGTTCACCGGGGTCAGGGTGCTGGTAATCAAGGACGGGGCAGGGACCGTCTCGGTGACCGGCTCGGCCCGCCACTCGGTGCTGGTAAGAGCGCGAGTCACGGCGCGCATCCCCAGGGGAGCCGCCAGCAGCGAGATCAGCGACGGCGTGCTGCAGCTGGCTTTCGCCGCCCCGGACTGCCCGGCCGCGCAGCGGCCATGCCCCAGCGTGAATTACGCGATCCAGGTGCCTCGCGCCCTGCCTGTCCAGGTCCTGGGCAGCACGGGCGATGTCTCGCTGAGCGGCCTGTCCGGCATCGTGCGGGTAGACGACCGGGCCGGAGATGTCTCGCTTGCCGGGCTGAGCGGACCGGCGGTGACGGCCAGGACAGACGCGGGATCAGTCACGATGTCCGGCGTCTCAAGCGCGCAGCTCACGGTGACGGCCGACGCGGGCGACGTGCACGGCACCGGCCTCGGCAGTCCGGCGACGGTCGTGTACGCCGGGGCTGGCGATCTGTCGCTCGGGTATGCCTCGGCACCGGACAGTGTGCGTATCACCGACCCAGCCGGGGACATCACCCTAGGGCTGCCACCCGGCGGGACCGCCTACCGGGTCAGCGCGCAGACCGGTGCGGGCTCGGCCAGCGTGAGCGTGCCGCAGAGCGCGACGTCGCATCGCATCATCACGGCCCGATCCGGAGCGGGCGACATCACGATCAGCAACTGAGCCTGCCGGCTGCGATGGGCCCGTTCGCGCACTGGGCTGGCGCTAGCCGGGACTGGCGACCGTCTCTGGCTGCTGCCGTCCGGTCGCGGCCGGGCCGGTCTCCGCTGGCCCGGCTGAGACGGGCTCGGCCGGCAGCGCGGTCGGGCCGGCCGGCAGCCGCCTGGTGACGGCCAGCGCTGCGAAGGCCCCGGCGGCAGCGATGCCGAACGCGATCGTCACGCCGTCGGCCAGCGAGCCAGACGGGGCGGCGGCGACGGCCGCACCGCCGAAGCCGATGCCCAGCGCGCTGCCGAGCACGTCGGCGACATTGAGGGACGCCGAGGCCCAGCCTTCCCGCCCTGGCGGTGCCTCGCGCAGCGTCAGCAGGGTGGTCGGCGCGTAGGCCATGCCCATGCCCAGCCCGGCCACCGACCAGGCCGCGATCGCGGCCGTCGCTGGCACCTGGGGGTGCAGCACGAGCGTCATGCCCGCCATGCCGGCCAGGATGCCGATCAGGCCGAGCCGGATCAGCCGCCGGCCTGGCCAGCGAGCCGCCAGCCTCGCCTGTATCCAGGCGCCAGCGGTCCAGGTCAGCGTGGAGCCGGTCACGGCGAGGCCGGCCAGCAGCGTGCCGTGGTGCCTGACGGTGGTAATCGACAGCGTGACGTAGGCGTCGGCGCCGAAGAACGCGAACGTCAGCAGCCCTCTGGCCAGCACCGTGACCGGCAGCCCTGGCCGGGCAAGCAGCGCTCCTGGCGGCAGCAGGCGGCGCAGCATGGGCAGGGCGATGGCCGCGCCGGCGGCAGCCAGGCCAGCCCCGGCCAGCGCGTGCCCCGGCCGGACAGCCAGGGTGAGCCCGGCCAGCAGCAGGCCGATCGCCGCGGCAACGGCGACGCCGTCGGTCAGCCGCTGCTGGCTGCCGGTGCCGCGCTGCGGCGGCGGGCCGAGCCTGGCCAGCGCCGGGATCGCGAACGCGCCGGTCACCGCCACGAACGGGAGCAGGCCGAGGAACACCCAGCGCCAGCCGAAGGCGTGCGCGACCGCCGCGCTGATCGCCGGGCCGGCCAGGCCGGGCGCGACCCAGGCGGTCGACAGCAGCGCCATCATCCTGGCCCGCAGCGACTCGGGCAAGCTGCGGCCGATCGCGACGTAGGCGACGGCCGGGATCGCGCCGGCGCCGATGCCCTGCAGCACCCGGCCGAGCACCAGCACCAGCATCGCCGGGGCGAGGCCGGCCACGGTCAGGCCGATCACGAACAGCACCAGGCCGCTTAGGTAGGGCAGCAGCGGGCCGCGTGCGTCAGCAGCCCGGCCGGCCGCGACGATGCCGACGATCGTGCCGAGCATGAACGCGCTGAACGCCCAGCCGTACAGCTGCAGGCCGCCCAGGTCCCTGGCGACCAGCGGCATGACCGTCACCACGGCCAGCGCCTCGGCGGCGACGAACGTGACGGTCAGCGCCAGGCCAGCGGTCAGCGCCCGCCGCTCTGCGGTCCACAGTCCGCCCGGCACCGCCGCCTCCTGTCCTCCGGCTGATCACTGCCAGCCCGCTCACTGATCGTCTACAGGGAGGATAGAAGTTCATGCGCCCTTGACCGCAAGCTTGTTTCCGGCGCACGTGAGCTGGCTAGCGTCGGAGCCGGTCCAGCGCCTGCCGCGCCTGCCGCTGTATCGTGCGGGCCTTCCTGGCCCGGATGCTGGCCTCGGCGAGCAGCCGCCTGGCCTCGTCGGCCTGCTCCTCCAGCCGCTGCAGCTCGGCTTCCTGCTCCTGCTCCTCGCGCGCCGCCTGCTCCGCGTCCGCGTCCGCCGCTGCCAGCGTCTGCTCGGCCTCCTCGACCGCTTCCCGGCGGCGTTGCTGCCGCTCGGCCTCGGCCTCCTCCTCGGCCTGCCGGCGCAGCCGCTCGCGCTCCGCCTTGGCCTCAGGCGTCCTGGCCCTGCTGGGGTGGGCGCCAGTGCCCGCCCGGTCCCGGTGCGGCTGGCCGGCCGGGGCCGACCAGACGAGCGTGAGCCCCTGGCTGGCCGGCTCGAAGCCGTCCCGGCGTTCCTGCCGGGCGATGGTACCGGCGCTGAGCTGGGCGGCGACCTGCGGATCGGAGATGGCGGCGGTGAGCGTGCTGGTGACCTCGTCCCTGATCGCCGCGGCCGGCGAGCGCTGCCCGGCCGCCGTGAAGGACTCCCTGGTCAGCTCGTCGATCAGCGCGCGGCGCCGCTGTGACAGGTCGCGCATGGCGGCGCCGTCCATTTTCCGCTGCGCCTCCCGCAGCTCCGCGCCGAGGGCCGAGAGCCGCTCGGCAGCGTCGGGTACGGCGCGTGCCAGGTGGTTGAGGATCCAGGCTGACCTGGTCGGCTTGCGCAGCCCGCTGATCTGCTTGGCCGCCACGGCGTCGCCGGCTGACCGCGCACCGGCCGCCAGCGCGTCCCGGCGCTCGATGAACTCCTCGGGGTCGGCCGCGTAGAGCTCGGCCGCCGCGTCCCGCACCAGGTCGCTACCGCTCACCCGTCCATCCTGCCCCGAGAACGCCTGCCCGGAGAACGACCGGCACGCAGGGACTGCGCGGCGCGGCCCGCGCGGGGGCACCCGATCCGCCGATGCCGCTGCTGGTCAGCCGGCGGCGGGCGGCACGGCCGCAGCCGAGATAACAGCGGCGAGGTCGGCCGGGCGGCTCCACATCGGCCAGTGCCCGGTCGGCAGGTCCACTACCTGGAGGTCGCGCAAGGTGGCTACCTCGGCCATCATCGGGTGGCCTTCGCTGGCCATCCGCAGCATGACGTCGGAAGCATATGAGCACGCGATGATCGTCGACGGGACGTCGCGCCGCGCGTCATTGGACAGCCGGACGGGTTCCCGCATAACCGGTCCCGGCTCGGGCACTGCCCTGGCGCGGAATCTCGCGAGGTCGGCTTCGCTGAGGCCGTCCAGGCTGGCATTGAGCTGCTCGAACGGCGGCAGCGGGTGCTGCTGCGCGGAAAACGCCGGGTCGAAGGCCGAGCCGTCAGCGGACGGACCGCTGTCGACGTAGACGATCCTGGTCACCGCACCGGGGTCGCGGTCAAGCAGCACGGACGCCGGGGACCCGGCGCCGCTATGCACGACCAGCACTGGCCGCACCTCGCCGCTCGCCGCCGATGCGACGTGCGCCTGCAGGTCATCGGCCTGATCGGTGACGGTCCTGCTCGCTCGGTCCGGATCGCCGGGGTCCAGCCCTGGCAGCGTGACCGGCACCACGCGGTGACCGCGGTCACGAAGCTGTGCCGCGACGGCATCCCAGGCCCAGGCGCCCAGCCAGTGACCTGGGACGAGAATGATCGCAGCGGAATGGTTCGCTGTATCGCTCATGACCTCAGTCTGCCGGTGCCTGCTGTCACAACGCGGCCGGCCAGATTCGTGACCGCCTCATTCCCCCGAACCCGGCCATCCGGCGTGGTCGGCCGGCCGCCGGGTCGCGGACATGGGTACGGTCCTGATGGACGGGAACAGTAACCGGCTGACTGGCCGTCCGCGGGCGAGCTGGCGCCGGGACGCTGAAGATCATCGAGGAGCTGCTGATGCCGGTGAACGAGCGGGCCGGGCAGCCGGCCAGCCAGGAAGACCTGGTCGACGTTGCCCGGCTGGTCACCGCCTATTACGCGGAGCACCCGGACCCGGCCGAGCCGGCCCAGCGGGTGGCGTTCGGTACCTCGGGGCACCGCGGCTCGGCGCTGCGGCTTTCGTTCAACGAGGACCACATCGTTGCCATGGCCCAGGCAGTCTGCGACTACCGCCGTCAGGCCGGCCTGACCGGCCCGCTTTACCTGGGCCGCGATACCCATGCGCTGTCCGAGCCGGCCTTCGCCACGACCCTGGAAGTGCTGGCGGCGAATGACGTCGCCGTGCTGGCCGACGCCAGGGACGGCTACACGCCGACGCCAGCGGTGTCCCGTGCCGTGCTGGCGCACAACGCCGGGCGCACCGCGGACCTGGCGGACGGGATCGTGCTGACGCCGTCACACAACCCGCCGCAGGACGGCGGCTTCAAGTACGACCCGCCGCACGGCGGCCCGGCAGACACGACGATCACCAGGGTGATCCAGGAGCGCGCCAACGAGCTGCTGGCCGGCGGGCTGAAGGAGGTGCGCCGGGTCAGCTACGCCAGCGCGAGGCAGGCGCCGTCCACCGGCCGGTTCGACTTCCTGGACAGCTACGTCGGCGAGCTTTCCGCCGCAATCGACGTCGACGCGGTGCGCGCCGCCGGGGTGCGGATCGGCGCTGACCCGCTCGGCGGCGCCAGCGTCGCTTACTGGGCCGAGATCGGCGCGCGGTTCGGTCTCGACCTGACGGTGGTGAATCCGGTCGTCGACCCGACCTTCCGGTTCATGACCCTGGACTGGGACGGCAAGATCCGGATGGACTGCTCGTCGCCGTACGCGATGGCCTCGCTGATCGCCCGCCGCACCGACTTCGACGTGGCGGTCGGCAACGACACCGACGCCGACCGGCACGGCATCGTCACCCCCGACGGCGGCCTGCTGAACCCCAACCACTATCTCGCCGCGGCGATCGACTACCTGTACCGGCAGCGCGGCAGCTGGCCGGCCGCGGCAGCGGTCGGCAAGACGATGGTCAGCTCCTCGATCATCGACCGGGTGACCGGCGCGCTCGGCCGCGAGCTGACCGAGGTGCCGGTCGGCTTCAAGTGGTTCGTGCCCGGCCTGCTCGACGGCTCAGTCGCCTTCGGCGGCGAGGAGAGTGCCGGCGCGTCGTTCCTGCGCCGGGACGGCGGTATCTGGACCACTGACAAGGACGGCATCCTGCTCGCCCTGCTGGCCGCCGAGATCACGGCGGTGACCGGGCAGAGCCCGAGCGCCCGCTACCGGCAGCTAGCTGAGCAGCTCGGCGACCCGGCCTACGAGCGGATCGACGCGCCGGCCAGCGCGCAGCAGAAGGCGGCGCTCGCGAAGCTCACGCCTGGCGAGGTCGCCCTGAGCGAGCTGGCTGGCGAGCCGGTGACCGGGATGCTCGCCGCCGCGCCGGGTAACGGCGAGCCGCTCGGCGGGCTCAAGGTGACGACCGAGTCGGGCTGGTTCGCGGCCCGGCCGTCTGGCACCGAGGACGTCTACAAGCTCTACGCCGAGTCCTTCCGCGGGCCAGGTCACCTGGCCATGATCCAGCGGGAGGCGCAGCAGATCCTGGACCGGGTGCTCAGCTAGCGCAGCCGCCGGCCCTGGCGGCGAGGAAGCCCTCGATGTAGTCGGCGGTCTCCTGCCAGCTGGACACCGCGATGCACGGCACTCCGGTGGCCAGGACCGGGAAGTCGTTGCCGCCTTCTTCCAGCCGGTCGCCGACGAAAAGCATCTGGTCGGGGGCCAGGCCGAGGAAGTCGATGAGCCGCCGGATGCCGTAGGCCTTGTCGATGCCCTTGCGGGTCACGTCCACCGAGGTGGAGCCGCCAACCCGGACTTCAAGGTCAGCCAGCCGCTCGGCGGCGTAC
This sequence comes from Streptosporangiaceae bacterium, assembly GCA_036495525.1. Taxonomy (GTDB): domain Bacteria; phylum Actinomycetota; class Actinomycetes; order Streptosporangiales; family Streptosporangiaceae; genus DASXMR01. The sequence continues at coordinate 71,202 of DASXMR010000098.1, read as the reverse complement.
GCGCGCAGCCGCTGCTTCTTGTCGTTGCCAGGGTCCCAGGCGTACTTCGCGTCTGGCGGTGCTTCCTGGCCGAGCGCGGAGTAGGTGACCTGGCTGCCCCGGTCCTCGATCAGCTCGCCCCACGGGTTGCTCTCCCACAGGCCAAGCTGCTGCGCGCCCTCGGTCAGCACCTGCGCGACCCGGCCCTTTTCAGCGTCGCTGAGATCCTCGGCGTAGACCTGCCGCCAGCCAGCGTCCCGCCAGCGGTAATACCGGGTGCCGCAGGTCGGCATCAGGTGCAGGCCGGCCAGGGCTTCCGGCCCGGCGTCCAGCCGGTCGAGAACCTGCTTCTCGAACTGCTCGTAGCGGCCACCGGAGATCACGCAGACCTCGACGACCGATAGCAGCCGGCCGAGCAGCCCCGCCATCCGCTGATCGATCGGTGACTTAGACACCGCCAGGGTGTCGTCCAGGTCGAACGCGATGACTTTGACGTTGTCCGCAATCAAGGGTGTCCCGCAGCCAGTGGTCCGGGCCACGGGGCGAAGCTCGGGCCCCGGGCGAGACCCGAGGCTAGCAGCAGCGGCGGGCCGGACCGGCCCTGACCTCTCTAGCCGGGCGCCGCGCACACCGCCCCCTGGTCCGCGCCGGAGACCAGCGCCGCGTACTTGGCCAGCGCGCCCGAGGCGTACCTGGGCTCGGGTGCCGACCAGCCCGCCCGGCGGCGGGCCAGCTCGGCGTCATCGACCAGCAGCTCAAGCCGGCGGCCAGGCACGTCGAGCACGATCCGGTCGCCGTCGCTGACCAGCGCGATCGGGCCGCCGTCGAACGCCTCCGGGGCGGCGTGCGCTACGCAGGCGCCGAAAGTCGCGCCGGAGAACCGGCCGTCGGTGACCAGTACCACGTCACGGCCGAGGCCAGCGCCCTTGATCGCCGCGGTGACCGCGAGCATCTCCCGCATGCCGGGACCGCCGCGCGGGCCCTCGTTCCTGATGACGACCACGGAACCGCGGCTGACCCGGCCAGCGGAGACCGCGTCGAAGCAGTCTTCCTCCCGCTCGAACACCCGCGCGGTACCCTCGAACCGCAGGTCCTCGATTCCCGGTGTCTTCACCACCGCGCCGGCAGGCGCGAGGTTGCCGCGCAGGATGGCTAGCCCGCCGTCCGGCTTGAACGGGTCCTTGACCGGCCGCACCGCGTCGCCGTCGGGCTCGAGCGCGTCCTCGACGTTCTGCGCCAGGGTCCGGCCGTTGACCGCCACGGTGTCGCCGTCGACCAGCCCGGCCGACAGCAGCTCGCGCAGCACCACCGGCAGCCCGCCGGCCTGGTCCAGCTCGCTCATTACGAACCGCCCGGCCGGGCGCATCGACACGATGTGCGGCGTGCGCCGGCTGACCGCGTCGAAGTCGTCAAGGGTCAGCGCCACGCCGGCCTCGTGCGCGATGGCGAGCAGGTGCAGCACCGCGTTGGTCGACCCGGCGGTGGCCATCACCACGGCGGCCGCGTTCAGGAAGGCCGCCCTGGTCATGATCTGCCGCGGGCGCAGCCCGGTGGCCAGGGCCTGCACCGTGACCTCGCCGGTGCGCCTGGCCAGCTCGGTGCGCTCAGCCGAGACGGCGGGCGCGGTAGCCGAGCCCGGCAGCGCCATGCCCAGCGCCTCGGCGCACGCTGACATCGTGTTCGCGGTGTACATGCCTGCGCAGGACCCGGCGCCGGGGCAGGCGGCGCGCTCGATGTCGGCCAGCTCGCGGTCGCCGATCTCGCCGGCCGCGTGGCTGCCCACCGCCTCGAACACGTCCTGGATGGTGAGCGAGCGGCCGTGCGCCCAGCCCGGCAGGATCGTCCCGCCGTACAGGAACGCGGCCGGCACGTCAAGCCGGGCGCAGGCCATCAGCATGCCGGGCAGCGACTTGTCACACCCGGCGATCGCGACCAGCGCGTCGAACCCCTCCGCCATCACCATCAGCTCGACCGAGTCGGCGATGATCTCGCGGCTGATCAGCGACGCCTTCATGCCCTCGGTGCCCATCGAGATCCCGTCCGAGACCGCGATGGTGCCGAACTCGAACGGCACGGCGCCCGCCTGCCGCACGCCGTCCTTGGCGGCCGAGGCGAGCCCGCCCAGGTGCACGTTGCACGGGGTTACCTCGTTCCACGACGACGCGACGCCGACCTGGGGCCGCTCGAGGTCCTCGTCGCTGAGGCCGACGGCACGCAGCATCGCGCGGGCCGGCGCCCTGGACGGCCCTGTGGTGAGCGGGCCGGACCGCGGCCGCGGCAGCTGGCTGGTCATTGTCCCTCCGGAAGATGCGGCCCGGCAGGCGCGCCGAGCGGAACGGGAACGCGGCCGGCGGCCGCGGCTGGCTGGCCGGCCGCGGCGTGCGCTGCCTCGGCGCCGGCCCGCAGCAGGCCGTAGCACACGCCATCGGCCAGCGCCTCCCAGGAAGCGGTGACGATGTCGTCGCACACCCCGACGGTGGTCCACTCACCATCATCGTCGGCTGAGGTCAGCGTCACCCTGGTGACAGCGCTGGTCGCGGCCCGGCCGTCCAGGATGCGGACCTTGTAGTCCACCAGGCGGATGCCGGCCAGCGCCGGGTAGCGCTCGGCCAGGCCGCGGCGCAGCGCCTGGTCAAGCGCGTGCACCGGCCCGACGCCCTCGCCGACCGCCACGACGCGACGATCGCCGAGCAGCAGCCGGACGATCGCCTCGCTGCGGTCCTGCTGGCCGGCCCGCTCGATCACCGCCCGGTATCCCTCGAGCTCGAACCAGCTCGGCAGGGTCCCGGTGATCCGGCGCACCAGCAGCTCGAACGAGGCGTCGGCGGCCTCGAACGCGTACCCGCGGTGCTCGGCCGCCTTGACCTGGTCGAGCACCTGGCCGGCCAGCTCCGGGTCGGCGCTCAGGTCCAGGCCGAGCTCGGCCGCCTTGGCCAGCACGTTGCTGCGCCCGGCCAGCTCGCTGACCAGCACCCTGGCCTGGTTGCCCACCGTGCCCGGATCTACGTGCGAGTAGGCGTCCGGGCGGCGGGCGATCGCCGAGGCGTGCAGCCCGGCCTTGGTGCTGAACGCGGACGGCCCGACGTACGGCTGCCGCTGCTCGAACGGCAGGTTCGCGTACTCGGCGATGGCCCGCGCGGTGGACGCCAGCGCGGCGAGCCGGCCTGGCGGCAGCAGCTCGTGGCCGCGCTTCAGCTCCAGGCCGGCGATGACGGCGAACAGGTCAGCGTTGCCGCAGCGCTCGCCGTAGCCGTTCGCCGCGCCCTGCACGTGCAGCCCGCCAGCGGCGACCGCCACCACCGAGTTGGCAACCGCGCAGGCAGCGTCGTTGTGGAAGTGCACGCCGATCCTGGCCCGGCCCGCCGAGGTGACCTCGTGCACGATCCGGGTCACGTCGTCGGGCAGGGTGCCGCCGTTGGTGTCGCACAGCACCAGCGTGTCCGCGCCGGCGTCAGCGGCGGCGGCGAGCACCTCAAGCGCGTAGCCGCGGTCGGCGGCGTACCCGTCGAAGAAGTGCTCGGCGTCGAAGACCACCCGCCGGCCGGCCGCCGCCATCAGGGCCACCGACTCAGCGACCATGGCCAGGTTTTCCTCCCTGGTGGTGCGCAGCGCCTCGGACACGTGCAGCGTCCACGCCTTGCCGACCAGCGTGACGATCGGGGTCTGCGCGGCCAGCAGCGCGGCCAGGTTCTGGTCGTCGTCAGCGCTGCGCCTGGGCGGCCTGGTGGAGCCGAACGCGGCGAGCGAGGCATGCCGCCAGCGCATCCCGGCCGCCCTGGCGAAGAACTCGGCGTCCTTCGGGTTCGAGCCTGGCCAGCCGCCCTCAATCACGTCCACGCCGAGGCCGTCAAGCGCCATCGCGACCCTGATCTTGTCAGCCACCGTGAGGTCGAGCCCGACCTGCTGTGACCCGTCCCGCAGCGTCGTGTCGTAGATCTCGACTTTCGGCCCGGCAGGTCCGGCCGGCCGGGCCGCCTGGCCCCGGGGACCGGCCGGGCTGGCCCCCGAGGCCGCCCGGCCGGCCGCGCTCTCCGCCGGCCTCACCGCGCGCTCACCGCACCGGTGAGGGCCGCCTGGAGCTGTTCCTCCCAGCCCGCCGTGCTGTCCGGCGCGCCGCCGGCCAGCACCGCTGACACCGCGGCGTCCAGGTCGGCGGCCGCGTCTTCCTCGCCCAGGTGGCTGAGCATCAGCGAAGCCGATAGCACGGCGCCGGCCGGGTTCGCCCGCCCGGTGCCCGCGATGTCCGGCGCCGAGCCGTGCACCGGCTCGAACACTGACGGGCCGGTGCGGTCCGGGTTGAGATTGCCGCTGGGCGCCAGCCCGAGCCCGCCGGTCAGCGCGGCGGCCAGGTCACTCAGGATGTCGCCGAACAGGTTGTCGGTGACGATCACGTCGAACCTGGCCGGGTCAGCGACCAGGTACAGGCAAGCCGCGTCGACGTGCGCGTAGTCGAGCGCGACCGCGGCGCTGGCCGCCACCTCCTCGGCGGCCCGCCGCCACAGGTCGCCGGCGTGCACCAGCACGTTGGTCTTGTGCACGAGGGTCAGCCGGCCGCGCCGCCGCGCCGCCAGGTCAGCGGCGTAGCGCAGGCAGCGCTCGACCCCGGCCCTGGTGTTCAGCGACTCCTCGGTGGCGGTCTCGAACGCCGTGCCGCGGTGCACCGTACCGCCAGCGCCCGCGTACAGGCCCTCGGTGTTCTCCCGCACGATCACCAGGTCAAGTTCGGCGGCCGGCTGCCCGGCGGTGGGCGCGCCACGTCGGGTCACGGCCGGGCGCAGGTTTACATACAGGTCCAGTTCGGCGCGCAGCCGCAGCAGCAAGCCGCGCTCCAGCACGCCTGGCGGCACCAGTGGGCTGCCGACGGCGCCGAGCAGGACCGCGTCCGCGGCACGCAGCCCGGCCAGCTCGGGTTCCGGCAGCACCTCGCCGGTGTCGAGGAAGTGCCGGGCGCCGAGCGCGCAGTCCCGCCAGGCAACGGTGAAGCAGCGAGCGGCAGCCACCGCGTCCACGCAGCGCCGGGCGACGCCGGTGACCTCGGGCCCGACGCCGTCGCCAGCCAGCACGGTCACCTGGTAGCTGCGCGCCTGCCCGGCTACCGGATCCGGGGTGCTCACTGGCCGGCCTCGTCGGCCGGGGCGGCGAGCCAGCTCATCATCTGCCGCAGCGGCCTGCCGGTCTGCTCGATCTGGCTGCCGGCTGCCTGCTGCCTGAGCCGCTCGAAGTTCGGCCGGCCGTTGTCGTCCTCGCTGACCCATTCCCTGGCGAACTCGCCGGACTGGATGTCGGCCAGCAGCGCCGCCATCGCCTGCCTGGTCGGCTCAGCGATGACCAGCGGGCCCCTGGTCAGGTCGCCGTACTCGGCGGTGTCGCTGACCGAGTAGCGCATCCCGCGCAGCCCGCCCTCGTACATCAGGTCCACGATCAGCTTGAGCTCGTGCAGGCACTCGAAGTACGCGACCTCGGGCTGGTAGCCAGCCTGGACCAGGGTCTCGAACCCCGCGTTGACCAGCGCGGTCACGCCGCCGCACAGCACCGCCTGCTCGCCGAACAGGTCGCTCTCGGTCTCCTCGCTGAACGTGGTGACCAGCGCGCCGGCCCGGGTGCCGCCGATCGCGCTGGCGTAGGAGCGGGCCAGGTCCCAGGCCTTGCCGGTGGCGTCCTGCGCGACGGCGACCAGCACCGGGGTGCCCTGGCCCGCCTCGAACTGGCGGCGCACCAGGTGGCCTGGCGCCTTGGGCGCGACCATCGCCACGTCCACCTCAGCGGGCGGGGTGATGTACCCGTAGTGGATGTTGAACCCGTGCGCGAACATCAGCGCGTCGCCGCCGCGCAGGTTCGGCTCGATCGCATCGGCGTACAGCCGGCGCTGGCCGGTGTCCGGGGTCAGCACCATGATCACGTCGGCCCAGGCGCACGCGTCAGCCGGCTCACTGACCGTCAGCCCGGCGGCCTCGGCCCGGCTGCGCGAGCCCGAGCCGGCCAGCAGGCCAACCCGGACCTCGCAGCCGGAGTCGCGCAGGCTGAGCGCGTGCGCGTGGCCCTGCGAGCCGAAGCCGAGCACGGCGATCTTGCGGCCCTGGATCAGGCCGAGGTCGGCGTCGCTGTCGTAGTAGACGGTTGCCATCGGAAGACGTCCCTTCAGTCGGTTCAGTCAGGTCTCGTGCGGCCAGTCGCGCGAGGTCAGGCGGCCGGCTCAGCGACTGCCGGGCGGCCGGGCTCGGCGGCCGGGCGGCCGGTGATCGTCTCGCTGCCGCGCGCCAGCGCGATCCGGCCGGTGCGCACCAGCTCGCAGGTGCCGTATGACTCGAGCATGGCGAGCAGCGCGTCGAGCTTCGCCGGGCTGCTCACCGCCTCAAGCACGATGGTCGCCGGGCTCATGTCCACCACGCTGGCGCGGAAGACGGTCGCCACTTCGAGCAGCTGGCCGCGCATGCCGGGCTCGGCCCGCACCTTGATCAGCGCGAGCTCGCGCTCGACCGCCGCTTCCTCTCTCAGCTCGACCACCTTGAGCACCCGGACCAGCTTCTCCAGCTGCTTGCTCACCTGCTCGACGGGCGTGGACGCGCCGTCCACCACGATCGTCATCCGGCTGACGCGCTCGTCCTCGGTCGGCCCGACGGCCAGCGAGGAGATGTTGAACGCGCGCCGGGAAAACAGGCCGGCGACATGGCTGAGCACGCCGGGCTTGTTCTCCACCAGCACCGACAGGGTGTGCGTGCTCATCGGCTGGTCATCTCCCTCCGGGCAGCGGCCAGCTGCTCCTGGTCGGTGAACTCGGGGCCGAGCACTATCTCGTCGTTGGGCCGCCCGGCCGGCACCATCGGGAAGACGCCCTCCCGGTCGTGCACCCGGAAGTCGACCACGGCTGGCACGTCGGTGACGGACAGCGCCTTCTCCAGCACCGCGTCGACATCGCCTGGCCGCTCGCAGCGCAGTCCTGCGCAGCCGTAGGCCTCGGCGAGCTTCACGTAGTCGGGGATCGCGGTGCCCAGCTCGACCTCGGAGTAGCGCTCCTCGTAGAACAGCTCCTGCCACTGCCTGACCATTCCGAGGAAGCCGTTGTTAAAGATCAGCACCTTGACCGGCAGCTTCTCGATCGCGCAGGTCGCGAGCTCCTGCGCGGTCATCTGGAAGCAGCCGTCCCCGTCGATGGCGACGACCAGCTCGCCCGGCCGCCCGACCTGCGCCCCCATCGCGGCCGGCACGGCGAAGCCCATCGTGCCGAGCCCGCCGGAGTTGATCCAGGACCTGGGCCGGGCGAAGGAGAAGTGCTGCGCCGCGTGCATCTGGTGCTGCCCGACGCCGGCTACCACGACGGCCTCGCCGCCGGTGAGCGCTGACAGCCGCTCGACCACGTGCTGGGGCTTCAGCGGGCCGTCGTCCTGCTGTGCGTAGCGCAGCGGGAACCGGCGCTTCCACCCGGCGATGTCGGCAAGCCAGCCGGCCGTGTCCGGCGGCCCCCCGGCCTGCACCAGTGCCGCCATGCACTCGGCCAGCTCGCCGAGCACCGCACGCAAGTCACCGACGATGGCCACGTCAGCACTGCGGTTCTTGCCGATCTCGGCCGGGTCGACGTCGGCGTGCACCACAGCCGCGCGCGGCGCGAAGTCGGCCAGCCTGCCGGTCACCCGGTCGTCGAACCTGGCCCCGAGCGCCACGATCAGGTCGGCCTCCTGCAGCGCTGCGACCGCGGTGTAGCAGCCGTGCATGCCCGGCATGCCGAGGGCGAGCGGGTGCGCGTCGGGGAAGGCGCCGCGTGCCATCAGCGTCGTCGTCACCGGGGCGCCGGCCGCCTCGGCCAGGGCGCGCAGCTCAGCGTGCGAGTCCGACTTGATCACGCCGCCGCCGGCGTACAGCACCGGCCGGCGCGCACCGTGCAGCAGCTCTGCTGCCTGCCTGATCAGCGCGCTGTCGGGCGCGCCAGGCACCCGGTAGCCGGGCAGCTCAAGGGCAGGCGGCCAGCCGCGCCAGGTCATCGGCGCCTGCAGCACGTCCTTGGGCACGTCCACGAGCACCGGCCCCGGCCGGCCCGTCGACGCCAGGTGGAACGCCTCGGCGATGGCGGCCGGGATCCGGCTCGCGTTGGTCACCAGCTCGTTGTGCTTGGTCACCGGCAGCGTGATGCCGGTGATGTCGGCCTCCTGGAACGCGTCGGTGCCGATCATGGGGCCCGGGACCTGCCCGGTGATCGCCACCAGCGGCACCGAGTCCATGTAAGCGTCGGCGATGGCGGTGACCAGGTTGGTCGCGCCTGTCCCGCTGGTCGCCATGCACACGCCGGCCTTGCCGGTGGCCCAGGCATACCCCTCGGCCGCGTGTCCCGCGCCCTGCTCGTGCCGTACCAGCACGTGCCGTAGCGATGAGGACCTGATCGGGTCGTAGGCGGGCAGGATCGCCCCGCCGGGCAGCCCGAAGACCACCTCGGCGCCCTGTTCCTCAAGGCTCCGGACGAGAGCCTGGGCTCCGGTGAGCTGCACTGGACACTCCTTCTGCTGATGCTGTGTCAGCAAATACCTGGGCCGGCCTGGCCCGGGCCAACAAAAAACCTCCTCGCCGTCGTGGCGTAGGAGGTAGTAGCGCGAACCCGTGCGGATTCGCGCTACGTGATAAGAATTACCTGGTAGAGGTGCTTAAGCTGCACTTTTGCTCCATCGCGTGTGCTGGCTGGGGCCGCCGATATTGCCCGCAAGGCTACCCTACCGGCGGCGGGCAGCGGCCTCATTCGGGGGTAACCGCTGGCAGCCACGCCGCCCGGCCCGCCTCGTAGGTGGTGATCGCCTGCTCGTGCCGCAGCGTCAGCGCGATGTCGTCCAGGCCCTCCATTAGCCGCCAGCGGGCGAAGTCGTCAAGCGCGAACGGCTCAGACAGCCCGGCGGCCGGGATGGCGACTGTCCGCTCCGCGACGTCGAGCACCATCTCCGCCTCGGGGTCGGCGGCCAGCGCCGCCAGCAGCCGGTCCACGGCGGCACCGGCCGGACGGGCAGGCACCAGCCCTGAGCTGACCGCGTTCCCCTGGAAGATGTCGGCGAAGCTCGGCGCGACCACCGCCCGGAAGCCGAAGTCCTGCAGCGCCCAGACGGCGTGCTCGCGGGACGATCCGCAGCCGAAATTCGGCCCGGCGACGAGGATCCTCGCCCCGTCGGCGCCCGGCTTGTTCAGCGCGAACTCCGGATCCTGGCGCCAGGCGCTGAACAGCCCGGCGGCGAACCCGGTCCGCTCGACCCGCTTCAGCCAGGCCGCGGGGATGATCTGGTCGGTGTCGACGTCGCTGCGCGGCAGCGCGACGGCGCGTCCGGTGATCAGCTGCAGTCCTGGCATCACAGGTCTCCTGGGGTGGCGAAGCGGCCTGCCACCGCGGTGGCGGCGGCCATGGCTGGCGAGACGAGGTGGGTGCGGCCGCCTGGTCCCTGGCGGCCCTCGAAATTGCGGTTGCTGGTGGAGGCGCAGCGCTCGCCGGGCGCGACGATGTCGCCGTTCATGCCGAGGCACATCGAGCAGCCGGCCGTGCGCCACTCGAACCCGGCGCTGATGAACTGCTGGTCCAGGCCCTCGGCCTCGGCCTGCGCGCGGACCCTGGCCGAGCCTGGTACCACCAGCGCGCGGACGCCGTCGTGCACCTTGCGCCCGCTGACCACGCTGGCCGCGGCCCGCAGGTCCTCCAGGCGCCCGTTGGTGCACGAGCCGATGAACACGGCGTCGACCGGCACCTCCCGCATCGGGGTGCCAGGCAGCAGGCCCATGTAGGTCAGCGCTCGGCTGGCCGCCTCCTGCTGCGCCGCGGTCGGGAACGAGGCCGGGTCGGGCACGACGTCGTCGATGAAGACCGACTGGGCCGGGGTGGTCCCCCAGGTGACCGCCGGGGCCAGCGACGCGGCGTCGATCCGGATCTCGGCGTCGAACCGGGCGCCGGGCTCGGTCGCCAGCGCGCGCCACTCGTCGAGCGCCTGCTCCCACCGCTGGCCGGCCGGGCTGTGGCGGCGGCCCTCCAGGTAGCTGAACGTCGTGTCGTCAGGCGCGATCATCCCGGCCCTGGCGCCGCCCTCGATGGACATGTTGCAGACCGTCATCCTGCCCTCCATCGACAGTGCCCTGATCGCCGCGCCCCGGTACTCGATCACCGACCCGGCCCCGCCGCCGGGACCGAGCGCGCGGATGATCCCGAGCACCAGGTCCTTGGCGGCCAGGTGGTCGGGCAGCTCGCCGTCCACGGTGACGGCCATCGCGGCCGGCTTGCGCTGCCGCAGCGTCTGGGTCGCCAGCACGTGCTCGACCTCGGTGGTGCCGATGCCGAACGCCAGCGCGCCGAACGCGCCGTGCGTCGAGGTGTGGCTGTCGCCGCACACCACGGTCATGCCGGGCTGGGTGAGGCCGAGCTGCGGGCCGATCACGTGCACGATGCCCTGCTCGATGCTGCCGAGCGCGTGCAGCGTGACACCGTGCGCCGCGCAGTTGACCCGCAGCCGGCGGATCTGCTCGGCCGCCAGCGGGTCGGCGATCGGCCGGTCGGATCCGATGGTCGGCACGTCGTGGTCCATCGTCGCCAGGGTCAGGTCGCTGCGCCTGACCCGCCGGCCGGCCTGCTCCAGGCCCTCGAACGCCTGCGGCGAGGTGACCTCGTGCACCAGGTGCATGTCGATGTAGAGCAGCGGCGGCTCACCCTCGGGGCTGGCCACCAGGTGCCGGTCCCAGACCTTGTCGAACAGGCGCTCGGTCACGTCACTTCCTCGTCCATGGGTCGTCGTTACTGTTCATCATCGTGGCGAGCTGCTGCCCTGGGGGAGCAGCTCGCCACGATCACGGGAATGCTGTGCTGCTGGCCGGACGGGCGTTACTGGTCGGCCGGGGCGTTCCCGTCGCCGCCGTTGTCGCGGCGGTCCAGGGCCACCTGCACGGCCTGCAGCGCCCTGGCTGCGTTGTCGGCGCTGTCGGCGGAATTGCCGTGGGCATGAGAATCAGGCATGGCGGTACTCCAGAGGCGTAGCGAAGCTGATGGCTTGTCCAGGGCGTCCAGCAAAGGACCGGCCGCGGGGCGGCTAACGCGCTCGACCGCTATCGAAAGGGCGGGAGCGAAGGGCCAGCGGCCAGCACCTCATCCCGTAGCGGGTCGCTGGCCTGCCCTGATCAGGTCCCGCTACGGCTGCTAAGAATAAGTACCAAGCGCCGCATGATCCGACCACTGTAGCCGATGCGCTCGCGCGGCTGGTCCTGGCGGCCGGCCTGCCGCGCTTCCGCCTCGCCGCCTAGTACCGTTCTTGGCATGTCCTCGCCCCCCAGGCAGAACGAATGCCTGCCCGCTGACCTGGATGTCCTCGAGCAGATCCAGCAGCGCGTGCTCTGGCTTTCCACTCGTATCGTGGATGCCGCCAACCACGAGCGCGACACCGGCGACGGGGTGAAGGTCGGCGGGCATCAGGCATCAAGCGCCAGCCTCGTCACCGTGCTCACGGCGCTGTACTTCGCCTTCCTCGACGCGCCGGACAAGGTCAGCGTCAAGCCGCACGCCTCGCCGGTGTTCCACGCCATCCAGTACCTGCTCGGCAACCTGGACCGGTCCTACCTGACCACGCTGCGCGCGTTCGGCGGGCTGCAGTCCTACCCGAGCCGCACCAAGGACCCCGACCGGGTCGACTTCTCCACCGGCTCGGTCGGCCTGGGCGCCGCCGCGCCGCTGTTCGCTGCGGCGACCAGGCGGTACGTCAACGCGCACTTCGGCGACCGGCCGCGCAGCAGGTTCGTCGCCGTGATCGGCGACGCGGAGCTGGACGAGGGGAACGTCTGGGAGGCGGTCGCCGACCCGGCCACCGACGGCCTGGGCGACGTGATGTGGATCGTCGACGTCAACCGGCAGTCCCTGGACAGGGTGGTGCCCGGCGTCCGGATCGCCCAGTGGGAGCAGCAGTTCACGGCCGCTGGCTGGCACGTCGCCGAGGCCAAGTACGGCACCAGGCTGCGGCAGGCTTTCGCCCGGCCAGGCGGCGGCGCGCTGCGCGACTGGATCGACGCCATGCCGAACGAGCACTACCAGTCGCTGTTCGGGCTCGGCGGTCAGGAGCTGCGCGACCGCTTCCTGGACGGCGCGCCGGACGAGGTGACGGCGTTCTGCCGTGACATCGGCGACGACGAGCTGGCCGGGCTGGTTACCGACCTTGCCGGGCACGACATCGGCGCGCTGCTTGAGGCGTTCGCCGAGTGCGAAAAGGAAACCGAGCGGCCGAGCGTGCTTTTCGCCTACACGGTCAAGGGCTGGGGGCTGCCCATGGCCGGGAACCCGCGTAACCACTCGGCCCTGCTGACCACCGAGCAGATCGGCGCGCTGCGCGGGCAGCTAGGGCTGACCGAGCAGACCGAGTGGGACCGGCTCGATCCGGTGACGCCGGCCGGGCAGTGGGCGGCTACCCGCCGCGAGCACTTGTCCGGCCACGGCTCAGGACCGGCAGCCGGCGGCGCCGTGACCCTCTCCAGTCCGGCCGGCCAGGCAGCGGCCGGGGTTCCGGCCATCGCGGTGCCTGAGTCGACCGGCATCCGGTCGTCGCGGCCGATCTCGACCCAGGAGGCGTTCGGCCGCATCCTGGTCGACCTGTCCCGCGCCGACACCGTCGCGCCCTACCTGGTGACCACCGCGCCGGACGTCGCGACCTCCACCAACCTGGCGGGCTTCATCAACCGCAAGGGCGTCTTCAGCCCGCAGCGCAGGCGTGCCTGGAGCGAGGACCCGGTGCTGCGCTGGGCTGAGAGCCCCGAGGGCCAGCACATCGAGCTTGGCATCAGCGAGATGAACCTGTTCCTGCTGCTCGGCCAGCTCGGCTTGTCATTCGACCTGTCCGGGCAGCCGCTGCTGCCGGTCGGCACCGTCTACGACCCGTTCGTGCTGCGCGGCCTGGACGCGTTCATCTACTCGGTGTACTCGGGCGCCCGGTTCCTGGTGGCCGGCACGCCGTCGGGGGTCAGCCTGGCGCCCGAGGGCGGCGCGCACCAGTCGACGATCACCGCCTCGGTCGGCCTTGAGCTGCCGAACGTCACGTTCATCGAGCCCGGCTACGCGGTCGCGCTTGACTGGCTGCTGTGCGGAGCGCTGCAGTCCATCGCGGGCGCGAGCGCGCCAGCTCCCGGCGCCGCGCAGCCGGAGGGCGGCTCGTACTACTTCCGGCTGACCACCCGCGGCATCGACCAGCAGCCGTTCCAGGCGGCGCGGGACCGGCTCGGCGACGCGATCCTGCGCCGCCAGGTGCTGGCCGGCGGGTACTGCCTGGTCGACGGCAGCGGCGCGGCCGGGCCCGGCGCGCCGCCGGTCTACCTGGTCGGCTCAGGCGCCGTGCTGCCCGAGGTGCTGACCGCGGCCGCCGAGCTCAGCGAGGAAGGCATCGCCGCCACGGTCGTCGACGTCACCTCGGCTGACCGGCTGTACCGTGCCTGGCAGCGGACGCTGCGGCACGGCGTGCGCACGGCAACCGCGCCGTCGGTGCCAGGCGCGCTGCGCACCGTGTTTCCTGACCGGGCGCCAATCGTGACCGTGCAGGACGCTGCCTCGCACGCGATGAGCTGGCTCGGCTCGGCGCTCGGCGTCCCGGCGGTGAGCCTCGGTGTCGACTCGTTCGGCCAGTCGGGATCGGTCGCCGACCTGTACCGGGCGCACGACCTGGACGCCGGCTCGATTGTCAACGCCGCCCTGGCCGCGCTGTCCCTGCGCTAGAGCGCGAGGTGAACCGGTCAGTAACATGTGTCGCACCATGAGTACCTTCGCGGCAGCCGACACCGGGCCCGATGCCGGGCAGCTGCCCGGCGAGGTGCGGTTCGCCGTGCTCGGGGCCGGCTTTGCGGGGCTCGGCGCCGCGATCAGGCTGCTGCAGGCCGGCCACCGGGACCTGTGCGTGCTGGAGCGGGCTGGCGAGGTCGGAGGCACCTGGCGGGACAACACCTATCCCGGCTGCCGCTGCGACGTGCAGTCCAACCTGTACTCGTTCTCCTTCGCGCTCAACCCGGAGTGGAGCGACACCTTCCCGTCCCAGCCGGAGCTTCGTGCCTACCTGCGCGCGGTGGCCGAGCGGCACCGGGTGCTGCCGTATATCCGGTTCGGCTGCGAGGTCAGGTCGGTGCGCTGGGACGAGGCCGCGGCTCGCTGGCGGATCGAGACCTCGCGCGGCGTGCTGTCCGCGCGGTACGTCATCGCCGGGGTTGGCTCGCTCATCGAGCCGTCACTGCCTGACATCCCCGGCATCGAGCGCTTCGGCGGCACGGTCATGCACACGGCGCGGTGGGACGGCAGCTGGTCGCCGGCCGGCCGCCGGGTCGCGGTGATCGGCACCGGCGCTTCGGCCATCCAGGTGGTCCCGTCTATCCAGCCGGAGGTCGAGCGGCTGGTGCTGTTCCAGCGGACCGCCGCGTTCGTGGTCCCGCATGCCGGCCGGCCGGTGCGGCCCTGGCAGCGCGCCGTCTACCGGCATCTGCCCGGCGCCCAGCGGGCCGCCAGGATAGCCACGTACTGGGCAAGGGAGCTGCTGGTCTTCGGGTTCGTGCGCAACCCGAAGATCCTGAAACGGGCCGAGGCGGTCTGGCGGCGGCACATGCAGGGCGCGGTGAGCGACCCGGCGAAGCGCGAGCAGCTGACCCCGAACTACAACCTGGGCTGCAAGCGGGTGCTGCCGTCCAACGACTTCTACCCGGCGGTAGCCGCCGGCAATGTGGAACTGGTCACCGAGAAGATCACCGAGATCACCGCGGACAGCGTGCTGACCGCCGACGGCCGTGCCTACCAGGTGGACACCGTGATCCTGGCCACCGGGTTCCACGTGACCGACAACCCGATGTTCGGCAAGGTCGCCGGGCGCGGAGGGCGCACCCTGGCCGATGCGTTCGGCGAGACCTACCTCGGCACCGTGGTGCCCGGCTTCCCGAACTACTTCTAGCTGACCGGCGCCAACACCCTGCTCGGCCACTCCTCAATGGTCTTCATGATCGAGAGCCAGCTGGCCTTCGTGCTCGACGCGATCCGCCAGATCGAAACCGCCGGCGGCGGGCCGGCCGAGGTCAGGCGGCCGGTCGCCGCCGGCTACAACGCCGAGCTGCAGGCCCGGCTGCCTGACACGGTCTGGGGCTCCGGCTGCTCGAGCTGGTACATGGACAGCGAGGGCCGCAACGTGACGCTGTGGCCAGGCTTCACCTTCGAGTTCCGGCGGCGCACCCGCCGGTTCCGGCCGGCCGACTTCACCATCGGGCGGGCCAGGCCGTAACCGTCAGGACCGCTGCGGCGTGCCCGGCTCGGGCGGGGCGGTCACCGCGCTCCCCGAGTCGGGCGAGGCGGTCGCCGGACTGCCCGGCTCGCCGATGCCCGCCGGGCGCTCATACCCGGAGACCAGGTCCTCGATCTGGTCCTTTGTCCTGATCACCGGCCGGCGCAGCCGGCTCTCGCGCCGGGCGGACTTCGCTAGCTTGGCTGGCTTGGCCTGGTAGCGCCAGCGGGCCCACGGCGAGTGCGGACGCGCGATCCGCAGCGCCCCGAAAAGGAACACCAGCGGCAGGAACACCCCGATCAGGGCGGTCCACACCTTGCCCTTCAGCAGCGTCACCGCGGCCGGCACGAACAGCACGGCCAGGCTGATCGCCAGGCCGCCCAGGGCGCTGCCGCTGCCCGGCTGCTGCGCGTAGCTGCGCACGTCTTGCACCCCGGCCGGGCTGATGCCGATGAGCAGTACCGCGGTGACACCAGCGGCGATGAGCACCGCGTCGATCGACACCCGGCCGGCGCTGCTCCAGTACACGTCGCGCAGGTGCAGGATGAGCGCGAACTCATCCAGCACCAGCGCCGTGCCGACGCCGAACAGCACGGCGGCGGCACAGCGCCAGACCAGCCCGCTGCCCGGCGCGGCGATGCCAGCAATCCCGCCGGCGACCATGAACACGGTGCCGAACACGACATGGTGCAGGTGCGTGCCGCCGCTGGAGATGTTTCCCGGCCACCAGCTGACCTGCGCCCGGATCATCCGCACGGACAGCCGGATGAAACTGAAGCTGACCAGGAATGCAACGAAGAAGCAGAAAAGCGGCAGCCGTCCGGAGTGGACGATATGGGTCCCCCACCAGCCAGACATACGCCCGCCCCCCGACGATCTCGGCGTATCAGCCTGAAATATCCTCGGTCGGCCTTGCTCAAACCCGTAGCCAGGGCGGATGCACCCGGCTCTGACCCGCCTGGCGCGGCCACGGCAGCGGCGCTGAACGGCAGCCGTCGCGACGGCGTACTACCTGCGTGGCAGCTTCGAACTGTGACGACCGCGCTGGCACCTGGGTGGCCACCTACCAGGGCCCGCTGGTCGGCTACGTGCTGCCGCTCGTCAACGGGGACCTGCAGGCCGCCGAGGACGTCGTGCAGGAGACGATGCTGCGCGGCTGGCAGCACGCCGCCGAACTGTCGCCCGATGGCGCCGGATCCTGGCTGCACACCGTGGCCCGCAACATCGCGATCTCCGCATATCACCGGCGGCGCCGCCGACGGCCGCGCGAGGTTCCGCTGGACGCGATGCCGGCCGCAGCCGCGGCCGACGACGGGCTCGACAACGTGGTCGACAGCCTGCTGGTCGGGCAGGCCATGCAGGGCCTGTCAGAAGATCACCGGACTGTCATCGTCGAGCTGTACTTCCAGCGCCGCTCGGTGAGCGAGGTGGCCGAGCTGCTGAACATTCCGCCGGGAACCGTGCGGTCACGCTGCTTCTACGGCCTGCGGGCGCTGCGGGCGGCGCTGGAGAGACAAGGAGTCACAAGGTCATGACCTGCCCTGTGACACTGCACCTGGGCGTCTACGCGCTCGGCGCCGCTGACCCCGACGAACGTCGCCTGGTCGAGGCCCACCTGCCGGGCTGCGCCCGGTGCCAGCGGGAGCTGGCTCAGCTGGCTCCCCTGCCGCGGCTGCTGGCGACCGTGCCCGGCGACCTGCTGACCGGGTCCCTGGGCGCCGGCGCCGCGCCCGGCGCGCCGCCCGCATCAGGGCGTGCGGGGTCGGCTCCAGGCCGCTGGCGGGCTCCGCCCGCGCCGGATCCCGCCCCGGCGGCCCTGGCCTGGCCGGCCGGGGGGCGGCGAGCCTGGCAGGCGCGGTCGGCGAACTCAGCTGACCGGCCAGCCGCCATCCGCAGGCTGGCCCGCGGCCGGCGCGCGGCCTCCGCCGCCGTCGCTGTCGCGGCGGCAGCGGCCGGGCTGGCCGCCGGCCTGTGGCTTGGCCAGCCACACGGCGGGCCGGCCAGGAGCGTGCCAGCCGCAGCGCCGGCGGCGATCACGCTCTCCGCAGCCAACCCGGCCACGCACGTGCAGGGCACCGCCGTGCTCACGGCGACGTCCTGGGGAAGCCGGATCGAGCTGCGGGTACGCGGCCTGCCGCTCAACGTGACCTGCCGGCTCATCGTTCGCTCGCGCGACGGACAGAGCGAGGTGTCGGGGGTCTGGGATGCCTGGCAGGCTGAGCCGGTCACCATCCCCGGCAGCGTCGGCTGGCTGCCGTCCGACATCGCCAGCCTCCAGGTGGTGACCGCCTCCGGCAGCCTGCTGACCATGCCTGCGGCTCAGTCTCCGGCAGCCAGTCAGCAGGCCAGCGGAGCCAGTCAAACCGGATAGGCCTGCCCGCTGGCCGGCCTTTTGCATGCGCTGCCAGCCCTCCGTCAGCTGGTGCATTCACAGCCTGAATGCCAGGCTTTCGCTCCAGTTAAGTTCGCATCCCTTATTTCTCCGGCAGCCTGTATTCGGTGGCCGTCCCGGTGGATATTCAGCTGTTTCGGTGAACGCTGGCACCCGGCCGGGCGTATCAGCATTATGCAATTCACCGAGCCAGGAAGGAAATCTTCATGCGATCGGTATTTCATCGCCTGACAGCCAGCGGCGTCCCGGCGCGGCCGCCGGGCGGTCAGCGCGAATCGCGCGCCAGCAGCGTCGGCGGCGGGGCTGGCCTGGCCGTTCTAGCCGCTGCAGCGCTGGCGGCAGCGTGCGGGACCAGCAGCAGCGGCGGTTCAGGCCAGCCGGCCAGCCAGCCGCCGAACGGGGGCAGTAACGCGGTTGTCACCACCCGGCAGCTCTCCGGCCTCGGCAGCGTGCTGGTCAACAGCGCCGGCCTGACCGTGTACTCACCGGAGCAGGAAGCGAATGGCACGATAAAATGCACTGGCGGGTGCCTGAGTTTCTGGTTCCCGGTTACCGTTTCGTCCGCCGGCCAGCTGCAGGCAGCCGGCGGCCTTACCGGCAAGCTGGGCACAATTCGCCGGCCAGATGACGGCAAGAAGCAGCTCACTTACAACGGCAAGCCGCTCTACACCTTCAAGCTGGACAGCTCGCCTGGTCAGGTCAGCGGCAACGGCTTCCACGACAGTTTCGGTGGCACGTCGTTCACCTGGCAGGCCATCTCAGCCAGCGGAAACCCGGCGCCAGCGCGGCCGGCCCCTGGCTCGACGGGCGGCGGCGGAAACAGCACACCGGGGTACTAGCCGGGACTCGGGAGAGAAACCCAGATGAGCAGATCGTGTGCCGCCTGGCGGGGTGAGATCGGCACGGAGGTCGTCGGCGCCCTCGATCCGCAGACATCCAGGCAGCTCGCCCGGCACCTGGCGAGCTGCGCCGACTGCAGGGCGGAGTACGACGAGCTGCTGCCGGTCCGGCACTGGCTGGGCCTGCTGAGCTCGGCCGACGCCTCGGCGGCAGCCGCCGGGACACCGGCCGGCGCCGCGGCGCCCTGGCCGTCACGACTGCCAGAACGTGCCGGCGCACCGCCGCCGGCGGACGCGCGGCCAGGCCCGCCGCCGGAGCCAGCCCCCCCGGCTGAGTGGGTCGGCTCATCGCAGCCGTCCGCGCGGTCGGTGCCAGGTCGCCGGCGATACGGCAGCTCACGGCCGCCAGCAGGCCAGCGCAGGCTGGCCAGGGCTCGCCGGCGGGTACTGGGCGCCGCAGCTGCCGTCGCTGGGGCGGCGGCCGCGGCGGCCGTCATCCTGCTCTCCGGCGGCCCGGCTGCCAGCTTCCACGGCACGGACCAGGCGACTGGCGTGCACGGGCAGGCACGGCTGCACGCGACCGCGACCGGCACCCGGATCAGCCTGACAGTGGCCGGGCTACGCCAGGGTGAGCGCTGCACGCTCGTCGCGGTGACCGCTCGCGGCAGCGCGGTGGCAGGCACGTGGTACGCGGCGAAGGGCGGATCAGCCGCGATCACCGGCTGGAGTGCCTTCCCGTCCGGCGAGCTGACCTGGCTGCGAGTCGAGTCGGCAGGCGGCAGGCTGCTGCTGGGCATCGCGCTGCGCCCGGCCAGGGCCGTGTCAGCCGGCGGCTAGCTGCTCGTATCCGTCCGCCAGGTCGCGCGGCGCCTGGCCGCCGTCGCCGGCGAACGACGACCCGTGCCTGGTCCGGGGCAGCGCTCGCCTGGTGCCCTCGTCGGCGGGAACGTAGACAGCTACCCGCAGGTCGGGCGCAGTGGAGACGTCCAGCTCGGTGACCGTGAAGCTCACCAGGCCGGCGGCCGGGTGCCGGAACCGGCGGGTGCGCACGGACGGCCCGGCGACTTCGTGCCGCTCCCACAGCTGCGCGAATTCCGGGCTCAGGCTCGCCAGGCGGCGGACATTCTCCTCCCACTGCGGGTCGGCCACGTGCCGGGCGTAGGCCGCCCGCAGCCTGGCCACCATGTGCGGCACTTCCTGGTCGTAGTTCAGGAACATCTCGCGGGCACGAGGCTCGGTGACCGCGCACCACAGCAGGTTCTTGTGGATGCACGGCATGCTGTGCCAGTCGGCGAACATCTCCTCGTGCGCGTCGTTGCTCTCGACAATGTCGAAGCGCGAGTTGATCAGCACTGCGGGATAGGGGTCCACCGAGCGGAGCACGTCGGCTACGCCGTCGGGCACGACCTCGGCTCCGCCGGACCGCAGCGGCACCGCTTCAGCGAGCCGGTACAGGTGCCACCGCTCGGCACCGTCGAGCCGCAGCGTACGGGCCACCGCGTCGAGCACTTGCGAGCTCGCGTTGATCGGGCGGCCCTGCTCCAGCCAGGTGTACCAGGTGACCCCGACGCCGGCCAGCAAGGCCACCTCCTCCCGGCGCAGGCCGCTGGTACGCCGGCGGGTGCCAGGCGCCAGCCCGACGTCGCCGGGCTGCAGCCGCGCCCGGCGGGTCTTCAGGAAGCTGCCCAGCTCCGCCCGCCGCGCGCTGCCTGCCGCACCGCCGGCCCGGCTACTCGCCTGACCGCGGGCATCAGTCATCGCCACGGGACCAGGCTTCCACCAGGGTCTGACATTCCGCCCCCGCGGCCGGGCTAGCCGATGGGCGAGGTGAGCTCGAGCTGAACGTTGTCCGGGTCGCGGAACGGCAGCACGCAGATGCCGAACGACGGCAGCTCGTGGATCCCGCCGTGCGGCACGCCAGCGGCGTCAAACCGCCGGACCGCGTCCTGCAGGTCCGACCGGCTTGGCACGCCGAAACTGAGATGGTCGAGCCCGACCCGGTCCTCGCCGAAGACATCCTCGGCCGGCGCGACCGGACGCAGGCCGAGCAGCAGGTCACCGCGGGTCATCACGACGCCGCCGAACAGCACCTTGAAGGTCTCGGCGTAGCCGGGGTCACCGGGCGGCGGTGACTCCACCGCGACCTCGAAGCCGAGCAGGCCGGTGTAGAACGCCCGGCTGCGTTCCAGGTCCGTCACGGTCAGCCGAAGGTGGTGGATGGCCCCCACCGGGATGTGGTCTGTCATCGCAGGTATCCCTCTCGCTGTGCAGCGCGCCGCCCGCGCCGCCCGTTGCACGCATCGTGACAGATCATGACCGCACTCAGCCAGGGCCCGCCACGGCAGGTCCGGCTACCGCAGCCCGCTGAGCAGGCCGGGCAGGTCAGCCACCGAGTCGATGACGTGATCAGGCCTGGCCGGCGCGCTGCGCTCGGTCTCCGGCAGGTACTTGCCGGTCCGCACCAGGACGCCGGTCAGGCCGCAGCGCTGCGCGGCCAGCACGTCCGAGCCGATGTCGTCGCCGACCATGAGGGCCTGCTCCGGGATCGCGCCGGCCACCGCGAGCGAAGCCATGAAGAACGCGGCCGCCGGCTTGCCGGTGACCTCGGCAGTCACCCCGGCCGCTCCCTCCAGGCCAAGCAGGAATGGCCCGCCGTCGAGCCGCAGCCCTTCGTCCGTGCGCCAGTACATGTTCCGGTGCATGGCGACCAGGGCCGCGCCGCCCCGCAGGGCAGCGAAGGCGCGGTTCATCGCCTGGTAGCTGAACTCCGGGCCTGCGCCGCCGACGATGACGACGTCCGGCGGCCGCTCGCCGACCGCCCCTGGATCGGACAGGTCACCGCCGGCCAGGTCGACGCCTATCAGGTCCGCGCGCACGTCTCCGCTGTTCAGCAGCACCGCCTGGATCCTGGCCACGCCTGGACTCTAGCCCGGCCAGCTGAGGGGCATGCCTGGCGCCCGGATGGCGGGGCGTGGGCCGGTCCGTCGCGCGGGCCGCCAGAGCCCAGGCTGCGGGCCCGCTGCACGGACCACCCGATGCGGCTGACCGGCTGGTGTAGCCATCCGGTGGGTGCGCGGGGCAGGCCGACCAATAGTGTCGGATAGCGCCCGTCGCCGCCGAAGCGGCGGGAACCGGCTATTTCATCCGATACGGCTTCACCCGGTACGGCCCGGCGGCGCGGCCGCAAGCGACAGGAGGCACTGCGAATGACCAGAACGCTGCTGCACGGCGGGCGGATCTTCGACGGCACGGGCAGCCCGGTGGCCGACGGTGACCTGGTGCTCGAAGATGACCGGATCGCCGCGATCGGCACCGGGCTGGACGCCGACGAGCAGGTCGACGTGTCGGGCATGACGCTGCTGCCCGGCCTGTTCGACTGCCATGTGCATGTGACGATGTCCGGCGTCGACATGCTGCGCCGATTGCAGCGCCCGTTCTCCTACCAGTTCTTCGAGGCGGCGGCGAACCTCGGCGCGACGCTGGACTGCGGCATCACCACCGTGCGCGACGCCGGCGGCGCGGACCTGGGCATCCAGCGGGCCGTCGACGACGGCCTGGTCGAGGGACCAAGGATGCATATCTCGGTGACGGCGCTCAGCCAGACCGCCGGGCACGGCGACGGCTGGCTGCCGTCGGGGTTCCACGGCGGCATGGGCGTGCCGCACCCCGGCCGGCCGGGCGGGATCGTCGACGGTCCCGAGGAGATGCGCAAGCGGGTGCGGGAGATCGCCAGGGCAGGCGCGAACGTGATCAAGGTGATGACCTCTGGGGGCGTGCTGTCGCCGAGAGACAACCCGAAGCACGCGCACTTCCGCGCCGACGAGCTCGAGGCGCTGATGACCGAGGCGCGGGCGTTCGGCCTGCCGGTGATGGCGCACGCCCAGGCGACCGACGGGATCAAGAACGCGATCAGGGTCGGCATCCGGTCCATCGAGCACGGCATCTACCTGGACGACGAGGCGATCGAGATGATGCTCGAGGCCGGCACCTGGCTGGTGCCGACGCTGATCGCGCCGCGCGCCGTGCTGGAGGCCGCCAAGAACGGCAGCCAGCTGCCCGAGGGCGTGGTGGCCAAGGCAGAGGCCGTGGTCGAGGCCCATCGCGAGTCGTTCGCCAGGGCCGCGGCTGCCGGCGTAAGGATCGCGATGGGGACCGACAGCGGCGTCGGCCCGCACGGTACCAACCTGGGCGAGCTGGCGCTGATGGCCGAGGCCGGGATGCCGGCGAGCGACGTGCTGGTAGCGAGCACCAGCTCGGCCGCTCGCCTGCTCGGCATCGGCGACGACACCGGGACGCTCAGCCCTGGCAAGCGGGCCGACGTAGTCGTGGTGGCAGGTGACCCGACGGACTTCGCCGGCCTCAAGGAGAACATTCACGGCGTCTACGCCAGCGGGCGGCTTGTTCGCGGCAGGCACGGCAAGTGACCGTGGCGGGGGGCACGGCAGCCGGCCGGGCGGTGCTGGTGACCGGCGGCTCACGCGGCATCGGCGCGGCCATCGCCGGCGCGTTCGCCGCGCAGGGCGACCTGGTCGCCGTGCACCACCGGGACAACGCGGAGCTGGCCGGCCAGGTGGTGGCTGGCCTGCCCGGTGAAGGCCACCTCGTGGTCCAGGCCGACCTGGCCGACCCGGCGGCAGTGCGGACGATGGTGGACAGCGCCGCCGCCGGGCTTGGCGGGCTCGACGTGCTGGTGAACAACGCCGGCACATTCATCGCGCACCCGATCACCGAGGTGTCCTACGAGCAGTGGCAGCAGGCGTGGCAGGCCACCCTCGCCGTCAACCTCACCGGCGCGGCGAACGCATGCTGGTGCGCGGTGCGGCACATGATCGGCCGGGGCGGCGGGCGGATCGTCAACGTATCGTCACGCGGCGCGTTCCGCGGCGAGCCCGGCCAGCCGGCCTACGGCGCCAGCAAGGCCGGCCTGAACGCGTTCGGCCAGTCGCTGGCCATCGCGCTGGCGCCGCACGGCATCTCGGTCAGCGGCGTGGCGCCGGGCTTCGTGGAGACGGCGATGGCGCGCGGCCACCTGGACGGCGAGCGCGGCGAGGCCATCCGGGCGCAGAGTCCGTTCGGCCGCGTCGCAACGGCGGCGGAGGTCGCCGCCGCCGTGCTGTACCTGGCGTCCCCGCAAGCGGAGTGGGCGAGCGGCGCCGTGCTGGACCTGAACGGCGCCTCCTACCTGCGCACCTAGCCCGGCGCGGCAGCGGGGCCGACTAGCAGGCCGGGTCGCGGCCATCCGGTCACCGCCCTTTAGGCTGGCCGTGGTGGCCGGCTTACCAGGGGGGTGAGCGGGGCGACGGGGGCCGAAGTTCTGATCATCGGCGCCGGGCCGTCTGGCCTTTTCGCAGCGACTGAGCTGGCCAGGCACGGAGTGATGGCCCGGGTCGTCGAGAGCACGCCAGTGCCGCACCGGCAGGCGCGCGCGACCGCGCTGCAGCCAGGCACGCTGGAGATTCTTGCCCAGGCCGGGATCGCTGACCGGTTCGTCGCCGATTCCGTGCACGTGCGCCGCGCCCGGCTGTACGACGCGGAGCTCGGCTGCAAGGCAGAGCTGCCGACAGCCGGGGCGGGCTCGGCGTGGGAGTTCCAGTGCAATCTGCCGCAGTGGCGCACCGAGCAGATCCTGGCTGACCGGCTAGCCGAGCTGGGCGGCGCGGTCGAGCGCGGCGTCACGGCCGTGTCGATGCAGCGGCAGGGTCAGCGCGTGCTCGTCGGGCTGCGGCAGGCCGACGGCAGCACCAGGACGACCGAGACGAGCTGGGTCATCGGCGCCGGCGGCGCCAGGAGCGTGACCAGGGACTCGATGGCGGAGATCCTGGCCGGGGGCACCTACCCTGGCACGGCCATGGTGGCCGACCTGCAGGTGGCCTGCGAGCTGCCGCGTGACGGGACATCGCTGATCGCCAGCCCGGCTGGCTATGTGCTGCTCTCCCCGCTGCCTGGCGAGCGCTGGATCAGCTTCGTCGGCGATCTCACCGCCGCCGAGGAAAGCCATCTCGGCCGCACCGGGTCGCAGGGCGGCGATGCGTCACGCACCGCGGTAGGCGCCGCGATCAGGCGGCGGATCAGGGCCGGGGTCGACGTCGAGGATGTCGCCTGGGCGGCGCCGTTCCGGATGCACCGGCGGCTCGCGCCGCAGCTCGCTGACGGGCGGCGATTCCTGCTCGGCGACGCCGGGCACCTGTCAAGCCCGTTCGGCGGCGAGGGGCTCAACTGCGGGCTGCATGACGCGCATAACCTGGCCTGGAAGCTGGCCCTCGCGGTGGGCGGCCGCGGCCGCGCCCCGTTGCTTGACAGCTTCGCCGCTGAGCGCCGCCCGGCCGCCAGGCACATCCTTGACGTTTCCGACAAGCTGCACGCGATGGCGAAAGACGCCGTCAGCTCGGCCAGGACCGGCCGATTCCCGCCGCCGCCGTCACCGCATGATGCAGCGGCACTGGTCAGGTCCCGCTGCATGCTGGACGTCAGCTACGCCTACAGCCCGCTCACCGGGGAGTATCTCGGGCCTGGCCAGGCCGGCTCTGGCACCGCTGCGCCAGGCCAGGTCAGGTCAGGAACCAGCGGGCTTGCAGCGAGCGGGTCAGCAAGAGACCTGGCAGGCGCCGGCCAGGCTGGCGCGGACCATGACGCGCCGGTCAGCGGCCAGCCAGCCGGGCCGTGTCCCGGTGATCGCTTTCCGGACCGGGCCTCGCTGCCCGGCCTGGCGCACCACCTGCTGCTCTTCGGTACCCGGGAGTCCGCGGCTACCGAGCGGCTGCGCCGGCGCTGGCGCGGCCTGGTGGAGGTCTCGCACGCGAGCCGCGGCCGCCGCCAGGCAGGGCTGGACGGGCAGAACGGGCCTGCCGCGGTGCTGGTGCGACCGGATGGCTACATCGGCTTCCGCGCGCTGCCAGCCGACCAGGACGGCCTTGAGGCGCTGGACGCTCATCTGCGCTGCTATCTAACCCCGGCCTGACCGGGATCAGGCAGGGCCTAGCGCGGGTCACCCGGCCGCGAGCACCACCAGCAGGCACGCGTTGATCAGGATGATCAGGCCAGCCACGGAAGCGGCCGCCGCCGTAGTGACCCGGCGGTTCACCAGCGTGCCCATGACAGCAGGCCGGCGGGTGAGCAGGATCAGCGGTATCAGCGCGAACGGGATGCCGAACGAGAGCACCACCTGCGAGACCACCAGGCTGTCAGTGGCGGGCAGGCCGAAGCCGAGCACCAGCAGCGCCGGGATCATGGTCACCGCCCGGCGGGCGAACAGCGGGATGCGCCGCGCGACGAATCCCTGCATCACCACCTGCCCCGCGTAGGTGCCGACGCTGGAGGAAGACAGCCCGGAGGCGAGCAGCGCTACCGCGAACGCCAGCGCGGCGCCGCCGCCGACGAGCCGGCCGAGACTGGCGTGCGCCGCCGAGATCGGGTCGGCCGGCGGGCCTGCCTGCCCGTGCAGCAGCCCGGCGGCGACGAACAGCATCGCCAGGTTGATCAGCCCGGCGGCACCGAGCGCGACCAGCACGTCGAGCCGCTGGTAGGCGGCCAGCTCGCGGCGCTCGGCATCATCGCGGACCGGCACCCTGTCCTTGGTCAGCGCCGAGTGCAGGTAAACCACGTGCGGCATGACGGTGGCGCCGATGATCCCGGCGACCAGCAGCAGGCTGTCGTGCCCGGCCAGGCTGGGCACCAGCCCGGCCGCGATGCCCGCCGGGCTGACACCGACCGAAGCGAGGTCGTACGCGAAGCCGAGGAAGACGATGCCGAGCAGGCCGGCGATGGCGAGCTCGAACCGGCGCGCGCCGCGCTGCTCAAGTGCGAGGATGCCGAACGCGACCACGGCGGTGATCAGCGCCGCCGGCAGCAGCGCGATGCCGAACAACAGGTTGAGCCCGATCGCCGAGCCGACGAACTCGGCCAGGTCGGTCGCCATCGCCACCAGCTCGGCCTGCACCCAAAGCCCGGCCGACACCGGCCGCGGCAGCTGCTCACGGCACAGCTCGGGCAGGTCTCGTCCGGTGGCGACGCCGAGCTTGGCCGACAGGTACTGGACCAGCATGGCAATCAGGTTGGCCGCGACGATCGCCCACGCCAGCGCGTAGCCGGAGGTCGCGCCGGCGGAGAAGTTGGTCGCGAAGTTGCCCGGGTCGACGTACGCGACGGCGGCCACGAAGGCAGGCCCGAGCAGCGCCGCGATGCTGCTTCGCCGCCCGCGCGAGCGCAGCACCTGCAGCGCGGTGCGGCCAGCCTGGTCAGGATCCAGGCCGGGTGGCAGCGGGCCGGCTGGTCCCCCTCCGGCCGGCCCGCCACCGTCCGGCCCGGACCTGGCGGCCGCCCGGGCAGCCGCCGGGTCGGCCGCCATCCGGCGTCAGCCGACCGACGGGCCGAGCCCGAGCGACTGCGGCGTGCTGGCGTCCGGCGACGGCTGGTTCAGCCCCTCGTCGAGCGGCCCGAACTGCGTCATCAGCCCCGGACTGCCGCCCCAGGGCGTCTGCTCCTCGGCAATCAGCGTGTTGGTAGTGAGCAGCAGCCCGG
This sequence comes from Streptosporangiaceae bacterium, assembly GCA_036495525.1. Lineage (GTDB taxonomy): Bacteria > Actinomycetota > Actinomycetes > Streptosporangiales > Streptosporangiaceae > DASXMR01. Next base: position 44,248 of record DASXMR010000098.1, on the reverse strand, counting down.
CCACCGACGCGCCGTTCTGCAGTGCCGACCTGGTCACTCGCAGCGGGTCGATGATGCCCATCTCGATCATGTTCCCGTAGCGGCCTTCCAGCGCGTCGAAGCCATCATCGGTGCTCATCGCTGACAGCCGGCTGACCACCTCCTGGCCCGAGTAGCCTGCGTTGACGGCGATCAGCTGGGCGGGTACCGGCAGCGCCCGCCGCACGACGTCGACCCCGGTGGCGTAGTCGTCCTTGACCTGCAGGTCCTCCAGGGCCACGTCGGCGTGCATCAGCGCCGCACCGCCGCCGGCCACGATCCACTCGGCCATCGCCGCGCGGGTGGCTGACAGCGCGTCCTCGACCCGGTGCTGCAGTTCCTTCAGCTCGGCGTCGGTCGGCGCGCCGACCTTGATCACGGCCACCTTGCCGGACAGCGCGCCGATACGCTCGGCGAGCACGTCCTCGTCGACCCCGAAGGTGGCCCTGGCCAGCTCGGCGCGCAGCTGGTCGAGCCGGAACTGCACGTCCTGCGGCGCGCCAGCCCCCCCGATGATCGAGGTGCTGTCGGCGGTCACCCGCACCTGCGCGGCGCGGCCGAGCTGGCCCACCGCCATCGTCTCCAGCGTGAACCCGGACTGCCTGCTGAACACCTCGCCGCCGCAGATGGCCGCGATGTCATCCAGCTTGTGCAGCCGCCGGTCGCCGAATCCCGGCGCGCGCACCGCCACGCTGCGGAAGGTGCCGCTGACGTGGTTGTGCACCAGCATGCTCAGCGCCGTGCCCTCGACCGTCTCGGCGATGACCACCAGCGGCTTCGGGTCGCGCATCACCTTGTCGAGGATCGGCATCAGCTGCTGCACCCTGGTGATCTTCTCGCTGCACAGCAGGATGTAGGGGTCGTCGAGCACGGCCTCCAGGCTCGCCGGGTTGGTCACCAGGTACGGCGTCAGGTAGCCGTTGTCGAACTCAAAGCCCTCCACGAAATCGACGCTCATGCCGTGCTCCGGCGACTCCTCCACGGTCACCGTGCCTGTGTCGCCGACCGCGTGCAGCGCGCTGGCGATCACGGCACCGACGGCGTCATCGTCGTTCGCCGAGATGGCGGCGACCCTGGCGTAGTCGTCTTCGGTGCTCACCGGGTGCGCGACGCCCTGCAGGTAGTCGGTGAGGCGGCTGACGGCCACGTCGATGCCGCGCTTGACCAGCACCGGGTTCCCGCCAGCTGCGATCGCCTGCATGCCCTCGGCGACTATCGCGTGCGCCAGCACGGTCGCGGTGGTGGTGCCGTCACCGACGATGTCGTTGGTCTTGATCGCCGCTTCCTTGACCAGCTGCGCGCCCATGTTCTCGAACTGGTCCTTGAGGTGGATCTCCCTGGCGATGGTGACGCCGTCGTTGGTGACCACCGGCGAGCCGGTGATCTTCTCCAGGATGACGTTGCGGCCCTTGGGCCCGAGGGTGGACTTCACCGCGCCGGCCAGCTGATCGACCCCGGACAGCAGCCTGGCTCGGGCCTCCTCGTTAAAGCGAAGTTCCTTGGCCATTTATCTCCTTCTCTCTGAGTCCCGCCCGGCCTGCCTCATCCCGGCCGGCCCTCGCCTCGTGCCCTTGCGCGCTCCGCCGCCCTGGCAGCGGATTCGCGGGGGCCGTCAGGGCACGAGGATCACCCGGCCGCGTACCCGGCCAGCGTCGAGGTCGGTGAGCGCCTCAGTCGCCGCGTCCAGCGGGTAGGTCCTGGTGTGCAGCGTGACCTTGCCCGCTTGCGCGAGCACCATCAGCTCCGCCAGGTCGTTATAGGTGCCGACGATGTTGCCGACGATGTTCCGCTCGGTCGAGATGATGTCGAGCGTCGGTATGTGTAGCGTGCCGCCGTATCCGATGACGTAGTACGACCCGGCTGGCCTGGTCATCGCGAAGCCGTCGTTCTCCGCGCCCTGCTCGGCGACGAAGTCGAAGACCACGTCAGCGCCGCCGCCGGTCAGCTCGAGCACCGCCTCGACCTGCCGGCCGTCAGCGAGCACGGTGTGCTGAGCGCCGAGCTGCTCGGCCAGCTTCAGCGCGTCCGGGTTGCTGTCCACCACGATCACCGTGCTGGCGGTGAGCGCCGCCAGGCACTGGATGCCGATGTGGCCGAGCCCGCCGGCGCCGATGACCACCGCGTGCGTGCCGGGGTACAGCAGCGGGATGGCCTTGCGGACGGCGTGGTAGGCGGTGATGCCCGCGTCGGCCAGCGCGGCCACGTCCTCCGGCCGGGTGGCCGGGTCGAGCTTCACGCAGGCCCTGGCCGAGGTGCGCAGGTATCCGGCCATCCCGCCGTCCCTTGACAGGCCGGGAAACTCGCTGTTCTCGCAGTGCATGTCGTCGCCGGCCCGGCAGGCGCGGCACAGCCCGCAGGTAGGCGTCGGGTGCAGGATCACGGTGTCCCCGACGGCGACGTTGCTGACCGCCGGCCCGATCTGGTGCACCCAGCCGGCGTTCTCGTGGCCGAGGATGTACGGCAGCGGCGTGTGCATCGCCGGGTCCCACTGGCCGTCGATGATGTGCAGGTCGGTGCGGCAGACCCCGGCGCCGCCGATCCGGACGATCACGTCGAGCGGTCCGGTGATGACCGGCTCGGGTACCTCGTCGATGACGGGCTGGGAGTGGAAGCTGTGCAACCTGACGGCCCTCACATGTCCTCCTCGGCGACTGCCGTGCTCTCGCCCTGCCCCTGGGTGCCGTACCTGTGCCGCAGCATGCCGCGGCAGATGCCGGCGTTGGCCTCCATGCCGACCCTGGTGACCCGCGCTTTGCGCAGGTGCAGCGGCACCGCCTCCGGCCGGACCGCCGCCCCGGTCTGCGGGTCGATGAGCAGCGGCGCGTCGTCGCCGGCCGGCAGCCCGAGCTCGGCGCGACGCCGCCGCAACCGGTCGAGGGCGGGCGAGCGCGGCACCTGGCCGAGTGTCAGCTCGCGCAGCCGGCCGGACCTGGCGCCAGCCGCCAGCAGCGGCCGGCACACCTGGTCGGTGCCGGCGAGCACGGCCTTGCGCAGGAACCCGGCCCGCAGCTGGTGCAGCTCGCCGGCCGCCTCGCCCTCGAACGTGCTGGCGAACCCCTCTCCCGCCGCAACCCCCCCGTTGATCGCCGCGGCGGCGAAGTGGTCTTCCAGCACGACCTGCACGCTGCGCACGCCGGGCACGGCCGCGGTGGCGTCGTGCGCGTCAGCGGCCATCAGGAACGCGAAATTCGGCGCGCAGAAGTAAGTCGGCAGCCGCAGCCGCACCGTCGCCTCCCCGGCGGCCGACACCGTCGCCGAGGTGACGAAGCCGAGCGAGGTGACCGGCTCGTCCAGCTCCGGGTCGCGCACGGACTCCAGGGCGGCAAGAACGGCAGCTGACAAGGTCGCCCGGACCTGGAGTCCGGGAGTTACCCCCGGGGCAAGCACGGTCATTCTCCGGAGACCGCGTGCTCTTCCGGCTGGCCGGCGAGCACCTCATGAGCGCCGGGCGTGCCTGCCTCCCTGAGCTGGTACTCGGCCGGCACGTCGATCCCGTACAGCTTGGCCGCGTTCAGGCCGAGGATCTTCTTCTTGCCCTCGGTGCCGAGCTTCGGGTAGTCAGCGAACTCCTCGCCCGCCGGCATCTCCCAGTCGACGAGCCCCTCGACCTGCCACTTCGGCTCCCAGATCGCGTAGTCGCTGCCGAAGGTCATCTTGTCCTCGCCGACCCAGAACAGCAGCTCGCCCATGACCTTGGCGAAGAACCTCGGCCGCGCGTGCATCAGGCCGCCGATGACGACCGCCAGGCCCGCGTAGACGTTGGGCTCCTGCGTCGCCATGAAGCAGAAGTCCTCGATCCTCGGCAGGCCGACATGCTCGACGATGAAGTTGAGGTCAGGGAAGTCGGTCGCCACGTGGTCAACGTCCGACACGTCGAACGCGTCCTTGTCCAGCGGCCAGATCGTCGGGCCCTTGTGCACGTGGACGTTCCTGATGCCGAGCTGCTGGCAGGCCTCCAGGTACCGGTACGCGCCAGGGTCGGTCAGCTTCCAGCCGCGCGAGCCGTTGTTCCACTCGGCGGTGTAGAGCTTGACGCCCTTGCTGCCGTACCGCTCGGCGTTCGCCCGCAGCATGGCCAGGCCCTCGTCACCGTCGCGCGGGTCCCACCGGGTGTTGTAGACGAACTTGCCCGGGTGCCGCTCCCCCATGGTGGCGTTGCGCTCGGTGGTGTTGAAACCCTCCTTGTACCACTCCTTCAGGTACGTCGGCTGGAAGATGGCCACGTCGACGTGGCCGTCGGTGAAGACGTCCTTCATGAGGTCGTCCTCGGAGTATTTCTGGAAGTGCTCGATTGGCCAGTGCGTCTGCGGCGGGCCGAGCCCCTGGTAGGCATGGAAGCACTCGATCCAGCCCTTGGCGTACTGCTCGTGGCCAGGGACCCAGTTGTCCGGCGCGGCGTTCCAGTAGTGCATGTGACTGTCGACAACGAAGTACTTCTCGCCGTTCTTCTCGTACACGTCTGCTCCTGGTTGGGCTGCCTGCGGCCTGGTAATCCTGAGCCGACTGACTCCGCTGGGCTGGACCGGGTGCTCCGCGCTGCCCTTCTAGTTCTGCCCTCGCGGCGTCAGGTCGAAGCCCAGGTACTCGGCGGCGTCCTCCGGGTTGGCGACGAAGATGGTGCGGTCGTCGGTGTGGATCATCCGCCCGTAGTGGGTGGACATGTCCTCCTCAAGCTCCGCCTGGTCGAAGTAGCCGGGCTCCTCGCCAAGTGCCTCGGAGATCTCGTCGTAGAGCACGTCCATCCGGCCGGTCGCGTCGACCCGCATCATCGACGGAAGCCAGGTCACCGTCACGTTCGACTTGGTGCTCATGACCTGCGCGACCACTTCGCCTACCTGATTGTTCATCAGGGTGAACCCGCACTTGTTGGATGCGGTGTTGTTCGATTTGAACGGGCTCTCCGCGGTCTTGAATGTCGTCACTGCGCCAGCTCCTTCGGGATGTCCAGGCCGATGTCGTCGAGGATGACGCTGAACCGGCTCTTGGCCGCGTCCAGGCTGTCCTCGAAGCGCGGCGGCCTGGCGTCGGGCTGTGACCACAGCGGCTGCAGCTGACGGGCCGCGGTGATGGACCGCGGCACCCACATTGACAGCCACTGCCGCAGGTGCGCCTTGTTCTCCTGGGCGAACTCGCGGTCGCTGATCAGCAGCTCGAACATCGGCTTGGTGTAGCGCAGGTCGCGCTCGGAGAAGTCGTACTCCTCGGCGCCGATCACCGTCGGCGTGACGAAGTCCCCGTTGCGCGGCGCCGCCTGCTGCACCAGCCCGCTGCGGAACAGCTCGCCGACCAGCGGCTCGAAGATCACGTTGGCCGCGAAGATCGCCTCGCACCAGTCGTCGATGGCGGTGAGCTGCTCGGCCACCGCCCGGACGCCCTGCCAGGCCGGGTCGCCGTTCCAGGTCTCCAGGTGCGCTGAGCCGTCGAAGGCCTCGATCTCCTCGCTGAGCGTCAGGTTGTACAGCGCCAGGTCCTGCGCCGCCCTGATCCGGTGCATGCTGTTCACCGAAATCGCGTTGTTGTGCATGTTGGTCGGCGCGCGGCGGTTGGCGTTCGCGAACAGGTACAGGCCGAGGCCGTGGTCGACGTGCATCCAGGCGCCCACGTGCCGGTCGACGAAGCGGATCCAGTTCGGGTTCCACTGCTCGAAAGCCTTGGACTGCTTGGCCGCCTCGATGTTCTGGTTGAGCTGCCGCACCACGTTGGCGTTGTAGCGGTAGAGGGTGAGCTCCCACTCCTCGTTCGGGTCGCGGAACTCGTGCCAGCCGAGGGCCGGCCACTCGTAGCCCCGGCCGCCGGAGCCGGGGTACCGCTTCGGCTCGGGCCGGTCTGAGCCCCAGGCCTTGAGCACGGTCCAGTCCAGCGGGTAGCCGCCGCGGCCGTCGGCGAACCCGTACAGCCAGCCCTGGCTCAGGTAGTGCCGCGGGTCGGGCTGGACTTCGACGGTGACGTCCTCGTAGTGGGTCTGCTTGCGCCGTTGTGGCGTGTAGTAGTTGAACTGGCGCGCCCCGGAGTCGGGGAACTGCTTCGCGCCGGCCTCAGCGTCGGTGAAGGTTGGCTTCGGCAAGCTGCGTTCTTGCGTCGTTGTCATCAGGCTCTCTCACCTTCTCGTCCCGCCGGTGTCGGCACCGGCGCCGGTTGGGCTAACTGGGGCCTGCCTCCTGCCTGCCGGGGTCGGCCGTCGTGGTGAACTTGTCGTAGTAGATCCGCTTTTCCTCGACGCCGGCCATCTGCAGCAGCGGTATCGCAGCCTCGACCATCGGCGGCGGGCCGCAGACATAGGCGTGCGCTCCGGCCAGCTCGCCTGCCTGCCGCCGGACGACCTCGGTGATCAGCCCGGTCTCGCCTGACCAGCCGCTCTCGTCGGCGGCCTCGGACAGCGCGGGCACGTAGCGGAAGTCAGGCAGCGCCTGCTCCAGCGCCCGAAGGTCACCGGTGAAGCACAAGTCAGCCTCTTGCCGGGCGCCGTAGTAATAAGTGGCCTTGCGCTCGATGCCGCGCTCGGCCATGGAGCGCAGCAGCGACAGGATGGGCGCCATGCCGGCCCCGCCGCCGACGAACAACAGCTCCGCGTCAGCGCTCTCGCGCAGCGTGAACACGCCGAATGGCCCGGTCAGCCCCAGCACGTCGCCGACCTTCAGGCCGGCATCGAGGAAATGCGAGAACAGGCCATCCGGGTAGATCTTGATCACGAATTCCAGCAGGCCGTCCCTGCTGGAGGTATTAGCCATGGAGAACGAGCGAGCCTCGCTGGTTCCCGGCACCGTGATGTCCATGTACTGGCCGGGAAAGAACTTGACCTCGGCCGGCTCTGTCAGCCGGAGCACCAGGTGCCGCATGTCATGGGTCACCGGGTCCTTGCTGACTACCTGCGCGGTCGCCTGCTGAATCGGCAGCCCGGACCTGATCATGTCCTCGTCGTAGTTGAGCAGCTCGATGGTCAGGTCCTGGTAGGCGTGCGCGCGGCACAGCAGCGTGTATCCCTCCTGCTGCTCGAAGTCGGGCAGCGCGAAGGTGGAATACCGCTCGAGCTCGATGTCCTCGCCCTCGAGGACGAAAGACTTGCAGGACGCGCACTGCCCCTCCTTGCAGCCATGCATCAGCATCACGCCCTGCTCGGCCGCGGCGCGCAGGATCGTCTGGTCCTCGCCGGCCTCGATCTCGATCCCGACCGGCTCGAACCGCACGACATGCTTGTCGGCCATGGGCATCCTCACGGACTGGATTACGGCGGAAGGTGCTGAGGAGGCGAGGACGGAGGGCACCTGACCCTCCGTCCTGCCACCGGCTAACCCCCCTCAGGCGTCTGCCGGATACCGGCCGGCCGGCCCGCCGCGGATGTACTTCGCGTGGAAGGCCGTCCTCTCCTCCGGAGTCATCTCGTTGAAAAGAACGTTCGGGCTCTGCAGCGGCGGGCAGCGGCGCAGGTGGTCGAGAGTCCACATCTTCTTCTGGTCGCCTAGCTGCAGATGGGGCTGCGCCACCATCGTGTTGCCGTCGTCGCGCACGTAGCCCATGTCCTTCACCACGTCGGCCCAGTTCCAGCCGTGGTACAGGGTCTCCCATTCGCGGTGGCCGATGAGCCGGCCCATGTTCGGGGTTTCCCTGCCCTGGTAGCTAGGCCGGAACCCGGTCACGTCGGTCCACTTGCACGCCTCGTGGCAGTAGGTGCGCACCACCCCGTCGATCTCCGCGTACACCATGTCCTCGCGGACCAGGCACGGGACCATGCAGGTCCAGCACCGCTGCGGGTACCAGTAGTCGACGTCCTCGAACACGATCGGGTTGTGCCCGTTCGGCATCGACAGCCGGTTGTAGTTCTCCCACCACTTGCCGTACCGGTCATACCAGCCCGGGTACTTGTCCTCGAACCACTCGAAGTCCTTGTCGGTCATCGGGTCGATCCGCCAGTAGTTGGCTAGCCAGCCGGTGGCGAAGAACTGCGCTACCTCGTGCACGTAGCCCTTGTTCCAGATCTGGTTCCACGACTCCTCGATGAGGTCGTGGGGGATCACCAGCCCGTACTTCTCCAGCGGCACCAGGTAACTGCGGTAGTAGTCGTCGTAGATCCACCGCCGCCACATCTCGGCGTAGGACTCGCGGTCCTTGCGCCGGTCCTTGGTGCCGTACTCGATGAAAGTGCCGATGGCGGCGTCGACAACGCGGTGGTTGTTCCACCAGGCGTAGCGCAGGTCCCGCTCGAGCAGCTGGTGATTGTTCTCATCAGACAGCGCCATCAGCAGCGTGGCGTACCCGTTGCTGATGTGCCGTGACTCATCCGACTGCACCGAGTGGAACACCGTCGGCAGCAGGTAGTCGCCGTTGGCCGCTGCCTCGGCCGGCATGGCCACGAACAGCGTGTTGGTGAACGCGGTCTCGGCGACGATGGTCAGGTAGATGCTCGCGGCCGTGATCGCGTCGCCGGTGATGAACCCCTCGGCGAACTGCCGGCCGATCGTGCCGCAGTAGTCGTTCTGGAAGTCGCGCAGGCTGCTGTTGAAGCCTGCCGGGTCGATGTAGTTCTGCATGTACAGGCGCTTGAGGTTCTGCTGGATCGTCGAGTGCCTGACCTCGTCGATCATCTGGATGGCCTGGCCGTTGTGCAGCTCCGGGTTGGGTACCGTGCGGAACAGCAGCGGCATGGCGCGCGCCGCCGAGATCTCGGGCAGCGGGATGATCGACAGGAACAGCTTCTGCCACTCCATCCATCGTTCCTGCACCCCGCGGAACATGTTGCCCCTGATGGCCCCGTCCTCGGCGCCGTATACCCGGTGGTCCTTTTCCTCCTGCATCGGGAAGTACGAGCGCAGCACCTGCTTGAGCGGGTCCTTCTTCTGCGCCTTGCGGAAGGTGTAGTCGGTGCCGTACTGCGATACCGGCTGGTGGTACAGCGGATCCCAGGACAGCTCCTGGATCTTCTGATGGGCTCTAGCTACGCTTTGGCGACTCATACTGCCCCCTCATCAGTCGCTCGCGTTCGGGTCGCGCCGCCGGGCCGGCGCGCTTCACGACCCGGCTCCTGACCGGGCGCGCGGCCCTGCTGAGGGCCCGAAAGTCCTCATGTTCTGGAAAATACGACTCGCCAGGGGCTGCGGGGTTCTCAACTTGAGACACCGGCCCGTGCACGCCGCCGCAGGTCAGGGGTCACATCGGCGGCCGGGCGCCGGTCACTCGTCGTCGAAGAAGGCGGCCCGGATGTCGTCGAGTTCCTGCCGTAGCTGGCGTGCCTGGTGCTCGCTTGCCTCGGCCAGGGGCCGGATGCCGAGCGCTTGCAGCAGCTGCGCCGCCGCTGGCGCCGGGTCTCCTGCGCTGCCGAGCACCGGGTGCAGTCCCTGCTCGGCCAGGTGGTGGAACACCAGGTTCACCACGCTCCAGGGATTGTAGGTGTCCTGCTGCGGCTGCTCCATCGGAGTTCTCCGGTAGCGACTCAAGGGGCGGGCGGGGACGCGGGAAGACAGCGATGCGGCGTGTCATGCCCGCCGCGGCCGGGCATGACAGTTCGCACGGGGTAGCGGCTCGGTCTCAATCTGAGACAGGGGGTCAGCCGGGCCGGCTCTATCCTGACCATTCGACCCCAGCCTCGACGCGGCCCCGCGGGCAGGCTGGTTGCCCGCCGAGGCCGTCCCGACAGGGAGGTCTGTGCCATGGCAGCTGTGCCGGCGCACCCGCCCGGCCTGACCGGGGGCGAGCGGCTGGCCGCGAACCGGGAGAGGTTCCTGACTTCCGAGTCGGTCGAGCCCGACCAGGTGCGCGACTCGATCCTGGCGTCGTGGCGGCGCTCGCAGCGCCGTAACGTGCCGGCCGACCGTATCGACCTCGACTACATCCGCTCGCCCGACCTGGAGACGCCGCTGACTCGCAGCGCGCTGCCGGTACTGCGGCACCTGCGTGAGCAGCTGGAGGGCCAGCCGATCAGCGTGATCCTCACCGATCCGGCAGGCCTGGTGCTGACCAGGCTGCGCGCCGACTACGCACTTGACCGGCACCTGGAGAGCGTCCAGCTGGCGCCGGGCTTCAGCTACGCCGAGGCGTCGGTGGGCACCAACGGGATCGGCACTGCGCTGGAAAGCGGCCGGCCGATGCACGTGTTCGGGCACGAGCACTACGCCGAGCACCTGGAGGACCTGGCCTGTGCCGGGGCGCCCATCCACGACCCGCTGACCGGAAAGACCGTCGGTGCCGTGGACCTGACTTGCTGGCGCAAGGACGCCGGGCAGCTGCTGATCACCCTGGCCAAGATCACCGCGGACCAGATCCGGCAGTCCATGCTGGCCGAGAGCAGCGCCGACGAGGTCGAGCTGCTGCAGGAGTACCTGCGTACCTGCCGGCGGGGAACGGGCATCGTGCTCGCGCTGGACGACGACGTGGTGATGATGAACGAGCACGCCAGGCAGGCGCTCGACCGGCCTGACCAGTCGGCGCTGCTCGAGGAGGCAGCGCAGGCCCTTGGCCGCGGCCAGCTGGGCGCGGTGCCGCTCGAGCTGCCGTCCGGCACCAGCGTGCGGATGCACTGCAAGCCAGTGCAGGGCGCAGGCGGGGCGCGTGGCGGCGTCGTGACCGTCAGGCTGACTGACACAGCGCCGGGCAGGCCCGCGATGGCCGTTCCCGCACCGCGGGTGTTCCTGCCCGGCCTGGTCGGCTCAGGTCCGCTCTGGCTGCGCGCCTGCCACGAGGTCGACAAAGTCCATGAATCGGGCGAGTGGCTCGCGCTGGCGGGCGAGCCGGGGTCGGGCAGGCTGGCCCTGCTGCGCGCCACCTGTCAGCGGCGCAGCCCGGCCGCCTCCTTCCACGTGCTGGACACCGCGGACGCCGACGAGCCGGGCTGGCTGGCCAGGGCGCGGCAGGAACTCAGCGAGCAGGGCGGCGGCCTGGTCATCCGCGATCCCGACCGCCTCAGCCCGCGACGGCTGCGCCAGCTGACCGGGGCGCTCAGGCAGGCCGCAGCGGCCGGGCCGCAGCAGCGTCCGTGGGTGGCGGTTACCCTGACCGGTCAGCGGATGAGCAGTGACCTGGCCGGCCTGCTGTCCCTTTTCCCGTACACGGTGCAGTGCCCGCCGCTGCGCCACCACGCAGAGGACGTGCACGAGCTCGTCCGGCTCTTCCTGGCCAGGCTTAGCACCGACGGCCGCCTCGGGTGCTCGCCGGAGGCTATGCAGATGCTGGTCAGGTACAGCTGGCCGGGCAACACCCAGCAGCTCTGGCAGGTCATCAGGCGGGTCGCCCAGCACCGGCGTACTGGCCTGATCGGGCCGGCCGACCTGCCGCCAGAATGCCGCACCGTGAGCCGCCGCCTGCTCAGCCCGCTCGAGTCGATGGAGCGTGACGCCATCGTGGCGAGCCTGCAGAGCTTCGACGGCAACAAGGTCAAGGCAGCCAGGTCCCTCGGCATGTCGCGAGCGACGATCTACCGCAAGATCCACGAGTACGGGATCGTCGTCACCGCGCACCGGGCAGGCGGGGGCCAGCGCCCCTGACGGCCGGGTGGTTCAAATTGAGATTGCCGCTTCAGCATCAAGGGGTAAACAGGAGATTACAGACCGTGCTGACCTGGGATGTCCCGGGCCGCCTGCCCAAAGGAGCAGCCGATGGTCTTCCGAAGGAGCAGCCGAGGCCGGGTCGCAGAGCCCGGCCCCGATGAGTCCGGCCGCCCGGCCGGTACCGTGCAGACTGACCCGGGGAGCCCGGCCCAGGCATCAGCGCCCAGGGCCAGGACCGCCAGCAGCACCGAGACCGTGCCGCAGGACGACGCGGCGCGCTGGCGCCAGGCCGAGGCTGAGCGCGCCGCCGCCGCGGCGGCCGCGCCAGCGGCCGACCCGGCCGCGCTCGGCCTTCCCTCGTTCGTCATGTCCGCCGTGGCGCTGGCCATCGCGCTGATCGGCTGGGTGCCGGCGAGCGCCGTCGGTGCGCCGCTGCCGATCATCATCGCCGGCGGCGGCATCGGGCTGATCATCACCACCATCTGGGCCGCCGCCGTCGGCCAGTCGGCGGTCGCCGCCGTCTTCGGCATCTTCGCCGCGTTCTGGATCAGTTACTCGGCCTTTATCTTCGGCGTGATACACCGCTCGCTGGGCCTCACCCTGCTCTCGATCGTGCCGACCCAAAAGCTGTTCCTCATCACCTGGCTGGTCGTTTTCGTGATGCTGACCATCGCGACGCTCAGGCTGCCCGTGGCGTACTCCGCTGTCTTCGGGTTCGTCGCGCTGGCCGTGCTGCTGATACTGCTCGGCGTCTACGAATCGTCACCGAACCTGGGGATCGCCGGCGGGGCAGCCCTGATGGCGGCGGCTGCTGTCGGGGTGTACCTGTTCTTCCACTCGATCTCGGTGGGCACGGGCGGCCAGCCGATGAACCTCGGCAAGCCGCTGCAACGCACCTGATCGCCCTCGCCGGGCCCGCGTAGCGTGCGCGGGCCCGGCGCCGGGTAAACAGGGACGGTGAGCAGACCCGGCAGCAGCAGCCAGCCCCCGCCCCGAGTGAGCAGGTGACCAGCGCAGGCCGGCCGGAGCTGCCGGGCCCGATCACCCCCATGCTGGCGACCCCCGGCGAGCTGCCGCCCGACGACGGCGGCTGGGCGCTGGAGATGAAGTGGGACGGCGTGCGGGTGCTGGCCTACGCGCAGGACGGCCAGCTGCGGCTGCTGTCCAGGTCCGGCCGGGAGGTCACCCAGGCGTACCCCGAACTGCACGGCCTGGCGGCCGACCTGCCGCCGGCCGGGGCGGTCCTCGACGGGGAGGTCGTAGCGTTCGGCCAGGACGGCGCGCCGAGCTTCGAGTCGCTGCAGGCGCGGATGCACGTCACCGATGCCGGCCAGGCCAGGCGGCTGGCGGCCGAGGTGCCGGTCACCTACCTCGCCTTCGACCTGCTCTGGCTGACCGGGCGGCTGCTGCTCGGCGAGCAGTACCGGGCCAGGCGCGCAGCGCTTGACCAGCTGGCGCGCAGCGGGCAGCGCTGGCAGGTACCGCCCGCCTTCACCGGCGAGCCGGGTGCCGACATCCTGCGGGTGTCGGTGCTGCAGGGCCTGGAAGGTGTAGTCGCCAAGCGGCTGGACTCCCGCTACGTGCAGAAGCGCTCGCCATCCTGGCGCAAGATCAAGAACGTGATCCGGCAGGAGGTCGTCGTCGGCGGCTGGCGGCCGGGCAAGGCGGGCCGGGCCGGCCAGATCGGCTCGCTGCTGGTCGGCGTCAGCGGGCCGGACGGGCTCAGCTACGCCGGGCACGTAGGCAGCGGCCTGACTGATCGCGACCTCGCGCTGCTCGGCGGCCGGCTCGCCGCGCTGCGCCGTGACAGCCAGCCGTTCGCCGGCCAGGTGCCGCCTGAGCACGCCAGGGACGCGGTCTGGACTGAGCCGCAGCTGGTGGTGGACGTGACGTTCGGCGGCTGGACCAGCGCCGGGATGATGCGCCATCCGGTCTACAAGGGCCTGCGCTCCGACAAGGACCCAGTGCAGGTGATCCGCGAGACCTGAGCAGGCCATCTCCCCGGCGGTGCGGACAGGCTCACCCTGCTGGCCGGCCTGGCCCCAGCCCGGCTTGGACCATCAAGGCCGGCCTAGCCGCGGCGCTGTATCGCCAGCTCCCATGGCCTTGGCCGGCGCAGCAGCCACTGCCAGAGGCTGCGCCGTCTCGGCCGGGCCGTAATGCTGCCGCTGCCGACCCGGCCGGCCACCTCGACGTGGAGCTGCACCGGCACGTCGGGCCCCCAGGGCGCAACGACCTTGGTGCTGCCGCTGCGCAAGGCCACCTCGTCGGTGTCCACCGCGATGCCGGGCCTGGTGAGCAGCTTGAGGCTGCCGCTGCGGACGTCGGCGTCGATCCGCATCGTGGTCTCGCCGATGACCGCGTCGGTGAAGTCGAGCGTGACGCTGCCGCTGGTCACCTTGATGTCCATCTGGCGGGGCACCAGCCACCGCCCGTTCCGCCGGACGCTGCCGCTGCCGCAGTCGATCCTGGCGAGGTCCCTTGGCTTGCGCTGCCCGGCGACCGCTGCCTGGCCGGCCGCTACCGGCAGGTCGGTGACCAGCCTGGCCAGCTCGCTCACCGTGCGCGCCAGCAGTGCCTTCTCCAGCCGGTCATCCAGTTCCTCGGCGGTGAGCCGGCCGTCGCCCGCCGCCAGGCGCAGCTGCTCGACCACCCGGTCCCGGTCCTCGTGCGAGGCACGCAGCACGCGCCCGTACGGCTCGGGGGCATCGCCAGCGGCCGCCGCCTCCATCTCGCTCATCACCGGTCAGTGTACGGCCGGGGGCGCGGCCGTACCCAGCGCTCGCAGAGCCGGGCGCTCAGTGCTGCCGGGCTGGCTGCCGTGGCAGGTGCGCGGCCACCCAGGCGGCGATCTCGGCCAGCAGCCGCGAGTCGACCGGCCGGCGGTACTGCTGCCGGTTGGCGCGCGGGGACGGCGGACGGGCGTCGCGGCGCAGCAGGTGGGTGATATCAGGCACCCGGCGGGTGTCGACCGGTCCCGGCACCAGGCTGGCTATGGCCTCCAGGTCGGCCTCACCGGCCTGCGGGTCGTTGGCGCCGGTGATCGCCAGCACCGGGACCCTGATCTCGGTGAGATCCGGCCGCGGGTCGTAGCCGAGGTACTCCGGGTCGGCGCCGCGGGCAGCGCTGTGGCCGGCCGTGACGCCGGCGCGCAGCCGGCCCATGGCGCGCGCTGCCTGCTGCCGCGCACTGCCAGGCAGCCGCCTGGCCAGCCGCGCGGTCAGCTGCGGGCCGGCCGGGTCGGGACGGCGCGCCGGCTGGTCATCGCCGGCGGCCGCCCTGACGGGGCTCGCAAGCAGCACGGCGGCCGCGGCGTCGCCGTGCGCGGCTAGCCAGGCCGCGTGCAATCCCGCGTCGCTGTAGCCGATCACGCCGACGGCGCTGACCTCTGGCCTCGCCGCCAGGCCGCGCAGTACGGCGGCCGCGTCCTTGCGGTCCTGGCGGAATCCGTCCGCTGCGCTGTCCCCCGGCGTCTCGCCGGTGCCCCGGTGGTCGAACCGGTAGCTCGCCACGCCCGCGTCAGCCAGCGCAGCGGCGAGAGCCTGGCCCAGGCCAAGTGGCGCCCCGGCCTCGTCGCCCTCCTGGTCCGATCGCGCAGGACACAGCAGCGCGACCGCCGGGTGCGGTCCCTGGGAGACCGGCGTGGTCAGCGTCCCGGCGATCGCCTGCCGGTCATCAGCCCGCACGGTCATGTCGATCTGTCGCATCGCCAGTCCGCCATCGTGCAGCATGAGTCCCCCCGAAGTCGTGCCGCATTCCGCGGATCGCCCGCTCGGGCCGGCAACCAGCCGGACCGGACGAACCCCCAGAGGTGATGGTGCCCAGCTGGCAGCCGCTTGGACCTTCGCTGACTGGCACTTTGCCACCGCGTTCGCGCGTCAGCGGCGGCTTCAGCCAGCTAATCCGGTATGGCCCGATGCAGGGCGGGCGTCCCAGACTGCGCGCTGCCGGTGCTACAGGTCCTTGAGCTGCACCTCGACGAACCGGCGCACCCGGTCGGTCACTTCCTCTACACACTGGACGAGCAGCTCAGTCTCGCCGTCCGGGCCGAAGATGGGCGCGTTCACCGGGCACCAGTACCGCGCCTCGAACACCCCTGGCCTGTCCGGCAGCTCGGTGTCGTACTTCTGCACCGCCATGATGTCCGGCTCGCCGGTGGCCAGCACGCCCTCCAGCGAGGCACGCAGATTGCGCACGCCGTTGGCGGTCGGATCGTCCGGATTGTCAGGGAACGCCGCGAATACGTTCCGGCCGACGAGCTCCCCCTTGGTCTTGCCAGCTACCTGCAGGTACGCCTGGTTCATGTCGAATATCTGAAAGTCCCTGGTCAGCAGCAGGATGGGAATCGGAAGGTCGCGGAAGACCAGGCGGTAGTCAATCTGCGGTGCAGTCATCGCCTCTCCGGTAAGCGCCAAGCGCCCTGCGCGGCCCGCCTCCAGGCGGGCCGCGCAGCTAACGCGATGTAGTTACGGAGAGTATCAACTCGGCCACGTTGCACCGGACACTGCTGGTTACGCGGGCTGGCGCCGCCGCCGCGGCGCCAGCCCGCGTAGTCAGTGGTGCCGACGGCACGCGCCCGGCCCCCACGGGGGCGAGGCCGAACGGGCTGCGAGTCACTGGCTGCGCTCAGCGGCGCCGGATGACCAGCGCCTGCGTCGGCGCGACGGGCCGGCTCAGCTAAGCCGACCGTAGTCATCCAGCTACCCTTACAGGCAGCAGTGTGCAAATGCAAGTGCTGATGCACGGTTTCACGAAGCATGAGGGCACTGCCCGGGGCGCTACCATTCTGTGATCGCACACCCGGCCGCGCCGCGGCGCGGCCGGACACCTGGCGTGAGGGGGCGGCATGACCGCAGCTGAGCCGCAGCAGGGCGAGATCCGCACCCTGTTTGCCGCGCCTGGCAGCGGCGGACCGACAGTGCTGCGCATTCTGCTTGGCGCCCAGCTGCGGCGGCTGCGAGAGGCCAGGCGGATATCCCTGCTCGAAGCGGGCGAGGTGATCCGGGCATCACACTCGAAGGTCAGCCGGCTGGAGACCGGCCGGGTGGGCTTCAAGGACCGCGACATCGCCGACCTGCTAACCCTCTACGGGGTCAGCGACCCCGAGCAGCGCGAGGCGCTGCGCGATCTGGCCCGGCGGGCCAGCCGCCAGGGCTGGTGGCACGACTACTCCGACGTGCTGCCCAGCTGGTTCGAGGCCTACGTCGGCCTGGAGGAGGCTGCCACCCAGATCCGCTCGTACGACGACCAGCTCGTGCCAAGCCTGCTGCAGACGCAGGACTACGCGCGTGCCGTGATCGGCCTGCGTCATCCGGATGCCAGCGCCGAGGAGGTCGAGCGGCGGGTCAGCCTGCGGCTGGCCAGGCAGCACCTACTCGACGGGCCCGGCTCGCCGCACATCTGGGCGGTGCTGGACGAGGCGGTGCTCCGGCGGGCTCCCGGATCGGCTGACATCATGCGGGCTCAGCTGCGCCATCTGCTTGAGCTGGCCGGACGGCCCGGCGTCACCCTGCAGCTGCTGCCGTTTCAGGCCGGCGGGCACGCCGCGACGTCCGGATCGTTCAGCATCCTGCGCTTCGCCGACCCGGACCTGCCCGACGTGGTCTACCTGGAGCAGCTGACGAGCGCGCTCTACCTGGACAAGCGCGAGTCACTTGACCACTACCTGGTCGTGCTCGGGCGGCTGTGCATCCAGGCCTGGACGGCGCAGGACACCGAGCGGGAACTGCGCGCGATCCTGGCGGCCGCCTGATAACCGGCCCCAGTTAGGTCGTGCGGCCCTGACCAGGCGACGGCTGATCCTGGCCGGATGGCCCAGCGAGCTGCCTGCCGTGCGCCTGCTCATACTTGACCTGCGCCATCTCGACCCGGGCGTGCACGGCGAGCGCCAGCGTCCCCGCCGTCAGCCCGGATGCCAGCGTGAGCGCCACCGCCGCGGCCGCTGCCGTCCGCGACCGGCCCGGCCGCACCCGCCGGTCGAGCAGCGCCCTGACCCTCACCGCGACGTCCGACTCCCCGATCGCGAGCGCCACGCCGCCCGGCGGGCGATGATCCGAGACTGCCAGGCTGGCCCTGGCGATCGCCCTGGCCACCAGCCGGCTGTCACCGACCTCGTCGGCCGCCGACTGGTCGGCCCACAGCTCCACGGCCAGCCGGACACTGCTGGCGAGCGGCCGCAGCAGCGGGTTGGCCGCCGCCGCGAGCCGGCTGAGCAGCACGTAGGCCGCATGCCGGTGGCGCAGGTGGGCCGCCTCGTGCGCCAGCAGTGCACGCCGCTCCCCCGCGCTCAGCAGCCGCAGCATGCCAGCCGACACGACGATCGCGCCGGGCAGCGCGGGCACGGTGTACGCGGTCGGGCGCTGATCACCGGTGATGACCAGCCGATCGTGCGAGCTGGCCAGCTGGCGGCACGCCAGGGCCGCCAGCACCAGCTGGCGGGTAGTCACGGCCAGCTGAGCGACCGCGGCCGCGAGCAGGATCGCCGCGACGCCGCCCGCCGCCAGGCCGATCGCCGCCGGCAGCTGGTCAAGCGGCCGCCAGGTCGCCAGGGACCAGCCGCCGGCGGAGGCCACCAGCGGCAGCCTCGCCAGCGCGCTGAACGCGGCCAGGCACAGCACCAGGCCGGTCGCCAGTGATGTTGCCAGCGCGAGCAGGGTGAGCAGCGGCGCGGCTGCGGCCGGCGGCAGCCGTCTGCCCAGGCTCCCGACGCCCAGCGCCAGCAGCACGCTGACGCCTATCGGGAAGAGCCCTGTGACCAGCATCATGGCAGGTTCCGTCCGGCCCGCCCGTCGTCGGTCAGCAGCTCGCCGAGCAGCCGCTCGTCTTCCTCGCTCAGGTCAGCCACGAATCTCGACAGCACTCCGGCACGGTCGTCGCCTGCTTCCAGCAGCCGCAGCATCCGGTGCGCGGTCATCGACGCCTCGGCGGCACCCGGACCGCCGAGGAGTGCATA
This sequence comes from Streptosporangiaceae bacterium, assembly GCA_036495525.1. Classification (GTDB taxonomy): domain Bacteria; phylum Actinomycetota; class Actinomycetes; order Streptosporangiales; family Streptosporangiaceae; genus DASXMR01. The sequence goes on along the minus strand of DASXMR010000098.1, from coordinate 25,804 downwards.
GCTGTAGCCCCGCCTGGCCGGCAGCCTGGTCACGGCGCCCTTGGCATGCAGCCGGGACAGCGTGGTCATCACCGTCGTGTACGCCAGGTCGCCGCCCAGCTCGGCGCGCACGTCGGCTGGCGACATCGGCCCGGCCGCCGCGGCCAGGCAGGCCAGGATCTCCCGTTCCAGTGCCCCGCGCGGTCTTCCCCTGGCTCCGGCTGGCATCGCCCGCTCCGATCTACTACTACACGTAGTACGACGCTACGTGTAGTCAATCTTACGGAACCGGCGGTCCTGTCTGGTGCGCGGCGCGGTTCCTGCCGGAAGAGCGCGAGCCGCTGGGGCCGCGAACGCTGTCCGGCCGCGGCGGCGACTGACCGGAGCCTGCTGCGGCGGGTCAGGACCGGCTTTCGCGGCCCCGCTGGCACAGCCAGCGCGTCGTCTACTACTGTGCACGTAGTACGACGCTACGTGTAGTCAATCTTACGGAACCGGCGTGGGCCCGATTTACCACATGACCTACCTGCAGGCCATCGTCATTGGCCTGGTCCAGGGGCTGACCGAGCTCTTCCCGGTCTCGAGCCTGGGACACACGGTCCTGGTGCCATCCTGGCTCGGCGGCACCTGGAGCACCCTGGTGCGCCAGGAAAGCCAGCCGGAGAGCCCTTACCTCGCCTTTATCGTCGGCCTGCACCTGGCCACCGCCCTGGTGCTGATCGGCTATTACTGGCAGACCTGGCTGCGGATCCTCGGTGGCCTGGTCACCAGCATCAGGCAACGGCGGATCAGGACCGCTGACGAGCGGCTGGCATGGCTGCTGATCATCGCCACCATCCCGGTCGGCATCGCCGGGCTCGCGCTCGAGCACACCTTCCGGGTGCTGTTCGCCAAGCCGGCCGCCGCCGCGGTGTTCCTGACCATCAACGGCGGCATCCTGTTCCTCGGCGAGCGCTACCGCCGCCGCGACGCGCGGCTGACCGCGGCAGCCCAGCAGGCGCCGGGCACCGCCGCGGTGACCGAGCGCCTGAGCAGCCCAGCCGCCGCCGGCGCCGCGGGCACTGGTCTGGCCCGCGGCGAGCCGGCTCCCGCCGCGGGCCAGACTGGCCAGCCAGGGGGTGCCCAGCCTCAGCTCGGCCAGACCGGGATAGCCGGGCCCGGCGGGGCTGGCGACCGGCACGACAGCTTGCGCGCCAGGGTCGGCCGGGATCAGGCGGCCGGGCTGGCCGCTGACCAGCGGCTCTCCCGGCTGGGCGTCGCCTCGGCGCTGTGTATCGGCGCCTCGCAGATTCTCGCGCTGCTGGCAGGCATCAGCAGGGAAGGCGTCACGATGGCAGGCGGCCTGATCCGCGGGCTCGGCCACGAGGACGCGCTGAGGTTCTCGTTCCTGCTCTCGACCCCGGTCATCCTCGCGGCGGGGGCGCTGAAGGTCCCCGACCTCACCGGGCCGCACGGGAACGGAATACACGGCCAGGTGGTGGCCGGCAGCGTCGCGGCGGCGGTCACGTCGCTGTTCGCGGTGATCTTCCTGGCCCGCTGGTTCCGCACCAGGACCCTCACCCCGTTCGCCATTTACTGCGTGGCGGCCGGGCTGATCAGCATCGTCCGGTTCGGCATCTTCTGACGGCACCCAGACGCGCGAATGATCAAGCCTTTACCCCGCCATGGAACTCAGGGAGAAACTCCATTGCGATACTTGCGGCCATGACGGCGGCACAGTCCCCGCACCGAGGCGAAGTGCCGCTGCCGCGGCACCCGCTCACCAAGGTGCCCGAGATAACCGCGTGGTTCTGGATCGCCAAGGTGCTGACCACCGGCATGGGCGAGGCCACATCCGACTTCCTGGTGCACGACATCAGCCCGGTGGTCGCGGTCATCGCCGGCTTCACCGCGTTCGTCATCGCGATGGCGCTGCAGTTCGCCGCGCGGCGGTACGTGACGTGGCTGTACTGGTTCGCGGTGTCCATGGTCGCGGTGTTCGGCACCATGGCCGCGGACGTGCTGCACGTCGGCCTGCACATCCCGTACGTGATCTCGACGGCCTTCTACGCGGTGGTGCTGACCATCATCTTCGTGCTGTGGTACCGCTCCGAGGGCACGCTGTCGATCCACAGCATCTACACCAGGCGGCGGGAGGCGTTCTACTGGGCGACGGTGCTGGCGACGTTCGCGCTCGGCACCGCGGCCGGCGATCTGACCGCGACCACCGTCGGGCTCGGCTATCTCGGCTCGGGGATCATGTTCCTGATCGTGATCGCCGTGCCGGCCGTGGCCTACCGCTGGCTCGGCCTCAACGCGATCGCGGCGTTCTGGTTCGCCTACGTCGTGACCAGGCCGCTCGGCGCCTCGTTCGCCGACTGGCTGGCCTGGCCGCCGAGCCGCGGCCTGGGCTACGGGCATGGCACGGTAAGCCTGCTCTCCTCGCTGATCATCGTCATCCTCGTCGGCTACCTGGCGGCTACCGGCAAGGACGTGCCGGGCCGGGTGACCCGGCCGGCTGGCGGGCGGCACCGGTCACCGCAGCCGCTTGGCGACCCGGTGCGCAAGGCGAGCCGGTAGCGCCCGGCTTGCCCGGTAACTCGCTGCCGCGCTCTATCAGCTCTGCGCCGCGCCGCCGAGCCGGCGTGGCGGGACAGCCGTGGCCGAGCGGCCCTTGCCCTGCCGGGCCCTTCCCCCGTTGGGCCCGGCAGGGCCGGCCGGCCTAGCCCCCCTCGTAGGCCGCGTGCAGGGCTGCGACGTCGAACTTCGTCATCGACAGCATCGCCCTGGTGGTTCGCTCGGCCTTCGCCGGATCGGGATCGGAGATCATCTCGATCAGCCCGTCCGGGATGACCTGCCAGGACAGCCCGAACTTGTCGGTCAGCCAGCCGCAGGCGACCTCCTGGCCGCCCTCGGTGAGCCGGTCCCAGTAGTAGTCAAGCTCTGCCTGATCGGCGCAGAAGACCTGGATCGAGATGGCCGGCGTCAGGGTGTAGTGCGGCCCGCCGTTCAGCGCGACGAACTGCTGCCCGTTCAGGGTGAACTCCACCGCCATCACCGAGCCGGCCTGGCCTGGGCCGGCCTCGCCGTAGCGGCCGATCTGATCGATGCTCGAGTCCTTGAAGATGCCCGCGTAGAACCTGGCTGCCTCCTCGCCCTGGGTGTCGAACCACAGGCAGGTGGTGAACGGCTTCGAGGTCATCGCGCCTCCTCGCTGCGCGTGAGCTGTCGGGTGGTACGACCGCCGCCGGGCGGCAGACTCATCGCTGCCGCGGCGGCCGGCCCGATGGCGTGCTGCCTCAGCTCAGCCTGGGCGGGCCCGGTGCAGCGGCCGCGCAGTCGGGGTGGACGTCATGCGCAGCCGTCAGGCCGCTGTCGCGTTGAGGGCTAGGAGGGCAGCAGGCAGATCCCGGCGTGGTTGCTCGCGCCCGCGCAGGTCTGGCTGTCATCGAAGTTGTCGCTGGCGATCCACAGCCCGGCGGTGGTGCGGAGCATGTCGTCGGCACCGAGGCCGCGGGCCCGGCCGGGGCTGAAGGTCAGTGCCCCGGTTGCTGGTGAGAGCCCCTCCAGGCCAGGTGCGTCCTTCGCGCCCGGCCCGGCGAAGTCGCACCCATGCGGGTTCTGCGACCAGCGCTCGTGCCCGGCAACGTAGGCGGTGGCTGAGTCGGCCGCGGCCGAGTACAGCGAGTCGCAGCCGGTGTAGTTGACCCACTTGTGCAGCACCACCCTGCGGGCGGCCGGGAACGCCGCGGCGGCATCGCACAGTCCGTGCCGGGGGAAGCTGCCAGTCGGCTGGTTCCACGGGTGGAAGCCGGTGGTGGCGATGTAGACCGTCGAGTCGTCCGGCGACCAGGCCGCTGCCCTGATGTAGAAGGGCTCGTTGGTCGCGCACTGGTAAGGGAAGCCGCCGGGGACGTTCCCTCGGCTGCCGTCCCACTCCGGCGACCGCCACCCGGCTACGCTCGCCCGGCGGCCGGTCAGGTCGAGCATGAAGACCTGCTGCCTTGCCCGCCCGCCGACCGCCGTGAAGTCGCCCATGACCAGGTCAAACCCGCCGCTATGGCTGATCGACTGGTTGTAGACCCTGGTGCCGTTGCCGTCGGCGCCAGGGAACACGTAGTGCCCCGAGATGTGCAGCCGCACGAAACCGTCGTCGCGCCCGGTACGCGGGCTGAGGCTGGCCAGGTACGGGTCGGCTGAACTGCCGTTGATCGACCGGAAGAACCCGCCGGCCAGGATGTGGCCCCTGGCGGCACGCAGCGTCTCGACAGTCGCGCTGGCGGCGTGCGCGAACCCGGTGCGGACCGCTCCGGTGCTGGTGCTGATCTCTGCGATATTCCTGGCCGCCCGGCCGTGCACAGAGCTGAACTGCCCGCCGATGTAGGCACTGGCGCAGTTGCCGCCGCTGAACGCGATCGAGTCGACGGTGCCGTTAACGCTGGGGTTCCACGGGCGCATCGTGAACGGCGGCGTAGCGCGGAAGCTGAAGATGTTCCGCCTGGCAAACCCCCGGCTGCCCTGCTGCACCGTGCTGAAGCTGCCGACCGCGTACATGGTCCCGCCGCACTGGACAAGCTGGCGGACCTGCTCGGTTCTGGCCGTGCGGGCGGGGAAGTGCGGCGTGCCGGCCGCTGCGTGCCCGGTGACTCGCCCGGCCGCGGTCGCGGCCGCCCGTGACGGCGCGGCCGGCGATAGCGCCAGCACGCTCGCGACGGCGGTGATGACGGCGATACCTGCGATGTACCAGCGTGACTTGCGGCTCTGTGGCATGACCTGACCCCCGGCAGCTGCCCGTGCGGTCCGCGTTAACCCATGACTCACAGTAATCTCTCGCTAACTCGCAGACGTTTCAGCCCGGCCCGCAGTACCCGCGGTTTTCGGTCTCAACCGTGGCGAAGCGGAAGCGCGGCGGTCCGGCGTGTCAGTGGCCAGAGCTACTGTGGCCTGGTGCTGGAGTCGTTCCATCCCGCGGTGCGCGCCTGGTTCTGCGAGCGCTTTCCCGGCGGGCCCACCGCGCCGCAGGCCGAGGGCTGGCGGCCGATCGCGGCTGGCCAGCACACCCTGATCGCGGCGCCGACCGGTTCTGGCAAGACCCTGGCCGCTTTCCTGGTCTGCATCGACCGGCTCTACCGGGCACATGAGGCGGGCGAAGAGGAGGCAGCCGGCCCGCAGGTCGTGTACGTGTCACCGCTGAAGGCACTGGCCGTCGACATCTGGCAGAACCTTGAGCGCCCGCTCGCCGAGATCAAGAAGACCGCGGAACGGCTCGGCCTGAGCGCGCCCGACCTGCGCGTCGCGGTGCGCACCGGGGATACAGCGGCGGCAGAGCGTGCCGCGATGCTGAAGCGCCCGCCGCACCTGCTGATCACCACGCCGGAGTCGCTGTACCTGCTCGCCACCGCCGAGCGCAGCAGGGCCATGCTGCAGGGCACCCGTACCGTGATCGTCGACGAGATCCACGCGGTGGCCGGCAGCAAGCGAGGCTCGCACATGGCGCTCAGCCTGGAGCGGCTGCAGCACCTGGCCGGGCGGGAGGTACAGCGGATCGGCCTGTCGGCCACCCAGCGCCCGATCGAGACCGTCGCCAGGCTGCTGGTCGGCTCGGGCCCTGACCGCTCGCAGCCGGACGGCTCGCCGCGCTGCTCGATCGTGGACGCCGGTCATCAGCGTGAGCTTGAGCTGGCGCTCGAGCTGCCATCCGACGAGCTCGGCGCGGTGGCCAGCGCGGAGCAGATGGACGAGATCCTGACGCTGATCGCCGGGCACGTTCAGCAGCACGCGACCACGCTGGTCTTCGTCAACACCCGCCGGGAGGCCGAGCGGGTCGCGCACCGGCTCGGCGAGCTGCTTGACGACGCGGTCGTGGCGGCCCACCACGGCAGCCTGTCCCGCGAGCGCAGGCAGCGGGTGGAGGGCCGGCTGCGGGCCGGCGACCTGCGTGCCCTGGTGGCGACGGCGTCACTGGAGCTGGGCATCGACATCGGCCCGGTCGAGCTGGTCTGCCAGATCGGCTCGCCGCGCAGCTTCGCTACTTTCCTGCAGCGCGTCGGGCGCTCCAATCACACCAGGAACGGGGTGCCGTCCGGGCTGCTGTACCCGACATCGCGAGACGAGCTGGTGGAGTGCGCCGCCCTGCTGCGCGGCGCGCGGGCCGGGCGGCTCGACGCGCTGGTGGTGCCGTCCTGCCCGCTGGACATCCTGGCGCAGCAGGTGGTGGCCGAGTGCGCGGCGCAGGACTGGCCGGAAGACGAGCTGCTCGCGCTCTTCCGCGGCGCTGCGCCGTTCGCCTGCGTATCCGACGAGGATTTCGCCGAGGTCGCTGAGCTGGTCTCTGACGGCATCCGCACCGGGCGCGGCCGGCGGGCCGCCTACCTGCACCGGGATCAGGTCAGCGGCCAGCTCAAGGGCCGCCGGGGGGCCAGGCTCGCCGCGCTCACCTCGGGCGGCGCGATCCCTGAGCTCGGTGACTACCGGGTGCTCGCCGAGCCGGACGAGACGCTGGTGGGCACGGTCAACGAGGACTGGGCGATCGAGAGCATGGCCGGCGACGTGTTCCTGCTGGGCACCACGTCCTGGCGGATCCGCCGGGTCGAGCCTGGCGTGGTCCGGGTGGTGGACGCGCAGGGCGCGCCGCCGTCGGTGCCGTTCTGGCTCGGCGAGGCGCCGGGGCGCACTGTCGAGCTGTCGCAGGAAGTCTGCGCGATCCGGTCAGCTGTGGCCGCCCAGCTGGCGGCGGGCGACACGGCCAGCGCCGTCAGCGCCCTGCGCGCCGAGTGCGGGATCAGCGCGGCGGCCGCCGAGAGCATCGTCGCCTACCTCAGCGCCGCGCTGGCCCAGCTCGGGTTGCTGCCGACGATGGACACGATCGTGCTCGAGCGGTTCTTCGACGAGGCCGGCGGGATGCAGCTGGTCGGCCACGCCCCGTTCGGCGCGCGGCTGAACCGGGCGCTCGGCCTGGCGCTGCGCAAGCGGTTCTGCGTGACCTTCGACTTCGAGCTGCAGGCCGCCGCCAGCGACGACGCGATCCTGCTGTCGCTTGGGCCGCAGCACAGCTTCCCGCTGGAGCGGGTGCCGAAGTTCCTCGCCTCGCGCACGGTCGAGAACGTGGTCCGGCAGGCCGTGCTGACCTCGCCGATGTTCGCCGCCCGCTGGCGCTGGAACCTCAACACCTCGCTGGCCGTGCTGCGGATGCGCGGCGGGAAGAAGAACCCGCCTGCCATCCAGCGGATGGAGGCCGACGACCTGATGGCGGCCGTCTTCCCGACGCTGGCCGCGTGCCAGGAGAATGTCGCGCCAGGACCGCTGGAGATCCCCGACCACGTGCTGGTACGGCAGACGCTGACCGACTGCCTGCACGAGGCCATGGACATCGACGGGCTGCGCGAGCTTGTCAGCCGCATTGAGTGCGGTGACGTCACGGTCGTGGTCAGGGACACCACCGAGCCTTCCGTGCTGGCGCACGAGATCCTGAACGGGCGGCCGTTCACCTATCTGGACGACGCACCGCTTGAGGAGCGCCGCAGCAGGCAGGTGCCGCTGCGCCGCGGCCTGCCGGTGGAGCCGCACGAGCTGGACCGGCTTGACCCGGCGGCGATAGAGCGGGTCGCCGAGCAGGTCAGGCCCGACCCGCGTGATATTGACGAGCTGCACGACCTGCTGCTGAGCCTGGTCGCGGTGCGGCCGGCCGGGCAGTGGCAGGAGTGGTTCGACGAGCTGGTGGCCGCGCGCCGGGCGGTCGGCGTGCACGGCCCGGCTGGCGTGCTCTGGACAGCGGTCGAGCGGCGCCCGGCAGTCGAACTGCTCTACCCGGACTCCGCGATCGTGCCCGACCACCCATGGCCGGGCCGTCCTGGCCGGCCAGGCGACATCCGGGCGGGCGATGCGGACGAGGGGGCCGAGGCGGCCAGCTTGCTGCGCGGGCACCTGGACTGTCGCGGCCCGTCGACGGTGCCCGAGCTGTCAGCCGCCACCGGGCTGCGCGAGTCGCTGATCAGCCAGGCGCTAGCCATCCTGGAGCAGGAGGGCTTCGCGCTGCGAGGCCGGTTCCGCGACCCGGCCGGCGCCGAGGAGTTCTGCGCCCGGCGGCTGCTGTCCAGGATCCACGTCTACACCAGGGAGCGCAGGCGGCGCGAGATCGAGCCGGTCAGCGCCAGGGACTACATGCGCTTCCTGCTGCGCTGGCAGCACCTGGCGCCCGGTACCAAGCGGCAGGGCCGGCACGGCGTGCTGTCGGTCATCGAGCAGCTGCAGGGCTTCGAGCTGGCGGCCGGGGCCTGGGAGGGTTCCGTGCTGGCCGGCCGGGTCGAGGGCTACCGGCGCGAGTGGCTCGATGAGCTGTGCATGGCGGGCCAGGTGTCCTGGGGACGGCTGTCGGTTCGCGACGCCGAGCCCGATCTGCAGGCACGGCGCGGCGGCATGACGCCGTCGCGCGCGACTCCGATCACCATGGCGCTGCGCGACGACCTGCCGTGGCTGCTGCGCGCGGCGCGCGGCGACCTGGCCCCGGCCGAGCCGGAGTCCGGCCGGACCAGGGAGGTGCTGGACGCGCTGCGCCAGCAAGGCGCGCTGTTCCGGCCTGACCTGGCTGCCGCCACCGGGCGGCTGCCGCAGGAGGTCGAGGAAGCGCTCTGGGACGGCGTTGCCAGGGGGCTGATCACCGCCGACGGGTTCCGTGCCGTCCGGCTGCTGCTGCGGCGGGGCGGCCGCGAGCCGCTCGCCGTCTCCCGCGGGCTGCGCCGGGGCCTGCGCGGCACGTCGGCCGGGTCCGGCCGCTGGTCGCTGATGCCGGGCGCGCTGGCTGCCGGCGACCGGGACGAGCTGGCCGAGGCCGTCGCCGAGCAGCTCGCCGCCCGCTGGGGCGTGGTGCTGCGCGACGTCGTAGTGCGGGAGAGCCTGGCGGTCAGCTGGCGTGACCTGCTCTGGGCATTCCGCCGGATGGAGGCAAGGGGCACGCTGCGTGGCGGCCGCTTCGTCGCCGGGTTCAGCGGCGAGCAGTACGCCCACCCGGATGCGATCGACGTGCTGCGCGCGCTGCGCAAGCAGCGGCCGTCGGGCGAGCTGGTCCGGATCTCAGCGGCCGACCCGCTGAACCTGACGGGCATCGTGCTGCCGGGCCCGCGGGTTCCGGCGATCTCGGCGCACACCGTCTGCTACCTCGACGGCGCCGTCGCGGGGCAGGACCAGCCAGGCGAAGCGGGCCCGGCCGGCTCCGGCCAGCCTGCGGCGGAGGAAGAGCCGGTCGGCGCCGCCACCTGACCGGCCCGACCTGCCCTGCTGGCGCGCGTTCGCTGGCGGCGCGCTTCCTGACGCACGCTTCCTGGCGGCGCTCTCCGCCGGGTACGGCACCCCGCTGTCACCTGCGCGACAGCTGTCTCAACGCACGACAGGAACGTCAAGAATCGATTTATCGACTTTATCTAGGCGCAGGTAACGACCTGGTGAACGAGGGGTAACCGGCCGGGCGTGGCCGGCCGGCCCGGTCAGGCTTCCGGCCGACGGCAGGCTTCCGACCGGCGGCGGGCGGCCGCCGGCCTGGAGAGGGCGGCGGGCTGCCGGCAGGTCGGCCGGGATCAACGGCCCTTGCCGGGCCGGCCGGCATCGACGGCCTCTGCCGGATCGGCCGGGATCAACAGCCAGCGCCGCGGGTGTCGTGTGAGCTTGCCGTGGCGCGATACTGAGTGCCGTGTCATCCCGGCAGCGCGGCGGCCCAGCCGTCCGGCAGCAGGTGGATTCCGGGCTCGCCGAGCTGATCGCCGACCCGGACCGGCCGCGAGCCTGGACGCTGCTGCTGGACGGCACCCCGCAGTCACACGTCGACCTGGACGACCCGGCGCATCTGGAGTTCGAGTACATGCGGCGGATCGGCCACCTGATCGACCTCGCCGCCCCCGCTGGCCAGCCGCTGAGGGTACTGCACCTCGGCGCGGGCGGGCTCACCCTGGCCCGCTACGTCGCGGCCAGCAGGCCGGGATCCGCGCAGCTCGCCGTCGAGTCAGACGGCGCGCTGACTGAGCTTGTCCGCCAGCACCTGCCGCTGCGCCAGCCGCCCCGCCGCGTCGCCGGTCAGGGGCCTGGCGGCAGGCCGGCTGGTGGCCGGCAGCCTGGCGCGCGCGCCACGGCCCCCGCGTCTGACGTCGCACGGACACCCGCGACGACGCGACCTGGCCGGCTGCGGGTCCGCGTGTCGGATGCCAGGACAGCCGTTGAGAGCGCCCGTCCTGGCTCGTTCGACCTGGTGATCGCAGACTTGTTCGCTGGCGGGATCACGCCCGCCCACCTGACCTCGGCCGAGTTCGCGGTGGCCGTGGCCCGCGTGCTCGGACCGGATGGCAGCTACGCCGTCAACGTCGGCGACGGGCCGCCGCTGACACACGCGCGGGCGCGGGTCGCGACGGTGCGCTCGGTCTTCCCGCACGCCTGCCTGATCACCGACCCGGCCGTGCTGCGGGGCCGCAGATTCGGCAACCTGGTGATCGCCGCGGGGCTGGCTCCGCTGCCCTCCGGGGAGCTGACCCGGCTGGTGGCAGCTGACCCCTTCCCGGCCCGGCTGCTCGAGGACGACGAGCTGGACCGGTTTGCGGCCGGCGCGGCGCCCATCGCGGACGCGCTGGCTCGCCCCTCCCCCGCGCCGCCGGCTGACCTGTTCGCCGCCAGGCGGGCGGGCAGCGGCTGCTAGCCGGCTGGCCACCCACAGATTGCCGGGTAACCCCAGCTGGCCGCCAGCTAGACCGCCGTCGCGGTCTTGCCGGGCGCCGGCCAGCGGCGGCTGTCCCGCCAGCGCCCCGGCCGACGGGGTAAACGGCTTGCGGTCACCCGGCCGCGATGGTTCACTCGCAGGCTGGCGCGCGGGCTCGGGGGACCCGCGCGCCGCCACGGGGGCGGGCGACAGGGAGGGTGCCGCATGCTGTCCCAGGCTCGCGCCCGGGTCAACCCGCGGCGGCTGTACCTGGCGATGCAGGTGCTCGACAGCCTCTTCGTTGCCATCGGGTACACGACGGCGATCGTGTACCGGGTGACCGCTGGCCATCTCAACCCGCTGCAGCTCGTCCTGCTGGGCACCGTGCTTGAGGCCTCGTACTTCGTGCTCCAGCTCCCGGCCGGAGTACTGGCCGACCTGGTGAGCCGGCGGCTGTGCGTCATCTCGGGCAGCTACCTGGTGACCGCTGGCTTCCTGATGCAGGGACTGTCTGCGCACTTCGCCGTGCAGCTGGCCGCGCAGGTCCCGGTCGGATTCGGGGCGGCGCTCGGCTTCGGCGCCCAGGAGGCCTGGCTGGCCGACGAGGCAGGAGAGGCCGAGCTGACGAAAGTGTTCCTGCGCGCGACTCAGCTAGGCCTGATCGCCGGAATGGCCGGGAGCATCCTGTCCGGCGTGCTCGCAGCGCAGGCGCTGCGACTCCCGTTCCTCGTCGCGGCTGGCCTGTCAGGGCTCATGTCTGTGGTGCTGAGCTGCGCCATGCCCGAGCGCGGGTTCGTCCGGCCGCAGCGCGCCGTCCGGCCTGGCGGGGTGCTCGGGCAGTCCTGGTCGGCGTTCACCCATCAGGCGGCGACAGCGAGGCGGGCGATCAGGCTCGTGCCCGGGCTGGTGCTGCTGCTCGGCATGATGCTGTGCCTGGGCGCCTGGAGTGAGGGCTTCGACCGGCTCTGGGGCGCCTACCTGCTGCACGACATCAGGCTGCCGAGCCCGTTCGGCCTGGGCGCGGCCGGCTGGTTCAGCGCGCTGGCCGTCGCCAGCGCCCTGCTGGGTCTCGGCTCAACCGAGTGGGCGCGCCGCCGCACCAGCAGGCTCGGGCCGGGCTCGGCAGTCTCGACGCTGCTCGCACTCACCATCGGCACCGCGGCCGGCGTCCTGCTGATGATCGCGACCCGCCAGTTCGTGCTCGTTCTCGTCTGCTACCTCGCGGTCGCCACCATGCGGCCGGTGTTCTCCCCGGTTATCACCGGCTGGGTCACCGGCCGGGTGGACGCGTCTGTTCGGGCGACCGTGCTCTCGGCGACCGACCTGTTCGACAGCGCCGGGCAGATCGCTGGCGGGCCGGTGATCGGTGCCGTCGGGCTGCTCGCCTCGGTGCGGGCCGCGCTGCTGGCGAGCGCCGTCGCGCTCGGGCCAGCTGCTGCCCTGCTGGCCGCGGCCACCCGGCTAGTGCACCCGCAGCATCAGCCGCCCGCCCCGGCCGCCGCCGCCGGCGACGCCGCGGCTGCCGGACCGGGTGCCGCCACGAGCTAGCGGCCACCGGGTCGCCCGGCCCGGCCGGCAAGCGAGCCCCGCTGCGTTCTTGGCGGCGGGCGGCGCACTGGGCAGGATGGATGTCATGGGCCTGGCAGGTCGCGAGTCGCCGGCGATCCCCGGCTGGCCGCGGCTGACGCCGCTCGACCTGGCTGCGCTCGGTCAGGAGCTGGCCAGCGGGCCGGACGGCGGCGCGCTGCAGCCAGTCGGCCTCGGCCTGCTTGCCGACGGGCCCGGCGCGCTCGGCAGGCTCGCCGACGTGGCCGGCCGGCTCTGCCTGCCGCGTGGCCCGGTCGTGGTGCTGGCCGCCAGGGCGCCGGTGCACACGGCCGATCAGGACATCTGGAACATCCTCGGGCCAGCGCTGGGAACTCACCGCCCGGTCCGCTGGTGCGTGGTCGGATCCGGCGCCCGGCTGCGCGCCGACAAGCAGACGGTCGCCGCGGCGACCGCGGACATAGCCGGCGCCGCGTGCATCGTGACCGTAGGGGCCGGAACCGTCACCGACGTCGGCAAGGCAGCCGCGCACGCGGCCGGCCAGCCAGCCATCCCGCTGATCTGCGTGCAGGCCGCGACGAGCACCGGCGGGTTCGCCAGCCCGTTCGCCGCCCTGCACCGGGACGGCAGGTGGCAGGCTGTGCCGGCCCGGTGGCCAGACACGCTGATCATCGACCCTGATGTGCTCGTCTCCGCCCCGGCCGGGCTCAACCGTGCTGGCCTCGGCGACGTGACGGCGATCATCACGGCCACCGCCGACTGGAAGCTGGCCACCGCGCTCGCCGGCAGTCCGGCGGCGGGACCCGGCAGGCCGCGGTGGAACGCGAAGGTGGCGGGCCTTTGCCGGGCGGACACCACCGACCTGAAAGTCCTCGCCGCCCATCTCGGCTCGGCGACCGGCCTGAGCACGCTGGCGCGTGTCCTCGCGCTCGGCGGAATCGCGGCTGGCGCGGCCGGCTCGACCGCACCGGTCTCCGGCACCGAGCACGCCATCAGTCACCTGCTGGATATCGCGGCCGCCGCACGCGGCGAGCCAGCTGCGAGGCACGGCGCCCAGGTAGGCGTCGCGAGCGTGCTGGCTGCATCAGCCTGGGCGCACGTGCTGCGGCGGATCGATGCGGGCATGCTTGACCGCCCCGCCAGGGTGCCCGATCCCGAGAACGCCAGGACCGCGATGGAGGCAGCCTTCGCGCAACTCGACCCGACCGGCGCCATGGCGGCTCAGCTGCTCGCCGGCTACGCCAGCAAGCTGCGGCTGCTCAGCTCGGCTGGTGATCCGCTCGCGGGGCTGCGGGCGAGCTGGGAAAGGCAGCGTGAGCAGCTGGCCGGGCTGCTGGCCGCGCCCGCCGAGCTGGCGGCAGTGCTGCGCGCAGCCGGCCTGCCGGTAACCTTCGCCGAGCTTGAGGTCCCGGTCAGCGCCGGCACGGCCCGCTGGGCGCTCGCCAGCTGCGCCCTTCAGCGGGAGCGGATCGGCGTGGCCGACCTCGGCATGCTGATCGGCGCGTGGCAGGACGATGACATCGATGAGATCCTCGCCCGCTCCGGAACCATGCGACCTGCCGGCTAGCACCCGGCCGCGGGCTGCGGGCAGCTGGGCCGCCGACCGTGCGCCAGCAGGAGCCCTGGCCGCGCTGGCTGCGAGTGCGCTAGCCAGCGCCGCGGACGGCCAGCACCGTCACCGCAGCGGCGAGGACCGTCGCGGCGGCTGGCCGGGAAAGCATGATGCGGGCCGGCTGGACGTGCCGGAAGGCTGCGGCCAGGCTGACCCAGGCGGCCTGGGCTAGCACGCCTGCCGCGACGGCCAGCAGCACCGGCTCGGTCGCAGCCGGAAACGACCAGGCTTCGGTGATCGCGGCGCCAGCCAGGGGGCTCGCGCACATGGCGGCCAGCCACAGCGCCCGGCGGCGCCGCCCGGCCGAGCTGAGCAGCGTCCCCGCGGCCAGGCCCTCAGCCAGCGCATGGGCGACAAGCGCGACCGTGACGATGACCGAGCCGGCCAGCACGATCGCTGCGCCCTCGAGCAGCCGGTGCACGGCAAGCGCCGCGGCGGTGCCCGCGCCGCCGGCGCACTCGCGGTCAGCCGCGCACGTGCAGCCAGCACGCCCGGCCAGCCGCGCGACAGCGAAGGAGCCAAGCGCGGTCACCGGGATCAGCCAGCCGGCCAGGCCGGCTTCGGCGGCCCCGGCCCAGGCATCGGGCAGCAGGTGCAGCCCCGAGATGACCAGCAGCGCGCCCGCTGCGGCCCCGAAGCACAGCTCGCGCCGGGCGGCGTGCCGCCTGGCCAGCCAGACGCCAGCCAGCGTCGCAAGCGCGATCAGCAGGCCGCCGGCCAGCACGCCGGCGACGCCCAGCCGACCGTCCGCCAGTACGGGCAGGCTGTCCGGAACTGGCATGGCGGTACTCCTCCTCGATCAAACAAGCCTAAGCCCGCTTGTCACGCTCTGGTCAGGGTCGTCTGCCTTGTCAGACTGGGCCGCAGCAGCCTTCTCATCGCGTGCAGCGCGGCCCGCCGGGCCGGCCAGCCAGCTGCACCGGGTGAGCTGGCCGGCGGGCCAGGTCAGCGGTCAGGCGAGCAGCCGGCGAGCCCGCTCAGCTGAAGCTCGGGTCCGCCTTCCTGACGGTGGCCGCCCGGCCAGCTGGCTGCTCCCACTCTTCCGACCGGCCGAGCGCGGTCAGGTCGAGCAGCCCGTAGCCGCCAGCGGCCTGCTCGGTGCCGCGGGCGTAGACGGAATAGGTGTGGTACATGCTGTCGCCGTCGCGCAGGAAGCAGCTGAAGCCCGGCAGCTCCGTCGATCCAGGCTCCAGCCACTCCGGATCGTTGCTGGCCAGCTCGTCCTGGCTGCGGTAGTTGTACTCGACCGGCGCCACGGCGGCGTCGGCGGTGACGTGGAAGTCATAGTTGAAGTCACTGCCGTGCGAGGAATACCACGGGAACGTCCAGCCGCGCTGCTTCCGGTAGCCGTCGATCATCGGGTACGGAGCGCGGGAGACCGCGGCGAATGCCGTATCGCGCGTCTTCATGTGCGCGAGCACTGCCGGCGCCAGCTCGTCGAGGCTGGCCGTGCAGCCGGGGCAGGCCTTCTCCCACGCCGGGTCGAACATGACGTGCTGGACGACCAGCTGCGCGCTGTCGCCCATCAGGCTGGCAAGGCTGGTCTGCCCGTCCGGCCCCTCGAACGCGTACTGCTTGACGACGCGCACCATCGGCAGCCGGCGCCGGTCGGCGTTCACCGCGTCGCGCTGCCTGGTCAGCTCCTTCTCGCTGGCCAGCAGCTGCCGGCGGGCAGCCAGCCAGTCCTGGCGCGAGACGATCTCGGGAAGGCTCATCGCCACCACCTCCTGTAGTCGCGCGCCGCGTGCTTACAGCGGCGCAGTCAGCCTGACGACGAGCCGGGCAGGCCGTGATGGACAGCGGCACGGCATTTTCTCGCCGGGCGCCGCGCGTCGGGACCGCCGCAGGGGCGCGCGCTCAGGTTCGCTCGCCGGAGCGGCCGCGACGCGCCGAAGAGCCGCAAGAGCACCATTCCGGGTTCTGGAGGTCACGCTGGGTTACCGTGGACATGTGAGCGGATACGGCGTTCCGCCGCGGTATGCGAGGCTTGCCCGCCCAGATCCGCTCGGACGGGCCAGCCGAAGGCGTCACCGTCTGCCACCGCCCGGTGGCTGGCAGCGCCGCGGCCGCGGCGGCAACCCTGTGGCGGCCGGATGACGTCAGCGCGCGACACCGGCGAGCCAGGCCTCGCCGCTGCCGATCACGCGGGCAGCGTGCTGTGCCGGCTCCTGGTGAGCCATCCCGAGGTCGTCGGCATCGAGCTACTCGGCCAGGCCGAGCTGGCCGACGGGATCATCACCTACTCGCTCGGCGTGATCCTGCCCGGCGGCCGCGAGCTGCTGGTCGACGTCGCCGACTTCTGATCAGCCGCCCGGCCCGCGGGTGGCGCCTGCAGGCCGTGCTCGCGGGCCCGGCTGAGCGGCCAGCCGCTGCCCGGCCAGCGGCTGGCGTGCCGTGCCCGCAGGCCCGGCGAACCTTCAGCCGGGGCCCGGACCGGCCAGCGGGTGAGCCGCCGCCGCATGCGGACTAGCCGCCGGCGCCGGCCGCCGGGCTCGCGCCGGTTCCGCCCGCCAGCACCGGCGAGGTACCGGACGACGCGGCGGGTGCCGTCCTGGTGGCCCGGACTGCCTGGTAGACCATCCGCGCGTAGACGGCTGTGCCCGGCAGCATCGGGTGCACATGATCGGGCCACAGCAAGTACTGGCGGTGAATGATCGTGTCGTACCAGTCGGCGAGCACGACGCCCTGGTGCTGCTGCACGAACGCCGCCTCGGTGCGGTTGACCTGCTTGCTCCACCCGTCAGGCACGTAGGTGTTGATCAGCACCAGCCGGCGATCCGGCCCGATCAGCCCCATCAGCTGCTGCAGCTGGCTGGTGGTCACCAGGAAGTTCGTGCCGAGGCCCATGACCACGACCGGCCGTAGCTGCCCGCTGCTCGCCAGCCGCCTGATGATCGCCAGCCCGGCCGGCATCTCCCGGTCCGGCTTGGCGTCGATGTAGATACCAGGCATCGACTTCTTGAGCGCCAGCACGCTAGCGGACATGACGGAGTCGCCGATCGCGGTCACGTCCCGTCCCCTGACCCGGCGGCCGGCCACCGGCGGCGCCGTGGCCGGCCGGCCGGACGACGGCTGCGCCGGTGCCATCCTGGTCGCGGCCGCGGCCTGGTCGCCGGCGTTGATCTGCTGCTGCATGCCCGGCGGCCCGGACGAGGCCTGGACGGCGCCGCAGCCGGCGATCAGCAGTGCCGTCAGGGAAAGCAAGGCGAAGGCCGGCCGCGGCCGCGGCCGGCTCGTCGGGGCCGTTTGCGGCCGGTCTTTCCTGACTCGCGGCTTACCGGGGAGGAGCATGTCGGCTCATTTCATTACCAGCTCACGGGATCTGCCTCTGGGCACGGCAGAACCTTGCCGTGGGCTGCTGAACGGAAACTCCGCCGCTGGTCAAATAAGCGGAACGCCGCGTTCGCCAAACCGGCAATGCCGCCGCCGGGCACGGTGAATGCCCGGCGGCGGCATTGTGCCGCAGTGCCCGTTACGTCAGGTCATCAGCCTGCTCGCCAAACGCGGCCGGCCGGGCCGCCAGCCGCTCGCACGGTGCTCAGCCGACCAGCGCACCGTCACGGCCCGCCGCTCCCGGCAAAGCACCGGAAACCGGAGCCGATCAAGATCGCGCAGCGCGCCATGGCGCCTTCGTTCTGTCGCCGATAGCCGGGCTCACGGCCGCTAAGCCTGACGCGGCACAGCTGCGCGAGCCGGGACAATGTTGGCGTTCAGGTGGAAAACATTGGCCGGGTCGTACCTGGCCTTGATCTGCGCAAGCCGTTGGTACTTCGCCGGGCCGTAGCTCGCCCTTACCCGGTCCTGCTGGTAATCGGCGGTGCCGTTGACGTAGCCGTCACCGCCGCCGATGGCGTGCGGGCGCAGCGCATCCCAGATGCCGCGGACCCAGCCGCGATCGACCGCGAGCAGCCCGGCGTCCGGCGCCATGCCGATGATGAACGCACCAAAGCGCGGTGAGCGGCCGCCGCTGAAGGCCGTGCTGTCATCGTCAGGGCCGCTGTACGCGCCGTCCAGCCGGTACAGCAGCATCATCGACATCGGCGAGCTCTTGCGCGGCAGGTGCTCAGTGATGGCCTGAATCACCCCGTCGGAAATGTCCGCCAGGTAGGCACCCTTCTCGTAGCTGTGGAAGCCCCAGGCGCTCGCCTTGTCCAGCAGCTGCTGCAGCTGGACATACGGGATCGGGGTTTCCATGTCGAACAGCGGCGGCAGCTCAGCGCGGATCCGCGCGGACAGCCCGGCGTGCTGCTGCTGCGCCCCGAAGCCGGTCAGCAGGATGGCATAGCCGGGAGCCAGCTGATGCTGCTCGGGCACGAACGGCTCGGGCGGCGCGTTCAGGCCCGCGATCACTATGTTGAGGTCTGGCGGCAGGTCAGCCGCGATCTCCCTGGCGAGCCGCAGGACCTGCGGGCCCTGCTCGATGCCCCAGAAGAACATCCCCAGCTGCGCCATCGGGTCGACCTCGTGCAGGGCGAACTCGAACTTTGTGACGACACCGAAGTTGCCGCCGCCGCCGCGGATCGCCCAGAACAAGTCCGGGTTCTGGTCCTGCGAGGCGCGCAGTACCCGCCCGTCGGAGATGACTACCTCCGCGGACAGCAGGTTGTCGATGCTGAGGCCGAACTTGCGGGTTAGCCAGCCCATGCCGCCGCCGAGCGTGAGCCCGCCGACGCCCGTGTGACTGATCAGCCCGGCCGGGACGGCGAGCCCGTGCCGCTGGGCGGCCGCGTCCAGGTCGGCGAGCAGCGCGCCGCCGCCGACCGTGGCCGTCCTTGCCTGCGGGTCGACCGTCACGGAGTTCATCACGCTCAGGTCGATCATGATGCCGTCGTCGCAGATGGCGGTCCCGGCCGAATTGTGCGCGCCGCCGCGGACCGCGACTTCCAGGCCCTGCTGACGGGCCAGCGCCAGCGCCGCGGCCACGTCAGCGGCCGACGTGCAGCGGGCGATCACCGACGGGCGCCGGTCGATCTCCGCGTTCCAGACTCGCCTCCGGTCGTCGAAATCCGGGTCGCCGGGCACGATCACCGGCCCGCCTATCTCGCTACGGAGATCCGCCACCCCCGCGCTGATCGTCTGCGTCACGACTACTCCCCCCAGTAGTGCCTGGCGGGCACGCAGCTCTTCGCCCCGGAGTCGTCCCCCGCGCCGTGACCGGCTGCCGCTCCGCCCTGACCGCAACACCTAACGCGAGCAGCGTGCAGTGACCGTGCACTCGACGTGGAGACCGCGCATAGATGGTGCCGATCGCATGATCCGGGCCCTTCCCGGACAGATCACTCAGCCCTGACCGCTCTGGTGCTCAGTGAGCAGCTGCCACGCGCAGCCACGTCCGCGGTGGCCTGGCCGCGGGTGGCCAGCAAGTCCCGGCAGCCAGGCGCGCTGGATTGCCCGGCCGGTTGCAGCGGCCTTCGTAACGCTGCCGCCGCTAGGCTGGACTGACCGCGGTCGGCGATGCCGGGAGGGCCGATGAGCAGCGGCGGCACGCCAGCCAGGGTTGCCGAGCATGTGGCCGCCTTCAACCAGGCCGTCCGGTCGGCGGACTGGGATGCCTTCACCGACCGGTTCGCTGCCGACGCCACCCTGGACTTTCCCGGCCTGCCCGTGGGGCCCTTCAGCGGCCATGCGCAGATCGCCGGCGCCTACGCAGGGCAGCCGCCGACCGACACGCTGACGGTCAGCGACGTCAGCTCGGCCGGCCCGGTCGACACGGTGCAGTTCCGCTGGAGCGCCGGCGGGACCGGGGTGATGACGATCACCTGGCATGACGGACTGGTCAGCCGACTGGACGTGACGTTCGGCAGCTAGGGTCGGCCGCGCAGGCCAGCGGCGAGCCGCGCATCCCGCCGCCCCGGCGAGTAACGCCAGGCGCCGGCTGGCAGCCGGACCTGGCCACCGACAGCATGGCTTTGTCACGCGCGCGGCCCGCAATCAGATGTCACCTACGGGCGGCGAACCTGGCCGGCCAGCTCCCCCGGCGGCCATCCAGGTCCGGTGCCCTCGCCGGCAGCGCGGATGGACTCGCCAAGCTGGCTGCCAGGCTCGCTGCAGCCGGGCTTGCCCCAGCACGGTGCCGAGACCCAGGAAGGATCCCGATGACCGCGTGGCAGTACGGCCAGCTCACGATCACCCAGGAGATCAGAGGTGCTGAAGGCCAGCGCCTCGTCACCTGGGACGGGCCGGGAGAGGTCATCGGCGAGGGCCGCAGGCCCGATGGCCAGAGCCCCGTTGACCTGATGAACCGGGCCGGAGCCGAGGGCTGGGAGCTGGCCGGCGCTATCGGCACCGGGCCTGAGGGCGTGCCAGGCCAGACAGCCTGGGAACACACCTGGAGCGTGACCGTCTACTCCTTCAAGCGCGAGGTCACCGAGTAGTCGCGGCATCACCGGCCAGCAACCGTGCGGGCTGGTGCACGATGGAACCGTGCTTGAGGTGCTCGCGGCATGGGGTGAGCCAGAGGTAGTTGGCCCGCTCAGCGGCAACCGCAACAACGGTCTGGGAGATCCGCCTCGGCGGCCGCGAGCTAACCGGGCTGCGGCTGGTAGCCCGTACCACCCGCCGCGAGCCCGCCAGCCTGGACTGGGAGATCGAGCTGCTCGATCATCTGGCCAGCCATGGCATGCGGGTGCCGGCCGCGGTGCCGGCGCTGGACGGCCGGCGGCACATCGACAAGGTGCTCGTGCAGACCGGCTGCGCACGGCCCGGCTGGCGGCGATCGCGTGGGAGGCAGCGAACGGCTGGAGTCTGGAGCCTGCCTACGCCCGGCGCCACCTGGCGCTGCTGCGCTCCGGGCAGCACACTTTCGGCTGACTGTCAGCGCGCCAGCACGGTGACCCTGCCCGACGGCACGAAAAGGGCAGGCCAGTACGTGGCCTTGTGTGGCACGGTGGCGACCCATGGTTCCCAGCGCCGAATCCCGAGCGGAACGTGGACATGGTCCCGACGATCACTGACGGGGTCATTGTGCTCAACGGGCACACCGACGACGACATACCCGCCCACGTTGCCGGGGAAGATGAGGAGACGGCGCTGAGGTTCGGCTGGTGGCCGCAGAAGTCAACGGAGGCCGATGTCCGGCGGGCTTTTGACAGCTGGGCCCGCGAGTGGCAGCACGGCGGACCGAGGCGCACCTTCGCGACCCGCGAGGTCGCTACCAGCCGGCTGGTCGGCGGCTGCGAGCTGCGGCTGCAGCCCGACGGCTCTGCTGAGGTGTCGTACTGGACGTCGGCCGGCCAGCGCCGCCGCGGCTTCTCGACCAGGGCGCTCGCGCTGCTGCTGCAGTACGGATCGTCGATCGGCGTCACCCGGTTCGAGTCGCATGTCGCCGAGGACAACGTGGCGTCCCGGCGGGTATCGGAGCACAACGGGTTCCGCGCGGCCGGCACGTTCACCGACACCGATGGCACTTTCATGATCCGCTACCAGGCCCGCCGCCGACCGCCGCCGGGTGATGGTCCCGGCCCACCAAGGACCGGCTGCCCGGTTAGCGAGGGCTGAGCCGCGCCAGTATCCCGGCCGCCTCATCGCCGATGGCCCCGACCAGCTCGGCCGCGGGCCGCAAGTCAGTGATCAGGTCAATCGCCTGGCTGGTCCATACCGGCTGCGGCGGCAGCTCGCCGTGCGCGACAGCGTCCCGGTACTCCTGCCTGGCTTCGCTGTCAGCTGCGAGCTCTGCTTCCCGGCCGCGCCACTGCTCGGTGAACCGATTGCGCAGCGTGCGGGCCGGGTAGCGGGACGGCCAGCGCGAGCCGCGGATGACGTCGAGGATCGTGCCGCGCACCGTGTCCTCGCCGCTCCCCTCGATGATCGCCTTGGTGATCGCGGCATCGGCGAGCGTCTCGGCGGTTGCCTGGAACCGGCTGCCGATCAGCGCGCCAGTCGCGCCGAGCGCCAGCGCGGCGGCTACTCCCCGGCCGTCGGCGATGCCGCCGGCCGCTAGCACCGGTACCGGTGCCGCGAGATCGGCCACGACCGGCACGAACGAGAAGGTGGACCAGCCGCCGCTGCCGCCGTGCCCGCCGGCCTCGGTGCCCTGCGCGACGATGACGTCGGCGCCGGCCGCCAGCGCCTCTCGTGCCTCGCTGAGGTCGGTGACCTGGAGGATCAGCGCGGCATCGGTCTTGCGGATTGGCTCGATGAACGGCCGGGGGTCGCCGAAGGACAGCATGACCGCCTGAGGGCCTCGTTCCAGCGCCTGCTGGATCGCGCTCACCGGGGCAGCCCATGACTGGAATCCGACACCCCACGGCCGGTCGGTCAGCCCGGCCACCAGATCAAGCTCGCGGCCGAGCCACTGAGCGTTGCCGCCAGCAGCGCCGATCAGGCCAAGGCCGCCGCCCTGGGAGACCGCCGCGGCCAGCGCGCCGCCGGCCGTTCCGCCCATGGGCGCGAGCGCGATTGGATGCTGGACCGAGAACATCCGGGTGAACGCGGTCGATAGCGCCATGCCTCATTGTCCTGTCGTCCGAGAGTTCCGCTAAGAATTCCTGCACCGGGATGGGCGCTTCGGCATCATGATCGCCGGGTGTCCGGCGTTGGCCCCGGATACCGTGAGATCAGGGCGGCCATCGCCGGACCGGCACCGGACCGGCTGGGCCAGCCAGCCGGGCAGCCTGCCGAACCCGAGGATGGAGCCGAGATGGCGCGAGTTCTTTACACGGCGGAAGCAACCGTCACCGGGGGCCGGGCCGCCGGCCACGGGCGGACGAACGACGGCATCCTGGATGTGCAGCTCCGCTCGCCTGAGGAGATGGGCGGCGAGGGCGGTGGCACGAACCCCGAGCAGCTCTTTGCCGTGGGCTTTGCTGCCTGCTTCGAGAGTGCCATGGGTGTGGTCAGCCGTCGTGAACGCGCCGAGGTCGGCGACGTGTCGATCGACAGCCGGGTGAGCCTGCTGCCCACCGAGGAGCGCGGTTTCAAGCTCGCCGTGGCGCTCGACATCACCCTGCCGCAGGTTCAGGACCCCGAGCTGGCGGCCCGGATCGTTGCAGGCGCACATCAGGTGTGCCCGTACTCCAACGCGACCAGGGGCAACATCGACGTGAAGCTGACCGTCAACGGCCGGGACATCAGCTGAGCCGTCCTGCACCCAGCGGGTACCGCGCCGTCCGCCTGGCCGTCGGCGCGTCACGCGCCGGGTCAGCTTTCGGCGACCTGGACGGGATTGCCGAGTGACTGGCCGGCCGCCACTTCCTCGTGGGACGGCAGGTCGCGCGCGCGCCGCAGCGGCGACAGGTACACCGGCAGGAACGTGAGGGTGCTGCCGATCGCCGCTATCAGCAGCGTGCCTCGCACCCCGATGCCCGCGCCCAGCGCGCCGCCGACCAGCCCGCCCAGCGGCATGGTGCCCCAGACCAGGAACCGCATGGTCGCGTTCATCCGGCCGAGCAGGTCTGGCGGGCACAGCCCCTGCCGGAAGCTGACCTGGGTGATGTTGTAGACGACAGTGCCCATGCCGAGCATGACCTCGGCGACCGCGAGCAGGCCGAGGGACCAGTTGCGCTCGACGAACGGCAGGACGAACGCAAACGGCGCCGACGCCACGACGGAGATCCAGATGACCGGTCCCTGTCCGAGCCAGCGCGCGAGGCGGCTGGCGACCAGCGATCCGAACAGCCCGCCCACGGCCAGCGCCGAGGTGATCACGCCGATCAGCCCGGCCGACAGGTGCAGCTGGCGCGCCAGCAGCACGTAGAAGACTGCCGCGATCATGGAGCTGAAGAAGTTGTACGAGCCGGTGCACATGGAGATCGCCCTGAGCATCGGGTTCCCGATGACGAACCGGAGTCCCTCGCCGATCTCGCGGCGCAGGTTCGGGTCCGCCTTGCGCTCGGGCTTCGGCGGCGCCGGCCGGATCATTGCCACCCACGCGGCTGACCAGATGAAGCTCAGCGCGTCGACGAGCACAGCGTAGGGCGCCGTGAGTGCCTGGATCAGCAGCCCGCCGAGACTCGGCCCGGCGATCTGGCTGACCGACTCACTGCCCTGGAGCTTGGCGTTGCCCTCGACAAGCTGCGCCCGGCTGACAAGCTGCGGCAGGTAGGACTGGTAGGCGACGTCGAAGAACACAGTGCTGATTCCGGTGACGAACGCGACCGCGAACAGCTGCCCGATGGTCAGCGCGCCGAGCAGGTAGGCGAGCGGTATCGACCCGAGCGCGATGGCGCGGATCAGGTCGTTGACGATGAGCACCGAGCGGAACCGCATCCGCTCGACCCACGCGCCGGCGGGCAGCCCGATCAGCACGAAGGGCGCGGTCTCCAGCGCGGTCAGCACGCCGACGTCGAATGTCGGCGCGTGCACCACCAGGATCGCGACCAGGGGCAGCGCAAGCTGGCTGATCATGGTGCCGAACTGGCTGACCGTCTCGCCGATCCACAGCCGCCGGAATCCGAGATGATGCCAGAGCCCGCCGCGCCGCCTGGGCTGCCCGGTCGGGGGGTCGGAAGTCACGCCGCCCAGCGTGGCCGAGTGATTGGGCTTTGTCAATCGCTTTAGGATGGCTGACATGACCGGACATCAGCTGGCCACCGATGAGGAGGCCAGAGCGCTGGCCTCCTCGCTGCGGCTGCGGATCCTGCGCATCTGCATAGGCGAGCCGCGCACCAACAAGCAGATCGCGGAGATTCTAGACCGCGACCCGGCCAGCGTGCTGCATCACATCAGGACCCTAGTGCGGACCGGATTCCTCGAGCCGCAGCCGGAGCGTCGCGGCGCGCGCGGCGCGCGGGAGATCCCGTACCTGGCCACCATGAAGTCCTGGCAGCTCAACATGCCGGTCCAGCAGAGCCAGGTCATGATCGACACATTCGCCGAGGAAGTGAGCCTCGCGCGCGCCGAGGACATCGACGCGACCCGGATGGGCCTGAGGCTCTCCCCGACGCACATGGCTGAGTTCAGGGACAGGCTCCATGACCTGATCGAGGAGTTCGTCCAGCGCCCGGACGACCCGTCGGCGCCGGCCTGGTCGGTGCTCTTCGTGATGCACCCCGACCCGAACCGGCCGTGACCGGCACGGGCACCGGCTTGCCGCCGCCGCTGCCGCCCCCGATCCAGCGGACGTGCCCAGCCGCGCGCTAAGCGCCGCATGATCGGCCATCTGCCGCGCCTCAGCGCTGCAGGCAGGCGGCGACCCAGGCCATCGCCTGAGTGACAGCCGCCCTGGATTCCTCGGTGTGGTCGAGCATGTCGAAGCTGTGCTGGCCGTCCGGCACCTCGATGACGGTCAGCCGGGCTGCCTGCTGCTCCGCCTCGGCAGTGAACTCCGCGACGGTCCCCGCGATCGCCGGCCGCTCCCGGCCGACTTTAGTCAGCAGCACCGGCAGCTCGCCGGCGGTCCTGAGCGCAGCCACTGGCCGGAACGCTGGATCGATGTCCCGGCCTGGCAGCGGGGCCAGTACCGGGTAGGTCAGCGCGACGCAGCGCAGCCACGGCGGCGGCTCGGCCAGCCAGCCAGCAGACAGCAGCCCGCCGCCGGAGAAGAACCACAGCGCCACCCGGTCAGGATCCGCGCCCGGCAGCGCCCGCGCCGCGGCCACCGCGGCCGAGACGTCGGCTGCCGCCTGCGGGTATGCCTCCGGCGAGTGCAGCTGGTGGTCGACGGTGATGCCGGCAGCCCCATGGCTCGCCGCCAGCGCCCCGTATCCGCGGTACACGGGCCAGTCGCGCGGTGTCGGCCGCAGCTTGGCGGGGATCGGGCCGCCATGCACGAAGACGATCAGCGGCAGTGGCTCGGTGCCGGCCTCAGCGGGCCAGTAGACATCGATGCTGCCCTCGCGGCGCCGCTGCGCCTCAGGAACGGCAAGGACAAACGGCTCCAGATACTGTGGGCTAGCCACTCATCCGACCCTATCCGCGCTGCCCCCCGCTTCCTCCGGCGAGGTCGTGGGCGGATTCGCCGGCTTCACGGCCACGCTCCTGGTTGTCTTCCGGGTAATACCGGGCGGAATTCGTCGGGTGCCGCTCCTGATCAGCACCGCGAGCTTCGTCCCGCGGCTCGGCTATGCGGTGCCGCC
>DASXMR010000097.1:0-7327 GCA_036495525.1 Streptosporangiaceae bacterium | reverse complement strand
AATGTTCAGCGCCGCGATGGCATTCACGGTACCGGCGACGTCATTGCGGCTGGCGGAGTCGAGCGTTTGGAAGTCGAGCCTTGGCCTGCTCGATGCGATGCGGCCATCGTAGCTCAATGAGCTCATCCCGCGCCAGCAGTTCGAGGTGCCGATCCAGGCCGCGATCGGATCCCGGATCATCGCGCGCGAGAACATCCGCGCGATCCGCAAGGACGTGCTCGCCAAATGCTACGGGGGCGACATCAGCCGCAAGCGGAAGCTGCTGGAGAAGCAGAAGGAGGGCAAGAAGCGGATGAAGACGATCGGCCGGGTCGACGTGCCGCAGGAGGCCTTCGTGGCGGCGCTGTCCACCGAGCAGGCCGGCGAGCGCAAGCGCTGACGGCGATGCCCGCCGGCCAGCAGGTCGGCCGTCGCTGACGGCGCCGCCAGCCGGGCAGCGGGGCGACCCCCGGCGCTAGCCGATCACAGGTGCGCGGCGATCCCGATGATCACGGCCAGCACGCCGATGAATAGCACGATCATGGCCACGCCGATGTAGCCGAGCACGAGCCCGGCCAGCGCCAGCCCGGCCCCTTCCTCGCCGGTCTCGCTGATCTGCCGGCGGGCCATGTGCCCGAGCACCACGGCCGGGATCGCGGACAGGGGGCCGACCAGGACCTGCCCGGCCCCGCAGGCAAGCGATGCGATCGCGAGCGAGTTGGTGCCGCGTGACATCAGCCGCGCGGGCGGCGGCACCAGGTCAGCGACTACGGCGTCCAGCTGGGCGTGCACCTGGGCGGTCAGCGCCAGGCCAAGCCGCTCGTCGTACTCCTGCTGGTCGAGCCGGCCCTGCGCGTAAGCGGCCTGCAGCAGGCCAGTCACCCGCTCCCGGTCCTGGTCCGACGCGCGCATCTGGCCGTACGGCGCCTGGCCGTAGGGCGCTGGCCGACCGTACTGACCCTCGCGGGTCTGGCCATACTCGGTCGTCATCGGGCCCCTTACCTCAACCACCGGAAGATGTTGAGCATCACGAAAAGCACGATCACGATCACCGCCGGCGCCACGGATACGTGCCCGGCTGCCGTCGCCAGCACCACGATCAGGCAAATGAGGAACGGCAGCGGCAGGCCGCCGCTGCGGCGGCGGCGCACCGGCGGCATCGACGCCGGAGGCTTCGCCTGGGCCGGGAGCTGCCTTGCCTGCTCGAGCGTGCCGAGCGGACCGGCTGGCAGGTCAGCGGTCAGCGTCGCCAGGTCACCGTAAGTCCGCGAGGTGTACACCTGCTCAACCCTGGTGGTGTATTCCTCCTGGTCCAGGCGGCCCTCGGCGAACGCGGCCTTCAGCACGTCAACGGCCCGCTCCCGGTCAGCCGACGAGGAGCGCATGTTCCTGTGGTCCAGCGGGACGATGCCATCTCCCGGTACCACGGCCACCGTTCCTCCCCCTGTCGGACCTTCACCAGCTTAACCGGGCTTGACCGGCCGCTGGCAAGGTATGAGGGCGGGGCGGGTGCCGCCTCCGGTCGGCCGGGGGCCAAACCCCTTGCCTGCGCGGCGCACGGGACTGCCGGGGAGGGTTCCGCTGGTCGGCGGCGGTTTTCTGGTCGCCCGGCCGCGCGCTGGTCGGATAGCGTCGGGGGATGGGGCTTGCGCGGGTTGTGTCAGTGAATGTCGGGCGGGAGGCCGACCTCGTGATCGGCGGGAAGCCGGCCAGGTCGGCGATTGACAAGCGGCCGGCTGGCGGGCCGGTCGAGGTCGGCCTGCTCGGGCTGGCCGGCGACGAATGTGCCGACAAGGAAAACCACGGCGGTCCCGACCAGGCGGTCTATGCCTATGCCCGGGAGGACCTCGACTGGTGGACCGAGCGGCTCGGCCGCGAGCTGCGCAACGGGGCGTTCGGGGAGAACCTCACGACGTCCGGACTGGACGTCACTGGCGCGGCGATCGGCGAGCGGTGGCGGGTCGGCACCGCGGTCGTGCAGGTCACCTCGCCGCGCATCCCGTGCGTGACGTTCCGGTCATGGATGGACGAGGAGAGCTGGGTGCGGCGCTTCGCCGCTGCCGGGCGGCCGGGCGCCTACCTGCGGGTGCTGGTTCCCGGCGTGGTCATGGCCGGCGACGACGCCGAGGTGCTCGGCCGGCCGGACCCTTTGGTCTCGGTCGCCGACTCGATGCGCGCCTACTACGGCGACCAGGAACTGATGCGGCGGGTGCTTCAGGTGGCCGACCGCGGCGGCAAATGGGATCAGATCGGCCGCCGCGTGCTCGCGCCGGCCAGGGCGTAGCGCGGTGTTCCTGACGGCACCGGACGGGACCGGCTGAGCGTGCCCGGCCAGCCGCCTGACGGCCTGCCGGTGCCACCGGACGGGGCACTGCCCGCCGTGGCGCTCGACCAGCTGGGAACGGCCGCGTTCGGAATGTATGTGCATGTGCCCTTCTGCGTGACCCGCTGCGGCTACTGCGACTTCAACACCTACACCGCTGCCGAGCTCGGTCCCGGCGTGTCCCGCGAGTCCTACGCCGCCCTGGTGATCGCGGAAATCGCGCTGGCCAGGAAGGTGCTGGGGCCCGCCGCGCCGGCGGTGAGCACCGTGTTCTTCGGCGGCGGCACGCCCACACTGCTGCCGGCGGCTGACTTCGCCGCAGTGCTGCAGGCGATCGGCGCCGAATTCGGCCTCGCGCCAGGCGCCGAGGTGACCGCCGAGGCCAACCCGGAGACGGTCGACCAGCGGTCGCTTGACCGGCTGCGGGGGGCGGGAGTCACCCGGATCTCGCTCGGCATGCAGAGCGCCGCGCCGCACGTGCTGGCCGTGCTGGACCGGGTGCACCAGCCCGCCCGGCCCCAGCAGTGCGCACGCTGGGCCAGGGCGGCCGGCTTCGACCACGTCAGCCTCGACCTGATCTACGGAACGCCCGGCGAGAGCGCCGCCGACTGGCGCTCGTCGGTGATCAGCGCGATCGAGGCCGGCCCTGACCACATCTCCGCCTACGCGCTGACCGTCGAAGACGGGACCGCGCTGGCCCGCCGGGTGCGCCGCGGCGAGCTGGCGGCACCTGACGACGACGTGATGGCTGACCGGTACCTGGCCGCCGACGAGCTGCTCAGCGCGGCCGGGCTGCGCTGGTACGAGATCTCCAACTGGTCGGCCGGGGACGCGGCCAGGTGCCGGCACAACCTGCTGTACTGGTCCGGCGGGGACTGGTGGGGCGTCGGGCCGGGCGCGCACAGCCACGTTGGCGGCACCCGGTGGTGGAACGTGCGGCATCCGGCTGCCTACGCTTCCCGGCTGACGGCCGGCCGCAGCCCGGCGCAGGCACGGGAGATCCTCACCGCTGACGAGCGGCAGACCGAGCGGATCATGCTCACGACCCGGCTGGCCGGCGGCTGCCCGGTGGCGCAGCTGAGCCCGGCCGGGCGGCTGGCCGCAGCCACGGCCGCGGCCGACGGGCTGGCTGAGCCCGCGGCGCTGGCCGGCGACCTGGTGGTGCTCACCAGGCGCGGCAGGCTGCTTGCTGACGCGGTTGTACGCGGGCTGACAGACTGAGCGGCAGGTTCGCGGCCTGACAGCGGACAGTGCCGCGCACCGCCCGAAGCGCCATAGACTTGGCACTCGGGTCACGGGAGTGCCAGGGAGGTGCGGCGTGCTCGACGACAGGAAGCTGGCGGTGCTGCGCGCCATCGTGGAGGACTACGTCTCCACCAACGAGCCGGTCGGCTCGAAGGCCCTGGTAGACCGGCACAACCTGGACGTTTCACCCGCTACCATCCGCAATGACATGGCGGTGCTCGAGGAGCAGGGGTTCATCGTCCAGCCGCACACCAGCGCGGGCCGGATCCCGACGGACAAGGGCTACCGGCTGTTCGTGGACCGGCTGTCGGGCGTCAAGCCGTTCTCGACGGCCGAGCGTCGGGCGATCGAGACGTTCCTGGCTGGCGCCTACGACCTCGACGACATCGTGATGCGCTCGGTGCGGCTGCTGGCCCAGCTGACCCGGCAGGTCGCGGTCGTGCAGTACCCCTCGCTCACCCGGTCAGCCGTGCGGCACATCGAGCTGGTGCCGCTGATGGACAAGCGGCTGCTGCTGGTGCTGATCACCGACACCGGCCGGGTCGAGCAGCGGGCCGTGGATCTGCCAGGCGCGATCGACGACGAGTCGATCACCCAGCTCCGGGCCGTGCTGAACGCCTGCCTGGACGGCCGCAAGCTGACTGACGCGGCCACGGTGGTGGCCGGGCTGCCGGAGCGGGTGATGCCGAGCG
Organism: Streptosporangiaceae bacterium; assembly: GCA_036495525.1. GTDB lineage: Bacteria > Actinomycetota > Actinomycetes > Streptosporangiales > Streptosporangiaceae > DASXMR01. Next base: position 3,088 of record DASXMR010000097.1, on the reverse strand, counting down.
AGCGGGCCAACGCCGCGGCGGTGTTCTCGGTGATCCTGGAGACTCTGGTCGACCGGCATGAGGAGCGGGTGGTGGTCGGCGGTGCGTCGAACCTCACCCCGGCTGACTTCTCCCGGGGCCTGCACGAGGTGCTTGAGGCGCTGGAGGAGCAGGTCGTGCTCATGCGGCTGCTCGGCGAGAGCGGCGAGCGCGGCTTGCTGACGGTACGCATCGGCGCGGAGAACGATGTGCCTGGCCTGCTCAGCACCTCGGTCGTCGCCTCCGGCTACGGCTCGGGCGACCAGGCGCTGGCACAGCTCGGCGTTCTTGGCCCGACGCGGATGGACTACCCGACGGCGATGGGAGCGGTACGCGCGGTGGCACGGTACGTAGGCCAGATCCTGGCGGAATCGTAGGGGCGGGCGTGGCAACCGATTACTACAGCACCCTCGGCGTGCGCCGGGACGCCGACGCCGACGAGATCAAGAAGGCGTACCGGCGGCTTGCCCGCGAGCTGCACCCGGACGTCAACCCGGACCCGCACACCCAGGAGCGGTTCAAGGAGATCACCCAGGCATACGAGGTGCTCTCCGATCCGGAGAAGCGGCAGATGTACGACCTGGGCGGCGACCCGTTCGCCGGGGCGGGGGCCGGGGCCGGCGGGTTCGGCGGCGCCGGGTTCCCGTTCAGCGACCTGATGGACGCGTTCTTCGGTGGCGGGGCCGGCGCGCGCGGGCCGCGCAGCCGGGCCAGGCGCGGCCGCAACGCGACCATCAGGGTCGAGCTCGACCTGGCTGAGTGCTCGTTCGGCACCACCCGCGAGCTGACCGTCGACACCGCCGTGGTGTGCCCGACCTGCTCAGGCGAGGGCACCGCGCCTGGCACGCACCCGACCACCTGCGACGTGTGCAACGGGCGCGGCGAGGTCAGCCAGGTGACCCGCTCATTCCTCGGCCAGGTGATGACCTCGCGTCCCTGCCCCGGCTGCGGCGGTTACGGCACCGTGATCCGCCGGCCATGCCCGGAGTGCGACGCGGACGGCAGGGTCAGGACCAGGCGCACGTTCAAGGTGAAGATCCCGGCTGGCGTCGAGGACGGCACCCACATTCAGCTGGCCGGCGAGGGCGAGGTCGGGCCAGGTGGCGGGCCAGCCGGTGACCTGTTCCTGGAGATCGCGCAGCGGCCGCACGCGATCTTCGAGCGGCAGGGCGACGACCTGCACTGCACCGTGACGATCCCGATGGTCGCCGCCGCGCTCGGCGCCACGCTCAAGATCCAGACCCTGGACGGCCCGGCCGACGTGGATATCCGGCCCGGCACCCAGTCCGGCCAGGCCATCCCGCTGTACGGGCAGGGCGCCACGCACCTGAACTCATCCGGCCGCGGCGACCTGATGATCCACGTGACGGTCGAGACGCCGATGAAGCTGGAGCCGGACCAGGAGGCGGTGCTGCGCGAGCTGGCCAGGCTGCGCGGCGAGGAGGCACCGCCAGGCAAGTTCTCGCCGGGCCAGCAGGGGCTGTTCTCCCGGCTGCGCGACGCGTTCAACGGCCGCTGAGCCCGCTCCCTGCCGACCTGGCCAGCAGCGAGGAGGCAGCGCTGATACCACCGCTGTTCGCGGCCGACGCTGCCAGCCTGGCAGGCGACGCCATCGTGCTGGACGGCGCTGAGGGCAGGCACGCGACCACGGTGCGCCGGCTGCGGCCTGGTGAGCGCGCCGATGTCACCGACGGCGCCGGCCGGGTAGCCGAGTGCGTGGTCTCCGCGGCCGGGGCCGGCCGGCTGGAGCTGGCGGTCGTCAGCCGGCGCGCCGAGCCGCCGCCCGACCCGCAGGTCGTCGTCGTTCAGGCCATCCCCAAGGGCGACCGGGGCGAGCTGGCCGTCGAGATCATGACCGAGGTCGGGGTCGACGTGATCGTGCCGTGGCAAGCCGAGCGGTGCGTCGCGCAGTGGCGCGGGGAGCGGGCGGCGCGGGCTCTCGGCCGCTGGCGGTCAGCCGCGCGGGAGGCGGGCAAGCAGTCGCGCCGGGCCCGGTTCCCGCAGATCGCCGAGCCGGAAAGACTGCCGGGAGTGGCCGCCCTCGCCGGGCGGGCGAGCCTGGCCGTCGTGCTCGACCCGCTGGCCGGGTTGCAGGCCGGGGCCGTGCCACTGCCTGGCAGCGGTGACATCATCCTGGTCGTCGGGCCGGAAGGCGGGCTGAGCCCGGCCGAGGCAAGCACGCTGGCGCAGGCCGGCGCGGTCAGTGTGCGGCTCGGGCCGTCGGTGCTGCGGGCGTCGTCGGCCGGAGCCGTCGCCGCGGCCATAGTGCTGCAGCGCAGTCGCCGCTGGGACTAACGGCCGCAGGTCGGTCAGGAGCCCCGCCCGCAGGCACCGGCAGCGGCCGCCAGGTCATCAGCGTAGCCATCAGCCGTCCCTGGCGCCTCAGGCAAGCTGACGTCGGCTTGACCGGCAGCCGACCGCCGGGACCGGCAGCATCGGCTGCGCGTCCGGGCCGGTCTCAACCTGCTCGCGGCGGTCGTGGCCGACCAGCAGACAGCGGCAGCCGGGGCTCTTCGGCAGCCAGGGACTTGGTGTCAGCCGCCGCACGAGTGGGTTGGCGACGGACTGGGGCTGTGCTTCCTGCTCGGCGAGGTCTGCGTGCCCGCATGGCCGTGCGGCTGGCTGGCGGCCTGCTGGCTGCCAGCCGCGGGGGTCTGGTCCGCCGCGCCTGCCGTGCCAGCCGCGCCCGTGCTGGGGCTCACCTGTGTCCCGGCCGGAGTATCCGACGGACTGGCCGGCGGGGTCTGGCTCGGGCTGGGGGAACCGGGCGGCGTGCTCGGCGAGATGCCGGACGAACTCGGGGACGGCGAAGCTGACGACGACGGGCTGGTCGACACCTGCGGCGGAGGGGGTTTCAGGCCTGGCGGGGAGGGGCTGCAGCTTGCCTGGCCGGACCCCGGCCCGGTGCCGCCGACAGCACCGCCCGGCTGCGGCGAGCCGGACAGCGAAGAGCCGTTGCCGTCCGCGCCCTGCTGGCCGCCCTGGCCGTTCTGCTGGCCACCCTGCTTCACCGACTGGTTGAACGCGCCTGCCGAAATTGCCTGCGGTATAGCCCGCAGCGCGAACACGC
>DASXMR010000096.1:0-50648 GCA_036495525.1 Streptosporangiaceae bacterium | reverse complement strand
CGATCCCGGCGCGCTCCAGCGTGTCGGTGCCGCTGAACGTCGCGATGCCGGCCGAGCCGGGCGACCACCCGGAGTCGGTGCAGCTGTCCGCCAGCAACGGAGCCGCGGACTCGGTGCCGATCGCCAGGCGGACCCTGATCCCGCCCGGCGGCGGCTCCTTCCAGGCGCAGATTATCGGCACGACCGGGCGCAGCGTCGGGCAGATCAACACCTACGAGATCAACGTGCCGGCCGGGTCGCCCGACCTGGACGTCAGGCTCCACACGGCTGATGCGAGTCCGGACAACGTGTACAACTATTTCCTGGTCGACCCCAGCGGCGCGGTGGTGGCCACCGCGACCACGCCCCAGACCGTGAACGGTCAGCCGTCTGGCGACGCCGGGCTGAGCAGTGCCAGTCCGGTCGCCGGGCTCTGGCAGATCGACGTCGTGCTGAGGCTGACAGAGAGCGGTAACGAGTTCGATCAGACCGTCTTCGGCAGCGTCAGCGACGGTGCCGGAGGCTAGTTCAGATCCCTGCAGCAGGGGAGGGGCCGCCATCACGGCCGCCCCTCCCTGCGTGCTCCCTTGGTGGTAAATGTACTGCTAATGCCGCTTGACATGATTAAGGCTATTAGCACAGAATGCCTAGTATTCTAGTTACTTCCCGGTAACTTGCGGAGGCCGGCTGAGGCCGGCGGACAGCACGTCGTCACCGGCATCCCGGCGGGTCCGCCGCAAGGCTCTCACTGGAGGAGCCCATGCAAGGAGGCATTTCTAGGCTCACGCGGTCACGATGGCGGGCGGCGCTCGCCTGTCTCGGCACCCTCGGCCTAGTCGCCGGCGCTATTGCCGGCCAGGCCACGGCGGCGTCGGCGACGCCCATCCCGCCCTCGACCTCTGGCTGCAATTACAGCAACGCGGCAACGCCAGCGAATCCGGCCAACGTGGACGGCGTCACCCCGGCGTCCACGATCACGGTGAGCTGCTCGGCCGGCAGCTATCCAGCGAGCTCGCTGCTGGTGCTCGTCCAGACCAGCGGGCTCGGCGCCATCGTCAGCCCATCGAGCGCAAACCTCAGCGAGACCGACCTGGGCTCGCTCGCCCTCGTTGCCGCTGCAGCGGACGGCAGCCTGAACGTCACCTTCAAGGTGCCGGCGGCGTTCACCGCGCCGGATGCGAACGCGACCTGCCCGCCGACGCAGGCTCAGATCAACGTGGGCCTGGCGTGCGACCTGGTCACGCTGTCCCTGTCGAACCTGCAGCCACTGAACGAGGCGCAACTCGACTACAGCGGGCAGGGCACCCCGAATGCGCCCACCCTGCAGACCAGGTTCACGGTTAGCCGTGGCGTCAAGACGCTCACCGCCAGCGACGTGCCGGGCGCCTGCCCGACGCCGCCTGCCAGCGACAGCCGCTGCTGGTGGGGTGCGCCGGTGCCGGGAACGCCGTCGGCCGGGTTCGGCAATGTGCCGGCGCCTGAGGGCAAGGTGTCCAAGCTCGTCACCTCAGGGACGCTGACGGTGAGCCCGGCGGTCTACTGCCAGACGGGCGCCACAGCGGATGCATGCGCCGGGCTGCCAGCCGGCACCCTGGTCCCGCCCGCCCTCAGCGGGACGGTCACCACGTCGAAGGGCCTCCAGCCGTTCATGATCGACGAGCCGAACACGACCCCGTACCAGGGCAACGGGACGCTGCCAGCCCTCGTTCCTGGCGCGGCCAACGTGCAAGCACAGCAGACCGGATCGCCGATACGCGAGAAGTAACCACAGCACCATGTACGCGGGCGGGCAGCTGCTGCCCGCCCGCGCACATGCCAGGCCGGCTGATTCTGCCGGAGCCCTGGCCGGCCTCATCGCAGTCGCCCTCGGCCAGCCCTGGGGCGACCCCGTCGCCGGGCTCGCGATCACCGCGTTCATCTGCCACGTCGGCTACGAGGTCACCAGGGACGTACTGCACCGCCTGGCCGACGGTGTCGACCCGGCGGTCGTCCGTGCCGCCGAGGCCGCAGCCGGCTCGGTTCCGGGTGTCGTGCACGCACACGCCCGCGCCCGGTGGACCGGCCGGACCCTGCGGGTGGAGATCGAGGGCTGGGTCGATCCGGAGCTGACGGCTCGCGAAGGGGACGCCCTCGGCCGCAAGGTGGCCGACGCCATCGCCGGGCAGATCCCGGAGGCCGGCAGCCTCACGTGGGCGACCAGGGCAGCCCCCTAGCCGCGGCAGCGTCCGGCTGCGGCGAAAATCAGCGTCATGGCCCGGCTGCTGGCGTTCGTTCTCCCGCTGGGTGCTGACTCCTTCGCGGTAGCAGCAGCGCTCGGCGCGGCCGGCCTGACCAGTGCAGCGCAGCGGCTGCGCATCTCGGCGATCTTCATGGCCTTCGAGGCGGGCATGCCGCTCATCGGCCTGGCGGCTGGCAGCGGGCTGGCCGGCGTCATCGGCGCTGCGGCTGACTATGTGGCGGCGGCCGCGGTATCGGGGCTCGGCATATTCATGCTCGTTCATGACGAGGACTCAGCCGAGGCTCAGCAGGCAGGCCGGCTCCGCAGCGCGCAAGGCCTGGCAGTGATAGCTCTTGGCGTCAGCATCAGCCTGGACGAATTCGCGATCGGCTTCAGCCTCGGCCTGGTCCGGCTTCCGGTGGTCCCGGTTGTCATCGCGATCGCGCTGGTTGCCCTCGTGGCCAGCCAGCTCGGCCTCGCTCTGGGCAGCCGCATCAGCGAACGGTTCACCGAGCGCGCCGAGAAGCTAGCCGCCATTGCCCTGATCCTGCTCGGCGCCTACCTGCTGGCTGAGCGAGCGCTCTCCGGCTAGCCCTGGGCGCCGACGCCCATCCGCTCGGCCTCGCGGGCAGCGGCGAGCCGGGTCCGGGCGCCGGTCTTGGCAAGGATCGCGGAGACGTGGTGATGCACGGTGCGCTCTGAGATGACCAGCTGCCTGGCGATCTGCTTGTCTGGCAGGCCCTGGGACAGCAGCGCCAGCACTTCCTGCTCACGTGCGGTGAGGCCGGCCGGTGCGGCCCTGGTGGTGGCCCGGCGCCCGCGCGGAATCGAGGTGATGCCGAGCTGCCTCATCCGCCGCCTGGCCGCGGCGGCCGTCAGCCGCGCGCCGAGGTCGTCCAGCACGGCGAGCGCTCCGCGAAGCTCGGCGCCGTCGGCGGAGTGGACGACGCGGGTGAGCGCCGCGTCATAGGTCCGGCCCAGCCGCTCCCAGGCCAGCGCGGCGCCTGCCCAGTCACCGGCGATCTCCAGTGCATACGGTTCCGGCAGCGACGCCGGCAGGTCCACGCCCCCGGCCAGGCGCGACAGCCAGATGGCGACCGACCCGAGCCGCCACAGGTCGGTCTGGCCGACTGCCTGGTCGTAGGCCTCCCGTGCCTCACGGCACGCGAGTTCAGGCTCGCCGGACAGCCACAGCAGCTCCGCTCGTACCGCGCGCACTTGGGTCAGCCAGGGCACCGAGCCGCCGGCCGCGGCGAACGCCGCCGACCTGTCGAGCAGCTCGGCGTGGCCCCGCTCGCCGCGCCGGCCACGGATGGTGCCCAGGATGCGCAGCGGATAGAGCTGATTCCACGGTGACACGCCCGGAATCGCGAGTACCTCAGCGGCGACCTCAGCGGCCTCATCCCACTGCCCGCGCAGCAGCAGCGTGTCCGCGTGCTCGACTCGCATGCACCGGGTGGAGCTGCGCAGCTCGCGTCGCTCGCCGATCGCCATGCCGGCGCTGAAGTAGCGTTCTGCCTCCGTCAGCCGTTGCAGGCTGACGCAGGCATCCTGCAGGCAGACGTAAGCGCTGCAGGTTCGCTGCTCCGAGCCGGCCGCCTGGGCGAGCCGGAGCGACTGCTCGATGTAGCCGATGCCGTCCTGGCCGCTGTCGATCAGAAAGACACCCTTCGCCAGCAGGGCCAGGCTCACGGCCTCAGTGCTGTCCAGCTGCTCGGCGAGCACGGTCGCGCTGGCTAGGCCGTCGAACGCCTCCGCGTGCCGGCCAGCGCTGAACGCGGCGGAAGCGGCACCGACGTGCGCCGCGGCAAGCGCCGGCCCTGGCGGCAGCGACCGCAGCACCGCCAGTGACTCCTCGGCTGCCTGCCAGCTCTCCGCCCCCCGGCACTGATAGCAGAGCACGTCGGACAGGACGCTGAGGTTCTCGCCCACGCGCAGGTCGTCACCCAGCTCGCGGCGGCAACGCAGCGCGGCCCGCAGTGCGGCCTCGCTTTCCTCCAGCCGGTCAAGCAGCAGGTACTCGGCAGCGAGTCCCTCGTGCAGCCCCGCTAGTGCCTGCTCGTCGCCGGCGTCGGCGTAGGCCAGCGCCCTTTCGTACTGGACGGCCGCCTCGCGGTGCGCGCCGAGCTCGGCCGACCGGCGGGCCGCGGCCAGGGCGTGCCTGCGAATGGCAGCACCGTCTCCGGCGCCCTCAGCGTGATGGGCAAGAACGGCCGGGTCAGCGTCGCCGCCGCCCTGCAGCACAGCGAGCAGCCTGGCGTGCAGCTCGCTCTTGCGATGCGGCGTAAGCGTCTGCTCTACCGCCATCCGGAGCAGCTCATGACGGAAGTGCAGCGAGCTCGCATCAGCCGTCAGCAGCCCGGTGCGCAGGCAGTCATCCAGCGGTACCGGCGCTCCGTCCAGGGCCGAAGCCAGCAAGTCCCGGTCAGTGCTGGCCCCGATGACCGCGGCCGCCTGCAGGCAGTCGCGGACCGGGCCGGTGGCGCGGGCGAGCCTGGCGCCCACGACGTCGCGGACCGTAGCCGGTATCGCGGGCCATCCTGACTCGATGGCTTCGCACACCAGGAACGGGTTGCCGCCGGTCACCCGCCACAGTTCGGCGGCGTCCATGTCACGCTGGCCGGCTAGCGCCCGGACGGCGTCGCCGGACAGGGGCGGCAGTGCCATGCGCCGGGTGGCGCGCTGCGTCGCCAGGTCGCCGAGAAGCATCACCAGCGGGTCGCCGCCGAACTCGTCATCCCGGTAGGTGACCAGGACCAGCGCCTTCATCCGGCTCAGCCGCCGGCCGGCAAATGTCAGCAGGTCGATGGTTGACTCGTCAGCCCAGTGCACATCCTCGATCACGGCGACGGTCAGGGCCTCCGGCGTGTCGAGTTCGGTCAGGAACGCCTCGAGGAGCTGATCCCTGGTAGCACCCTCACGGCACAGCTGCGCGAGCCGCCCGCCGGCCTGTGCCGCGATGTCGAACAGCGGCCCGAGCGGGCGCGGGGTCAGCAGGGCGTCGCAGGCGCCCCAGAGCCAGCGGGCGCCCTGGCTCTGGGCCTGGAAGGCCTCGAGCAGCGCGGTCTTGCCGATGCCCGACTCGCCGGAGACCAGCACGAGCCGGCCGTTGCCGGCGCGGGCCTCAGCCGCGTAGTCAGACAGCGTGTTCAGGAACGTCGATCGCTCAAGCAGTTCCATTGGCCAGCCCCCCAGCTCCCCGCCCGATTGTCACCCGCACGTCGCGATGTCAGCAAGCGGCCGGGGCGCACCAGGGGAGGAGAAAGCTGGCCGGGCTGGTGGCGATGTGGCTGATGGTGCGCTACGAAAGCCCGGGTGCCGGCTGGCGGGCACGGCGCGGCAGATAGCAGGCGGCGAGCAGGATCAGCAGCGGCCCGGTGCCAGGATCGGTGCCCTGCCCGGTGAGGATCCCGCCCAGGCCCTGAGCGATGAACAGCATGATGCCGAGCGCCGCTGCCAGCACCAGCGCCGGCCGGACCAGAGACCGGGCCAGCAAGGCCAGGCCGATGCCGACACAGAGCACCGCCAGCACGACGGAGATCTCCGGGCCGTGGTGCGCTGCGGCTTCCGAGAGGCCTCGCAGCACGGCCGCGAGCCAGCGAGGCTGGCCATCGGTGTCCGAGAGCACCTGCGAGATCGCCTCGGGCGCCCGGTTGGCGGGGAGCAGCAGGTAGTGAGCGAGGCATCCCCACACCGCGAGCCAGGCGATCTTCGCTGCGGTTCCCCCGGCTGGCCCCGCGCCAGCCACCGACGTCGTCCGGCCGGCTGGCCCTGGCGGTGAGGGCCACACCAGGATCGCGATCAAGGCATAAAGCAGCGCGGCGCCTGGCACGCCAGCCAGCGGACTCAGGCCAGTCAGGACGCCGCCCATGCCCTCGCCGAGCCACCAGATCGCCAGCGCCCAGCAGATCGACAGCACCAGGGCGGGCCTGACGGTGCGGCGGCAGAGCAGGCCGACCGCGATGACCAGCTGGATGGTGGCGAACACAGCGTTGCTCAGCGCCACCTGGTGCAGCATCAGCTGGCTTGCCCAGCCGGCGGTCGAGGTCACAAGGCCGGGATTGCCGGCCACCGCCGGCTCGATGATCGTGGTGACGAACGACGGCCGGAACATGAAGGGCTGGTACTGCAAAGCCGCGTCGAGGAGCCAGGCCAGCGCGAGGCACAGCTGCAGGCAACGTCGGCCGGGAACCGCATCGTCGGCGGTCAGCTGAGCGCGGATCTGGCTGCACGCCGACGCCCATCGTGACGTGACGGCGGCGTCCGGCCCGGCTTGCCCGAGCCGCGAGCCCGCCGGGACTCCAGCGGCAGCCGCGCTGCTTGCTGCCCGCGCGCTGGTCGTCCGTGCTGAGGGCGTGCTGTTCACTTCTGGCTCCCCCCCGTCGCTGTCGCTTATGGCGGGCGCGGTTGCGGTGAACAGTCACGGGACGGACTCCAGTCCGTCCCGTGACTGCGCAGTCAGCCCCGGTTAAAGGGCGTGACCAGCGGATTCATGCTGCCGTAGAGGCCATCCGGGTTCGGGTACCAGATCCAGAAGTGCATGGTGGTCAGGTCCGGATGCCAGAACGTGAACTTGGCGTGGCTGTGCGGAGCCCGCTTGGGGCAGGTGGAGGCCGTCTTGTCCGGGATGAAGGTGCCGTCTGCGTAATGGCAGGCCGCGGGGAAGAACCCGAACGTGGCGTTGGGCAGCGGCGGAGTCTTCGGCATGCTGGTGAAGACCCACTCCAGCGCGGCAAGCTGCCACCGGCCGGCCACGTGCTCGTAGACCAGGATGGGCGGCTTGCGCACGTTGAACCCGCTGACCTTCGGGTTCAGGAAGTGGTAGCCCATGCTCGGAATCATCTTCGTGATCTTGAAGTAGCCATCTGCCTTGGCCTTCGCCAGGTTCGTCGAGTACTTGGCGGTGGCCTGGCGCGCGGCCGCGATGTCGGCTGCGAGCACCGTGGACCCGGCTGGCCGGGACATGCCTGCCATCTGCTGATGGCTGCTGATGGTGGCGGCGCTGCCCGTGGCGGGCGCGAGCCATCCGGTGACCGCCAGCGCTACCGTCGCCGTACCGGCACCGAGCGCGGCGATGCGCGATCTGCGCATGGACCTGCTCCTCTCGTCAGGATCCTTCCTGGACCTGATAGATGTGATCGGCGACCAGCCCGTGGGCCTGCCGGTGGACATCGGCGGCGGCGGCGGCGGTGGGGGCCTCGACCAGGCAGAACACCCGACCGCTGCCCTCGTCGACCCAGTAGCGCAGGTAGCGCACGTCGTAGCTGCCCTGGGTCTGCAGGTCGGCGAGGTGCGCCTGGGCGACGTCGTCCATCGACGCGCCGCCCTCGATCTGGTGAACGTCCATGAACAGAGGCACGCCGGCCCCCTTCCTCGGTCGTCGAAGCTGACATGGACGACCGTAAGTTCGCCGGGACCGCTCGCTCATCGGGAAAATTGCCCGGATTGGCCCGTGCGGCTACCCGGATTACGCCGGCGACTGCCTAGATTGCCTCACCGCGCCAGCCGGCGCGCCGCCGCCAGGAACGGCAGCTGCGCTCGCCGTCTCCATCTGGCCGACATCCCGGCCGCATCCGTCGCTCACGTGCGCGTACTGGCGTGGAGCGTGCGCAGGCGACCAGCCTGCCTGCGCCGCGGGAGCGTTCTGAGGGGGACCATGCCATTACGCGGAGCTCACCGACGGCCAGCCGGTCTTCCGCAACCTCGACGTCCTGGCGGAGCGACCCTGACCCCGCCGGGGCAGCTGCGTGCACCGCCGGCCCTCTTAGCGGCGAATCGCGACTTGCGTCACGGGCGGCAGCGCTACCCCGAGGTCAGTTGCCTGGCCGGATCGCGCGTCGACCGCCAGGAGCCTGCCTCCGGCCGCCGCCACGAAGAGCCAGCGGCTGTCCGGCGACCAAGCCATCGAGTGGTTGTTGGCGTCGGTGCCCGGCTGATTGCCGCTGCCGCGCGGTCCTAGCCGGATGGCCAGGTCACGGGCAGCGCCAGAGTCCAGGTCGATGAGCCGGACGGTTAGCTGACCGTCCCGGCGCGGCTCGGCCACGGCGGCGGTGGCGCCGTCGGGGGCGATGACACCCATCGGCGGCCAGGACAGATAGCTGAGCGATGGGCTGACCTTGCCCGGCAAGGTGCGCCGGTCACCGTCGGCGGCGTCGATCACCTCGTCATGGCAGCGGCGGGAGTGCGCCTCACACGCGACGTCCAGCCAGCTGGACGGCCCGACGGCGATGACCGTGCCTGGCACCGGCCGGTCCCAGCCGGGCCCGGTGTCGTAGACGGTGGAGCTGCCGGATATCAGCAGCGCGTACCCGCGGCCGTCCGGCGCCGCGGTTGCCGGAAGCTGCGACCGGCCAGGAGCGAGCCGGATCACCGCGCTGCGCCGGTCCCCGGCCAGCGCGACAAGCGACAGCGCCGGGCGGGTCGGCGGCCCGGTCGTGACCCAGGCGGCCTGGCGAGGGTCGGGGCCTGGGAGCAGCGGGCCGCCGGCAGCCAGCGGCCCGGTCAGCAGCCTGGCCTGGCCTCCGTCCGGGACGACGTAGCCGGGTACGTGGTCGGCCGACGCGATCACGGTCTCGCTGGCGCCTACGACAAACGACACGTCCGGGTTGCCGCTCGTCAGCGGCGGCACGTAGGTCCTGGTCAGCCGCCCCAGGCTGAGCTGGATCCGCACCAGGTCATCCGGGCCCCGCGCGAAAAGTTCCCAGTCGCCCGTCACGCCAAGAAGGCGGTGCCCAGCCGAGGTGATCCGCACTGGCGGCGGGGCCGGCAGCGACGGCGCCGGCAGCTGCGACGGTGCGGGCAGCGGCGCCGCCCGCCGCGCCGGGTGACCGGAGCCCCGCGCCACCACTGCCAGGCCGGCGGCGACGACCAGGAGCACGAGTACCGTCCGCGGCAGCCAGCGGCGCCTGCCTGACCTATCCCGGCCGAACTGCAGGATCTCGTCGTCGCGGTCCGGATCGGAACCAGCCCCAGGCAGCCTCGGCACAGTCCAACACTGCCCCCGCAGGGGCTACGACGCCACCGGCTGAGCCAGGCTCACGCGTCGGCGAACTGCTGCCCGCCGTCGATGTCGTAGGTCGCGCCGGTCAGTGCCGTATTGGTCATGAGATGGACGGCCAGCGCCGCGACGTCGGCGGGCCCCACGACGCGGGCGATAGGCAGCTTGGCGCGAAGCTCGCTGCGGCGCGCCTCCAGCTGATCACCGAGCAGTGCGGCGGAGAGCGGGGTATCGACAAAGCCAGCGGCGATGACGTTGACGCGAACAGGAGCGACCTCGAGCGCGAGCGCGGCAGCGAACGGCGCTGTCACGGCGGTGGCGGCCGAGGCGATGCCCACGCCGTGACGGACTCGGCGGCCGCCGGTCCCGCTCATCAGGATCAGCGTGCCGCCCGGCCGCATTCGCGGCACCGCGCTGCGCGCGACCTCGAGTCCCACCACGACGTGGCCGCTGAGCGCGTCGCGCACGTCGGCCGCGTCCATGTCGAGCAGCGGGCCGTACTGCGGCCCGCCGGCCGTGATCATCACGTGGTCGATCGGCGCCGGCAGCTCGCTGAAGAACCGCCGCACTGCGGCCGGGTCGCCGGCGTCGAAAGCCGCGGTGCGCTGGGCACCTAGTTCGGTCGCGGCCTGCTGAAGCTTGCCGGCATCGCGGCCGACGAGGATGACGTTGGCGCCCTCGGCCCTGGCGAGCCGTGCTGTTTCCCGTCCGATGCCTGAGCTGCCGCCGATCAGCACGATGGTCTGCCCGGCCAGTTGCGGCTCGCGCTGCCTGGCAGCGGGAGTGGCTACGCTCGTCATGTTCCTCCCATCGGTGTGGCCAGCGTCAGGCACCGCGGCGCCGCCAGCGGTAAGCCGGCCTTCCCTGCTCAGCCGGACATGGTCGCCATCTGCGCATCCATGGGCTTGCGCGGCCGCGGCATGTCCACGATTGCCATCCGGAGATCGTTAAGCGCAGGGCCGTAGATCCCTGAGAAGCTCGGGAACGGCTGAATCGTGTCGGCCAGCACGTCGACCGGTACATGTGCCCGGATGGCGAGCGTCGCCTGCTGCAGCCACTCGCCCGCCTCGGGTCCGAGCGCGTAAGCGCCGGTCAGCCGCTGGCCATCGCTGAGCAGCGTCATGAACCCGTTGGACTTGGCGTAAGCGTGCGTGTACGTGGCGGTCTTCGGCACCTCTGACACCTGTGCGGTGCCGGTGTAGTCGGCGGTGATCGCGCCGACCGCGGCGGCCTGCGGATCGGTGTAAGTGACACGCGGGACGGCCTCGTAATTCGCCGGGCGCAGGTGGCCGGCGATGTTGTCCGCGACCACGTCCCCCTGGTACTCGCCGACGTGCGTCAGCGGCCAGATGCCGGTGACGTCGCCGATCGCCCAGGTCCGCTCGGCGGCGACGAGGTACTCGTCAACGGCGATCCCGCGCGGATCAGCCTTGACGCCGACCGTCTCCAGCCCGATCCCCTCGACCCGCGGCCGCCGGCCGGTGCACACAAGCAGCCGGTCGCCCCTGGCTTCCGCGCCGCTGTCGAACTCCAGCACGTAGTCGTCGATATCCCGGCGGGCCGCGGTGGCCTGCTCGCCGAGCATGAGCTCGATGCCGTCCCGCCGCAGCGTCTCACCCAGCGCGTCGCCAAGGGGCGCCGCCTCACGGGAGAGCAGCCGATCCTCGCCTTCGACGAGCACGGCTTCACCACCGAGCCGCCGGACGACCTGGGCGAGCTCGACGCCGGCCGGCCCGCCGCCCAGCACGACCAGGCGCCGCGGCACGGCCTTCATGCTCGTCGCCTCGCGGGTGCCCCAGACTCCCTCGAGGTCGCGCAGCCCGGGGACCGGCGGCACGACCGGATCAGCACCGGTGGCCACCACGACGTGCTCGGCAGTGTGCCGGGCGCCGTCGACCTCGACGACGCCGGGCCCGGCCAGCGTGCCATTGCCGCGGAGCAGGTCAATGCCCCGGTCTGCCAGCCAGCGTGCCTGGCCGGCGTCGGAGTAGCCGGACACCATGAAGTCGCGCCAGGCCAGCGCCTCCTGCACGTCGACCTGCGCGCTGGCCGCTGCCTCGCGCGCGCCGTGCACGGCCTCGCCGGGACGCAGCAGTGACTTCGACGGGATGCAGGCCCAGTACGAGCACTCGCCGCCGACCCGCTCGCGCTCGACCAGGGCAACCCGCAGGCCGCGTGCCGCCAGTGCGCCAGCGCAGTGCTCGCCGGGCGCGCCGCCGCCGAACACGATCACGTCGTAGTCGCTGCCTGAGCCCATCGTTACCTCCGTGGATTGCCGGCCGGGGCTTACACGACCACGTGCTTGACGTCGGCCATGTAGCGCCCGGCCGCTGCGGCAGCCTGGTCCGGATCGCTGCCGTCCTGGCGGGAGTTGATGTAGGCCGCGTACCAGTCCCACCAGTCGTGCGGCGGCGCCACCTTCTCGAATGCGCCGTGCCGGCCTGATGTCTCGTGCAGCAGCTCGGCCAGCGCGCCGATGTCAGTCGCGGATACCCGGCCAGGCAGCCGCTCGGTGATCTCCTGCAGCAGCCAGCTATTGCCATCGGGATCGGCGAACGTCGCGAAGCTGCGGTAGGACTGGCCTTCCGGGTCACGCCCTGGCACGCGCTTCGCCTCGTTGTCCAGGCCGGGACCATGCCAGACCTGGCTGACGTCCGCGCCGTGGCTGGCCAGCTCGCGGCGGGCCTGCTCGACGTCGGTCACGATCAGGTACAGGTCCTGCACCGTGCCAGGCGGCATCGTCGTCGTGCCCTGCCCGAACTGAATCGACGCAGGGGAGCCGGGCGGGGTGAACTGCACCACCCGGTGCTGATCATCGATGTGTATATCGGCATCCAGGCGCCACCCGAGGCCCTGGTAGAACGACTTGGCGCGATCGACGTCGGCGACCGGCAGCACCACGACCTCAAACTTCAGGTCCACGATGGCAGTCCTTCCCTGAGGAGACATTCCCGGCATGGGGTGGTGATCTGGCAGTCCGGACGGCGGGGCGGCGCTAACCATGGATGGTTCCCGCGATCACCGAGCAGATAACCCGGCTGACCCGGCATCAGGGTCCGGGCTGCCGCTGCCGCAGCAGGCGCCGCCTGGTGCCGGCCCGAAGCCGGGATAGCTTGGCGGTTGCCCGGTCAGTCAGCTCCGGCCGGTGAGTGCAGCCCGCCGGGCAGCGGGGAGACGCAGGAGGCATGGCATGCAATTCGGGATCTTCTCCGTCAGTGACATCACCCGCGACCCGGTGTCGGGGGACACGCCAAGCGAGGCAGAGCGGATCGACGCCATCGTGCGGATCGCGCAGAAGACCGAGGAAGTCGGCATGGACGTGTTCGCGATAGGCGAGCACCACAACCCCCCGTTCTTCTCGTCCGCGCCGACGACGCTGCTGGCATTCATCGCGGCGACGACCAGCAGGCTGATCGTGAGCACGGCGACGACGCTCATCACGACGAACGACCCGGTGCGCATCGCCGAGGAGTACGCGATGCTGCAGCACCTGTCCAAGGGCCGGATGGATCTGATGGTGGGCCGCGGTAACACGGCCCCGGTGTACCCGTGGTTCGGCCAGGACATCCGGCAGAGCCTGCCGCTGGCGCTGGAGCACTACAACCTGCTGCACCGGCTCTGGCGGGAAGACGTAGTCGACTGGGAAGGCAAATTCCGCAGCCCGCTGCAGGGCTTCACGTCCATCCCGCGCCCGCTGGACGACGTGCCGCCCTTCGTGTGGCACGGCTCGATCCGCACGCCGGAAATCGCCGAGCAGGCCGCCTATTACGGTGACGGATTCTTCGCCAACAACATCTTCTGGCCCAAGGAGCACTACATCCGGCTGATCAGGTTCTACCGGCAGCGCTACGCCTACTACGGTCACGGGACTAAGGAGCAGGCGATCGTCGGCCTCGGCGGCCAGGCATACATCGCCACGAAGTCCCAGGAAGCCAGGAGCGCCTTCAGGCCGTACTTCGACGACGCCCCGGTCTACGGGCACGGGCCGTCGATGGAGGACTTCATGGAGCTCACGCCGCTGTCGGTCGGGAGCCCGCAGGAAGTCATCGAGAAGACGCTGACCTTCCGCGAGCACTTCGGCGATTACCAGCGGCAGCTGTTCCTGATGGACCACGCAGGCCTGCCGCTGGCGACTGTGCTCGACCAGCTGGAACTGCTCGGCAGCGAGGTGGTGCCGGTGCTGCGCAAGGAGAGCGAGGCCAGGAAGGACCAGCAGGCCCCGGCCGCCCCGACCCACGCCAGCCTGGTCAGGACCAGGTACGGCGACCAGCCGCCACGGCAGCCGCGACCCAACCCCAATCGCGGCGACAATGTCACTGGCGGCTCCCCGTACCAGGACAGCACTGCTGAGACCCAGGCCGGGTACCCGGAGCTGTGATGACGGACGGACAGGAGCCGGGCAGCGCCGCCCGCCACAGCCAGGGAGGAAATCCGCCGATGAGCAGTCAAGCTCAGCAGCCGTTCGCACTGGCGGTCATCAGCGCCGGAACGAGTGACCCGTCCTCGACCCGGCTGCTGGCGGACCGCCTCGCCGACCGCTCCTGCGAGCTGGCCGCGTGTCACGGCCAGAGCGTGACGACAAGCGTCTTCGAGCTGCGCGAGATCGCAGCGGACATCTCCAGCGCGCTGGTGTCGCAGCTGATCACGCCGAGGCTGCAGAGCGCCATCACCGCCCTTGGCGATGCGGACGGGATCATCGCCAGCACGCCGGTCTACAAGGCCGGGCCGAGCGGCCTGTTCACCTCGTTCTTCGACATCCTTGACGACGACCTGATCATCGCGCGGCCCGTCGTGCTGGCGGCGACGGCCGGGACGGCGCGGCACGCACTGGTGGTGGACGAGCAGATGCGCTCCATGTTCGCCTACCTGCGCGCCCTGACGACCCCGACCTCGCTGTTCGCCGCGCCCGAGGACTGGAGCGACCCGGCCCTGAACAGGCGCATCGACCGCGCCGCGGTAGAGCTCGTGCTGCTGATGGAGAGTGGCTTCGCCCGCAAGATCAGGGACGCTTCCTGGGAGAGCTACCAGCACGAGTACGGCAGCGCCGGCGGCACCGGGACGGGCATCGACCTCGACACCGACCTTATGCGCCTCGCCGCGGGCGGCGCGGCGGGGTAACCGGCGAGCATCAGGGGTCAGTCCAGGCCGAGGCCGACCAGGATACTGGCGACCATGATCCCGCTGCCGAGCAGTACATTGCGGCGCACCAGCTTGAGCACCGGCAGGCCGGTCAGCCACGCGGCCAGCCAGCCCGTGAGGACCAGGGCGATGAGGACGGCCACGAATGTCAGGGTCAGCCGGCCACTCAGCGGCAGCCACCGCATGGCCACCAGCGGCAGGGCAGCGCCGAGGCCGTAGGCAAGGCCAGCCGCCAGGGCGGCAGGCAGAGCGCCGCTCACCGGCCCGAGCGCCTCAAGGTGCAGCTCCGCATCGGCGTGCGCGGCCACCGGATCGCGTTCGGTGAGTTCCTCGGCGACCTTGCGGGCGAGCTGCGGGCTCAGGCCCTTGGCCTGGTAGATCCCGACGAGTTCGGCAAACTCGCCCGCTGGATCAGCCTCGATGCTCGCGCGCTCCGCCTCGATCATGGCGTGATTCATTTCCCACTCGGTCCGTACCTCGCTGTAGCGGAGCCCGCCTGCTGCCGAGCCGCCAGCGAGGATGACGGCAGTACCCGCGAACAGCAGCGTCTTGACGGACGCTCCCGCGGTCAGGAAGCCCTCCGCGATGCCTGCGGCTGCCGTGATGCCGTCGTTGATCTCCAGGACCGACGCCGTCGCCAGGTCGCGGAAGGGCTCAAGGCGGACTCTGCCGAGGACCTTGCCGAGCCAGTTCGCCACGGCCTATTGAATCACCGGGCGCCGGCGCTGACAGATCGCGCCTCCCGCAGCCTGCTCAGGCGCGCAGCCCGGAGCGCAGCGCCAGCGTCGCCACGACGAGGCAGCAGGCGTCGAAGGCCAGCAGCGCCCCTGTCGTCCCGGCCAGCCCGGCGGGCCGGTCACGTACGCGGCCGCGAGGATGATCAGCGACTGCACTGTGGTCAGCGCGGCCGGGTAGCCGAACCTGCTGGTCACGATCGACAGCCGGTGCGCGGGGGAGGCCAGCAGCCGGACCAGGAACCCGGTCTCCCGGTCGAATAGCAACTCCACTCCGCCGGCAATGCACGCGTTGAACGTCGTCATCGCCACCGCGCCGGCGGTCATGAACTGCAGGTAATCGGGCACCGCGGCCGCATTCGCCATGCGCGAGAACAGGTGCCCGAACAGCAGTAGCCAGACCATCGGCTGCGCGACCAGGGCCAGCACGCTGAGCGGCTCGCGGCGCAGCCTGGCGGCCCATCGCCCGCACAGCGCCCGGTGCTCACGCCAGATCTCGGTGATCACCGCACTCCGGCCTCGTCCCCGGCTGGCTGGCCGTCCATCGCAGCGCCAGTCGCGGCCAGGAACACCTCGTCCAGCGAGGGCCGGCCGAACTGATGCTTGATGCCTGCCGGGCTGCCGGCCGCCATGATCTGCCCCTGATCGATGATCGCGACCTGGTCGCCGCGGCTGAGGCCGGCCGAATCGCGCCGTCCGGCTGGGCCTACCGACCGGGGCCAGCGGGCGCCGCGACGGCGGCGCGCAGCGTCGCCTCCAGCGCGTCGACCTCGCTGCGGCTGCTGGCGCCCCAGGTCAGCGGGAAGATCACGGGCACCTGCACGCCTGCCGCACGGTAGGCGGCCACCGTGTCGGTGACGGTCCCGGCGGTCCCGGTGACGTTGATGGCGTCGAGCATCCGGTCGGACACCGCAGCCAGGGCGGCGGCGCGGTCGCGGGCCGCGTGCGCCTCGCGTACCGCCGCCACCTCATCGCTGAAGCCGGCCTGCGTGAAGGCCTTGGCGTAAGCGTCGACGACGGCATAGGAGAACAGGTCGTACCGGCCCTGCGCGGCGGCAGCGTCACGATCGCCGACGCCGACATGCACGTTGGCGTAGATGGTCGCGTCGCCGCCGCTGCGCACCTGCTGCACGCACCACGGGACATGACTGGCGGGCAGGTAATTGAGCAGCACGCCGTCCGCCTCCTGGCCGGCCAGCCGGAGCATCTGCCCGCCGAGCGCGGCCACGATGATCTTCGGCCGGCGCTCGCCGAGCTCGACGCCAAGCCGGAACTTCCGCAGCTGGTAGAAGTCGCCGTCGAAGGTGACGCTCTCGCCGCCCAGGCATGCCCGCAGCACGGTGACGAACTCCCGCACCTGGGCCACCGGCCTGGACGGGTAGGGCATCCCGTGCCAGTCACCGGCGACCACCGGCGAGGAGACGCCGATGCCGAGCAGCACCTCCCGGTCCGGCGCGAGGGCCTGCAGCGACGCGGCGGCCATCGCCAGCAGCGACGGCGTGCGGACCTGCAGCGGCAGCACCCCGGTGCCCAGGCCGATGCCCGGTGCGCTCAGCGACGCCGCGCCCAGCACAGCGAACGCCTCCGTGCCGGTGACCTCGGCGACCCAGAACGAGTCGTAGTGCAGCGCGGCGGCGCGCCTGGCCAGCTCGAGGGCCGCCGCCGGGCCCGACCGGATGAACGGGGCCGCGGTCACCCCGATCCGGCCGGCAGCCGGAGCAGGCCCGGCGGGACGCTGCGCGGGAGGCATGATCTCCATTCTCCGGCTCCGCCCGGCCGCTGTCTGGCAGCTATCAGACAACGACGTCCGGGCGCTGACCCCAGCCGGAGGCGGGTGCCGCGAAATCCGCACCTTGCCGCAGGGCAGTCAGTCCCGGATACCGGGCGACGTCCGGGCCGGCCCCCCAGTGCCGGCCCGGACGCCACGATCAGCGCAGGTCGAACCGGTCCAGGTTCATCACCTTGACCCACGCGGCGACGAAATCGGCGACGAACTTCTCCTTCGCGTCGTCGCCCGCGTAGACCTCGGCCAGCGCGCGCAGCTCGGAGTTCGACCCGAAGATCAGGTCGACCCGGCTGCCGGTCCACCTGACCTCGCCGGTCGTCGCGTCGCGACCCTCGAACGTGTTCGCGTCCTGTGACGTCGGCGTCCACGTCGTGCCGAGGTCGAGCAGGTTGACGAAGAAGTCGTTGGTCAGCGAGCCGGGCGTCGTGGTGAACGCACCGAGCGGCGACTGCTGGAAGTTCGCCCCCAGCACCCGCAGCCCGCCGACCAGAACCGTCAGCTCGGGCGCGGTCAGGGTCAGCAGGTTCGCGCGGTCGATGAGCAGGTACTCAGCCGGCAGCCTGGCTGCCTTGCCGACGTAGTTGCGGAACCCGTCAGCGGCCGGCTCGAGCACGGCGAACGACTCCACGTCGGTCTGCTCCTGCGCGGCGTCCGTGCGTCCCGGCGTGAACGGGACCACGACGTCCATCCCGGCGTTCCTGACAGCCTGCTCGACGGCTGCGCTGCCGGCCAGCACGATCAGGTCGGCGAGCGACACCTGCTTGCCGCCGGCCTGAGCTGAGTTGAACTCCTGCGCAATCCCCTCGAGCGTGCGGAGCACGACGGGCAGCTGGTCAGGGTCGTTGACCTCCCAGCCGATCTGCGGCTCGAGCCGGATGCGCCCGCCGTTGGCACCGCCGCGCTTGTCGCTGCCGCGGAAAGACGAGGCTGCTGCCCAGGCGGCGGAGACAAGCTGGGACACCGACAGGCCAGAGTCTGCGACCTTGGCCTTCAGCGCGGCGATGTCGTCAGCGTCGATCAGCTCGTGCGTGACCGCGGGCACCGGGTCCTGCCAGAGCAGCACCTGGCCGGGAACCTCGGGGCCGAGGTAGCGGGTGATCGGGCCCATGTCGCGGTGGGTCAGCTTGTACCAGGCCCTGGCGAACGCGTCGGCGAACTCGGCCGGGCTGGCCAGGAAGCGCCGGGTGATCTGCTCGTAGACCGGGTCCATCCGCAGCGAGAGATCGGTCGTCAGCATCGTCGGCGGGCGGCGCTTCGACGGGTCCTGAGGGTCGGGGACGGCATCCGCTCCGGCGCCGTCCTTCGGCTGCCACTGGTAGGCGCCAGCCGGGCTGCGGGTCAGCTCCCAATCGAACCCGTACAGGGTCTCCAGGAAGCTGTTGTCCCACGTCACTGGCGTTGGCGTCCAGGTGACCTCGATGCCGCTGGTGATCGCGTCGCGGCCCTTGCCAGTGCCGTAGCTGCTCTTCCAGCCGAGGCCCAGCTGCTCGACCGGCGCGGCTTCCGGGTCGGGGCCGACGTTCGACTCCGGCCCCGCGCCGTGCGTCTTGCCGAACGTGTGCCCGCCCGCGATCAGGGCGACCGTCTCCTCGTCGTTCATCGCCATCCGGCGGAACGTCTCGCGGATGTCGCGGGCCGCGGCGATCGGGTCCGGGTTGCCGTTCGGGCCCTGCGGGTTGACGTAGATCAGGCCCATCTGCACCGCGCCGAACGGCTCGGCGAGCTCCCGGTCGCCGCTGTAGCGCTCATCGCCGAGCCAGGTGGTCTCCGGGCCCCAGTAGACGTCCTCGTCTGGCTCCCAGACGTCGGGGCGGCCGCCGCCGAAGCCGAATGTCTTGAAGCCCATGATCTCCAGGGCGACGTTCCCGGTGAGGACCATCAGGTCGGCCCACGAGATCTTCTGGCCGTACTTCTTCTTCACCGGCCACAGCAGCCGGCGAGCCTTGTCGAGGTTGGCGTTGTCCGGCCAGCTGTTGAGCGGCGCGAAGCGCTGCTGGCCAGAGCCGGCGCCGCCGCGGCCGTCACTGATCCGGTAGGTACCGGCGCCGTGCCAGGCCATCCGGATCATCAGCGGCCCGTAGTTGCCGAAGTCGGCCGGCCACCAGTCCCGGGAGGTGGTCAGCACCTCGGCGATTTCCCGCTTCACGGCCGGCAGGTCGAGGCTGCTGAACGCCTCGGCGTAGTTAAAGTCAGCGCCCAGCGGATTGGCCTCGGCCGGGTTCTTGGCGAGGATCTTCAGGTTGAGCCGGTTCGGCCACCACTTGCTGTTGGCGTCGCCCATGGTGGGGTGTGTCATTCCTGGCGCGACCGGGCAACCCCCGCTCTCCGGGGCGGGACCCTCGGCGACTAGTGGATCATGGTTCTCAGACATAGGAATCCTTCCGGAGTAGGCGGATTACAGTGCCCAGGTACTACGGGCGGTGGAGCAGCCGGGGCACAGGCCCCAGTAGATGACCTCGGCCTCGTCAATCGAGAAGCCGTGGTCATCAGAAGCTGTCAGGCAGGGCGTCTCGCCCACCGCGCAGTCGACGTCGGCCATGGCGCCGCACGAGCGGCACACGACGTGGTGGTGGTTGTCGCCGATCCGGCCCTCGTACCGGGCTGGGCTGCCGGCCGGCTCGATCCGGCGGATGAGCCCCGCGGCGGTGAGCGCGTTCAGCGCGTCATAGACGGCCTGGACGGAGACGTGGCCGACCCGGTCCCGCACCCTGGCGGCGAGGGCCTCGACCCCGAGGTGGTCACTGCCCCGGACCATCTCGAGTAGCGCGACCCTGGCGGCCGTCACCCGCAGCCCGGCGCCGCGCAGTTCCTCGGCGGTCGTCGGAGTCTGGCGCACGGTCATGGCAGCCCACCCATCGAGATAAACGCGAGTGCCCCCAGTTACTTAGTCATTCAAGTCTAGTGCCCTGCCTGGTGCCCCCAGCTGGCGGGTGCCGTCTCACAGCACGGAAGCCCGCACGTCAGTTCGCCTGATCCCGCGCTGTCAATGTCGCTGACGCAGCGCAACCTGGCCGGGAGAATGGTGCCAGCGTGCATCCTGCGGCCTGCCAGCGCAGCGTGCTCCGATTTACGCCGGCCGGGCACACTCGCTAGCCAGTCGCCGGGCGTCTCCCAAAACCGGCAAGCCCGAACAGCCGCGGCCAGCTCAGCGCGGGCCGGACCGCACGAGTGCCAGGCCGCGTCCGCGGGACTACAACTCTCAGCGCCCGCGGCCGGACCGCGCAGCGCACCGGCGTGGGCATCATGACGGTCTCGCCGTCGACACCGACCGGGATCTCCGGCTGCGTGGCGTCGACCGTCACCTGGTCGGTCGCGAGAACGGTCAGGCCGCGGCCCCGACCGCGGCGCATCAGTCCGATAGCCTGCGCCGCGTTGTGGACGGTGACGGCGACGACGCCGAGTGCGCCGCCGTCCAGCCGGGCCCGCCCGCCGAGCCCGGCGATGTCGGTGGTCTCGTACTGGTTGTTGCTGACCAGCAGAGCCTGCGGGCCGTCGATCTGCACTGAGCCAGCCCGCGCCAGCAGCCGGTGATCGTTGAACTTGAGCAGGTCGGGCAGCTTTTGCAGGGTTGTGCCGCGTTTGTCATCGCGGTATTCCGGGCTGCGCACCACCTCGGCGTAGGCGCCGAAGGAGGCGTTGTTGACGAACGTCCGGCTGCCGATGAGACCCAGGTCAATGCGCAACTCGACGCCGTCCGTCAGCGCATCCAGGCAGCGGGAAGGATCATCCCGGTCCAGCCCGAGATCCATCGCGAAATGATTGCGTGTTCCGGCACTGATGCACAAGAACGGCACGTCATGATCTGCGGCCACGCCGGCCACGAGGGCCTGCGTCCCGTCGCCGCCGGCCACGCCGAGCAGGTCAGCACCCACGGCGACGGCTCTGCGCGCCAGTTCGGCGACATCGAGGATCTCCGGGCCGTCGAGCATCGTGACCTGAGCCCCGGCCGCCTCGGCCTTCTCCTTCAGGCTGAACTGGCCGACCTTGCCGCCGCCAGACCTCGGATTCATGATCAGGAAGGCGCTGGCCGGCCGGGCGGCCCGCTGCCCCGCCGCCGGCGCCTGCCCCGCGGCAGCTCCCATCGCCGCATGCGCGGTGACTAGCCCGAGCACCAGCGCCGCGATGGCCACCAGCGCCACCCAGAGCAGGCCGGCCCCGATGTACAGGACGAGGATGGCTACCGGTGCCAGCAGCACGAGGGCACCAGCGGCCCAGCGCAGCACGCCCCGATTGGCGAGGAACCAGTACCCGGCAGCCACCATCGCGCAGGCGCCGGCGGCGCCGGTGATAATGAGCGCGGCGCCATGCCCGTCAGAGAAGCCGATCAGGATGCCGACAGCGGCAGCGACCAGCAGTATCGCCAGGCGGGCCAGCCACCGCTGCCGCTTGGCTGGCGGCCCTGGCTGCCTGGCCGATGGCTCTGCTGCCGGGTCTTGCGGTGCGGGCGGCGCGGACCCGCTGGCCGCTGCTGTCATGATGGCGTCCTTCCCCCCCGAGGGCCAGCCGATGCACAAGGTGGCTAGCCGCGGCTTGCCGTGGCCGCCATAGGTCTCCTGGACAACCTCGTCGGACACCTGTCGTTTCCGGCGCGCCCTGCTGCCCGCCGCGGCGCATGACTGCGGCGCGGCGACTTTCCGGTCGGCGGGAAGCCTGGCGCCTGACCCGGTCCCGGCCGGGGTAGACCGCCAGGTACAAGCGTTACCAGGGCGGGCTCGGCGGATCACCACCGCCGAGACTGACATCCGGGGAGGTAGGGCGCGGGCATGCGGCCGCTAAAGAGCCAGCAGCTGGCCGCCACGACGGCCTCCCGGCCGGATCAGGGCCAGGACGCACGCGACCTGATCGCAGGCGCGGAACTGATCCCGGCCGGCCCGGTCGCGGCCAGGCTCGCGACGCGCGCCGAGGACCTGCGGCTGCTGCGGCGCTACGAGCCTGTCCTGCGCTTCACCCGGGGCGAGCTTTTCCTGCCGATGCCGGTCGAGGACTACCTGCTCGGCTGCAGCCTGTGGCGCTCGGCGCCGGGGCAGCCGTCGCGCCGGGCCGCTGCTGAGCAGCTCGCCGCGCCTGGCGAGCTCACCCCAGCCGCCCTGGCCGAACTGGGCGCGCGGCCAGGGCGTGAGCTGTGGCTCCGGTTCGTGCAGCGCCCGCTGCGCCGCGCCGAGTTCCGAGCCTGGCGCCGGGACGCGAGCCGGCTGCGGCTCGCTCCGGGGACAAGCCGGTTCGCTGCCGTCGGCCTGCTCGGCAGGCTCATCGACGCGCTGCTCCGGCTGTCGCTGCTGCTGCGCGGGCGGGTGCCGGGCGGCACCGCAGCCGTAGCGGAGCAGAGCTACCGGGCGCGCGCCGACCAGGGCAGCTGCCCCTATTACGGCCGCGTCGTCCGGGACCGCGGCTTCGTCGTGCTGCAGTACTGGTTCTTCTACGCAATGAACGACTGGCGGTCCACCTTCGGCGGCGTCAACGACCACGAGGCCGACTGGGAGCAGGTCACCATGTTCCTGCCGGATCCGCCTGACCCGGCGGCCAGCTTGGCCTGGATCGCCTTCTCCGCGCATGACGAGGAAGGCGATGACCTGCGCCGCCGGGCTGACGATCCCGACCTGGCCTGGCGGGACTCTCATCCGGTCGTCTTCGCCGGGGCCGGCTCGCATTCCGGCGCCTACCTGCCCGGTGACTACCTGGTCACGGTCGAGCCACCAGCCCTCGGCCGCCTAACCGGCGCGCTGCGGCGGGTCAGCCGGCTGCTGCTGCCCTGGACCAGGGCCCGGGCCAGCACCGCGCTCGGCATCCCGTTCATCGACTATCACCGCGGCGACGGTCCCGCCGTCGGGCCCGGCGAAGCCAGGCAGTGGCGTCCCGTGCTGGTCAGCGACAGCACTCCGTGGCTGCGCGATTTCCGGGGGCTGTGGGGCCTCGACACCGGCGACCCGTTCGGCGGGGAACGCGCTCCGGCCGGCCCGCGCTATGAGCGCGGCGGGTCTGTCCGGCTCTGCTGGTCCGACCCGGTCGGCTGGGCTGGCCTGGACGCAGTGCCACCCTCGCCGGCCGCGGAACGCCAGGCGATCAGCGACCGGATGGCCCGGCTTGATGACCGGCTCGCCGCCGTCACGGCCGAGATCGCTGTCCGCGGCGACGAGCTGCGCGGCGCCCAGGCCGGCCACCGCGCGCTTGGCGGTCGTGGCAGCCAGGCCGAGCTGGCCGAGCTGGCAGCCGCCGTCGGGCAGGCGCGCGCGCGGCGCCAGCAGCTCGCCGAGGAGCGTGAGGCGCTGGCGAGCGCCCCGGCCGGCCGGCTGGCGCCTGAGGATCCGCACGCGCACCTGCGGCACCGGGCCCAGCCGAACGTGGACCCGGCCCGCACCCGCAGCCGGGTGCTGCGGGCCTGGTCGGCCGTCTCAGCCTCGATCCTGCTCGCCGGGCTGGCCGCCGTCATCCTCGGCCACTTCGGCGCGCTGCTGCCAGCCGTCGGCGGCCTCGCGCTGGTCATGCTGTGCACGGAAGCCTTCGCCCGCGGTCATCTCGCCCACTTCATCGCGGTCCTGCTCGGCCTGGCCGTGCTGGTCGGCGCGGCGTGGCTGGCCGCACAGGCCGTCATCGGAAACTGGCGGCTGGCGGCCGCCGTGGCGCTCATCGCGGCCGCAGTGGCGCTGCTGCTCGCCAACATCCGCGACTTCTTCGTCCGGCGCTGACCGCAGCAAGGCCAGCTGCCGGGGTGAATTGGCGGCGCGACCGGACCGGAAGCCGGCCGGGGTCAGCTAGCTCTGCGCGCAGCTAGCGGCCCTGAACCTGCCCGGCCGAGCGGGGCGCGACCAGGCCGGCCTGATAGGCGAAGACGACGAGCTGCGCGCGGTCGCGGGCACCAAGCTTGATCATCGCCCGGCTGACGTGCGTCTTGGCGGTGGCGGGACTCAGCACCAGTGTCGCCCACCCGGCTGAACATCGCCAGGCCCGGCAGCCAGCCGACGACCGCGACACGCGGTCAGGTATCGGCCGCTGCCGCACGCGCATATGGCCAGGCACCTATTATTTCGCGTCATGAGCGACACGAAATGGCTTGCTGGCCATTCCGGCAGCGCTGGCTGAGGCATGCGATTCGATCCGGTCTGGCGCTTGCAGCGGTCCACTACCCTGGCGCTGATCCTGTCTCCGGCCGGCATTCTGGTGATCGCCGCCGGGCGGCTGCTCATCATCGCCGGCTATAGCCCGGTCACGGCGTCAGCCATTGTCACCTCGGACGGCTACGTCAATGCCCTGCTCGGGTCCGTGCTGCCGGTCATCCCGCTGGTCATGCCCTACCTGGCGCTGGTGCTGCTGTTCTTCCGGCGCTTCCTGGCTGGCACGCTGGCCGCGCTGACCGCGGCCTTGATCTCGCCGTCGCGTCTCGGCGGTCATGCCGCGCTCCAGGCTGCCGCCGACGACCTGCGCCGGGTGGGGTCCTGGTGCACGCACCACCAGTGGATACTGGCGCTGGCAACGGTCGCCGCCATATCCCTGATCGCGCTGGTCGCCCTCGGTCTCACCGCGTTCGCGCGGACGGCTGGCACGATCGCGGCGCTGGCACTGACGACCTACGTCGCGGCGATGTTCCCGCTGCAGTCAGCCGGCTACTACCAAGGCCTGCTGAGGCTGCCGTGGATGCCGGCCGAGGACATCACCCTGACGTCCGGGTCGACGCAGACCGGCTACGTGCTGGCCGACACCAACGTGTCCATGAAAGTCCTGCTGAGCAGCACGAGGGCCATCGTGTTCTACCCGAACCGGCAGGTCGCGGGCCAGCGGATATGCACGGCCGACGCGGAGGTCGCCCGGCCGCCGCTGATCAGGCTTGCCCCGGCCGCGCCCGCCGCGCCGGCCTGCGCCCAGGTCCCGCTGACCTCAGCCAGGCCAGGATCACCGGCCGGGCCGGCGACCCGCCGCGCGGCAGCCACCCTGCTGGTAACCGCTACCGCGACACGTCCGGCAGCCGGGCGGGTGATCCGATGACCAGGCTGCCGGCCGGCCGGACGGAGATCAACAGATACCTGCTGCCCTGGGAACGATCCGAGATCATCATCAGGAGGCATCCGGCAGTGCTGGTCACGCCTGCGGCCGAGGCGTTCGGCGCGCTGAGCGTCGCGCTGATACTGAACGGCGCGCTGGTGACCGATCTGGCCCAGCGGCTGATCGTCTGGATTCCTGCTGCCTTCCTGATCGCGCAGTCCACCTGGACGGCCGCCGACTGGTTCCTCAGGTTTCTGGTGGTGACGTCGGGCCGCGTCCTGTTCGTCGGCGGGCTTGGCCGCCGGACCGTGCAGGCGACCCCGCTCAGCGAGATCAAGGACCTGGCGCTCGATCGGACAGCCGGCGGCCGCCTGCTCGGCTTCGGCACTCTCAGCTTCGGCCTGCCCGGCCGGACGCGCGTGCTGTGCAACTTCGTGCCTTACCCGGAGCAGCTCTACCTGGCGATGTGCGGCCTGATCTATCCGTCTGGCGTGAGCGCGGATGACGATCACGACGAAGCCAGCCGCGACAATAATGCCGGTGAAGGGCCCGATATCGGCTAATGCGGAGGTTCATTGTGGCCAAGGCCCCCGGTATATCGCTCACCCAGGTCACCTTTCCGGCGCGCGACCAGCTGCCGCCCGGCGTGTATATCGAGAAGCTGCAGCTGCTGGGCACCAGCTGGTACGACCGCGGGCCCGGCTACTGGCTCCGGCGGGTTTGGCTGTTCCTGCTGATGGCGCTGCTGGTCACGCTGACCTCGCTGCTGATCGGCGGCTTCATGGCCGGCATCAAGGACAGCTCGCAGGCAGGGTTCGTCGGCGTGCTGATCGCCGAGATCGCCTGGTCGCTCGCCATCCTCGTCTTCCTGCTGATCAGAACGTCCAGGCAGTGGAACGTGCCGGAGCCGGCCAGGCCGCTGTCGCGCAAGCAGCGGCGCGCGGTCGCGACCGGCAGCACGATCGGATCTCTTGCCAGGGCTGGCTTCGTCCTCGGCCAGGCCATCCTGGTGATCGGCAGCCTGCTGTTCTTCGGGCTCTACCTCATGCTGCTGGTCTATGCCCTGCTGCCGGAATGGCCGCCCGAGCACAAGGCCAGGCTGCGGCTGGCACAGCAGCTCGCCGCGCACGAGTCAGCCACGGCGAGCTAGCCGCCGCCGCGATGAGCAGCTCAACCCGCAGTCGGGCGACTGGCCTGCGGTGGCACAGGATGGCCCGGCGCTGTTCGACGAGGCGCGCGCCCCGATCGAGGCCTACTACCGTTCCCGGTGATGCCGCCTCGGCCGCCGGCAGTCAGCGGGCGGGCAGGTCGTCGCTGCGACCGGCCTCCAGCCGCGCCCACTGCGCGGTCGGGCGGCCGTTCATCCGGAACTGGTTGCCGTGGGTGTTCACGGGGTACTGCGGCCAGCCGGCCGGCGACTTCTCCCAGCTCTCCTGCCGTCCGTACACCGTCATGTCGAGCACACCGTAGCTGGGTGCCAGTGCCTCGGCTGCCCGTCCGCTGCTCCAGTACGTCTCGAACACCCGATCGCCGTCGCGCAGGTAGCACACCTGCATGCCGAACCAGCGGCCAGCCAGCAGCTTCTCCGCTGAGTCCCTGGCCGAGTACCAGGGCAGCTGCCAGCCCATGAAGTCGTGGTAGGCGGCGCTCTGCTGGTAGGGACCCTGGCAGAACACGGCGAAGGTCACGTCGCGGGAATGCAGGTAGGACAGCTCGCCCATATGCGTGGTGAAGAACGTGCAGCCCTCGCACTGCCCTTCGGCTGGGTTGCCGTCGTGCCACATGAAGTAGTAGGCGACGAGCTGACGGCGCCCCTCGAACACTTCAAGCAGCGGGACCGGGCCGCGCTCACCGGTCACCGTGGTCGACGGGTCGACCTCCACCATGGGCAGCTGCCGGCGGACCGCGGCGATCGCATCCCCTTCGCGTGTGTGCGCCTTCTCCCGGACCAGCAGCTCGTCGAGCTGGGCCTGCCAGCTGGCCCGGTCGGTCACCGCAGGCATCGCGGCGGCACTGGCGCTGTCCGCTGGCCAGCCAGGGTTCGCGGGTTCGTTGGTCATTCTGGCCTCCGTGTCAGGTTGCCTTGTGTCGGCACCGGATACGACCAGGGCCGGGCGGCTAAGTCATCGCCTCAGGCGCCAGGTAGCAGCCTGGCACGGAGCGGCTCGGGTAACCGTCCCCGGGCCCGCAGCGGGAGCCGGGCGGTGACGGACTGCGCCTTCTCGTCACCCGCCCGGCAGGTCAGTCGCTGTTGCTGAGCACCGGGCGGTCCGGCGGGCTGCCGGAGCTCGGGGGCTTGACTGTGCGGCCCGGCCACCAGGCGCGACGGCCGATCAGCGCGGTGATGCTCGGCGCGAAGAACATCGCCATCACGAACGCCGCCAGCGCGATGCCGGCCGACACGGCGAAGCCGAGCTGCGACAGGATCGTGTTCCCCGCCAGCGTCAGCGACGCGAACGTGCCAGCCAGGATCAGGCCCGCAGCGGCGATCGTGGGCGCGGCGTGCCGGAAGGCGATCGCGGCGGCCTCGTGCGGCTCCATGCCCTCGTTGGCCTGCTCGCGCAGCCTGGCGATCATGAGGATGTTGTAGTCGGTGCCCAGCGCCACCACGAACAAGTACATGTACACCGGCAGCAGGAACACCAGCCCGGCGTCACCCTGCAGGCCCTGGAAGACCAGCACGCTGGCGCCGAGGGTAGCCAGGAAGCCGAGGCCGACCGAGACCATCAGGTACCACGGCGCGACCAGGCTGCGCAGCAGCAGGCTGAGGATCAGCAGGATGATGATCGCCGCAGTCGGGAAGACCACCAGGTAGTCGTGGTTGATCGCCCGCTGGATGTCGGCGAACACCGCGGTCGTGCCGCCGACAAGCGCGAACGTGCCCGGCGGTGCGGCCGCATGCGCGCCGGGCCGCAGCCCGGTCTTCAGCACGTTCACCGCCTTGGTGGATACCGGGTTGTAGGACAGCGTGACGGTGTAGTCCGCGGTCGCCCGGTCCGCGCTGACCTTGGGCGGCGCCACCGCGCCGACACCAGGAAGGGCCTTGAGCTTCGCGCTGTACCCGGCCAGCTGCGCCGCGGTCAGCGGGGTTCCCGCGCTGGAGTGCAGGAAGATGTCGGTCGGGTCGGTCGCGCCCGGCGGCAGCCCACGTTCCAGCGTCTTCAGGGCCGTCTGCGACTCGGCGTGGGCGGGGATGCCCGCCGACGACAGGTCGAAGGTCGGCTTGTAGCCGAGCGCGCCGATGGCCAGCAGCACCAGCACAAGCCCGGAGACCCCGGCGAACAGGGCAGGCCGGCGGCCGAGGGCGCCGCCGATGGCGGTGAACCTGGCGGCCTTGGGCTCGCGTCGCCACGCCTTGGACGGCCAGAACACCTTCGGGCCGAGCAGCGAGACGACCGCCGGCACGAGCGTCAGCCCGGCGAGCAGAGTGACCGCGACGGCGATCGCCAGCGTCGGCCCGAGCGAGCGCAGCACGCTGAGCGTCGACAGCAGCAGCGCCAGGAACGCGACGATGACGACGCCGGCCGCCGAGGCGATCACCTCGCCGACCCTGGCGACCGCGCTGGCCATCGCCTGCTTGGAGTTTTCGCCGGCCCGCAGTCGCTCTCGGTAGCGGAACATCAGGAACAGGATGTAGTCGGTGCCGATGCCGAACAGCACCACGATCAGGATCGTCGTTACCGAGCTGTCCGCGTTCAGGTTCAGCGCCTTGTTGACGTCGGCGATCAGCCCGGTGGCTACCTGCGAGACGAGCGCGATCACGATCAGCGGCAAGATCGCGATGATCGGGCTGCGGAAGATCACCAGCAGCAGGATGAGGATCAGCGCGAGGGTGGCGACCAGGACGATCTGGTCCGCCCTGTTGCCTGATTGCTGGCTGTCCAGCTGCTGCGCTGCGGAACCGGTGATGCCCTCGGTGAGCCCGGTCCCGGACACCAGCGGCTTGATATCAGCGCGCAGTGCCTTGACCGCATCGGCTGAGGCCGTGCCGGTGCCGTTGACCACGCTGTTGGGCATCGCCACCAGTGCCGTCTGCACCAGCCGGTTCGGCGAGGCCGGGGCAGGGGTGACGGCGACGACATTCGGCACGTCCCTGGTGCCGAGCGACCTGGCGATGCCGGTGACCTTGGCCGAGTCAGCCGCGGTCAGCCGGCCGTGGTCGGCGCGGGCGAACACGATGATCGCCGCCGCGCTGGTCACCTTGCTCGCCGCGGGGAACGCCTTGTCCTGCAGGTCAGCTGCCCGGATCGACTCATAGTTCTTCGGCAGGAAGCTGCTTTCGTTGGTAGTGGTCGGCAGGCCGGGAGAGGTCGCGATCACGCCGATCGCCGCGACGATCCACACTGCGATCACCCACCACGGATGACGTACGACAGCGCGTCCTAGCCCGGCGAAAGGCCCCCCGGCGCCGGCGACTGGCTGCCCGGCCGGTCCCGCCTGAGCACGGTCACCGGCCCGCGTGGCGGCGCGCCTGTTACCCACGATTCCCCCTTCACTTCGAAGACATCCCCGTAAGGACCGCAAGCGGTCAGCGTGACCAAGTCTGGCCGGCTGTCCGCGCGGCGCGCACGTCGGTATCTGCACTTCGTACCTGACCTGGGCAAATTCGGGCAACTAGCGGAATATCGAACGCACGGTCGGGGACCGGTGCCGCGAGGGCGTGCCAGCCGTGCCGGCCGTAGGCGACGGCGCCGGCAAGTTCGCACCCGGCCCGCAGCTCAGCCCCGTGGCCCGGTGGCCTGCCAGGAACCGTGCTGCCCGTGGTTAATTGGCACCATGACCGAGCAGTCAGCGCTGGCGGCTGCCATGGCTGACGGCCTGCGGCCGTGAGCATCACCGGCAGCGGCCTCGCGGCGCCGTACCGGCGGCTGCTGGCCGAGCCGGCGCTGCGCCGGCTGGCGGTGGCCGATGCCTGCGCGCGGCTGCCGCAGGCCATGCTCAGCCTCACCGTGCTGCTCACCGTGGCGCTGCACGCGTCGATGACGGTCGCCGGACTCGCGCTGGCCGGCTACACCCTGGGCCAGGCGTGCACCGCGCCGGTCCGCGGGCGGCTGGCCGACCGGCGCGGCCTGCTCGCCGTGGCCGCGGTCTGCGCTGCCGGGTACGCAGCTGCGCTGACCGGGCTGCTCGCCGCCAGCGCGCTGATCGCGCCGGCCGCCGCGCTGATCGCCACGGCGACCGCGGCTGGCGTGCTGACCCCGCCGCTGAGCCCTGGCGTGCGCAGCCTGTGGTCGGCGCTCGCGGGCACGACGCTGCGCCAGGCCGCGTTCGCCCTGGACGCCGCCGTCTTCGACCTCGCTTACATCACCGGGCCGGTGCTGGCCAGCGCACTGGCGACCGGCATCGCGCCGGCTGCCGCGATCAGCGTGCTGCTGCTGCTCACCGCCGTGGCCGTCGCCGCGGTCAGCGGCCCGCCCGGCCGGCCTGCCGCCGCCGCTGCAGGTCCTGAGCCGGACGGCCAGGCCGGTGCCGGGGCCATCCGGGCACCCGAGCCTGCGGCGGCCACCATGGCCGCCCGGCCGTGGCGGCCATGCTGGCCAGGGCCGCTGCGCTCGGCCGCGCTGCGCCGTCTGCTGCTGACCGCCGCGCTGGTCAACGCCGCGCTGAGCGCGACCGAGGTAGCGCTCACCAGCTACGTCCGTGATCACCACGCGCTGTGGGCGTCCGGCCCGCTGCTGGCCGGCGTGTCGGCCGGCAGCATCCTCGGCAGCCTGCTGATCGGGGTCCGTCCGCTGCCCGGCGGTCCGGCCCGGCGGCTGACAATGCTGCTCTGCGCCTATGCGGCTGGCCTGGTCGTGCTGGCAGCGGCCGGAATCTACCCGCCGCTGCTGGCGGCCGCCGCTCCGCTCGCCGGGCTGTGTCTCGGCCCGACTTTGGCCACGGTGTTCTCAGCGGCCGGCGGCGCAGTGCCGCGCGGCGGCACCGAGGCGCAGGCCTGGGTCAACTCGATCATGAACGGCGGCGCCGCAGCCGGCGCCGCGGCCGCTGGCCTGACCTCGGCCGTGCCGGGCCTTGGCCTCGCGCTCGCGGCTGGCGTCGCGATGGCGGCCGCGGCGAGCGCGGCGATCACCAGCCGTAGGAGCCGCGCCACCCAGCCGTCCGCCTGACCCGGCCGCACCTTTCAGCCGGAGAGCCTGACCCGGCCGGAAGGCGCCATCGGCATCGACCTGAGCCGGACACCGCACGCGTCGAAGATCGCGTTGCCGATGGCCGGCGCGACCGCCACGATCGGGCACTCGCCGCCGCCAGCCGAGGGCAGGTCCGGCCGGTCGACGAGCACGACCTCCACGTCGGGCAGGTCAGCCAGCCGCGGCACCCGGTAATCGGCCAGCGAGGCGTTCAGGATCTGCCCGCCGGCGAAGTCGATCGCCTCGAACAGCGCCGGGCCGAGGCCCATCATCACCGCGCCCTCGACCTGGTTGGTGAGGTTGTCGGGGTTCACGATCGCGCCGCAGTCGAAGGCGGTGACCAGCCGCAGCACCCGCAGCGTGCCGTCATCGGCGACGCTGACCTGCGCAGCGGTCGCGACGAGCCCGTCCTTCTCGGTGCCGCAGGCGATCCCGGTGCCAGTCCCGTCGCGGCCGCGCTCGTGCCAGCCGGTCCTGGCGGCAGCCGTGCGCAGCACCGTCGCCATCCGCTCGTCGTCCAGGTGCCGCAGCCGGAACTCGACGGGGTCGGCGCCGAGCCGCGCCGCCAGCTCGTCCATCACCGACTCACGGGCGAAATGGTTTGCCGTGGACGCCAGCGCCCGGTAGGGGCCCTGCGGCAGCGGCGACTCGGCCGGCTGGTAGGCGATCTGCTGGTGCGCGACCCGGTACGGCGTCATGATCCCGGCGGCGCCGGAGTTGATGTTGACATGTGACCAGCCGGTCAGCCGGCCGCCGCGGTCCGCGCTGGCCGAGACGTCGATGACCGCCGCCGGGCGCAGGTAGCCGAGGTGGAATTCCTCGTGCCTGCTCCACTGCACCCGGACCGGCTGCCCGGCGGCACGGGCCAGCCTGGCGGCCTCGATCGCGACCCGGCCGCCGTGCTTGCCGCCGAACCCGCCGCCATAGTCAGGCACGATCACCCGTACGTCCGCCTCGTCAACTCCGAGCGCCGCAGCGGTCTCGGATCTGGTACGGAACGGCGTGGAGGTGCCGGTCCAGATCGTCACCCGGCCGCCTTCCCAGCTGGCCAGCGCCGAGCGGGGCTCTAGCGGCGCGTGCGCGATGTAGGCAGCGCTGTAGTGCGCGTCCAGCCGCAGCGGCCCGGCGGCGAGCGCCGCGGCCACGTCGCCCTGCTCGTGCCGGAAGGGGCCGAATCTGCCGTCGCCGCCGGCCGGGTGCGCCCGCAGGTAATCCTCCAGCTCGGCAGCTGATGGCTGCGACGGCGTCTCCCAGGATGCCTCGACCAGCGC
Source organism: Streptosporangiaceae bacterium (assembly GCA_036495525.1). Classification (GTDB taxonomy): domain Bacteria; phylum Actinomycetota; class Actinomycetes; order Streptosporangiales; family Streptosporangiaceae; genus DASXMR01. The sequence continues at coordinate 18,422 of DASXMR010000096.1, read as the reverse complement.
GACCGCGCGCCGCGCCGTGAGCTGGTCAGCGGCAGTCACGCCGGTGAAGTCGCCGTCCTGCACGACGGTGACGCCGGGCAGCGCCCGTGCCGCCGACATATCAGCTGACCGGAGGATGGCCCCGTAGCCGGGCGCGCGCAGCACGGCACCGTGCAGCACTGCGTCGCTGACCACGGCGGCACCGAGGTCGGCTGGGAACCGCTTGCCGCCAGTGACCACCTCGGCGGCGTGCAGCGCGCGAGCCGGCCGGCCAGCCGCGCGCCAGGCGGGCGGCGGTGTGACCGGCGCGGAGGCAGGCACCGGCTCCAGCATCTGCCGCCCGGCCAGCAGCTCAGCGACGCCGGTGCTCGGCGCCCCGTCAGGACCGGCCACCAGCCCGCCGGCGACGGTGAGCTGGCTGGCTGGCAGGCCGAGGCGCTCGGCGGCTTCCTGCTGCAGTCGGCGGCGCGCCCCGGCGGCAGCGGCCCGCAGCGGCGGCGCCGCGTACGGCATCGACCGGCTGCCGAACGTGCCCATGTCGTAGGGGGAGATGTCGGTGTTGCCCATCACCAGCCGCACCGCGGACGGCTCGATCGCCAGCTCCTCGGCGACCAGCATGGCCAGCGCGGTGCGGGTGCCCTGGCCCGCCTCGACCTTGCCGGTAAAGGCGGTCACCGTGCCGTCGGCCCCGACGTGTACCCAGGCGCCGTCGTGGGCGGCAGCGGCTGTCTCGTCGTCGCAGACCACGGCCGTCAGCCCGTCGCCGAGCGAGCCGAAGAACCCGGCCGTGCCGGTGACCGCCTGATCCCACGGCAGGCCATCGGCTGCCGACTGTGGCAGCATGCTCAACGTCGCTGGACCAGCAGCCGGAACCGGGAGCAGCTCCTCCGGGTGCTCCATTAGCTCCGCCGCCCGGTGCACGGCCCGCCTGATCCGCGGGTAGGTGCAGCAGCGGCAGACGTTGCCGGCCAGCTCGGCGGCGATCCTCTCATCGTCCGGATGCGGCACCCTGGCCAGCAGCGCGGCGGTCGCGGCCAGCCAGCCCGGCGTGCAGTAGCCGCACTGCATCGCGCCTTCCTCCAGCCAGGCCTGCTGCACCGGGTGGAGCAGGCCGTCCTCGGCGAGGCCCTCGACCGTGGTGACCCGCTGCCCGGCGACCTCGGCGGCCGGCGTGGTGCAGGCGGTGACGGGGCGGCGGCCGACCAGCACCGTGCAAGCGCCGCAGGCACCCTCGCCGCAGCCGAACTTCGGCCCGGTCACGCCGAGCCCGTCCCTGAGCGCTTCCAGCAGGCTCATGCCGTCCTGACCGGTCACCTCGGCCGGGGCGCCGTTCACGATGAAGCTCACGGGCATGGGTCGTCCGCTCCTTCCGCTGTGGCCGCCGGCGGCGGCGCGGCGTCGCTGACCACGGTAACGCGGCGCGATGCCCGGCTTCGCGCTACTTTTTGACCGATCGCCGCACCTGAAACCGGCACAGCCCCGGCCGTGGCGCTGCACCCGCCGCTGCTCCCTCGGCCGACCGCGCCGGCCGGCGGCCCCGAGCAGCCACGGAGAGCACGATGACCGACACCACGACGCAGCCTGCCGCTCCCGCGCCAGAACCGGCGGGCGGGCACCCAGTGAGCGCGGCCGATGCCGTCCGCACCATTTCCTGGGAGGCCAGGCACACCGGCGAGCGCGCGGCTCAGATCCGCAGCGCGCCAGAGAAGCACCATCCCCGGCTTGTGCTGTCCGAGCACGTACGCGGCAACAGCATTCTCGACCGGATCGCGTCCGGGGTGAACAGCTTCTGCGGGTCCATGTGGGTCTTCATCGGCATCACCACCGGGATCGTGCTGTGGCTGTTCGTCGGCAACATCGTCGGGTTCGACAAGACACCTTGGCCGCTGCTGCTCACGATCCTGAACCTGCCGCAGCTGTCGATCATGATCTCGCTGCAGGTCAGCGCCAACCGGTCGCAGGCAGCCAGCGACAAGCGGGCCATCGCCGACCACGACACGCTGCTCGCGCTGCACGAGATGGCCAAGCAGCAGCTGGACATCCTGCACAAGCAGGATGACGTGCTGGCGATCCTGGACAACTTCGCCAGCAACGACATGCCGGGCCGGCAGCACGCGATCCAGGAATCGGTCAGCAAGATCCTCGCGATCGTCAGTGCCCCTGAGGCCACCCAAGCAGGGGGCACGGCTCCCGCCTGACCGCCGCCCGGCCGCTGACGCGCCCGGATTCGCCTGTCGCTGGCAGCCCGCGGTGGGCGCGTGTACCGGTTAGTGCTGCAACAGCGTAAGAATGATCCATGAGCAAGCAGCCGAACGCCCCGCCTCCCGGCGACAAGCCAGCAGGCTCCGCGCCGCCGCCGCCGCCGACCTGGCGGCACTGGCTGTGGCCGCTGGCGATCGCGGCCACGCTCGTGCTGTATTTCGTGCTGCCTGCGCTGCACACCACGCCGACTGCCGAGCTGAACTTCAGCCAGTTCCAGGCCAGGGCGAGCGCGCACGAGGTCAAGACGGTCACCTTCAAGAGCGCCGCAAACGGTGCCAACACCGTCGCGTTCGGCCAGCTCAGCGACGGCAAGCAGTACACCACTGTCATCCCTGGCGGAGCGAGCACCACGCTGAGCCAGCAGCTGACCGCCGACGGCGTGCAGTCGATCAGCGCCCAGCCGCCCAGTTCCGGCTTCGGCTCCGTGCTGCTGTCCATCCTGATCCTGGTGCTCCCGCTGCTGCTGCTGTTCTGGGTGTTCCGGCGGATGTCGCGGGGCGCGGCAAGCTCGTTCCAGGGCGTGCTCGGGGTCGGCCGGTCGCGGGCCAAGGTGTTCGACGCCGAGCGGCCGGAGACCAAGTTCAGCGACGTGGCCGGGTACGACGGAGCCAAGGCTGAGATCGCCGAGGTAGTCGACTTCCTGCGGCATCCCGAGCGGTACCGGCGGGCCGGCGCGATCGCGCCGCGCGGCCTGCTGATGGTCGGCCCGCCGGGCACCGGCAAGACACTGCTCGCCAGGGCCGTGGCCGGGGAGGCCGACGTGCCGTTCTTCTCGGTCACCGGGTCGAGCTTCGTCGAGATGTTCGTCGGCGTCGGCGCCGCGCGGGTGCGCGACCTGTTCAATGAGGCACGCAAGCGCGCGCCAGCCATCATCTTCGTCGACGAGATCGACGCCATCGGCCAGCGCCGGGCGGGCAGCGGCGCGGTAGTCGCCAACGACGAGCGGGAGCAGACGCTGAACCAGCTGCTGTCCGAGATGGACGGCTTCGACACCTCGATGGGCCTGGTCGTCATGGGCGCCACCAACCGGCCGGAGGTGCTCGACCCAGCGCTGCTGCGGCCTGGCAGGTTCGACCGGCAGGTCGTCATCCCGCTGCCGACGCTGAACGAGCGGGCGGCGATCCTCGCGGTGCACTGCCGGGACAAGAGGCTGGACAGTGACGTCGACCTGCAGGTCGTGGCCAGGGGCACGCCCGGCTTCTCCGGCGCCGACCTGGCCAACCTGGCCAACGAGGCGGCGATCTTCGCGGTCCGCGACAAGCGCGAGGTGCTGACCGCGGCCGACTTCGAGAACGCCAGGGAGCGGATACTGCTCGGCCGGCGCGAGGGCTCGAACGTGCTGCTGCCCGAGGAAAAGCACGCGGTGGCCATCCACGAGGCCGGGCACGCGCTGGTCGCAGCGCTGTCCGAGCACGCCGACCCGGTGTCCAAGGTGACGATCCTGCCGGCCGGGCAGGCGCTCGGCGTCACCCAGCAGCTGCCGCTGGTCGAGCGGCACCTGTACGGGGAGGACTACCTGACCGAGACGCTCGCGGTCCGGCTCGGCGGCCGCGCGGCCGAGCTGGTCGAGCTGAACCAGGGCTCGACGGGGGCGTCCAACGACCTGGCCTCGGCGACCGAGCTGGCCACCCGGATGGTGCGCGAGTTCGGCCTGTCGCAGGCGCTCGGCCCGGTCGGCTACCCGGAGGGCGGCTCGGTGTTCCTCGGCGCCGGCGGGTCCGGCCTTTCCAGCAGGCCGTTCGCCGAGGCGACCCAGGCGACCATCGACACCGAGGTGGCCAGGCTGCTGCGGGAGGCCGAGAGCACAGCGGTCGACCTGATCCGATCGCACCGCCCCGAGCTGGACCAGCTCGTCGACCTGCTGGTGGAGCACGAGACCGTCGACGGCGAAGCGGTATACCGGATCGTCGGCAAGCCGGTGCCAGAGCGCGCGCCTGAGGAGATGGCCATCGCGCCGCGCGCGGCGGCCGCCAGCGGGCTGCGGGTGACCGGCCAGCCAGGTCACGCCCCGAGCGGCCACGCCGCTGACGGGCATGGCGCGGGCGACCCCAGTCCGGACCAGCACAGTCCGGACCAGCACAGTCCGGACCAGCACAGTTCCGGCCAGGACGGCTCCGACCGGCACGCCGGCGATCAGGCCGGCCGCTAGCACGGCGGCGTGCTGGTCCTCTCGGCCCGTGACGTGCGCCGGGCGCTGCCGTTCGCCGAGTGCGCGGCCGCGATGCGGGACGCGCTGACGGCGCTGGCCGCCGGCGAGGTGAGCCAGCCGCTGCGCACAGTGGTGCGGCCGGACGGCGCGGCGGGGACCATGATGCTGATGCCGTCTTACCGGCGCGGCAGCGAGCCAGGGTACGCGCTGAAGGCGCTGTGCCTGACCCCGTCGAACCCGGCTGCCGGGCTGGACGCGCATCAGGGCATCGTGCTGCTGTCGGCGGCCGGCACCGGCGAGCCGCTGGCCGTGCTGAACGCCTCGGCGGTCACCGAGATCCGCACCGCGGCGGTCTCGGCGGTGGCGACCGAGCTGCTCGCCCGGCCCGACGCCGACGTGCTGGCGATCATCGGAACCGGCGTGCAGGCAAGATCGCACCTGCTGGCCATCGCCGCCTCCCGGCAGCTGGCCGATATCCGGGTGGCCGGCCGCGAGCGGTCGCAGGCGGACGCGTTCGCCGCATCCGTGCAGCCGGAGACCAGCGCCCTGGTCCGCGGCTGCGGCTCGGCGGCCGAGGCCGTCAGTGGCGCCGGACTCGTGGTCACCGCGACCAGCTCGCCCGTTCCGGTGCTCGACCGCGGCTGGCTTGCCGACGGCACGCACATCAACGCCGTCGGCGCGCACACCGCCGGCACCCGCGAGCTGGACGGCGCGACGGTAGCCGCCGCCGCGTTCTTCGCCGACAGCCGTGACTCGGTCCGCAGCGAGTCTGGTGACTTCCTGCTCGCCCTGACCGACGGCCTGATCAGCGCCGATCACATTCAGGCCGAGCTGGGCGAGGTACTGACCGGTGCCGCGCCCGGCCGGACCAGCACGGAGCAGATCACGGTCTTCGAGTCACTTGGCCTGGCCGTCGAGGACCTGGCCGCGGCCGCCCTGGCTTACCAGCGTGCGGTCGCTGACGGTGTCGGCTGCGACGTGCCCTTCTGACCCTGAGCCGAGGCCAGCCCGGCTGAGGTGGCCAGCCTTGAGCCGGAGCCAGCCAGGAGCCGAGGCCGGCTGCCGGACGGCGACCGGGTGGGCTAAGCTCGCCTCGTGCAGCTGAACCGCCCCGCCGAAGGCTGGTGGCGCCGCCATTAGGCGGTGCCAGGTTCCGCGCGCTCAGCAGACCCTGAAGCGACCGTCCGACGTCCGGCGGTCGCTTTCTGTTGCCCGGCCGGGCGGCGGCCCTAGACCCGCCGAGGCCCCGATGCCCAGACCCCGCACCGACCTGCACCCACCGGCGGCCGCCACCGCCGGGCCGATGCCCGCGCCAGTCAGCCAGGCAGCAGCCGATGCCGCCGAAGTCAGTAGCTACACCACGCCGGCCGGGGTGGAGGTGACCCGGACGGCAGCGGCGTTTGACCCGCTGCTGCTGGCCGAGCTGACCCGCGAGGCCGACACCCGGCGCGGCGGCGTGCTCAGCTCTGGCATGGAGTACCCGGGCCGCTACAGCCGCTGGCACGTCGGCTACGTCGACCCCTGCCTGGAGGTCAGCGCCACCGGGCGGCTGGTCACCATCCGGGCGCTGAACCAGCGCGGCGAGGTGCTGCTCCCGGCCGTCGCAGCCGCCGCGCGCCGGGCCGCGGCCGCCGGAACGGGCCGCGCGGAGGCCGGCCGCACGGCGGCGGATGACACCGGCCAGGTCGAGGTGCTGATCAGCGACTCCGCCGCCACCGGGCCCGAGGAAGAACGCAGCCGCAGGCCTACTGTGTTCAGCGCGCTGCGGGAGATCATCGCTGCGCTGTCCGGTCCCGACCCGCACCTGGGGCTGTACGGCGCCTTCGGCTACGACCTGGCGTTCCAGTTCGAGCCCGTGCGGCAGCGGCACCAGCGCGGCCCCGGCCAGCGCGACCTGGTGCTGCACCTGCCCGACCAGCTGTACGTGGTCGACCGCAAGCGGGAGACGGCGACCTGCTACTCCTACGAGTTCCGCACCGCCGCCGGGTCGACCGCAGGCCTGCCGCGCCGGACGGCGGCCAGGCCGCTGGCCGGCCCAGGCCGGGCCGACCGCGTTCTGCCCGGCGATCTTCCGGCCGATCCGGAGCCGGGCAGCTACGCACGGGTTGTCGAGCAGGCCAGGGACCGGTTCGTCCGCGGTGACCTGTTCGAGGTGGTGCCGAGCCACTGCTTCTACGCCAGCTGCGGCTCGCCTGCCGCGTTCTACGAGCGGCTGCGCCGCCGCAACCCGGCGCCGTATGAGTTCTTCTGGAACCTGGGGGAGGGGGAGTACCTGGTGGGCGCGTCGCCCGAGATGTACGTGCGGGTCAGCGGCAGCCGGGTCGAGACCTGCCCGATCGCCGGCACGGTGGCCCGCGGCGCCGACCCGCTGGAGGACGCGGCGAACATCCGCGACCTGCTGGTCTCGGCCAAGGCCGAGTCGGAGCTGACCATGTGCACCGACGTGGACCGCAACGACAAGTCGCGGATCTGCGAGCCGGGCAGCATCGCGGTGATCGGCAGGCGCCAGGTGGAGCTGTACAGCCGGGTGATCCACACCGTCGACCACATCGAGGGCAGGCTGCGGCCGGGGTTCGACGCACTGGACGCCTTCCTCACCCACATGTGGGCGGTCACCGTGACCGGGGCGCCGAAGACCTGGGCGATGCAGTTCATCGAGGACCACGAGAGCGCGCCACGGCGCTGGTACGGCGGCGCGGTCGGCGTACTTGGCTTCGACGGCAGCATCAACACCGGCCTCACCCTGCGCACCGCGCACATTCGCGGCGGCATCGCGGCGGTCCGGGCCGGCGCGACGCTGCTGTACGACTCCGACCCGGCCGAGGAAGAGCGGGAAACGCAGATGAAGGCCCGTGCACTGCTGGAGACGCTCACCGAGCCGGACGACGAGGGGGAGGCTTGCCACAGCAGCAAGCAGGCAGAACGCGGTGGCCTGGCCGGCTCCCGGCCCGCCGGGCCGGTCCCGCTGCCCGGCGACGGGCTGCGCGTGCTGCTCGTCGACCACCAGGACTCGTTCGTGCACACGCTGGCCGGATACTTCCGTGAGCTCGGCGCGGCCGTGACCACGCTGCGGGCGGGCTTCGACCCCGGCCAGCTCGACAGCTACGAGCCTGACCTGGTGGTCCTGTCGCCCGGCCCTGGCCGCCCGGCCGACTTCGGCTGCGACCGGCTGCTCGCCGAGCTTGACCGGCGCCAGCTGAGCGCGTTCGGCGTGTGCCTGGGGCTGCAGGCCATGGTGGAGCACGCGGGCGGTGCCCTCGGCGTGCTCGACCCGCCGGTGCACGGCAAGACCGGCCTGGTCCGGCGTCTCGGCGCGGCTGAGCCGTCGCTGCTGGCCGGGCTGCCAGCCGAGTTCACCGCGGCCAGGTATCACTCGCTGCACGCCAGGCCTGGCGACGTCAAGGGCGGCTTCGCCGTGACCGCGGTGACACCCGACGGCGTGGTGATGGCGATCGAGGATCAGGCGGCCGGGCGGTGGGCCGTGCAGTTCCACCCCGAGTCGATCCTGACTGCCTCCGGCCGGGCAGGTCACCAGGTCATCGCCAACGTGCTGAACCTGTGCCAGGCGGGCAGGCAAGCCGTCGCCAGCCGCGGCTGACCGGCCAGCAAGCGTGCAGCGAACTGTCCGCGCGGCCCGGTAGTGTCCGGTGCCATGAAGAGCGTGCAGCCCGAGGTCTACCTGGTCGCCCGGCCCCAGATCGACTACGCCGCGCTCGCGGCCTACCTGCGGGAGGTCGGCGGGGAGGGCTGGCTGGGGCGGCTGGACCGGGGTGAGCTCGACGACGCGCAGAATCTCGCCGAGCTGGCCGGCAAGCTCTGCTACCGCTCCTGGGAGCCCGGTCTCAATCCCAACGTCAGCCGGGTGCGCAATGACCACGCGGTCTACCTGCAGAACATCCTGTCCAGCGCGCACGGCTCGGTGCTCGAGCACGTCAGCTTCAGCTTCGTGCTGCACAACATCAGCCGGGTCACCACCCATGAGCTGGTCAGGCACCGGCCAGGCACGGCGGTGTCGCAGGAGTCGCTGCGGTTCGTCCGGCTGGACGAGATCCCGTTCTGGTTCCCCGAGTGGGCGCGCGGCGATGCCGAGCTGATGAAGCGGGCGACCGCGCTGCTTGAGCAGATGGAGGAGTTCCAGCGCTGGATGGCCGGCCATTTCGGGCTGGACGACGAGGGCGTGAAATTCAGCGAAAAGAAGCACAAGACGTCATTCATGCGCCGGTTCGCGCCAGACGGGGTCGCGACCGGGATGCTCTGGACGGCGAATGTCCGCACCCTGCGGCACACCGTGGAGGCGCGCACGGACCGGGCGGCCGAGGAGGAGATCAGGCTGGTCTTCGGCAAGATCGGCGAGCTGGTGCGGGCCGAGGCGCCCGACCTTTTCGGCGACTATTCCGTCGAGGACGGCGCATGGATTCCGCGGTGGCGAAAGGTATGAGACCATACCGCCCGTGCCTGACATTTCTTACCCTGCCAGCGGTAGCACCGTAACCGGGTACCTGGCCATTCCGGCCGACGGCAGCGGCCCCTGGCCGGGCGTGGTCGTCATTCACGAGGCGTTCGGCCTGAACGACGACATCAGGGCGAAGGCCGACGAGCTGGCCGCGCACGGCTACCTGGCCATCGCGCCTGACCTTTACGGCGGCCGGAACTGGCTGCGCTGCGTTCGCGCTGCTTTCACCCAGCTGCGTGCCAAGTCCGGGCCAGCGTTCACGGCGCTCGAGGCGGCCAGGACGTTCCTCGCCGACCGCGCCGACTGCACCGGCAAGACCGGCGTGATCGGGTTCTGCATGGGCGGCGGGTTCGCGTTGCTGTGCGCGCCGAGGGACGGCTTCGATGTCGCCGCGGTGAACTACGGCGACGTGCCGAAGGATGCCGAGGCAGCGCTGCGCGGAGCCTGCCCGATCGTCGGCAGCTTCGGCGGCCGGGACCAGATGGGCACCGAGGGCCCCGAGCGGCTGCAGCGGGCGCTGGCCGTGCTCGAGGTGCCGCACGACATCGAGGTCTACCCCGGCTCCGGGCACCGCTTTATGACCCAGTCGACCGGGGCAGGCGCGGTGCTGGCGAGGCTCGGCAAGATGAGCTATCAGCGGGCCGACGCGGCCGACGCCTGGCAGCGGATCTTCGCTTACTTCGGCACGTACCTGACCAGCGGCGCGGCTGAAGACCAGGCGGCCCGGCGCTAGCACCAGCGCAGGCGGATAGCTGGCTCAGCCTTAGCGCGCTAGCTCAGCCGCGGCTTGGCGAAGGGGTCGAAGTGCACCCGCTCGCACGCGACCAGGCCGGCCAGCGCCAGGTCGGTCTGCCTGACCATCGCGTCCGGGCCGCTGACGAACACCTCGCTGTCTGAGAGCCGGGCGTGCTTGATGACGATCTCGTGCAGCAGGCCGGTGATGCCCCGGTAGCCGGGCTGCTGGGAGATCACCGGGATGATCGCCAGCGACGGGTAGCCGGACTGCAGCACCCGCAGGTCAGTCATGTCGTACAGGTCCTGCTCCCGGCGGGCGCCGAGGAACAGCGTGATGGTGCGCGGGCGCTGCTCGCCGCCGCTGGCCACGCCCTCGATCAGCGCCTTGAGCGGCGCCAGCCCGGTGCCGCCGGCCACGCAGATCAGCTCCCGGTCGCAGTCCGGCGGCAGCGTCATGTCACCGCGGGCCGGGCCAAGCAGCAGAGTGTCGCCGACGCTGGCGTGCAGCAGCGCGTTGCTCACCATCCCGCCGCAGATCGCCCGGACGTGCAGGTCGATCAAGTTGCTGCCGCGCGGGGCGTTGGCGATCGAGAAGTTCCGCCAAACCCGCGGCCAGCGCGGCACCTGCACGCCGAGGTACTGGCCAGGCCGGTAACGCAGCGGCTGGTCCGGCCGGATGGTCAGCACGGCGAGGGACGCCGAGCGGCGCTCGTGCCTGACGACCTCGCCCACCCACCAGGCCGGCTGGCTGCGCGCGTCATCCTTCGCCGTTGCCGAGATCACCGCGGAAGCCAGGTCGAGCGCTGCCTGCCAGGCCGACCTCGCCTGCTCCGTCCAGTCCTGGCCGCTGAACTGCTCGACCGTCGCGAGCAGCGCTGCGAAGAACGCCTTGTGGTGCTTTTCCCTGACCCCGAATCGGCGGTGATCGCGGCCGAGCTGGGCAAGCTGCGTGGTATAGGCCTGGCGGTTATCGGTGCTCCAGATCAGCCGGACCAGCGCGGCAAAGACGCGGTACCGCAAGTCGGTCATAGCCAGCGGAAATAGCGACCTGACCTCCGGGCTCTGCGCGAAAAGGAGCCCGTAGAAATATTCCATGGCATTCTGCTCATCTGCCATGACCCGGCTGAAAGTCTGCTTGATGACCCGCGCGTCGAAATCGGGGGTGGCTGGCCAGGACAGGCCATCGGCAGCGGCGGCCGGGGCGGCCGACACGCCGGCCAGCGCTGGGTTCCCGGCTACCGGATCCGCGCCGCGGTAGGTTACTGGCAGAGCGGCCGGGGTATCCGCCTGAGGCTCCGGGCGGCGGCTGCGTACCAGGCGCTGACGACCAGTGAACCTGCCGACTGATGAGTCAGGAAAGGCTCCGTCTAGCGCTATTGCCATGCAGTGAGTCTTCCACCATGGCATCATGCGGACAACCCTGTTCCGGGCGCTATCCGCAGCAATACGCTGCGTAGCAGAATAGCATTCGGTTTATCTCCGCAGGTCCCGTTCCCCGTAGCGGTAAACCGGCTGGCAGGCTGGCCGTGTACGCAGATAAGGCACAAAGGCCAGCGGGCCAAATTGATAAAGAACGGACGAAAAGGCCGCGCATCGCTTGACTACTGATCGTAGCCGTGAGCACGCGGCGGGTGGCCCTGGCCCGGCCAGCGGAGCAGGAGGTGCCGCCGCCTGCCGGTCTGCCCGGCGCGATCTGGCCAGCAAGTCTGGCCAGTCTGGCGGGCAGCGCCATGATCCGGCTGACCGGCGCACAGCTTCCTCCTTTACGATGACCCGGTGACAGCCGGATACCTGCGTTTCCCCCATCTGCACGGCGACCTGCTGACCTTCGTGGCCGAGGACGATGTCTGGCTAGCGCCGGCCACCGGCGGCCGCGCCTGGCGGGTCACCGCCGACCGGGCCGCCGCCAGCTTCCCCAGGTTCTCCCGCGACGGCAGCCTGCTGGCGTGGACCAGCAAGCGCGACGGCGAGAGCGAGATCTACCTGGCCGATACCGGCGGCGGCCCGGCTACCCGGCTGACGTACCTGGGCGACGAGCAGACCAGCACGTGCGGCTGGAGCCCGGCCGGCGAGGTGCTGGCGGTGACGGCCGCCGGGCAGCCGTTCAGCCACCAAACCTGGGCGCACGCGCTGGCGGCCAGCGGAAGCGCCAGCCGCAGGCTGCCGCACGGACCGCTCGCCGACATCACCATCGAGCCAGACGGCGCGGTGCTGCTGAACGGCAGCCTCGGACGCGACCCGGCCAGGTGGAAGCGCTACCGCGGCGGCACGGCCGGGCGGCTGTGGGTGAGCCAGGCTGCCTCTGGCACGGACGGGCAATCGCCAGCAGCCGGGTTCCGCCGGGTGCTGGCCGAGCTCGGCGGCCAGTTTTCAAGCCCGATGCTGATCGCAGGCCGGCTGGTGTTCCTGTCCGACCACGAGGGCACCGGCAACCTGTACTCGTGCGCGCTGGACGGCAGCGACCTGCGACGGCACACCGACCATGACGGCTTCTACGCGCGAAACGCCAGCACTGACGGTCAGCGCATCGCTTACCACTGCGCCGGGGACATCTGGCTGCTCGGCAACCTGGACGGCGAGGCGCGGCCGGTCGAGATCAGCCTCGGCTCCTCGGCCGCCGGCCGGTCGCCGAGACTCATCTCAGCCAGCGATCACCTGGGCAGCCTGTCCTGTGATCCGACCGGCCGGGCCAGTGCCGTCGAAGTGCGCGGCACGGTGCACTGGCTCACCCACCGGGACGGTCCTGCCAGGGCGCTGTCGGTGCAGCAGGGCGTCCGGTCACGGCTGCCGCAGGTGCTGGGCAGCACCGGGCAGGCCGTCTGGGTTAGCGACGCAGGCGGCGCCGACGGGCTGGAGGTCGCGGCCGGCGATGCCGCCGGGCCTGCGCTGGCCGCCGAGCCGCGGCGGCTTGCTGCCGGGCAGCTCGGCATGATCACCCAGATCGCGGCGGCGCCGGACGGCAGCCGGGTGGCGGTGGCAGCGCGCGACGGCCGGCTGCGCGTGGTCGAGGTCAGCTCGGGCGAGGTCACCGAGCTGGCCGCAGCAGCCGACGGGCAGATCAGCGGGCTCGCCTGGTCGCCCGACTCGGCGTGGCTTGCCTGGTCGGAGCCCGACCGCGATCCGCTGCGGCGGATCAGGCTCGCCAGGATCGCTGATTACTCGGTCGCTGACGTGACCGACGGCCGGTTCGCCGACACCGACCCGGCGTTCACCCTGGACGGGCGCTACCTGGCATTCCTGTCCCGGCGGAACTTCGACCCGGTGTACGACGCGCACGTGTTCGACCTGTCCTTCCCGTACGGCGCCCGCCCCTACCTGGTGACACTGGCGGCAGGCACGCCCTCGCCGTTCGGTCCGCAGGCCGACGGCCGCCCGGCAGGCGACTCTGCCGAAGCCGACGACGGGAAGCCAGCGGGCGGCGCGGCCGGGCAGCCAGCGGCTGGCGGCCAGGCCGGCCCGGCCAGCTCGGACACCGGCGCGGGCGAGCCAGGCCAGGATGAGCCTGGCGGCGGCGGCAGCAGCAGCAGCAGCAGCAGTTCCCGCGACCAGGATGGCTCGAAGCCGCGGCAGCCAGCCGTGCAGGTGGACCTGGACGGCCTGGCCAGCAGGATCGTGCAGCTGCCCGTGCCGGAGCGCAGGTACGCATCGCTGCGCGCGGTCAAGGGCGGCCTGGCCTGGCTCAGGCAGCCGCTGGCCGGGACGCTGGGCCAGGGCGGCGCCACTGCCGACGACGACGGCCCGCGCGCCGCGCTCGAGCACTTCGACCTGCGCAAGCGCGCCTGCGCCGAGCTGCGCGGCGAGGTGGACTGGTTCGAGGTGAGCGGCGACGGCCAGCGCATGGTCATCGGCGACCGGGGCAAGGTCACGGTCGTGCCGGCGACACGCAAGGCCGACCAGGAAAGCGACGCTGACCAGGTCACCGTCGACATGTCCAGGGCACGCTACCGCGCTGAGCCGCCCGCGCTGTGGGCAGCCGCTTTCGCCGAGGCAGGCCGGCGGGTGCGGCACGACTACTGGGTGGCCGACCTGGCCGGCATCGACTGGGACGGCGTCCTCGATCAGTACCGGCCGCTGCTGGACCGGGTCGGCGGGCCGGGCGACTTCACCGACCTGCTCTGGGAGACCCTGGGCGAGCTCGGCACGTCACACGCCTACGCGCAGCAGGCACCAGGGGAGAAGGGCAGCGACGCCGCCCCGGTCGGCCAGCTCGGCGCCGACCTGGAGCGTGACGCGGACGGGAGCTGGCGGGTCAGCAGGGTGCTGCCCGGCGATTCCTCGGACCCGCGGGCGCGCTCACCGCTCGCTGCCCCGGCCGCGAGGGTCGCCCCCGGCGACGTCATCCTGGCCGTGGACGGCCAGCGGGTCGGCCCGGCCGGGCCGGGACCGCTGCTGGCGGGCTCGGCTGGACGGCCGTGTGAGCTGACTATCAGCCCGGCGGACGGCGGGCCGCCGCGCCGCTCGGTCATCGTGCCGATACGGCAGCAGCGCCGGCTGCGGTACCTGGACTGGGTCAGCAATCGCCGCGAGCACGTGCATGCGGCCAGCGATGGCAGGCTGGGCTACCTGCACGTGCCTGACATGGTCAGCGAGGGCTGGGCGGACTTCCACCGGGACCTGCGCGGCGAGATGGCCCGCGATGGCCTCATCATCGACGTGCGGAGCAACTCCGGCGGCCACACCTCACAGCTCGTGGTCGAGAAGCTTGCCCGCAGGGTGGTCGGATGGGCGGTGCCGCGGCACGGGCTGCCGGAGACCTATCCGGGTGACGCCCCGCGCGGTCCCGTCGTCGCGGTAACCGATGAGTGCGCCGGGTCGGACGGCGACATCGTCACCGGCGCGATCCGGCTGCTGCGACTCGGGCCGGTCGTGGGCACCCGCACCTGGGGTGGCGTCATCGGCATCGACGGCTTCCACGAACTCGCCGATGGCAGCCTGATTACCGTTCCGTCCTATCCGTTCTGGCTGGGCGAGCTCGGCTGGGGAGTCGAGAATTACGGCGTCGATCCCGACATCGAGGTCGTGCTCACCCCCGACGACTGGGCGGCCGGCCACGACAGCCAGCTCGACACCGCGATCCGGCTGGCCCTCGACGCGCTGCAGGCGTCCCCGGCTGCCACGCCGCCGGACACCTCGCAGCGCCAGTCCCGGCGCCGCCCGCCACTGCCGCCGCGCCAGCAGCGCTAGCAGCTGCTGGCGCAAGCGCGCGGCCGGCCCACGCGCGAGCGCGGCCTACCGCGTCGCCATCGCGGCCTGCACGCTGGCCAGCGTCTCGGCGGCGATCTGCGCAGCGTGCGCGTTGCCTGCCTGCAGCACGCGGCGAATGTAGCCGCGATCTGCCGCAAATTCGCGGCGGCGGGCGCGCAGCGGGCGCAGATGCTCGTTGACCGCCTCCGTGGTCACCTGCTTGAGCCTGGCTGCTCCGCCGGCCCCGATGCCGGCCGCTACCTGCTCCGGCTGCTGATCAAGGCACAGCGCGGTCAGCAGCACCAGGCCGGAGACCCCCGGCCGACCAGCAGGGTCATAGCTGATCTGCCGCCGCGAGTCAGTGACAGTGCCGCGGATCAGGGCTGCCGTCTCGTCCTCCGAGCAGCCGAGTGCTACCGCGTTCCCCCTGCTCTTGCTCATTTTGCCGCCATCGGTGCCGGGCAGCAGCGGCGCCGCCGACAGCAGCGGCTCAGGGACCGGCAGCACCGGCGCGCCGTCCGCGTACCGGCCGTTGAACCGGCGGGCGATGGTCCTGGTGAGCTCCACGTGCGGCAGCTGGTCCTGGCCCACGGGCACCAGGTTCGCCTGGCAGGACAGGATGTCAGCGGCCTGGTGCACCGGGTAGGTGAACATCAGCCCGCTCACCGACGTCTGGGCCGAGTGCGCTATCTCGTCCCTGACCGTCGGGTTGCGGCCGAGCTCGGCCACCGTGACCAGGCTGAGGAAGGGCAGCATCAGCTGGCCGATGGCCGGCACCGCGCTGTGCGCGAAGATCGTCGCCCGGTCAGGGTCGATCCCGGTAGCCAGGTAGTCGATGACGAGTTCCTCGGTGAGCTCGCCGACCCGCTCGCCGACGTCCCGGTCGGTCAGCACCTGATAGTCGGCGATGACCACGAACACCTCCGCGCCCAGGCGCTGCAGTCGCACCCGGTTGCACAGGCTGCCGAAATAGTGGCCGAGATGCAGGCGGCCGGTGGGACGGTCCCCGGTGAGCATCCGCAGGCCACGCGGATCGGGCTGGCCGGGGACGGCGGCGCGGTCCGTGGCGGTCAGCGGCTGCGCCTCGCTGGCCTGGGCGGTAGCGGTACCGGTGGTTCCGGTCCCGCCGGTGCTGCCCTGGACTCTGCTGCCCTGGAGGGGGCCAGGGGGCAGGTCAGCGGCAGGCTGGCTGGTCAGGCTTGCTGGCGCGGCGGCGGCGCGATGGGTGGCGCTCATCAATGTTCTCCTCGTGACGCGGGGGCTGCCGTCCGGCATGAGCCCGCGGGTCGCGAGAGCGCGAAAAAGGGCCGTCCGCCGGACGGCCCTTTGCTCGTGCGTGCTGAACGGCCGTCCTAGGACGGAGACCAGGTCACGCACGGCAGCTGCTGCATGCTGTCACCATAGCCGGCCGCGGACCTGGCAGCCGGCCGCGACGCCGGGCTGCCGGGTCAGGCGGTCGCTGTCGTGGCCCAGGCCGACGCCGTGATCTCGAAAGGGCCAGCGGGCAGCAGCCAGCGGCACTGTTCCCGCAGCGCGTCCCGCTGCCCGGCGGGCAGCGAGGACAGGTAGGTCCCGGCCGGCCCGACGCTGAGGGTGTACGGCTCCCACCACTGCTCGAATGACGCGAACCTGGCCGTGACGGTGAGCGTGACGGTCGCCGGGCGGCTGAGGCCGGCCTGTGCGAAGAGACTGGCCAGGTGGCCTTCCCTGGCTCCAGCCAGGTCGGACTCGTCTGGTGCCGACGAATCCAGCTCGCTGGCCGCCTGCCAGAACAGGCTGACGGGCCCCCGGCCGCCCGCGTGATCCCAGACGCACGCAGCGACGGCGCCTCCCGGCCGGGTAACGCGGCGCATCTCCCTTAGGCCGGCTACCGGGTCATCCATGAAATGGACCACGAGCTGCGCGAGCGCGATGTCGAAGGAATCGTCAGGAAAGGGCAGCTGCTCGGCTGCGGCCAGGCGGACGTCAGCCCCCGGCAGCCGCTCGCTGGCCGCCGTCGCCAGCGGCGGGGACGGGTCGACGGCGCTGACGGCAGCGGGCCCCAGCCGCCGGACGAGCTCGGCCGTCAGCGTGCCAGGCCCGCATCCGACATCAAGCGCTCGCTGGCCGCCGGAAACCCCGGCCAGATCAGCGAATTGCGGCGACAACGGCTCGGCGAAGCCGCCCATGAAGCGCAGGTAAGCGGCTGCGCTGCTGGCATTGAAGCTCACCGGCTCAATCTAGGCCAGCGTCGGCCGCTCCGCGATGGACGGCGGCTGGCGGCACTGGCACTCTGGCCGCTTTTCAGGGGTCACCCAGCCCGGCCGCAGGCACGCCCCCGGGCCGGCCGGGCGGGGTCGGGCGCCTGCGGGCCGGCGGCCGGCCGCGCCTCAGGACAGGCTGTGCAAGGCGCGGATCGCGAGGTTGGCGTGCAGCAGGCATCCGTCCGGCATCACCGAGTCGTCGAAAGCGGCGAGCGGGCTGTGGTTGTCCGCCGCGGCCTCCGCGTCGTCCTGCGGGCACGCGCCGAGGAAGGTGTAGCAGCCGGGCACTTCCTCCAGCACCCTGGAGAAGTCCTCGGCCCCTGCCTCAGGACTGGCCATCATGGTCAGCCGCTCGCTGCCGAACAGTTCCTTCACCACGCCAGTGACGAACTCGGTCTGCGCCGCGTCGTTGACCGTCACTGGGTACTCAGTGTCGTATCGCGCGTCAGCGGTGAGGCCGTAGGCGGCCGCGATCTGCTCGCACAGCCGGACCGAAGCGGTGGCGATCCGCTCCCGTGCCTCGGGAGAGAAGGTGCGGACGGTCGCCTCGAAGGTGGCCTCGCCAGGGATGATGTTGCGCCGGGTGCCCGCGTGGAAGCTGCCCACGGTCACCACGACCGGGTCGAAGATATCGAACTGCCTGGTGACCATGGCCTGGAGCGCGACCACGATCTGGGCCGCGACGCTGACCGGGTCCTTGGCCCGGTGCGGCGCCGAGCCATGGCCGCCGGAGCCGTGCACCGTCACCATCAGCCCGTCGCTGGAGGCCATCAGCGTGCCCGGCCGCGTGGTGAACTGGTGCCGCGGCAGCTTGCCCGAGATCACGTGGATGCCGTAGGCGCGCTGCGCCCTGCGCCCGGCCGCGTCGAGCACGCCCTCGGCGATCATGTGGCCGGCCCCGTTGTGCCCTTCCTCACCCGGCTGGAACATGAACACCACGTCGCCGGGCAGCTCGTTTCGGTGGGCGCTGAGCAGCCGCGCCGCGCCGACCAGCATGGCCGTGTGCAGGTCGTGCCCGCAGGCGTGCATGGCGCCGTCGATGGTGCTAGTGAACTCGACCCCGGTCGCCTCCTGCACCGGCAGCGCGTCCATGTCGCCGCGCAGCAGCACGACCGGCGCCGGCGAACCGCCAGTCCCGTCGGCACCATTCCGGCCGCTGCCGCGCAGCACGGCGGTGACCGAGGAGCAGGACTCGCCGGTCGAGATCTCCAGCGGCAGGCCGTCCAGGGCGTCGAGCACCGTGCGCTGGGTCTCTGGCAGATGCAGCCCTATCTCGGGCCGCTGGTGCAGCCGGTGCCTGAGCTGCGTGATGTCCTGCTCGAGCTCGCGCACGTCGTCGCTTAGACGGTCCTGCAGCGCCATTGTGCTCCTCGTTCTGGTTATGAGCCGATATGCCGGTCAAGCCCAAGACTGCCAG
>DASXMR010000095.1:0-48140 GCA_036495525.1 Streptosporangiaceae bacterium | reverse complement strand
CGTGCTCGAGGCGACCGATTTCCATCCCGGCCGTTCGGGCCGCGATCACCTGCGGATGCTCGGGCAGGCCGTCGATGTTCCTGACTCACGTGCGGACGAGGTGTTGCGCCTGGTGGAGCTGGGTGACGCCGCCCGGCGGCGGGTGATGGGCTATTCGCTGGGGATGCGTCAGCGGCTCGGGCTCGCGGTGGCGCTGCTGGGTGACCCGGAGCTGCTGATTCTCGACGAGCCGGCCAACGGGCTTGATCCGGAGGGCGTTCGCTGGCTGCGGGACTTCCTGCGCAGGCTGGCCTCAGAGGGCCGCACGGTGCTCATCTCAAGTCATGTGCTCGCCGAGGTTGCGCAGACGGTCGATCGGGTGCTGATCATTAGTCGCGGGCGGCTCGTGCTCTCGTCCTCCCTGGCAGAGCTGACCGCCCGTGCTGGCGGCGCGGTTCGCGTCCGCAGCCGCGATCCGCAGCGGCTCACCACGGCGTTGCGTGATGAGGCACTGCAGGTGACCACGGGTACCGACCACGCGCTGCTCGTCCAGGGAGCATCGAGCGAGCGGATCGGTGAGATCGCCTTCGGCGCCGGCGTCCCGGTGCATGAGCTGGTCAAGGATGGCGGGTTGCTGGAGGACATCTTCCTCGAACTGACCTCGCAGGCACCGGCATGATCGCGCAGATCAGGGCAGAGCTGCTGAAGATTCGCTCGACCCGGACCACGATCGGACTGATCCTCGCGATGATCGCGCTGATACTGCTCTTCACGCTGCTCACCGGGCTGCTCACCCACCCAAGTGGGCTTACCGGCAAAGAGGACCAGCGTCAGCTGCTGAGCGTGGGCAGTCTTACGGCCGTGTTCTCAGCACTTGCCGGGTTGCTGCTGGTGACCAGCGAGTACCGCTTCGGCACGATCCGTCCGACGATCTTGTTCAACCCTGCGCGCTCACGTGTCCTGGCTGCCAAGGTCGTCGCCGGCGCATTGGCCGGAATCGCATTCGGGGTTCTCGGCGAGGCAGTCGGCTGGCCGATCGGGTACGCGATTCTCGGCGGGCGTGGCATTACCGTCGTGCTCGGCAGCGGCGACATTCTGCTGCTCATGCTTGGCGGGCTTGCCGGCGCGGCCCTCTGGGGCGCGATCGGCGCCGGCCTCGGAGCGATCATCCACAACCAAGTCGGCGGGGTCATCGCCCTGCTCGCCTGGGGTCTCGTCGTCGACAGCCTTCTGTTCGGCCTTGTCCCTTCGGTGGGGCGGTTCATGCCAACCCGCGCCTCCGACGCACTCATGGGCCTCCGAGGCCATCACCTGGTCTCGCCGGGTGCCGGCGCGATCATCCTGATCGCCTGGGCCGGCGCTCTGGGGGTTCTCGGTATCGCACTGACCGTTCGCCAGGACCTCAACTGACTCCCTGGGTTGTCCAGCCGATAATCGGCTCTACTCACGGGCTCAGAGGGGAAGATAAGCGCGACTTCGGCGCCGTGGCGTGGTCACTACGCCTATCCTCCGCTGGTGTACGCTCACGGCCGCCGGGATCGTCACTCAGTGTCAGACGATGCGGCCAGGCCCTTGCGGATCAGCTCCACCAGGGGCTGTCCGCTCTTTCGGACGGCAGCTGCGGTCGCGCCGTCCAGGTAGACGCTGGTCTTCTTTGGCGCGATCTCGTACCGCCACTACACCTCCTTGTGCATTCGTAGCACCTGCTCACTCAGGCGTGGCCGTTCCGGTGGGCATCGTTGCTCGTACTGCCGTGCCCGGGCTCGCCGGGCGCAGCGGGCGGCCGGGTCGGCAGAGCGATTCACTCGTCATGAATAGGTCGTCGGGTTCGACTCCGGCGGGCGGCTCCAGCTCAGCGTTGCAATGACGTCTCCTCTAGGCAATCTTGGAGCTTATGACCACGGCCGAGGGCGATCGCGACCGGGAACACGACAGTCAGGCTGAGGCGCCGGCCCATGCAGCCGATACGCCAGCACGTCTTCGACAGGCGGCGGCGGGGGTGGCGGAAGCGCAGGCCTGGAAAGGGCAGCAGATCGCGAAGGGTTGGCGCATGCTCGTGAGCGCACTGCGTAGACGGCAGGGAGGACGGGGGTAGGCTGCCGGTTCGATTCCGGCAAGCAGCCCCGCCTGACCAGGTCAGATGCCCGGTCACTCTCAATGAACATGGGTGCTCGCACGGCCGCGCGGGCACGGGCTAATCGGGCGCCGCTGGGGGTCAGGAGAGCGTAGCTCGCTGCGCGTCGAGGAACGCCTGCTCGACCGGGTTGGCGGTGAGCGCGCGCGCGGCGTCGTAGGCAGCCGCGGCCTCCTCGTCCCGGCCCAGGCGGCGCAGCAAATCGGCGCGTGCCGCGTGGAAGAGGTAGTAGCCGTCCAGGCCTGCCGCAGTGCGCAGCTCGTCCACGGCCGCCAGGCCCGCCGCCGGACCGAGGACCTCGGCGAGCGCGACGGCCCGGTTGAGCGCGATAACCGGACTCGGCGTCAGCGCGTACAGCCGGTCATACAGCGCCAGGATGGCGGGCCAGTCGGTGCTGTCGAAGCCGGGCGCAACGGAATGGACAGCGTTGATGGCGGCCTGCAGCTGGTACGGGCCTGGCCGGTTGCGCTGCACGCAGGCGCGCACGATGGCCTGGCCTTCGGTGATCAGGTCGCGGTCCCAGACCTGGCGGTCCTGCTGGGCCAGGCGGATCAGTGACCCATCGGCGCTGACGCGGGCGGCGCTGCGTGCATGCAGCAGCAGGAGCAGTGCCAGCAGCCCGTGCGCCTCCGGCTCGTCGGGCATCAGCTCAGTGAGCACGCGGGCCAGCCGGATGGCTTCCGCGCACAGGTCAAGTCGCAGCAGGGGGCCGGCGGTCGCCGCATGCCCTTCGGTGAAGATCAGGTAGATGACGGCGAGCACCGGCGCAAGGCGGCCGGGCAGCTCGGCTTCGGCCGGCACTCGATAGGGGATGCGGGTGTCCCTGATCTTGCGCTTGGCCCGGACGATCCGCTGCGCCATGGTCGCTTCCGGCACGAGGAACCCCCGTGCGATCTCGGGCGTCTGCAGCCCGCCGAGCAGCCGCAGGGTCAGCGCGACCTGGGCGGCCTGGTTCAGCGCCGGATGGCAGCAGGTGAAGATCAGCCGAAGCCGGTCGTCGGGCACGGTCTCCTCCTGAGCCGGAGCGTCGACCGCCGCGTCCGCGCCGTACAAGCGATGAGCCTGCGCGTGCCGCTCGTCGCGGACCGATTCGCGGCGCAGCCTGTCGATAGCCCGGTTGCGGGCGGTCGTGACGATCCACGCGCCGGGATTGGGCGGCTCGCCGTCGGACGGCCACCTGGCGGCCGCCACGGTAAAGGCGTCCTGCACCGCCTCCTCGGCGGCGTCGATATCGCCGAGGAAGCGGATCAGGGTGGCGACGCAGCGACCGTACTCGCGGCGGAAGACGGCCTCGACAGTCGCTGCGCCGGCGTTCACGGGCGCTGCGCGGAAAACGTCATAGCTCGCCCGCCGCGCTGGCCGCCAGCAGCTCGTCGATGTTCCGGTCCTCGAACGGGCAGACCTCGACTGCCTGCCGGTGGGCGACCGCGGCGAGCTTGGCCCACTCCAGGGCAGCGTCCAGGTGGTCAGCATTGATGATCCAGAACCCGGCGAGGTGCTCCTTGGTCTCGGTATACGGCCCGTCGGAAATCATGAAGTCGGCACCTGACTGGCGCACGACGGTCGCCGCCTGCGCGCCACCGCGCAGGCCGCCGTGGAACACGTACGCGCCCGCGTCCCTCAGCGTGGCGTTGAACGCGGGCACGTCAGCGCACAGCCGCCGGAACTCCTCCGCGGAAACCGCCTGCTCACAGTGACGGACCGCGAGCATGTACTGCGCCATGAAGGATCACTCCCGTTTCATCGCCGGGGGCCGGTCCCTGGCCGGCTCCTCATTCCCGCTACGAGGTGACCACTGCCGGATCGACACCCGGCTCCCACGATGCCAGAGGAATCCTGCAGCCCGGACGACAGCCCGGTGCGCCGGCCTGCGCTCGACTGCCCGTGCCACAGCGACGAGATGTGCGGCCGGCCGGGCAAGGTCGTCTCAGCCGGAGCCGGTCCGCGGCAAGCAGCTGACGCCGGGCTTGCGCACCAGTCGCGTAGTCTATATCGTTCCGATGTATCGTCTCGATATATCAGAATGACATCGACTACGTGGCGCAGTGTCTTCATGCTCGGCTGCGGCTCGCGTGTCGGCACTGCATCAAACCTGGAGGCTGGAGATTCCCGTGGAGACTTTCAAGCACCACATCGAGCCCGCCGCCGGCCGGCTTGGCGTCCTGATGGTCGGTCTCGGCGCCGTGGCGTCGACGGTTATCGCCGGCGCCGAACTGGTCAGGCGCGGCCTCGCAGAGCCGGTCGGCTCGCTCACTCAGATGGGCACTATCCGCCTCGGCAAGCGGACTGAGGGCCGGGCGCCGCTCATCCGCGACTTCGTGCCGCTGGCCGGCGTTGACCAGCTGGTCTTCGGCGCCTGGGACCCGATCTCGGACACGGCGTACGAGGCCGCGATGAAATGCGGCGTGCTCGACCGGCCCCATATCGAGCCGATCGCGACCGAGCTCAAGGAGATCGAGCCCATGCCGGCCGTGTTCGACCAGGACTATGTGCGCCGGCTCGAGGGCTCCAACGTCAAGGCGAAGGCGAGCAAGCGAGACCTCGCAGAGGCGCTCCGCAAGGACATCCGCGACTTCAAGGCGGCGCACTCCTGCGACCGGATGGTCGTGATCTGGTGCGCATCCACCGAGATCTTTCTCGAGCCCGGCCCGGCCCATCGGGACCTGGCGGCGCTTGAAGCCGCGATGGATGCCAACGACACGAGCGTCCCGCCCTCGATGCTCTATGCGTATGCGGCGCTCAAGGAGGGCGTGCCGTTTATCAACGGGGCACCTAATCTCACCGTCGACGTGCCGGCGATGGCGGAACTCGCCACCAGGGCCGGGGTGCCCATCGCCGGCAAGGACTTCAAGTCAGGGCAGACCTTGCTCAAGACCGTCCTGGCGCCGATGCTGAAGGCCCGCATGCTCGGGCTCAGGGGCTGGTACTCGACCAACATCCTCGGCAACCGAGACGGCGAGGTGCTGGACGACCCCGACAGCTTCCGCACCAAGGAGGAGACCAAGCTCGGCGTGCTCGACTACATCCTGCAGCCAGGCAGCCATCCCCAGCTGTACGGCGACGTCTACCACAAGGTGCGCATCAACTACTACCCGCCCAGCGGTGACAGCAAGGAGAGCTGGGACAACATCGACCTGTTCGGCTGGCTCGGCTATCCGATGCAGATCAAGGTCAACTTCCTGTGCCGCGACTCGATCCTGGCGGCGCCCCTGGTGCTCGACCTGGTGCTCTTCACCGACCTGGCCCAGCGAGCGGGGCTCAAGGGCGTGCAGGAATGGCTGTCGTTCTACTTCAAGAGCCCGCAGCACGCTGCCAGCGTCTATCCCGAGCACGACCTGTTCATCCAGCAGACCAAGCTCAAGAACACGCTTCGCTGGCTGATGGGCGAGGAGCAGATCACCCACCTGGGCAGGGAGTATTACCAGGACGGCTGAGGCGGCTCCACCTCACTCCGCACGGAGCAGCACGGATCCCTCGGGGTAGCTGGGCTGCCTGCTGTAGAAGTCGTGGGTACCGCCCTCGACGGTGACCACGTCGCTGATCACGAACTGACCGGGATCGTCAAGATCCTCGGCCCGGATGGCAAAGCCGGTCATGAACGGCCGCCGGTGTTCCTCGTAGGGCTGCGCGGGCACGATCGTCACCTCGGCTGGGTGATCTTCGTCGATGTTCAGCACAACGTGGCGGTCACCGCTGTCGAACACGGGCTGCCACTGGTAGCCACCGGGCGAGGCGAGCAGCCTGATGGCCGGGTCCGACGGTTCGAGGATGAAGCCGCGCAGGTAAGGCAGCAGGTCATCCCGGTCGCCAGCGCCGCTCGTTGTCATAATCGTCACTCTGACTGCCGGGTCGGCGGTGGCGCCAACCATGATCTTGGTGGCCGCTCGGCCGGCCTCAGCGATCAAGCGGGCCTGGGCACCTGCCGGCAGGCCAAGCGTGCCGCTTGCCTGCAGGCCGAACCTGGGCTGCGCGGTGTACTGGCTGACGTTGCTCACGATGAGCGGCCCCGATCTGTTTCGGTGCGCATCCTCGAAGTGATAGCGCTGCTGCTGGCCGAAGTGGTTCGTCCTCCCGGTCTGCCACGCGTCAGTGGAGTGCGTGAGCGGCGGTCCGTCAGTGTCGGCCCAGAAGTCCTCGACCCGGCGACCCGGGCCGAAGCGCGACCGGGCGGTGCGGATGGAGAAGCGCTCGGGTCCCAGGTAACTGCCCCAGTGCTGCCACCGTGCCTGCAGCCGCACGAGCTTCCCGGCGAGCACCGCGCCATTAATGGCCACATCGTGGTTGTCCTCGCGCACCCAGTGCAGGGCTGGCCTCAGCTCATCCATGTGGCGTGTCTACCTCGCCTCGCCGTGATCTGCTGCCCGGCGCCACATGGTTGCACCTAAATCCCCATCCGACAGGCAAACCCCGGATCCGGCCGGGATCGGTCGTGCGGGCACTTGCGCCGTCAGGCCGGCCGGCCCTGGCCGGCCCGGCCAGGGAGGCAGCGCGCCCGAAGGCATCGCCGCCGGCTTGATTAAAGTGGGACACTTGTTAATTACCGGGAAAGCCGCCAATCCGTACCTGCCCGCGGCCCCGTTACTTCTTATCGGCACGTTAGCGATGCCTTGGCTGAGCGTTAGTCCCTTCGCAAATAACGTTGGCAGCGACATCAGCAAGAGAATGCGAATGCTGCAAGGAGAAAGGACGACGATGTTGGTCAGGCGAATGATGATCGGGCTCGGGGCCGCGATGACGGGCGGCCTGCTTGCCTTCGGAACGATCCCCGCTCAGGCGTCCGTCCACAGGACGGAACTGCACGCGGCGCTGCATGGCAGCCATGCCTTCCCGCGCGCGGCCGGGCACGCCACCTTCGAGATCAGGAATGACGGCCGGGAGCTGGACGTGCGGGTCTCCCACATTGCCCGGCTGGCCGGGAAGCGGCTGGTCGTCTTCGTCCACGGCGCCAGGGCAGGAACGATGACCGTCACCATGGCCGGAACGGCGCACCTGGACCGGCACGGCGTTCCTGCCACCAAGGCCGGACAGATGATCCGGGTCCGCACCAACGCGGCCGGCACCCTGGTCGCTTCCGGAACATTCCACCGGGACAACTAAGCCCAGCAGCCGCTGCCAGTCGGCGAACCGCCGGCACCCAGCCGCCGCCAGCACCTGCGCTGGCGGCGGCTTCGGCTGTGTTGACCAGGCAACTGACTTATAACGGCGGCGGCAGCTGAGCCCGCCATTGTGCCCTTGCTCGCGCTGCTTAGCGCCCGCTATTGTGCTGACATTCCGGAAATCACGGGGCCACGGATCAGGGACAGCCCGCCATGGCCTGGCGAGAATAGAGCGTGCCATGGTGAAGCGCCTGGCCTGGTTTGTGCCCCTGCTGGCCGTCGCGGCGCTGCTGCCGTCCGCGCCGCGTCAGTCCGCCGCCGCCGCTACCTGCCATCCGGCGCTCAAGAAGCTGTCGGTGTCGCCGGCGTCGGTCCCCGGTGGCGCAAGCTCGCGGGCGACGGTCACGCTGACCTGCGCTACCCCGAAGGCGATGTCGGTTCAGCTGAAGGGCTTCAAGGGCGCCATCGTGCCGTCGAGCCTGCGCGTCGCGGCGCGGAAGAGTTCCGCGACCGGCACTATCAGGACGGCTCAGACGACCGCGATCAGGCGCGGCAAGATCGTCGCCACTCTCGGCAGGGTGCACCGCGCTGCCTCGCTGACAGTGACCAGGACGCCGCGGTCCTGCCAGACCCCTGTCATCACCGGCATCTCGGTGCCGCGACTGGTCACCGTGGGCAGCAAGCCGACCGCCAGCCTGCGACTGAGCTGCGCGCCGAGAGCGCCGATCCGCATCTCGGTGACCAGCAGCAACGCCGACCTGCGCGTCCCAGCGTCGATCACCGTGCTCCGCTTCTACGACACCGCGACGATACCGCTGACCCTTGGGGCCGACCCTGCTGGCCAGTACAAGGCCACGATTACCGCGCGCTTTCACGGCAGTTCCCGGCACGGCAGCGTCACGGCTAACCCTGGCATGTCGCTGTTCAAGCTGCTGCCGTCGACCGAGCCGAACATGCCGGAGCCGGAAGTCCTCTTCACCGGGACCGTCCCGGCCGGCGGGCTGACCGTGAAGTTCGCCTCCAGTAGCCCCGCCCTCACCGTGCCCGCCAGCTTCACCTTCGCCGCCGGGTCCGTCGGCGGCGGCATCACCGGCGTAGTGATCCAGGGGGTCACCAAGAACACCAAGGTCATTGTCACGGCGTCATTCGGTGGTCGCACGCTCACCGCGACGACTGTCCTGATCCCGCCCTTCAACAGCAGCGACAGCGTCATGCTCTTCAACGAGAACGCTCCGGGCCCCATCTACGGGCAGGACTTCAACCTGGAGTACGAGGTACTGCTCAGCAATCCGGCGCCCGACGGCGGCCTGACGGTGACCTTCTCCGCCGGCGACCCCAGTATCGAGCTGCAGGAAACCAGCGCCGATATCACGGCCGGCTTCGTCGAAGGCTTCACGAACATCAGCGTGGCCAGCGTGACTGCACCGGTCCATACCGAGATCGACGCGACGGTCGACGGCGTCACGGCATCCCTGCCAGTGACCATCGAGCCAGGCCTGACTGCGGTGGACGCGCCAGCGACCATCACCGGCGGCGATTCCTTCACCGGGACGGTCAGCCTGGCCGGCCCGGTCGACACCGACACCACCGTGGAACTCCAGACGGGCCAGGGCGTCTTGAGCGTCCCTGTTACCGTCGTCATCCCGAAGGGTCAGAGCTCCGTCACCTTCCAGGCGACCTCCGTGCCGGTTGACTCCAGCACCGATGTGTTCATCGAAGCCACGCTCGGCACCACCCAGGTCTTCAGCACGGTGACACTGACCCCGCCCGCGTGAGGGTGCTCGCGGCCAGCAGGCCAGCTGTGCGCAAAGTGCTCGACTGCCCGCTAGCGGTGGTGGAGGCTGACGGTCATGGGTGAGATCAGCTTCGAGGCGCGGCTAGAGCCCCGCGGGCCGGCCGCCGCCGTCATCCTCGACGACGCTCAGGTTGCCGCCGTCGGAGAGGGCGCCAGGCGGTTTCCGGTCATCGCTACTGTCAACGGCTACACGTGGCGGACCAGCGTCGCCACGATGGGCGGCGAGTTCTTGGTCGGCCTGAGCCGTGCGGTCCGCCAGGCGGCCGGCGTCGAGGCCGGAGACCGGGTCGAGGTGCGGCTCGAACTGGACACCAAGCCGCGCGACGTCGAGCCGCCGCCCGAGCTGGCCGCGCTGCTGGCCACCGACCCGGCAGCGGAGGCGGCTTTCACGGCGCTCGCCTTCACCCAGCGCAAGGAGTACGCCCGCTGGGTGGGCGAGGCCAAGCAGGAACAGACCAGGCAGCGCCGCGCCCTGCAGGCACTGGAGATGATCCGGGCAGGCAAGACGCGCAGCTGAGCCCGGGCGCCGGGCTGATCAGCCGTTCGCGCGGCCCCAGCTGGCCCGGTGAATCCGCAGCCCGCCCATGGTCCAGGCGCTGTAACAGCGAGCGCAGCGCAGGTACGGGCCGTGCTCGCCGGTGGAGACGCCGAGCTTGGCGCGGCGGCATTCAGGGCAGCGGGCGCGCGGGCGAGCGGGGGGCCGGAAGCCGGGAAGGGCGAGGAACCGATCGGGCAGCAGGCCGTCGAAGCTGCCGGGCGGCTTGCGCGCAAGGCGCGCGATCCCGGCACCCATGCCTGCCAGGACCACGATGGCAGCCAGTACCGCAAAAGCCATGCTTCGACGCTAACCCACCGAAGGTGCTCAGGCTAGCCCCGACATTCGTTCGTGCTAGCGGGAAAGACGCCTTGCCGTGATCCGCCTCTGGCGTTTCAGATACCCGGTGGCCGCCCGGTGGCCTGACCCGCTCAGTCCAGCTGCTCTGCACCAGGTAGCCTCGCCGGTCACGCGGCCGGCCCGCCCTGGCCGGCACCGGGGGGAAATGCCCGCCCCGCCAGGTCACGCTAATCAGCTGGTGACCCTCGGACGGCCGTTCTCCGCGCACGCAGTTCACCGCGGCAGGCACTTCGGCGCGGCGCGCATTCACACTGCTGCCCGCCCCGATGCCCCCTGCTAGTGATGACTGGCGATGGCCACCGGGCGTCCGGCTATGGTCCGCAGCAGGGCCGTCACGGTGGCCCAGGCGGACACCGGCGCTGCCGCGGCGGGCGAGAACCCTGGAGCGTGCCGCGGGATCCGCACCCGCAGCGCCCTCGGCGCGATGCTGAACCGGATCGGCGGGTCGAGCAGCATCGCCTCCCCGTCGATGCCGATCTCGACTGGCTGGTCCGAGCGCAGCTCGAACGTCTTGCCGGTCCACTCGGTCCAGCCGGGGAAGCGGCGGACCTGGTTCACCGCCTGCAGCCGGACGAGCCGGGCCAGGTCTCTCGCCGAGTCGAAGTTGGCGGTGACGATGCCCAGCCGGCCAGTGTCCAGCCGGCGCCGGGATCCGAATCCCTCCCGGCCGTCAAGCTCGTACGGGTCGTTCGAGATAAGAACGAGGTGTGCGGTGGCGTGGTCGGTCCCGTCCGGGCCGGTGTAGCGCAGGTCGTAGGGCGCGGCGTCCGGTCCCAGCATCGAGGGCAGCATGTCGAGCGCGGTGCCGACTTTGCGCTCCCGGTACTCAGGCGACTGCACGATCTTGGCGTACAGCCCGGCGGTGGCGTTGTTGACGAATACGCGGTCGCCGGCCAGGCCGAGGTCGATGCGCCGCTCTACCGCATCGCCGAAGGCGTCCAGGCTGCCGGTCAGGTCCTCGCGATCCAGGCCCAGGTCCATGGCCAGGTGATTGCGCGTGCCAGCGGGGATGCAGGCGAACGCCACGTCGTGGCGGCGGCAGATGTCAGCGACCAGCGCCTGCGACCCGTCACCGCCGGCCATGCCGATCACGTCGGCGCCGTCGGCCACCGCCTGGCGGGCTAGCTGGCCCAGGTCGTCGCCGGGGAGCAGCAGGACAGTGCTGATCCCACGGCGGCTGGCCGCGTCCGCCAGCCCGAGGCACTCTGCCTTGCCGTCTCCCGAGCGCGGGTTCATGATCAGCACCGGATGTCCCGCGGGGCCGACCTTCCGGCCAGGAGTCGGTCCGCTTTTCAGCGCCGTCAAATCCCGGCCCAGGGCATACCGTGCCGCGAACCGGATGAGCACGAGCAGCACGAGCAGCAGGATCAGCTCTGGCGCGCTGCCGTAGATGGCGACCAGGGCAAGCGGCGCGGCCAGCGCCAGCACCACGAGGATCACCGCGGCGATCCGGCGCAGCCGCCGGCGGGTGATGGCGTACGCGGCTCCGCTGACGGCGATCACCATGCACAGCAGGCCGGCGAGGATCAGCAGCACGTGCGTGATCAGGTCAATCGCGATGAGCGCGGCGACCGCAGCCGTGCCGAGGAAGGCGGCGACCGCGCTGATCCGCCGGGTGATACCCACCCCGACTGCGGTTGCCCGCTCGCTGACCTTGCTGCGGCCCGATGGCCTGGGCTCGCCTGGCTGGCTGGTGCCAGGCCAAGCACTGCCCGGCTGGCCCGTGCCGCCGTCGCCCGCCGGCACGGCGCCCGCGGTGTCAGCGCTCTCCTGGCCAGCATCAGCCTTGCCAGCGCTGGATCCGCCGGCGCCCAGTGCCTGGCCTCCTGGCGGTGCCTGTCCACTGCGCGTCCGCCGGTCAGGCCGGGTCATCGGACTGCCCTCAAGCCTGCCCGCCTACAATCCAGCCAGGGCACGATCCTGCAGGCTGGGGACGCGGGGGCTGATGGCTGGCCGGCTGAGCGGCTGCTAGCACGGCGCCACGGCGCTGGCGTGCGGGCAGGGGGCAGATGGACGTGCGTGCGGACAGGGAGCAGGAGACTTTCGGCCATGCGCTGGCCCGGCTGATCGAGGCCAGGCGCGGCGCCGGAGCCGCCTTCACCGGTGCCCTGCGTGAGCTCGGCACCGTCGACGCGGCGCTGTACGAGGCGGTCGCGCAGACTCCCACGCCGCTGCTTGACGGGCCGGTCGGGCGGCTGTCGCGGGCCGCGAACCAGTCCCGGCTTTGGCTCGGCATCGCCGCCGCGCTGGCCGCGCTTGGCGGTCCAAGGGGCCGCCGGGCGGCAGCGGACGGCGCGATATCGATCGGCGTGACCTCGGCCGCGGTCAATCTCGGCCTCAAGTCGCTGGCGGGCAGGCCGCGCCCCGACCGCGGCACCCGCGGGCCGTTCCAGCGCCGCCGGGTGATCATGCCGGACTCCACCTCGTTCCCGTCCGGTCACGCGGCGTCGGCCTTCGCCTTCGCCTATGCCGTGGGCAGGCACCTGCCGCCGCTCGCCGTGCCGGTCCGGCTGATGGCCGGCGCAGTCGCGTACTCGAGGGTGCACTCGGGCGTGCACTATCCCGGCGACGTCGCGGTGGGCGCGATCATCGGCGCGGGCACGGCTGCGATGACCGGTGCCGTGCTTGACCGGGCAGCTGCCAGCCGGCGACGCCACCGTGATCACACGCCCGGCTCCGCGGCTATCCGGCCGGCCGCTGCGGCTGCTGCGAGATTGTCGTAGTCCCGCTGGTTCTGGTCAGCATAGGCGGCAGCGAAGTCGGCTATCGCCTGGTCGAAGACGTCTGCGGCGCCCAGGTAGGCAGCGATAGCGATCCGGTCACCTGACCGGGCGTGCGCCCTGGCAAGCGTCCATCCGCAGATCTCCCCGTAGGCGCGCAGCCCGCTCGGCACCATCGCCTCGATCGGCAGCGAGTACTTCCAGTCCTTGAGCTGCCGGACATAGAAGTCGCGGCTCAGCCCGTCCAGCCCGGCCTCGACCCGCTGCCAGCCAAGGAAGATGTCGCTTGCTGCCTGCATCAGCCGCTGGCCGGCGACGACCCGCTGACCCTGGTTGGCGTACTTGCTGGCACCAGAAAATGTGCTGAGTACCGATCGCTGCGCTTCCTTTACCTGGAGGAACAGCGGATCTGAGTTGTCACGGCCGAGCATCAGCACGATCCAGCTCTGGGTGCCGACGCTGCCCACCCCGACGACCTTGCGGGCGAGCTCGGCGAACTGATACTGGTCAAGCAGGTGCCGCCGGTCGGTCTCGATCGTGCGCTTGTACAGGTCGATCAGGTGCGACACCTCGGCCTCGAGCTCGCTGCGATCCCGCTGGGTCGGCAGCAGGTCGATAACGGGCACCACCAGCGGCGGATCCGGGGTGATCCTCGGCCGCCCGTCCACCATCGTGGTGAGGCTGGAGAGCGCCTTCATGCTGTCGTGCGTGCGCGCCTTGTCAGCTTCCTTGCTGATCCGCCGCTGCTGCCGCGAGGTCAGCTGGGTTGCCAGCTTCTGCTGCAGGTAATCCACGTCGGCCTTGGCGTACCACACCTGCAGGTTCGTCAGGCCGGCGAACTCGCGCATGGCCTCCCGGTACTGCCTTGCCGCAGTCAGCACGATCGCGCGACGCTGCTTCGCGCTGAACCCGTTGTCCCTGGTCGCCACTTCGAGACTGGCCGCCAGCCGCTTGACGTCCCACTCCCACGGCCCTGGCAGGGTCTCGTCGAAGTCGTTGATGTCGAACACGAGCTGGCGTTCCGGTGAGCCGAAGATGCCGAAGTTGGACAGGTGCGCGTCGCCGCATGCCTGCACGCAGAAGCCGGTCACCGGCGTCGACGACAGGTCCGACGCCATCGGCAGGGCGGCACCGCGGAAGTAAGCGAAGGGCGAGGCGAGCATCCGGCCGTAGCGGACAGGAACGAGCTCCTGCACCCTGGACTCAGCCTGCTGCGCCAGCTGGTCGATCGGGTCGGGCCGGTCCTGCGGCGGGTCGAAGGCCGCGTGGGCGGAGCGCGGCACAGCCGCGCGAGCGGCCTTGCCGCGGCCTGCGCGTTCCTGCGGGGTCAGGTCGGGCAGGTCGGTCTCCAGCTGGAATCGCCGCGCGCCGCGCGGCCGCGATGCGGTTGCCGGTGCGGCCATCGTCAGTCCCCCCTCTGCGCTGTTTCGCTCGTTGGCAGGCCAGCAGGATGCCGCGGCTCGTCGCCGGGCGCATCATCCGCTGCCGGTGACTGCTGGCTGGCTGGCCGTCCGGCCCTGCCGGGCTGGCGGCGCCGCGGCGCCCGGCCGGGCAGCCAGGGCGCGCCAGCCGACCCGGCGCCCTCGTCCCAGCCGAGTTGCACCGCGCCCACGTCGGCGAGCTGGCCGGCTGCACGGAGCCTGGCCAGCTGCAGTCCCGGCGGCCGCCGCCCGGCCAGCAGGAACCGCAGGCTGTCCGGCGCGTGCCTGATCAGCTGGTCGATGCCGCGCAGCACCGGCTCCTCGCTGGCCCGGTGCGCGTTGTCGAGGACGAGCACGACCTGCCTGGTGAACTGGTGCGCGATCTCGGCGAGCCGGAGCGGGAACTCGCTGGCCGGCTCGTCTTCCAGGACGTGCAGCGCGCTGGCCGGCGCGGCGCCTGCCTGCCGCAGGCCCGCGTACACCGACGCCCACAGCCAGGCCTGGTCGTCGTGCTGGTGCAGGGTCACCCACACGATGTGCCGGGTCCTGGCCGCCGCCGCCCAGGCCGAGCACGCAACGGTCTTCCCGGCGCCGGCCGGCGCGCAGACCAGCACGATCCGCCGCCGCATGGCAGCTTCGATCAGCTGAACGAGGTGGCGCCTGCGCTGTATCCAGAAGACGGGCTCGGGGATGCCGGGACTGACTGCCGCCGCCGGCACCGGCCGCCTGACGGGCCGGTCACCGTCTGGCCTTGCCGTGGCATCACCTGGAGTTCGGCTATCAGACACTTTCACGAGCGCTTGTGTACCCGATCACGACTGCCGGCAGCTAACCCGCAAAGGGTGAGATGCCCAGCCGTGCCAGCTCACCCGCCCCCGCGACGGCACCTCGCGGCCAACCGCGCATCGGATCACCCGCCGGTCACCTGGTTCCGCCCCGGCAGCAGATCGTCCCGGCCGCGGAAGGCCGCCAGCCAGGCTAAATCCAGGGGACCGGCCGGTGGCTGATCAGCTGGCGGCCGCCTGGCGCAGTGCCGCGAACTGGCCGACGAGGTCGTCGAGCTGGAACCAGGCGTTGAGGCCGCTCGGGTTCGGCAGGACCCACAGCCGCGCCTGGCCGATGGTCTCGGCCTGCGGCCCGATGACAGCTGACCGGCGGGCGAACGCGGTGCGGTAAGCGGTGATGCCCAGTACCGCCAGCCAGCACGGGCGCAGCGCGATCACCTTCCCGGCCAGGATCCCGGCGCCCTCGCTCAGCTCTGCTGCGGTCAGCTCATCCGCCCTGGCGGTGGCCCGGGCCGCGACGTTGGTGATGCCCAGTCCGGCCGGCAGCAGCTCGGCTTGCTCGTCCGGGCGCAGCTGCCGGCTCGTGAAGCCGGACTTGTGCAGTGCGGGCCAGAACCGGTTGCCAGGCCGGGCGAAGTGGCAACCGGTCGCCGCCGAGTAGAGGCCGGGGTTGATCCCGGCGAAGAGCACGCGCAAGCCCGGCGCGATCACGTCCGGGATCGTCCGGTCGCGGGCCGCCGCCAGGTCGGCAGGGCCTGGCCGGGCCTGGCCAGCTGGCACGGCCCAACTGTAGGCCAGCGGCGACCGCGCGGGGCCGGCCATACTCTCGGCGGGGCTGGCGGGACGGCTGCTGGTGAGCTGCCGGGCTCCGCGCCGATCCACGGCGGACGGAGCCAGCACCGTGCGTGGCCGAGTGGAAAGCGAGGGCCGCCCTGATGGACGAGCTATGCGAGCACGACGCGGTCACCCTGGCCGGCCTGCTGCGACGGCGCGAGGTCCGTGCCGTCGAGGTGATCGCGGCACACATCAGCCGGGTCGAGGCGCTGGACGGAACGGTCAACGCGCTGGTGACCAGGACCTTCGAGCAGGCGCTCGAGCGAGCGGCTGCCGCCGACCGCGACCTGGACAGGGGCGGCGAGCCTGGCCTGCTGCACGGCCTGCCGGTGGCGCACAAGGACCTCAACGACACCGCTGGCGTGCGCACGACGTATGGCTCGCCGCTCTTCGCGGCCCACGTCCCGGACACCGATGCGCTCGTTGTCAGCAGGATGGCGGCCGCCGGAGCGATCAGCCTGGGCAAGACCAACACTCCCGAGTTCGGTGCTGGCTCGCACACGGTGAACCCGGTATCCGGCGCCACCCGCAACCCGTACGCCCCTGCGCGCAGCGCCGGCGGCAGCAGCGGCGGCGCGGCAGCCGCGCTGGCGGCGCGGATGATCAGCCTGGCAGATGGCTCAGACCTCGGCGGCTCGCTGCGCAACCCGGCCAGCTTCTGCAATGTCGTGGGAATGCGCCCGTCGCCTGGCCGGGTACCGTCCTGGCCGCTATCCGACGTCGCCGACCTGTTCGGCGTCGACGGGCCGATGGCCCGCAGCGTGGCAGACGTCGCGCTGCTGCTGGCCGTGCTGTCCGGCGCCGACCCGCGGGTGCCGGTGGCGCTGGATGGCGGGCTGCTGCCAGCCGGCCAGGTGCTCGCCAGCCCTGGCCAGCTCCCCGGTCTGCTGCGGCGGGACCTGCGTGGCGTCCGGGTCGGCTGGAGCGACGATCTCGGCCTGCCGGTGGATCCTGAGGTGCGGGCCGTGCTGGCAGGCGCTCGCGCCGTGCTGGCCGGCCTCGGCTGCGAGCTGGTCGACGCGGCCCCTGACCTGACCGGCGCTGACGAGGTGTTCCGCACCTGGCGGGCGTTCCGCTTCGTCACTAACCTCGGCCCGCTGGCCGATCGCCAGCCGGGCGCGCTCGGCCCGAACGTCAGCTGGAACATCGAGCGCGGCCGGGAGCTGACCGTCGCAGACCTGAGCCGGGCGACCGTGCTGCGCGCGGCGCTGGCGGAGCAGGTCAGCCGCTATTTCGGCGAGGTGGAGTTCCTGGCGTGCCCGGTCAGTCAGGTGCCCCCGTTTGACGTGAAACTGGACTGGGTGCACGAGGTCGACGGAGTCGCGCAGCACAGCTACCTCGACTGGATGGCCTCGGCGTACCTGATCTCCGCTACCGGGCTGCCGGCCATCTCGATCCCGGCCGGCTTCACCACAGCCCGACTTCCGGTCGGCTTGCAGCTGGTCGGGCGGCGCCGGGCAGACTGGGACTTGCTGGCGTTTGCCAGCGAGTTTGAGTCAGCTACCGGGCACGGGCGGACGCGGCCGGATTACTCGGGCCTGGCCGTCCAGGTAGCCGGGTGAACTGCGCAGGGCAGGGACGCGTGAGACTTGGTAGGGCAGCAGCCGCCGGCCTGCCGGGTCAATCCCGCTAGCGCCAGTTCGGGCGGCAGCACGCGGCCGGCTGCCGGCCGGAACTCGCAGAGGCCGGGGAGAACAGTGAGGCAGACAACCGCTGTCAGGCCCGCCGCGCTGCCCGCTGTCTCACGTGCCCTGGCCATGGGCCGGGAAGCGGCGGCGTCGCCAGGCCTGCGGCGGCTGGCCACGATCCTCGTCAACCTGGCCGGAGCGGCCGACGCGGCGCTGTTCGTTCGGTCCAGCCTGCTGTGGTACCTGCACACGGGCAGCCTGATCGGCATCGGCTTCCTCGCCGAGCAGGCGTGGTTCGTGGGCGTGTTCCTGGTCCGGCGCCCGCCGCGGCAGGTAAGCAGGCACGCGGTGAGCTGGCTGCTGGCCTATGGCGGCACGTTCGGCGGCCTGCTGCTGCGGCCGTCGGCTGTGCACCCGCAGTTCGGGATTCCCGCCGGGCTTGTCCTGCAGGCGGCCGGCCTCACGATCGGCGTCGGCTCGCTGCTCGCCCTCGGCCGCTCTTTCGGCCTGGTGGCGGCTGACCGCGGCCTGGTCACCAGGGGGCCTTACGCGATAGTCCGGCACCCGGTGTATGCGGCTTACGTGCTGATCCAGGCTGGCTACCTGCTGCAGGCGTTCTCGACGCGCAACCTGCTGATAGTCATCTTCGCCAATGCATGCAACATCGGCCGCGCGCTCGCCGAGGAGCGGGTGCTCGGCGAGTCGCCCGGCTACCGGGAATACCGGCGCCGGGTGCGCTGGCGGCTGATCCCCGGTCTCTGGTGAGGAGGCCGGCGCCGGTCAGCTCACCCCGAGGCTGCGCTTCGCGGCCGCCTCGAACAGCCGGAACGGCAGCAGCCGCCCGGCCACCAGGCCGTGCCACCCGCCAGGCGCGGTACTGCGCCTGCTCGCGCCAGCGACGCCCCAGCCCGCCTGGTGCAGCCGCTGCGCGCAGGCCAGCCCCAGGCCGGACGAGGCGCCGGTGATCAGCGCCACCCGCGGCGTGCTCGTGCTCATCGCCGTCCTCCTGTCGCCGGTGCCGGAATCGTACGGCGGCGGCGGTCGGGTTTCGTGCCGGATGCGGGCAATGCCTGCGGAGCGGCTGATGGCTTCGGCCGCCGAACCTGGATACATTCGTGTCCGTGTTCGAATCGGCGGTCGTGGCTGACGGGCTCAACGACGAGCAGCGCCAGGCCGCCGCCCACCAAGGCGGGCCGCTGCTGGTGCTGGCCGGTGCCGGCACCGGGAAGACCAGGACGCTGGTCGCCCGCGCTGCTCACCTCAGGTCGGCCGGCCTGCAGCCGAGCCGGATCCTGCTGCTGACCTTCACTCGCCGGGCGGCTGACGACATGATCGCCAGGGCTGACGCCGGAGCGGCCAGCGCAGCCGAGCGGATCTGCGGCGGCACGTTCCACTCGATCGCGCACCGGATCATCCGCGCGCACGCCGAGTCGTTCTCGCTGCCGCCCGCCTTCAGCGTGATCGACCCCGCCGACGTCACCGATGTGCTCGACTCACTGCGCGCCGATCATGACCTGGTCAGCACCGAGCGCCGCGCGCCCAGGGCACCGGCCTGCGCCGACATCTACACCCGGTGCGTGAACACCCGCACTCCGGTCGAGGAACTAGTGCGGGCCAGCTTCCCGTGGTGCGCCGGCTTCACCGCGCAGCTGTCCGCGCTTTTCCGGGCCTACGTCGCGCACAAGCGCAGGCACGCCCTGGTCGACTTCGACGACCTGCTGCTGCTGTGGCGCGCGGCGCTGGTCGACCCGAAGGCGGGCCCCGCGCTTCGCGGCCTGTTCGACGCCGTGCTGGTGGACGAGTACCAGGACGTGAACGCCGTCCAGGCCGACATCGTCCGGCTGCTGCGACCGGATGGCTCGGGGCTGACCTGCGTCGGCGACGACGCGCAGGCCGTGTACGGCTTCCGCGGGGCCGACCCGGAGCACCTGCGCCGGCTCGGCACCGACTACCCGGACCTGACGGTCGTCTCCCTGGTGCGCAACTACCGGTCAGGCAAGGCCGTCCTCGCGCTGGCCAACGCCATCCGGCCGCAGTCCGGTGGCCTGGAGCTGCAGCTGGCCGCCGAGCGCGCGGCCGGGCAGCCGCCGCTGCTGGTGCGCTGTCATGACGAGGCAACCCAGGCACGGGAAATCTGCGCCAGGATCCTGCAGGCGCACGAGTCCGGCCTGGCGCTGCGAGAGCAGGCTGTGCTGGTCCGGGCCGCGCATCACAGCGACCTGCTGGAGATCGAGCTGTCGGCGCGCGGCATCCCGTTCGTGAAGTACGGCGGGCTGCGCTTCACCGAGGCGGCCCACGTCAAGGACTTCCTCGCCGCGGTGCGCATCGTCGCCAACCCGGCCGACGACATCGCCTGGTTCCGGGTACTGCGGCTGCACGAAGGCATCGGCCCGGCGCTGGCCCGGCGGGTGATCGGCACGCTGCGGCTGACCGAGCCGGAGCCGCTGAGGCGCTGGCAGGCCGCCGCCGAAGCAGTGCCGGCCCGGTTCCGGCCAGCGCTCGCCGCCACGCTCGGCGGGCTGGCCGGCGCCGCTGAACTGGCCGGCACGGCCGAGCGGGCAGGCGCGATCCTGGCGGCGCTGCTCGGTCCGATCCGCGCCGGGTACCCCGACGCGAGCGCCCGCATCGCCGACCTGGAGCGGCTCGCTGACGCGGCTGCGAGCAGGCCCTCCCTGCACGAGGCGCTGGTCGAGCTCGCCCTCGACCCGCCAGCCTCGGCCTCGGACCTGGCCGGCCCGCCCGGCCTGGACGAGGACTACCTGATCATCTCCACCATGCACTCGGCCAAGGGGCTCGAGTGGCCGGTGGTGCACTTGCCGCAGCTCATCGACGGCGCGGTGCCGAGCGATATGGCACTCGGCAGCCGGGAAGGCCTGGCCGAGGAGCAGCGGCTGTTCTACGTGGCGGTCACCAGGGCCCGCGATCAGCTGTATCTGTACGCACCGCTGCGGGTGCACCATCACCGGATCGCGCGCGACGACCGGCACAGCCTGGCGCAGCTGACCAGGTTCCTGGATCGCGGCGCGCTGGCGGCCTGCGAGATCGCCGAGGCCGCCCCGCCCGAGCCGGTGATCCCGCGCGCCGGGTCGCTGGCGGCTGCCATCGACAGCGAGCTGGAAGCGCTCTGGGGCTGAGCCCCGGCCGACGGCGAGCCGGCGCGGGAACCCGCCCTGCTCGCGGCCGGCTTAGCTGCGCTCGATCAGCCCGCGCAGGTAAGCGGCCTGCCCGGCGTGCTGCAGGTCGTCACTGACGACACTGACCAGCCGCACGCCGACGGTCACCGGCGGGTCCCAGCTGCGGTCGATGACGCGGTCGAGGGCCGCGTCGGTGAGCCCGCCGACATAGCGCAGCGTCGCCTCGTGCACCGCGTCGTAGTAGCCGGTCAGCAGCTCGGCTGAGCCGACCCGGACCTGGCCGGCCTGCTCCGCGCTGTGTCCGTAGCCGTGGTCGGCCGGATCCAGCGGCAGGGCGAACCGGTCGGCCCAGCCGCCCGTCAGCCACGCCTGCTGCGTGCCGGCGACGCCTGCCACGTGATCGTCCTGAATCCTGGTCAGGTGCCAGGTCAGCCATCCGATGGAGTTCGACCCCTGGTCGGGGCGGAACGCCAGCTGCTCGGGTGACAGCCCGTCCACGGCCGCGTGGACCTCTTCCCTTATCCGCCCGAACGCGTCGGCGAGCAGTTCAGCCACTGTCATCGTCAGTCCCCCTTTGCCGAGCTCAGGTCAGCAGGACGGTCCCGGCCACCAGCGCAGCGAAGGTCGCCGCGAGCCACAGGCCAGACCAGATGCCGGGCCGCAGCCAGGTCAGCTTCCTGAGTTCCCCGGCGTCTATGGCGCCCTTGCCATGGTCGAGTACCACCCGCACACCCGACAGCAGCAGGAACCAGGTGATCGCGTAGGCGACGGCGACCTGGACGCCCAGGGCAGCGTATCTGGCCGCCGTGAAGAGCAGCACGCCGGTCACCACGACAGACACGACGCCGAACGGGTTGCGGAGCACCGGCAGCAGCACGGCCAGGGCCAGCAGGGCCACCCACAGCACCGCGACAATGTGGCCGAAGGAGATCAGCTTTGCCGCGCCAAGGCCGAACAGGCTCGGGCCGGGATAGCCGGCGAGCAGGACCATGACCTGGCCGCCCCGCCCGCCGCCCAGCGTGACGCGTGTCTTCCCGGTCCCGTCCCTGAGCACCCGGACCTCGCCTATCCGGCCGCCGACGCTTGAGCCCATCACCGCGTGCGCGCCCTCGTGCGCGATCGTGTTCAGGTGCCTGGTCACCGCCCAGAGCACGGTCAGGCCGAGGCCACCGGTGATGGCGCCGATCAGAAGCGAGGTCGCGGCCGGCAGGTGCGCCTGGAACTCGCTGATCCGGTGCACCTCAGTGCCGAGCGACGGCGGGGCCATCTCGAACCTCTCCGCTCAGGTGACGTCCACCCTGACCTTAAGCGCCAGGCAGGGCGGAATGCGGACTTCCCTGCCAGGCGCGAGTGAGCTGCCCAGGCATTCCCGCCCGGCCGCCGCGGCCAGGCATCTCCGTTTACCGTCAGTGCTCAAAGGAATACATTTGGTAGGGAGCGCACAGGTGCCAGCGATGGCTATGCCGTATCTGCCCGGCAAGAGCCCGCTCGGGGGGAGAGGTCATAATGACCATGCACGCTCAGGATCTGATGGGTGCCCGGGTAACCGGCTCGGACGGTGAGGTTGTGGGCACCGTCGAGCAGGTCTTCAACGACGACGTGGACGGCCAGCCAGTCTGGGCCCGGGTCCGGGCAGGTAAGCGCACCCGGTTTGTCCCGCTCGGCGGCAGTACCAGCTCCGCCGGCGCGCTCAGCGTGCCGTTCAGCGCGCGGCAGATCATGGGCGGCCCTGACATCACGGCAGACCGGCACATGTCGGCTGAGCAGGCCGAGCAGCTCAGCCGTCACTATGGCCTGATGGTGCCGCTGCAGCCGGACGCCGCGCAGCGCGAGCGGCTGACCGGGCCCGCCGCTCGTGAGCCCGGCCAGCAGCCCGGCTCACCGGATACCGGCGAGCTAGCGGACGGCGGATCGGGCCAGGACGGTGGCCAAGCGGCCAGCGCAGGAACCCCGGCTGGCGGGCCCGACGCCATGGCAGCCGGTCCGCCAGCCGCCGGCCAGGCCAGGACGCAGCCGGGGAGCTGGCCAGCCGAGCCGCGCGCGGCCGGGGCAGGCCAGGAGTGGCTGGTCCGCACCGAGGAGCGGTTCAACGTCGCTACCGAGCTGCGGGAGTCAGGGCGGGTCAGGATCCACAAGTACGTAGACGTCGAGCCCGTGGAGCAGGCCGTGCACGTCTATCACGAGGAGTACGAGATCGAGCACGTGCCCATCACCGCGGACGAGCTGATCAACGGCACGATCGAGGAAGGCCAGCGCGAGCTCATCCTGCACGAGCAGCGCGTCGTGCTGCGCAAGGAGGCAGTGCCGGTCGAGCGGGTGCGCCTGGTGCCCAAGAGGGTCGAGGAGGACACGACCGTCAGGGACGAGCTGCGCAAGGAGCGGATCGAGATCGAGGACCTCGGCGCGGCGCCAGACGGCGCGCCGGACCCGCCGGCGGTCTCATAGCGGCCCGCCGCGGCCGCCGCAGCACGGCGGCTGTCAGCCCGCCGCTCGGATCCATCGCGGCCAGCGCGCGACGTAGGCTCTCAGCCATCGCCGCGCGCGGGAGGAGCCGCCGATGACCAGCCAATCGCCGGAACCGCACGGCACCCAGCCGCCAATCGCCCAGCCGCCGGTGGCTCAGCTGCAGGTGCCGCAGCATGTCGCCGCAGGGCTGCGCTCGATCGGCGTGCCGAACGCCTTTGCCAGGCAGTTTGACTTCTGGGACGACAGCAAGGAGTGGCGGCGGCTGTTCTCCGAGGTGCTCGGCACCTTCCTGCTCGTGCTGGCCGCGGTGGGCGCCGGGATGGTGAACGCGAGATTCGGCGGGCACGTGATCAGCGGCGCGGCCAGGGTCGTGGCGCCGGCGCTGACGGTCATGGCCGTCATCCTTTTTATGGGCGCCGTCTCGGGCGCCCATCTCAACCCGGCGGTGAGCATCGCCTTCGCGCTGCGCCGTGACTTCCCCTGGAAGCGGGTCCCGATGTACATCGTCGCCCAGGCAGCCGGCGCGGTGCTGGCGACGCTGCTGCTGTGGGCGCTCATCGGCAAGCAGGGCTCGGCCGGCCTGACGCTGCCCGGCCAGGGCATCTCGGCTGGCACGGCGCTGGTCTGGGAGGCCATCCTGACTACCGGCCTGGTCAGCGTCATCCTGGGGACCGCCTCCGGCGCGCA
Source organism: Streptosporangiaceae bacterium (assembly GCA_036495525.1). Taxonomy (GTDB): domain Bacteria; phylum Actinomycetota; class Actinomycetes; order Streptosporangiales; family Streptosporangiaceae; genus DASXMR01. Next base: position 24,566 of record DASXMR010000095.1, on the reverse strand, counting down.
GCAGCTTGGCTCCATCGCCGCGGTCGGCGTCGGCGGCTACATCGCCCTGGCCGGCCTGTGGGGCGCGCCGGTCAGCGGGGCGTCGATGAACCCGGCCCGCTCGCTCGGGCCCGCGCTCGTCCTCGGTGACTGGACCGCATGGTGGGCCTACCTCGCCGGACCCCTGGCCGGCGCGTTTATCGCGGCTGGCTTCGCTTACCTGCTGCGCGGGCCGGGCGGGGGGAAGTACAGCACGCAGGCCGCGCAGGGCACGCTCGGCATCTCCTGGCTGCCTGGCCGCTGGCCGGAGCAGGCCACGGCGCCCGGTGCCGCCGCAGCGAGCAGTCAGCTCGTCATGCCGCCGCCCGCAGGCCCGCCAGCCGCCGACTAGCCAGGGCCGCGGCTGACCGTCCCGGCCTGCCCGCGGTCATGGACACCGCGCGCCTGATCGCGCGGGCTGGCACTCCGCCCGAGTCGGCCAGATGGTTAACGGCGCCCGGCGCACGACACGCAACTGGCCGCCGTTGGCCGCGCGGCCAGTCGCTCGGCGGCGATGAGCTGGCCGCAGCGCTCGCAGACGCCGTAGCTGCCCTGCTGCAGCCGGCCGAGAGCCGCCTGCACGGCTTCCAGCTGCTCGCGCGCCTGGTCGATCTGGGCGGCCACGTGCTGCCGCTCGTAGGCGGTCGTGCCGTCGGGATCGTGCTCGTCGTCGGCTGCGCCCTCGGCCGACCGGACGACGGCGTCAAAATCGGCCTGCAGCGCGGCGAGCCGCGCCAGCGCCGCCGCGTGCTCGGCGTCGAGCCGGGCCTGTGCTGCCTGCGCCTCGCGTGCCGGCAGCCGGGCCGGCTGGCGCGTTGTCTTCCCCGCCTCACTCATCTCAGCGTCAACCGGGCCAGCTGCCGGTCGATTCCTCAGGTCGTGGGCTAGGGTCGCAGCGGGATGACGGCGCGGATCACGAACTGGGCAGGGAACGTGGCCTTCAGCGCTCGCCGGCGGCACGAGCCGGCGAGCCAGGACGAGCTCATCGAGCTGGTCGCCCGGCTGCCGCGGGTTCGCGCGCTGGGCACCGGCCACTCGTTCAGCCGGGTCGCCGACACGACCGGTGACCTCATCTCGCTAGCCAGGATGCCCGGCGTGCTGGCGATCGACCCGGCGCGGTCGCAGGCAGCAGTGAGCGCTGGTATTCGCTACGCGGAGCTGGCCGTTCCGCTGCACCGGGCCGGCTACGCACTGGCCAATCTCGCGTCGCTGCCGCACCTCAGCGTTGCCGGGGCGTGCGCCACCGGGACGCACGGCTCCGGGCGCGGCAACACCGGCCTGGCTGCGGCTGTGGCGGCGCTCGACCTGGTCACCGCCAGCGGTGAGGTGGTCACCCTGGACCAGGGCGAGCCGGCGGGCAGGCTGGCTGGCGCGGTGATCGCGCTCGGCGCGCTCGGCGTCGTCAGCTCGCTGACGCTCGACCTGGTGCCTGCCTTCGACCTGCGGCAGTACGTGTACGAGGACATGCCGGTCGCCGAGCTAGAGGGGAATCTGGCCGAGATCTTCGCCGGCGGCTACAGCGTCAGCGTGTTCACCACCTGGCAGGGCGAGCGGGTGCGGCAGGTCTGGCTCAAGCAGCTGGCCGGGCAGGAGGCGCCGCCGCGCCGCTGGCTTGGCGCGCTGCTAGCCGACGGTCAGCGGCATCCGGTACCTGGCGCGTCGCCTGCGGCCTGTACCACGCAGCTCGGCGTGGCAGGCCCGTGGCACGAGCGGCTGCCGCACTTCCGGGCGGACGCAGTCCCGAGCAGCGGCGACGAGCTGCAGTCCGAGTACCTGCTGCCGCACGAGCAGGCCGTCGAGGCGCTGCGCGCGATCAGGCGGATCGCAGCCGAGGTCGGGCCCGCCCTGCAGGTATCGGAGATCCGCGTCGTCGCGGCCGACGAGCTGTGGCTCAGCCCGAGCTACCGGCGTGACACCGTAGCCGTGCACTTCACCTGGATCAGCGACAGCCGGGCGGTAGCGCCAGCCATCAGCGCGGTCGAGCGCGAGCTGGCGCCGCTCGGCGCGCTGCCGCACTGGGGCAAGCTGTCTGCCATCAGCCCCGCCAGCCTGGCCAGCGGGTACGAGCGCGCCGCTGACTTTGCCCGGCTTCGCCGGGAGCTGGACCCGGCGGGAAAGTTCGGCAACGAGCTGACCGAGGCGCTGTTCCCGGCAGCCAGCTAGCCCGGCTCGGCAGCCAGCAGGTCGGCGAGGTGCCGGGCGTTGCGCTGCGCGTTGTCGCGGTAGCAGTTGTTGAACAGCACATGCGTGCTCTGCGCGTCCTCAGCCAGGCCGCTGACCCTGGGCGCCCATTCGCTGAGCTCAGCATCGCTGTAGTCGTAGCCGAAGCGCTCGTGGATGTCCTTGCTCGTCCAGTTGCCCGAATGGCCGTGCATGCGGACAACGGCAAGGTCGTCAGCCGTGACGGCGAGCACGTCGGGAATCGAGTCACGGTAGCCCTGCGGCATGTCCACGCATACGTACGGCAGTCTGTGCCTGGCCAGGAAGTCCAGCGCCTCGGCCCGGTTGTCCTCGGTCATCCACGTCGGGTTGCGGAACTCGATGCACACCTGCCGCGGCGCGACGCGCTCGGCGCAGGACAGGATGTACTCCTTGCGGGCGCGGGAGATAGGGAACCAGGGCGGGAACTGCAGCAGGATCGCGCCGAGCTTCCCTGCCTGGTTCAGCGGCTCAAGCGCGGCCAGGAAACGATCCCACGCCTCGCTGGCCACGCCAGGGTCGACGTCCTTCAGGTAGACCCGGTCCTTGCCTGACACGCCAGCAGCCTCGCGCAGGTCGGCTGGCAGCGCGGCCAGCCGGGTCGGATGATGCGTGAACAGGCTGAAGGCCTTGATGTTGAAGGTGAACTCAGCCGGGGTACGCGCCGCCCATGCGGTCGCGGTCTGCTCGGCGGGCAGCGCGTAGTACGTCGCGTCGACCTCGACCAGCGGGAACTGGCGCGCGTAAAACCTGAGCCGCTTATCAGGGTTGTCGGCTTCCGGCGGGTACCAGCCGGAAGCCAGCAGGGTGCGGTCCGTCCACGACGCAGTGCCGACCAGGACATCCCCCATGCCTGCAGGATAGGGACCAGGACCGGCTCGGTGGCACCAGGTGACGGCGGCGACCGGCCCGGCCGTGCGGCCCGGATGCTGCGGCCGTCCGGTCAGCCGCCGGGATTTAATTCGCGGCTGCGGGAGCAGTCGGGCAGGCTGGGGGGATGAGGGAGACTCTAACCTTGCTTGCCGTGCACGCCCACCCCGACGACGAGGCGTCGAGCACCGGCGGCGTGCTGGCCACTTACTCCGACCAGGGCATCCGGACAGTGGTGGTGACCTGCACCAACGGCGAGTTCGGCGATGCCCCCGGTGGCATCAAGCCAGGCGCCGAGGGGCACGACGAGGCCGCGGTGGCGCAGGTACGGCTGGCCGAGCTGGCGACCTCCGCCAAGATCCTCGGCGTCACCGAGCTCGAGCTGCTCGGCTACCACGACTCTGGCATGCCCGAATGGGACTACAAGGACAGGCCGGACGCGTTCTGCAATATCCCGCTGGCGCACGTGGCGGACCGGATTGCCGCGCTGATCAGCAAGTACCAGGCGCAGGTTGTGGTCAGCTACGACCCCGACGGGGCTTACCAGCATCCTGATCACGTGCACGCGGCCAGGGCAGCCGCGGCGGCTGCTGCCGCCTCACCCGTGACGGCGAAGTTCTATCAGGCGGCTATCCGGCCGAGGGCGTTCCGCAAGGTATTCGAGGCGCTGCGCGAGGCCGGGGTGGACGTGCCGGACTTCGACGAGCCAACGCCGGAGGAGCTGCGGCAGATGGAGGAGACCGAGCGCCGCATCACCACCACCGTCGACATCAGGCCGGCCATGGACCGCAAGCGGGAGGCGCTGATGGCGCACGCGAGCCAGATCAACGACTCGTGGTTCAGCAAGATCCCGCCGGAGGTCGCGCTGGAGGCCTTCGGCTACGAGACCTTCATCCGGGCCCAGGACAAGACCGGCGCCCAGGTCCCCGAGGACGACCTGTTCGCCGGCCTGCGACCGGGCGGCTAGCGGTCAGCGCGCCACGGCGAGCAGGCTGAGCAGCTCGAAGCACACGTGCGCGGCAGCCACCGTGGTCATCTCGGCGTGATCGTAGGCGGGCGCGACCTCGACCACGTCGGCGCCGGCTATCGGCAGCCCGGCGAGCCCGCGCAGGATGCCAAGCAGCTCTCGCGAGGTGAGCCCGCCCGCCTCCGGTGTGCCCGTGCCCGGCGCGTGCGCCGGGTCAAGCACGTCGATGTCGACCGAGATATATACCGGCGAGTCGCCCACCCGCTCGCGGATCCGGTCGACCACGCCGTCCACCCCGGCCCGCTCCAGCTCCATCGCGGGCACGGCGCGGAAGCCTAGCTCGGCGTCGCTGGTGAAGTCGGTGGCCGCGTAGACCGGTCCGCGCAGGCCGACGTGGATCGACTGGTTGCTGGTGAACAGCTCCTCCTCGGCAGCCCGGCGGAACGGCGTGCCATGGGTGACCGGGGCGCCGAAGTAGGTGTCCCAGGTGTCCAGGTGCGCGTCGAAGTGCACCAGCGCGACCGGGCCGAACCTGCGCCTGATAACGCGCAGCAGGGGCAGCGAGATCGTGTGGTCGCCGCCGATCGTCAGCAGGTGCGAGGCGCTGCCGAGCAGCTCGCCTGCCGCCGCCTCTACCTGGCTGACCGCCTCGCCGATGCTGAACGGGTTGCATGCGATGTCGCCGGCATCGGCCACCTGCTGGGCGGCGAACGGCGCCACGCCGAGTCCCGGATGCCACGGTCGCAGCAGCCGCGAGCCCTGCCGCACCGCGGCCGGGCCGAACCGGGCGCCGGGCCGGTAGGACACGCCGCTGTCGAACGGCACCCCGGCGATCACCACGTCGCACCGCGGCACCTGATCCAGGCGCGGCAGCAGGGCGAATGTCGGCGGGCCGGCGAAGCGCGGCGTCCTGGTCGTGTCCAGCGGGCCGATCGGCGGTGCGGCGTCTTCAGGCGTCACGAGTCCTCCTGCGAAAGCGGCCCGGCCGCCCGGTGTGGCGGCCGGCTGCCAGCCACCATTACGCGGCGGTTCGCCAGGCGGTGTCCAGCGCGGCACGGGCGCGGGGTGTGCCCGGCTCGCCGCTCTTGCCCCGGTCCGGCACTGATCTGTCACGATGGGCCGGTGAGCCGGTTTCTGATGTCACTGGACTGCGCTGCGGCCGCCACCGCTGACCGGCAGTCGATCGAGCACATGCTCGCCGGCGGCCAGCTGCTATGGCTGGAATTCTGCGGCGTGGACGACCAGGCCGTCGCGCTGCTGCGGGAGGTATGCAAGCTGCACCCCGTCGCGGTCGCCGAGGCCGGCAACTTCGGCCAGCGGCCGAGGATCGAGGACTTCGACGGCGTCGCGCACCTGGTCTCCTACGGGGCGGCCGGCCTCGGCGAGCCGCTGACCGAAGTGCACTGCTATTACAGCGAGCGGTTCCTGGTCACGGTCACCAAGGGCGCCTGCCCGCAGCTCGCCGCGCTGCGGGAGAAGCTGACGCGACCTGGCGGCAGGCTGCCAGGCGGCGTGCGGCCAACCCGGCTGATCCTGCTGCACCACATCCAGGACACTCTCATCGACAGCTTCTTCCCGGTGCTGTCGGAGTTCGACGACAAGATCGATGACCTGCAGGAACGGATTTTCGCCCGGCCGAGCAACGACGAGCTGCAGGAGCTGTTCACGCTGCAGCGCTGGCTGGTCGGAGCGCGCAAGCTAGTCGCGCCGCAGCGGGACATGATGGCCTCGCTCGCAGCCGGGGTGACTGACCTGCCCGGGCTGCCCGCCGACGGCCAGCCGTACGTGCGTGACCTCTACGACCACCTGATCCGCATTAACGACCTCATCGACAGCTACCGCGACCTGCTCAGCAACGCCATGGACGTCTACCTGTCGACGATGTCCAACCGCCTCAACGAGGTGATGAAGCAGCTCGCGGTCATCGCCACGGTCTTCCTGCCGCTGTCATTCCTGACCGGCTTCTTCGGGCAGAACTTCTCCTGGCTGGTTGGCCACCTGAACGGCGTGCCCGCCTTCCTCGCCCTCGGCGTCGGCACCGAGGCGCTGGCCGTGGCCGGCTTGTACCTGATGTTCCGGCGCCGCGGCTGGCTGTGACCGGCGCGGGCTCGACCGTCGGCTGCCGGGCGTAGCGTCGGCGCCATGCGGGCCGGCCGGGGTGACGCGAACGCTGGCTGGGCATCGCTGACAGCGCAGGCCCGGCGCCAGGCGCCGCTGCTGTGCGCGCCTCAGCCGGGTGTCGCCGGGCTGTGCTTAACCTGCCGCGGCCCGGCAGGCCGCCGATCAGTGCGCTGCTACCAGTGCCGGCAGCACGAGCAGTCAGCGCCGGGCAGCCTGGCAGACGTGGTGGTTCCGGTGGCGTACGCGCCGAAGGGCGGCCCGCTCGCCCGTGACCTGTGGCTGTACAAGTCGGGCCGGCCCGGCGCTGCGAGCGCCTGCGCCGGGCTGCGCGCGATGGCGCTGACGTTCCTGCGCGACCACGGGCCATGCGTCTGGCGGCAGGCCTGCTTCGCCGCCCCGAGCCACCTGGCCGTCGTGCCCAGCTGCCGCGGGCGCCCGGGCGATCACCCGCTGCGGACGCTGCTCGGCCGGTTCCTCCGCCTGCCCTGGGCCGAGCTGACGGCCAGGCCCGGCACCAGCGGCCCGGTCCGCGAGCTCGACCCGGCGCGGTTCACCGCCGGGTCTCTCGGCGGCGCGGCGGTCGCGCTGCTTGACGACACCTGGACATCGGGTTGCAGCGCGCAATCAGCCGTGCTGTCGTTGCGCGAGGCAGGCGCGAGCGCGGTCGCGGTGGTCGTCCTTGGCCGGCATCTGTCGGCTGGCGCAGGCCAGCGCCCGGATACCGCGTTCTGCCCTGCTGTCATGCCCTTCCGGTCAGAGCGCTGCGCGGTGCACCAGGCGGCCTGCGGCTAGGCTGCAGCTGTGATCGCCGAGGCACCGTCGAGGACAGCGCTGGTGCGCCGCGCCAGGCGGATCAACCGCGAGCTGACCGAGCTCTACCCCGATGCGCACATCGAGCTGAACTTCGCCACGCCGCTTGAGCTGATCATCGCCACGATCCTGTCCGCGCAGACCACCGACCGGCGGGTGAACATGGTCACCCCGGTGCTGTTCAGCCGCTACCACACCGCGGCTGACTACGCGGCGGCCGACCGCGACGACGTGGAGAAGATCATCATCTCGACTGGCTTCTTCCGGGCCAAGACCACCAGCATCATCGGCCTCGGCCAGGCGCTGTGCGAGCGATTCCGCGGCGAGGTGCCGCGCCGGATGAAGGACCTCGTCACGCTGCCCGGCGTCGGCCGCAAGACCGCCAATGTGGTGCTCGGCAACGCGTTCGGCATACCTGGCATCACCGTCGATACGCACTTCGGCAGGCTGTCACGCCGGTTCGGCTGGACCAGTCAGACCGACCCGGTGAAGATCGAGCACGAGGTCGGATCCCTGTTCCCGCGCAAGGACTGGACCATGCTGTCGCACCGGCTGATCTGGCACGGCCGGCGGGTCTGCCATGCTCGCCGGCCCGCCTGCGGCGCGTGCGTGCTCGCCCGGCTTTGCCCCTCGTTCGGCGAGGGCCCGACCGACGAGGCGACCGCACGCAAGCTGGTTCGGCCGGGTCCCTTTTCGTGACCGCCGCCGCGCGCGACGAGTCGGCTCCCGGCGACACCCCGGCGTGGCTCGCCGCGCTGGCCAGCGCGGCGCGGCAGATGACGGTGCCCGGCGAGCTGCGCCCGCCGGCCAGCGGCGGCAGGCCGTCGGCGGTGCTCATCCTGTTCGGCGCCGGGCCGGCCGGGCCCGACCTGCTGCTCCTCCAGCGGGCTCCGTGGCTGCGCAGCCACGCCGGTCAGCCAGCCTTTCCCGGCGGGTCCATCGACCCGGCCGACGACGGGCCGGTCGGGGCCGCGCTGCGCGAGGCAGCTGAGGAGGCGCGGGTCGACCCGGCCGGGGTTGACGTGCTGACCGTGCTGCCCGAGCTGTACATCCCGCGCAGCGGCTTCGCGGTGACGCCCGTGCTGGCGTGGTGGCGGCGGCCGTCACCGGTCGGTCCAGGCGACCCGGCCGAAGTCAGCTCCGTCGCCAGGATTCCCGTCGCCGAGCTGGCGAGCCCGGCCAACCGGGTGACGATGCGTTACCCGTCGGGCCATGACGGACCCGCGTTCCGCGCCGCTGGCATGCTCATCTGGGGCTTCACCGCGACGCTCGTCGACCGGCTGCTCGCGCTCGGCGGCTGGGAGCGGCCGTGGCGGGACGGCGCTGCCGCCGAGCAGCCGCCGTGGCCGCCTGGCTACCCGCAGCCCTGGCCGGAAGGCGGCGCCCAGGCCGGCAGCTAGGCCAGCCGCGCTGACCTGGCAGCGGGCGCACGCCTGCCAGCGCGGCCAGCGTGTTCTCCCCGGCGCTGCCGATACCCTTGGGCTCGTGCCAGGCGATCTGCTGGACGTGATCCTCATCGTGCTCGCGGCGGCGTTCGCCGTGGCCGGGTACCGGCAGGGCTTCATCATCGGCATGATGAGCCTGGCCGGATTCGTCGGCGGTGTGCTGCTCGGCGCCGTCTTCGCGCCTGGCCTGTCCCGCGCGCTTGCCAACAGCCTGAACCTGCAGGCGGTCCTCGCCCTGCTGGTGGTGTTCGTCTCCGGAATCATCGGGATGGCGGTGCTGTCCGGCATTGGCGTGGCGATCAGGTCAAGGGTGCGCTGGCGTCCAGCCACCGTCCTCGACTCGCTGGGCGGCGCTGCGGTCAACATCGTCGCGCTGCTGCTGGTGGCGTGGCTGATCGGGTCGTTCGTGGCCGAGCCGCTGTTCCCTGCGGTCTCACGCCAGGTGACGAATTCCGCTGTGCTGCGGGGCGTGGACAAGCTGATGCCGAGCGCCGCCCTCGGCCAGCAGTTCTCGCCGCTGCGCAGCCTGTTCAACAGCGGCGCGTTCCCGCAGGTCTTCGGCGCACTCGGGGCCGAGAGCGCGCTCAACGTGGCGCCGCCAAGTCAGGCCGTCTTGCGCAGCCAGGGACTGGCCATGGCGCGAGTGAGCGTGGTCAAGATCGACGGCCTGGCACCGAGCTGCTCGAAGACCATCGAGGGCTCGGGCTTCGTGATCGCGCCGGACCGGGTGCTGACCAACGCGCACGTCGTGGCCGGCGTCACCGAGCAGCTGCACGCGGTCACCGACACCGGCACCTCCCTCACCGCGCACGTAGTGCTCTATGACCCGCGACGCGACATCGCCGTGCTTGACGTGCCCGGCCTCAGCGCGCCGCCGCTCGCCTTCGCCAGCCAGGCAAAGGTCGGCGCCAGCGCGATCGTGGCCGGCTACCCGCTCAACCACAGTTTCACCGCGGTCGCGGCCAGGGTCGGCCGCGCGGAGACCGCGACCGGGCCGGACATCTACCAGACCGCGACTGTCAGGCGGCAGATCTACGCGATCAGGGCTGTAGTGGAGCCGGGAAACTCAGGCGGCCCGCTGTTGACACCTGACGGCCGGGTCTACGGGGTGGTCTTCGCCGCCTCGGTGGCCGTGCCGGACACCGGGTACGCCCTGACCGGCGCCGAGGTCGCACCTGATGTGCACCGCGGCGTGCGGCAGTCAGCACCGGTGTCGACGCAGCGCTGCGGCTAGCTGCCCGTCAGCCATCCGGTGGCCTGACCAGCTGGAGCCGGGGCTCGGGCAGCGCGCCGAGTCCCGCCGAGCTGATCTGGCCGGCCAGGCCTTCGGCGGCCGCCGCGACCGCGGCCGCGTCCACGCCGTGCGGATCACGGCCCGCGTAACCGCCAACCGCCAGCCCGCCCCGCCGCAGCAGCGCGACCGCGCCGCGGGCGTTGCCACGGCGGGCATGGGTGAGCCCGACGGCCAGCTGGGCGAGACCGCGCCACAGCTCGCGCTCGGCTGGCGGAGCGGCGTGCCAGGATGCCTCAAGCACCTCGTGGGCGTGGAACGGCCGGCCACTGTCGATCAGCTGCTGCGCAAGCGCGAGCGCCTCGGCCGGCCCGAGATCCAGGTCATCAGGGGTAACAGGCTCGCCAGGCTGGCTTCGCTGCAGGGGGCGCCCGAGAGCGTCCCGCGGCCGGGCGTTGCGCGCCCTGCCAGCGGTGTCCCGGTCCCTGACCGGCGGCCCGCCGGCCTCGCTCACCGCTCGGGTTCTGGGTCTGCCAGCCAGGAGCGCAGCTCGATGTCGAACCGGTCGGGCATCTCCTCGTGCGGGAAGTGCCCGGCACCGTCGATGAGCCGCCACCGGTACGGTGCCTCGACGTACATGCCTGAGCCTCGCGCCGCGGTCGGCAGCACGCACCGGTCGAGCGCGCCATGCAGGTGCAGCGTCGGCGCCTGCACCGGCGCCCGCATGGCTCGCGCGTACCGCAGCCCGTCCGGCCGCAGCCTGGACCGGAGGAACCAGCGGTGATACTCAAGCGCGGAGTGCGCCACGGACGGGATGGTCATCGCGGCGCGGTACCGTCGCTCGATCGCCTCGTCCGGCCAGCCTGGGCCAGACCACGCGGTGAGCATGCGAGACACCCGCGCGCCGTCGTGCCGCAGCAGCTGCCGCTCGGGCAGCAGCGGGAGCTGGAAGCCGAGCGCGTAGCCGCTGCTGCGGCCCTGGCCGAAGGGATCGAACAGGACAGCCGCGCGCAGCCGCAGCGGGTGCGGCACGGACACGACCGCGAGCCTGCGGACCACCTTGGGGTAGTAGGCGGCCATCGTCCACGCGATCAGGCCGCCCCAGTCGTGCCCGACCACGACGGCGTTAGCCTCGCCGAGTGACCGGATCAGGCCGGCCGCGTCCGAGGCGGCGGTGACCAGGTCGTAGCCGCGCGGCGGCTTGTCGCTGCCGCCATAGCCGCGCAGGTCGACGGCGACGGCGCGGAAACCAGCCTGGCTGAGCGAGCCGAGTTGCTCCCGCCACGTCCACCAGAACTGCGGGAAGCCGTGCAGCATCAGCACCAGCGGCCCGTCGCCGCTCTCGGCGATATGAAAACGGGTGCCGTTCGCGCTCACCGATCGGTGGATCCAGGGCCCGTCGATGTAGATCGAGGTATCGGCGCGCCCGCCCGAGCTCACCCCGCTCCGACCGCTGGCGCCGCTGGCTCAGGCTCGTCGCGGCGGATCAGCGCCAGGTCATCCTGGACGGTCCGGCGAGTCTTGCTCAGCCCGCTGAGCTTGCGCACCTTGGTGAAGCCGATCAGCACGGCCAGGCCGGCCAGCAGCACGTAAGCGCCGGCCACAATGAGGAACGACGCCCAGCTCCAGATGCCGACGGTCATGAGCCCGTAAGCCAAGGCGAACGACAGCAGCATCAGCACGAGGCAGCCAACGAAGGCCGCGGTGCCCAGCAGCGCCCCGCCGATGCCAAGCCGCTTGACGTCTGTCTTCAGCTCGATCTTGGCCAGGTCGATCTCGCACCTGACCAGCTGCGTCACGTCCTTGACCGCCAGCGAGACCAGGTTGCCTATCGTCTGGTCGTCGGCTACTGCCGCCTGGCGTGCCGTTGCTCCGGACATCAGCGCTCACCCCTCTCGCACTTTGGTACCCAGTCTGGCCCATGCCATCGCTCCGCGTGCGCAGGGCATGCCCAACGGTCAAAAGGGGCGCGGGGTGTGCCGGTCGCGACGGCCGGCCGGCGGCTGGCCCGAGCGAACGGCACGCGGGGGGCACGGGCGGTCGCCCCCCCGACTGACACGGCAAACGGCGCCCCTCCAGGGGCGCCGCCGCCTGCCACGTCAGGTCCAGGTTACCAAGCGTGCACCTTCATCGCCGGGCAGCAAACCCTCGCGTCGCGCTGTGGCGCTCCGCCATGCGGACTTCCTGCCTCGGCACGCCTCCCGCGGCTGGTCGCGCGTGGGTGCCCGGCTGCCGTGTCCGGACGCATCCGGTCCGTGTTCACCTTTGTACGTCTGATCAGAGCTGCTGGGAACCCTTCTCCGTGACCGATTCGTTATCTTGATCGGTACCGGCGTTTACATTCAGTTGTGTTGATCGGGGGGACGACCTGTGCCGGCCGGGGGAAGGACCCGCGAGCTGCCGTGCCGATCGCCCGGTCCAGCCTCGTGGCGGCGGCCGTCCTGGCCGGCTTAGGCATTCGGCAGGGATTGCGCTTATCGTGGTGGCTTGCACCGGTATGCTTTCCGGGCAGCGCCAGGGAGGGCCGGGACACACGTGGTACCTGCGGCAAAAGAATGCGGCGGAGTTGCCGTTCCGGCCTCGACGGGACTGCGGAAATCCGGCAGCATAGGGAAAGGGGCAGCAGCTGCGCCCTATTCGATACAACCGGCTGGTAACTTGGCGCCGCTGCAACTAGGCTTTCACGGGTAACGGAACCGGCTCTGCCCCCCCGGAGCCGGACCGTAACGGCGACCCCCGCTCTCCCCCCCGGCGGGGGTCGCCCTATTTCTACAGTGCTTTCGCTTCTTCCTGAACCGCCTGTGGCCCTGGCCGGGCAGGGCAGCTTTGCCCGGCCAGGTCGGCCGGCCCGCCGGACAGCACCTCCCGCAGCAGCAGGACCGCGCCGTGCTTGGCCAGCGGCTGGTTGCCGTTCCCGCACTTAGGCGACTGAATGCAGGACGGGCAGCCGGCCGCGCATTCGCAGCTGGAAATCGCGCTCGCCGTTGCCGCCAGCCACCGGCTCGCAGTGGCGAAGCCGCGCTCGGCGAAGCCCGACCCGCCCTCGTGCCCGTCGTAGACGAAGACCGTCAGCAGGCCGGTGGCCGGGTGCGGGTCGGCTGACACGCCGCCCACGTCCCAGCGGTCGCAGGCAGCCACCAGGGGGAGCAGCCCGATCGACGCGTGCTCGGCCGCGTGCGCGGCGCCGGCCAGATCAGTTCCTGACGCTGCCAGCGCAGCCCGCTGCCCGGCCGAGATGGTCCACCACACCGCCCTGGTGCTGAGCGTGCGAACCGGCAGGTCAAGAGCCTCCTCGCCGATGATCCGCCCGGTATCTGGCCTGCGCCGGACGAAAGAGAGAACCTGGCGGCTCACCAGCACGTCGCCGAAGTGCACCTCGGCCTCGCCCCACCGGCGGCTGCGCAGCGTCGCGTGCACCTCGATGCTGGTCCGCTCACGCGCCGAGGTGGCGTAGCCCGGCTCGGCAGCCTCGACCAGCGCGACCCGGCCCGCCAGGTCCAGGCCGCTGACCATGTACATCTCGCCCTGGTGCGGGTACACCGCGCCGTCGTGCACGAGCACGTGCGCTGACGGTTCATCCACGGTGCCGACCAGCCGCCCGGTACTTGCCTCGACGATCCTGACCGGCGGCCCGCCGGTTCCGCGCAGGCCGCTCAGCCTGCCGCGGTCGCGGCGGGTCAAGTACCACCGCGGGCCTCGGTCCCGCAGGATCCCCTGGCCGGCCAGTTCCGCCGTGACCGCAGGCGCTGACTGGCCGAAGAGCGCTAGGTCCGGCTCGGTCAGCGGCAGCTCAGCCGCCGCCGCGCACAGGTGCGGGGCCATCACGTAAGGGTTCTCCGGGTCGAGGACGGTTGCCTCGACGGCACGGTCAAGCAGCGCGGCCGGATGGTGCACCAGGTAGGTGTCCAGTGGATCGGCGCGGGCAATGAGCACCGCGATCGCGCCGCGCCCGTCCCGGCCGGCCCGGCCAGCCTGCTGCCACAGCGCGGCCCTGGTGCCCGGCCAGCCGGCGATGAGCACGGCCTGCAGGCCGGCGATGTTGACCCCCAGCTCCAGCGCCGTGGTGCTGGCCAGGCCGGTGATGCCGCCAGATCGCAGCGCCGCTTCCAGCTCACGCCGGTCCTCGGCCAGGTAGCCGGACCGGTAGGCCGCGACCTGACCGGCGAGCGGGGCGGCGCCGGCCTCAGCGAGCTGGTGCCGCGCGGCCAGCGCGACTGCCTCGGCACCGCGCCGGGACCGGACGAACGCCAGCGCCGGTACCTGCCCGGCGACCAGGTCAGCGAGCAGGCGGGCAGCCTCGGTCGTCGCGCTGCGCCTGACTGGCGCACCCGCCTCACCGCGTATCCCGGTGAGCGGCGGCTCCCACAGGCAGAAGGTAAGCGGGCCGCGCGGGGCACCGTCAGCGGTCACGGCCGTGGCCGGCAGCCCGGTCAGCAGCCCGGCGCAGCTGGCCGGCTCGCTAATGGTGGCAGAGGCGAGGATGAAGACTGGCTCGGCGCCCGCGTGGTGTGCCGCGATCCGGCGCAGCCGGCGCAGCACGTGCGCCACGTGCGAGCCGAAGACGCCGCGGTAGCCGTGGCACTCGTCGACGATGACGTACCTGAGCCGCCGCAGGAAGCCGTTCCACCAGGCATGCCGCGGCAGCAAGCTGCAGTGCAGCATGTCCGGCGTGGTCAGCAGGTAGGTCGCGCGCGAACGAGCCCAGGAACGAGTACTGGCCGGCGTGTCGGAGTCGATCACGGCCGGCCGGACGCCGGGCACCGCCAGGTCCTGCACGAGCTGCAGCTGGTCAGCGGCCAGCGCCCTGGTCGGTGACAAATACAGCGCCGTGCCGCCCTCCATCACCCCGGTCAGGGCGGGCATCAGGTAGCCGAGCGACTTGCCGGACGCGGTGCCGGTTGCCATGATCACGCTGCGGCCCGCCCTGGCGTGCTCGGCGGCGGCTGCCTGGTGCGCCCACGGCGCGCTGACCCCGCGACGGCCGAGGGCGTCGACCAGCTCGGCGGGCACCCAGCCTGGCCATGGCACCGCGCGGCCCGGCCGGCCCTCGAGCTGCTCGAGATGGACCAGCTGGCCGCTGTCCGCACCGCCGAGCAGGATCCGGAAAGCCGCGGCATCCGCCGCGCGCACGGCAGCGCCGGACCGTCCTGGCGGCACCGGGAGATCGAGAGGCTCGTCGGGGACGAGCGGCGTGACCACAGTCATCCGTCTCCAGTGTGTCATCTTTCGGCCGGGATGCCTGGGACCCCGATCTGGTATAGACATGACCTCAGGGCATGGTTAATGCGCGGCGGTAGCTGGCTGGCTTAAGGTGGCGGACTGTCGGCACGGCCGCGCAACGCTCAGACGACAGCCGTAGTGGCGCTGGAGGATTTGTGGACCTGAAGCTGGACCACCACAGCAAGGATGGAATCGAGATCGTCGACGTGGAAGGCGAGATCGACGTCTATACCGCGCCCCGGCTCCGCGAGCTGCTGATCGAACTGGTCAACAACGGCTTCTACCAGCTCGTGGTCAACATGGAGAAGGTCGAGTTCCTTGACTCCACCGGGCTCGGCGTGCTCGTCGGCGGCCTCAAGCGGGTTCGTGCGCACGATGGCTCGCTCGACCTGGTCTGCACGCAGGAGCGGATTCTGAAGATCTTCCGGATCACGGGACTGACCAAGGTATTCGGTATTCACGACTCGGTGGACGAGGCCATCACGGCCAGGAAAGCCGAGAAGTAGGCGCCGGCCACCCCCGGCAGATGGCGACCGTAGAGGTCAGCTTCACCGCGCTTCCGGCGCACGTGCGCACGGCACGGCTGGTCGCGACGGCCGTGGCCAGGCGCAGCGGCGTCGCTGAAGAGCTGCTCGACGAGGTCAGGCTCGCGGTCGGCGAGGCCTGCTCGCGAGCGGTCGAGACGCACCGCGCGCACTGCCCGGCCGAGCCAGTGAGGATCTCACTGACCAGCCAGGACGGGCGATTTGAGGTCGAGGTCACCGACACCGGTCCGGCCCCGAGCGCAGCCGGCCGGCCGGGCGGCCAGGTGACGGGCCAGCCAGGGCTGCCGCCCGGCTTCGGCACCGCGGTTATCGAGGGCCTGGCCGACGACGTCGAGATCCGCGAGAGCGCCGGCTGGACGAGCATCAGGATGTCCTGGCCGTCGGCCCACGCGGCCGAGCGAGGCAAGTCCGGCGAGCCGGGCCAGGGGCAGCCGGCCCAGGCGAGCTAGTCGCCGGCCCGCGTTGCTGGCCGGGCGCGGAGCAGGTTACCGTTCGATCACGAGCGTGTCGCGGCCCGGAGACAACCAGCCCCGCATTACCATTCGCTGTCGCGGATGCGTAGACTCCCGGGTCTGCGCGGTGGCATTCATCGATGAATGTTCCGGCTATCAGCCCGAGTGCCGTGACACTGTGCTGGGCAGCAGCCCTCGCTGAATTGTTGATTGTCCTGTCAAGGAGGACAGATGCCAAGGCTCGATCTCGCCGCGGCGGGCGGACCGGCCAGCGTGACTGGCTCCAACCTCACCTGGGTTGTAGTCGTGGCCGTGGTCGCTCTGCTCGCGCTTGCCGTGGCCGGATGGCTGGTCAGGGATGTGCTGGCGGCCAGCAAGGGCACGGCAAAAATGCAGGAGATCGCGCTCGCGGTGCAAGAGGGAGCAGCTGCCTACCTGCGGCGCCAGTTCCGCACGCTTGGCGTCTTCGTCGTCCTGATCTTCTTTGTGCTGCTGCTGCTGCCCGCCGACGATGCGTCGATCCGCTGGGGCCGCTCGATCTTCTTCCTGGTGGGAGCCCTCTTCTCGGCTACGACCGGGTTCACGGGGATGTCGCTGGCAGTACGCGGCAACGTCCGGGTGGCCGCGGCGGCCAGGGAGACCGGGGAGCGCACCGCGATGCGGATCGCGTTCCGCACCGGCGGGGTCGCCGGGATGTTCACCGTCGGTCTCGGCCTGTTCGGGGCGGCGCTGGTCGTGCTGTTCTACCGGGCGAACGCCTCGACGGTGCTGGAAGGCTTCGGCTTCGGCGCGGCGCTGCTGGCCATGTTCATGCGGGTCGGCGGCGGCATCTTCACCAAGGCCGCTGACGTCGGCGCCGACCTTGTCGGCAAGGTGGAGAAAGGGATACCGGAGGACGACCCCCGTAACGCCGCCACCATCGCCGACAACGTGGGCGACAACGTCGGTGACTGCGCAGGCATGGCCGCCGACCTGTTCGAGTCTTACGCGGTGATGCTCGTTGCCTCGCTCATCCTGGGCAAGGCTGCATTCGGCTCGGACGGCCTGGTCTTCCCGCTGATCGTCCCCATGATCGGCGTGATCACGGCGGTGGCCGGCATCTTCGTGGTCGCGCCCCGCAAGAACGACCGCAGCGGCATGACGGCTATCAACCGGGGCTTCTTCATCTCCGCGGTGATTTCCCTGGTGCTGGTCATCGGCGCGGCTTTCCTGTACCTGCCGTCGTCGTTCAGCGCGCTCAAGGGCGTCACCGACCCGAAGATCGCAGCGCTGAGCGGCGACCCGCGGCTGCTGGCGATCGGCGCCGTCGCGATCGGGCTGGTGCTGGCCAGCGCCATCCAGCTGCTCACCGGCTACTTCACCGAGACCAACCGGCGCCCGGTCACCGAGATCGGCGAGAGCTCACGCACCGGTCCCGCCACCGTCATCCTGTCCGGTATCTCCGTCGGCCTGGAGTCATCGGTTTACTCGGTACTGCTGATCGGCGCTGCCGTCTACGGCGCATTCCTGCTCGGCACCGGCAACGCGACGGTCGCGCTGTTCGCCGTCGCGCTGGCGGGCACCGGCCTGCTCACCACCGTCGGGGTGATCGTGTCCATGGACACCTTCGGCCCGGTGTCGGACAACGCGCAGGGCATCGCGGAGATGTCCGGCGACGTGGAAGGTGAGGCCGCGCAGGTGCTGACGCGGCTGGACGCGGTCGGCAACACCACGAAGGCCATCACCAAGGGCATCGCGATCGCCACCGCCGTGCTGGCGGCGACGGCCCTGTTCGGAGCGTTCCGCACCACGGTGGAGGCCGCCCTGGTCGCGGCTGGCAAGTCGGCTGCCTCGTTCACCTTGTCGATCGACCAGCCCAACGCGCTGGTCGGGCTGATGGTGGGCGCGGCCGTGGTGTTCTTCTTCTCCGGGCTGGCGATCATGGCCGTGGGCCGGGCAGCCGGCCGGGTGGTGTTCGAGGTCAGGGAGCAGTTCCGGACCCACCCCGGCATCATGGACTTCACCGAGAAGCCGGAATACGGCCGGGTAGTGGACATCTGCACCGCTGACTCGCTGCGCGAGCTGACCACGCCCGGCCTGCTGGCCGTGCTGACGCCCATCGCGGTGGGCTTCGGCTTCGGCTACACGCCGCTCGGCGCGATGCTCGCTGGCGCGATCGCGGCCGGCGCGCTGATGGCGGTCTTCCTGGCCAACTCAGGCGGCGCCTGGGACAACGCCAAGAAGCTGGTCGAAGATGGCCACTTCGGCGGCAAGGGCTCGCCTGCGCACGAGGCGACAATTATCGGCGACACTGTCGGCGACCCGTTCAAGGACACCGCAGGGCCGGCCATCAACCCGCTGATCAAGGTCATGAACCTGGTCTCGCTGCTGATCGCCACCAGCGTGGTGAAATACAGCGACAACCACGGACTGCGGGTGGGGGCTGCGCTGGTCGCGGTCGCCATCATCGTCACCGCCGTGGTCATCTCCAAGCGGCGCTCCACCAGCATCGCCGGGTCCGGCAGCGGCGGTACCGGCGAGCCGGCCGCTGAGCTGGCTGGCGGGCAGGACGGCGCGGTGACCGCGCAGCCCGGCACGAAGACAGGCCAGGACGCCGCGGCAGTAAAGCAAGAAGGCCCGGCGGCGGCGAGCGGCGGCAAGGCGTCGGCCGGCACGGCCAGCGCCTGAGCCGGGCGGGACGCGCAAATCGCCCGGCGTGCCAGCTGACATCCGGGTGCCGGACGGTGCAGGGCCGGCCGGCCGGCTGGCCGGCGCATGACGCACGATGATGACATGACCGGCAAGCAGCTGATCGTGATGCGGCATGCGAAGGCGGGCGAGCTGCCTGGCGGGCCGGATGAGGAACGAGCGCTGCGCGGCCGCGGCCGTCACGACGCGGCCGATGCCGGCAAGTGGCTGAGGCACCGCGGCTTCGTGCCCGATCAGGTCATCTGCTCAGCGGCCCGGCGGGCCAGGCAGACCTGGCACTACGCCGGCGCCGAGCTGGCCGACGGCCTGCCCGTCACCAATGACCCCCGGCTGTACCAGGCCGGCGCGGCTGAGCTGCTCGATATCATCGCGGGCACCGCGCCTGAGGTCGGCACCCTGATGTACGTGGGGCACAACCCGGCAGCTGCCGAGCTAGCTGCCGCGCTCACCGGCCAGGAGCTGGCCTTCCCGACGGCGGCCATCGCCGTGATCGCCCTGCCTAGCCACTGGGCAGACCTGGCGGAGGGGACCGGCGCGCTCACTGCGCACTGGACGCCTTCGCACAGCTAGCCGCGCACGCGGCCTGGTTCCTGGCTGGCCGGCTGGTCAGGATGCCCTGGCTGGTTCGCCCGCGGTGACACGCGCGGGGCCGGCCACGGCAGCCACAGCCGCGTCCTCCGCGTCGGCGGCCTCGACCTCGTCGCGGGAGATGCCCAGCAGGTAGAGGATCGCGTCGAGCTGCGGCACGCTCACGGAGGTGTCAGCAGCGCTCCGCACGGCTGGCTTTGCGTTGAAGGCGATGCCAAGGCCGGCCGCCGCGATCATGTCCAGGTCGTTGGCGCCGTCACCGACCGCGACGGCCTGGCTCAGCGGAATCCCCGCCCGGTCAGCGAAGCTGCGCAGTGCCCGTTCCTTCCCCGCGCGGTCTACCACCGGCCCGGTGACCTTGCCGGTGAGCACGCCGTCGGCGACTTCCAGGGTGTTGGCGGCGGTGTAGTCGAGCCTCAGCTCGGTCGCCAGCCAGTCGGTGACCTGGGTGAAGCCGCCGCTCACCGCGGCGCAGCGGTAACCGAGCCGGCGCAGCGTCCTGATCAGCGTACGGGCGCCAGGAGCCAGCCGGAGATCGGCGAGCACCTCGTCGACGGCCCTCGCGTCGAGCCCGGCGAGCAGCGCCACCCGCTGCCGCAGCGACTCGGCGAACTCGAGCTCCCCGCGCATGGCCGCGGCCGTGAGCTCGCTGACCTCGGCGGCCTTCCCCGCCCTGGCAGCCAGCAGGTCGATGGCCTCGTCCTGCAGCAGGGTGGAATCGACGTCCATGACGACCAGCCGCATCGCGCGCCGGTGCAGACCGCCGCGCTGCACGGCCACGTCGACGCCGAGCCCGGCGGACTCGCGGGCGAGCGCTGACCGCAGCGCGGCCGGGTCGGCACCCGATATCTCGAACTCGATGCACGTCACGTGGCCGTGCGCCAGCCGCCCGATCCGGTCGATGTTCGCGCCGGCCGCGGCGATGTGCCCGGCGATCGCGGCGATGTCGGAGGGCTCGAGCGGGCTGCCGAGGACCGTCACGTGCAGGCCGCCGCGGCGCCCGGGCGGCTCGCCGGAGCCCATGGTGATCTCGGCGTCGAGGCCAAGGTCGGCCGCCACTCCCGTCAGCTCGCGGTGAATGGCGGTCAGGTCCGGCGTGCCACCGCAGGACAGCAGCACGCCGAGCACCAGCTTGCCACTGATCACCACCTGCTCGACGTCCTGGACGGAAAGCTCATGCCTGGACAGCATCGAGAACAGTCGCGAGGTGACGCCCGGCCGGTCCCGGCCGGTCAGCGTGACGAGCATGGTGATGTTCGGATCGGTCATAGCGCACCCACGGTACCGAGCGGCGGGCACTGCCCCGGCCGGGGGCTGTCCGAGGGTCGCTGCGCGACGGCCGTGGCCGCGCCGCCAGAGCCACCAGGCGGCAAGCGGTCGCGGCAGCCGCGCGGCCCGCATGGCCGGCGCGATCCCAGGACGCCGATGCCGTAGGTTCAAGGCGACGGTGGCGGCTGCGTGGGAGGTACCGGATGTCGGCTGAGGTGCTCCGGCTGCGCGGAGTGGGCGTCCGGCACGACAGGTCGATGCTGCTGAGGGACGTGGACTGGACGGTTAGCAGCGACCAGAGCTGGGCGGTGATCGGGCCCAACGGAGCAGGGAAGACCACGCTCCTGCAGGTCGCGGCCGCGCTGCTGTTCCCGACCGAGGGCACCGTGGAAATCCTCGGTGAGCCGCTGGGCGAGACAGACCTTTCTGACCTGCGCAGCAGGATCGGCTTCGCGAGCACCGCCGTCGCCGACCGGGTCCCGCCTGGCGAGAAGGTCATCGACCTGGTGCTCACGGCCTCCTACGGCATCATCGGCCGCAATGCCGAGGACTATGACTCGTTCGACGTCACCCGCGCGGTGGAGCTGCTGGACGCGCTGGGCTGCGCGCACCTGATCAGGCGGAGGTTCATCAGCCTGTCGGAGGGCGAGCGCAAGCGGGTGCAGATCGCCAGGTCGCTGATGGCCGACCCGGAGCTGCTGCTGCTCGACGAGCCGGCCGCCGGCCTCGACCTTGGCGGCCGCGAGGAGCTGCTGCGCAGGATCGGCGCGCTGGCCCGCGACCCGCGCGCGCCGCTGATCGTGCTCGTCACGCACCACGTCGAGGAAGTGCCCGAGGGCACCACGCACGCGATGCTGCTGCGCAAGGGCGCGGTACTGGCCGCGGGGCCGGTGCACGATGTCTTCACCGAGCGCAACCTGTCCCGCTGCTTCGGCGTCCCGCTGCTGGTCGAGCGCCGGTCAGCGCGCTGGATGGCGCGGGCAGCGCTGCCGTGACCTGCCCCCGGCCCGCACTGGCCCTGGCGGTCCTGCCCTAGCATCGGGATCATGCGAGCTGCTTGTGGGCCCGGCTGAGTCGGTAGCGATCCTCGCGGCCGGCACGGCCGCTGGGGCCATCAACGCCGTCGTCGGCTCAGGGTCGCTGATCACCTTCCCCACGCTGCTCGCGTTTGGCATTCCGCCGGTGCTTGCGAACGTGTCCAACAACGTCGGCCTGGTCCCCGGCAACCTCACCGGCACCCTCGGATACCGGATTGAACTGCAAGGGCAGCGCAGCCGGGTGGTCCGGCTCGGTGTCATGTCGCTGGCCGGGGCGATCACCGGAG
Organism: Streptosporangiaceae bacterium; assembly: GCA_036495525.1. Classification (GTDB taxonomy): domain Bacteria; phylum Actinomycetota; class Actinomycetes; order Streptosporangiales; family Streptosporangiaceae; genus DASXMR01. Next base: position 2,819 of record DASXMR010000095.1, on the reverse strand, counting down.
CGATCCTGCTGCTGCAGCTGCCGTCCGGAGCGTTCACGGTCATCGTGCCAGCGCTCATCCTGATCGCCTGCCTGCTGGTGCTGCTGCAGCCGTGGCTGAGCCGCTGGGTCAGCCACCGCAAGCGACCGGTGAGCGCGCACGGCGGGCCCGCGGTCAGCACCGGCGTGCTGCTGGCAGGCGTGTACGGCGGGTATTTCGGCGCGGCGCAGGGCGTACTGATCATCGGGCTGCTCGGCACCTTCTTCACCGACGATCTTCAGCGCATCAACGGTGCCAAGAACGTGCTCGTGATGATCGTCAACGCGGCCGCGGCGGTCATCTTCATCGCGCTCGCGCACGTCGACTGGCTGGTGGTGCTGCTGATCGCGGTCGGGTCGACGGTCGGCGGCGTGCTCGGCTCCCGCTACGGCCGGCGGCTGCCACCAGCCGCGCTGCGTGGCATCGTGATCGTGATCGGCGTGATCTCTGCGGTAAAGCTGATCTTCTTCTGAGCCCGGCACTGCCCGCTGGCCGGCCGCGCCTGACCAGTCAGGCGCGGTCAGCCGGCCCGGCGCCAGCAGCTGGTGCGGGCGCCAGCAGGCCGGTCCGGACAGCGCGGGAAACCAGTTCCCGCGCAAATGCACCGAGTTCCGGCGACCCGTCGTCGACCAGCGCCACCTTCTCGAGTACCTGGTCGGCGGTGATGCCATGGCGCTGCCAGGTCCCGCCCCCGGCCCGCATGTTGGCCAGCATCGGCTGCAGCCGGTCAAGCGCGCGGGCGAAGCGCGCCTCGGGGGTCATGCGTTGCTCGAACTCGTCCCACAAACCGCGCGCCTGCGCGGCCTGCTCGGCGGGCAGCAGCGCGAAGATCCGGTCAGCCGCCGCCCGCTCTGCCTCGTCCTGGCGGGTCTGCGCATCGGCTCCGGCGTAGGCGAACAGGTCCCCGGCGTCGATCTCTACCAGGTCGTGGATCAGCACCATGCCGAGTACCCGGCTCACGTCGGTGCCCTGAGGTGCGTACTCAGCGAGCACCAGCGCCATGACAGCAAGATGCCAGGAGTGCTCGGCCGAGTTCTCCCGCCGCCGCGGGTCGGTCAGCATGGTCTGCCTGAGTACCCGCTTGAGCAGCCCGGCCTCCTCCACGAAGCGCATCTGCTGCTCAAGTCGCGACACGACATCGACTCCCTGTACCCCGCTGATTACCAACGGTGATTGCCATGCGATCATTCTTCCGGGGGACCCAGAGATGATACGGGGGACCGGCTCATCTGGCCCGTCCCGGCGGCGCAAGCCAGCCGGGACGGGCCTTTTTGCCGCATAGGGCTGATCACTGACTGTTGCGCGAGCGCTGCGCTAGGTCGCAACCACTGCCAAATCAGGACTAAGCTCACCTGGGCGCGCCGCAGCCGGGCGGCGCGAGGCACTGGAGGCGGCGCGTGACGGCTCAGCCCGACAGTCGCGTGGGCCAGAGCTTCGCTAGCGTCTTCGCAGTCGGCGAGTTTCGCGCGCTGTGGACGGCGCAGTTGCTGTCGGTCGTCGGGGATCAGTTCGCCCGGGTCGCGCTGACCCTGCTGGTGTATGACCGGACCCGGTCGGCGCTGCTGGCTGCCATCACGTTCGCGGCCAGCGTGGTGCCGCTGTTCATCGGCGGGATCTTCCTCGCTGGCCTGGCAGACCGGCTGCCGCGCCGGCGAGTTCTCATCGCGTGTGACCTTGCTCGCCTCGTGCTCGTTCTCGCCATGATCGTGCCTGGGGTGCCGATTGGCGTGCTGGTCGCCCTGTTGTTCGTGCTGACGATGCTCTCGCCGCCGTTCACTTCCGCTAGGGCGGCGATCTACGCTGACGTGCTGCCCGACGATCGGCTGGCGACGGGGCAGGCGGTCACCGTCACGACGACCCAGCTCGCCCAGGTGGCCGGGTTCGCGGTCGGCGGGGCGGTGGTCGCCCTGGCCGGCGTGCGCCCGACCCTGCTGGCCGACGCTGTGACGTTCGGCTGCTCGGCTCTCATCAGCTGGATCTGGGTTCGCGCCAGGCCAGCGCCGGGCCGGTCAGCGGGCGAGCGGGGGACCTCAGGCGGTTCTCACCTGTCCGGTGTCCTCATTGGGGTGCGGCTTTCGTTCACGATTCCCGGCCTGCGCTCCCCGATGCTGCTCGGCTTTCTCGCCGCCTTCTATAACGCCCCCGAAGGCGTCGCCGCGCCGCTGGCCCGCTCGCTCGGACACGCCTCGGCGATCGGTTACGTGCTCGCTGCCGGCGCTCTGGGGGCCGGAGCCGGTGCTGTCCTGTTTGGCCGCCTGGCTGGGCCGGCGACCCGGCTGCGGCTGATGCGACCGCTATCGGTACTGGCTTGCCTGACGCTGGCGGCATTTGCCTTGCGGCCGCCGCTGCCACTCGCACTGCTGATCTTGTTCGTCTCCGGCCTGTTCGACTGCTATCAGGTGGCTGCCAGCACGGCGTTCATTCAGACAGCTCCACCTGAGCATCGCAGCCAGGTCCTCGGCATAGCCCAGGCCGGGATGTCCCTGCTGCAGGGCGCCGTAATGATCCTGGCTGGCCTTGCGGCTGGATCGCACGCGCCGACGACTGTGATAGCTGCGAGTGGCCTCATCGGGACCCTGATAGCGCTGGCGATCCCCACCGGTCACGCCATGAGGGACCGCTCGCCCGCCTGATAGCTACTCGCTAGGTCCAGCTGGCGCCGCGCATGGCGTGTCTCCTTCGGGTGGTGGCTGGTGGTGGCGGGTCTCTTTAGGTCCAGCTGGCGCCGCGCATGGCGTGTCTCCTCTTCGCGCAAGGGATGCTGGCCACGACGGCCGGTGCTCCGATCCGGGCTCCAACAT
>DASXMR010000094.1:0-16222 GCA_036495525.1 Streptosporangiaceae bacterium | reverse complement strand
CTGGGCTACGCGTGCATATGCAATGGCTTCCCGGCGAGCGCGAGGTGCGCCTCGCCGATCAGCTCCGACTGGGTGGGGTGCGGGTGGATGAGCTGCGCCACGTCATACGGCAGCGCCTCCCAGTTGTAGATCAGCTGGCCTCGGCGATCAGCTCGCCGACCCGGGCGCCGACCAGGTGGATGCCCAGCACCGGCCCGGGCGTGCCGTCCGGCCCGCCGGTGGCCGCCGCGATCACCTTTGCCGCGCCCTGGGTCTGCAGGATGACGCTCTTGCCGTTGCCGCCGAGCGGGTAGACGATCTCGGCGACCTCGATGCCGCGCTCCGCGGCCATCGCCGACGTGATGCCGACCGAGGCGACCTCCGGGTCGCTGTAAGTGACCCGCGGCACGCCGTCGTAGTCGATCGGCGTCACCTTCAGCCCGGCCAGCCGCTCCGCGACCAGGATGCCCTCGGCGAACCCGACGTGGGCCAGCTGGGGGCCGGGGATCAGGTCCCCGACCGAGGAGGAGTCCAGCTCCAAGCTGCTGGAGCGGGCGTTCCGGCGGCGCGGCATCAAGTTTGAGCTGGGCACCAGGTTCGAGAGCGTCAAGGAGTCAGACGGCGGCGTGACGGTCACGCTGGACGGCGGCAGGACCCTCGACGCCGAGCTGCTCCTGGTTGCCGTCGGCCGTGGCCCGGTGTCAGCCGACCTGGGCTACGAGGAGGCCGGCGTCGCGATCGAGCGCGGGCTGGTCGCGGTGGACGAGTACTGCCAGACCAGCGTGCCGACGATCTCGGCGGTCGGCGACCTGACCAGGGGCCCGCAGCTGGCGCACGTCGGCTTCGCCGAGGGCATCCTGGTCGCCGAGCGGGCAGCCGGCCTGCAGGTCACCCCCATCGACTATGACGGCGTGCCGAGGGTCACCTACAGCGACCCGGAAGTGGCCTCGGTGGGCATCACCTCGGCGATGGCTGCCGAGCGCGGCATCGACACCACGGAGGTCACTTACAACCTCGGCGGCAACGGCAAGAGCGTCATCCTGCAGACCACCGGCGCGGCCAAGGTCATCGCCACCGCGGGCGGCGGGCCGGTGCTTGGCGTGCACCTGGTTGGTGCGAGAGTCGGCGAGCTGATCGCCGAGGCGCAGCTGATCTACAACTGGGAGGCGCTGCCGTCTGAGGTGGCCCAGCTGATCCACCCGCACCCGACGCAGTCCGAGATGATAGGCGAGGCCAGCCTGGTGCTCGCCGGCAAGCCGCTGCATTACCACTCATGACCGGGCTGCCGCCGCTTGCCGTCTGGCCGGCGCTCACGGCGCGACCCGGTGCCCGCCGGCCAGGGTGGCTACAGTTCGAGTTGGGCTGAGCTAGCCAGAATTGACCTAACTAGAGGGAGTCACGGGAAGTCATGTCGGTCTCCGTTGTCATGCCACAGCTTGGCGAGAGCGTCACCGAAGGCACCGTCACGCGCTGGCTGAAGCGTGAAGGCGAGCACATCGAGGCTGACGAGCCGCTTCTCGAGGTTTCCACCGACAAGGTCGACACCGAGATCCCGTCGCCGGTATCTGGCACGCTGCGCGGCATCACCGTAGCGGAGGACGAGACAGTCGCCGTCGGCGCCGAGCTCGCCGTGATCGACGAGGAAGGCGCCGCCCAAGCTGCCGAGCCCGCCGCTGACGCCGCGCCGCAGCAAGCACCGCAGCAGGACGCTCCAGCCGCGCAGCCCGCTGCGACAGCGCCCGCCCCGCCAGTACCAGCACCGCCAGCACCGCCAGCACCGCCTGCGCCGCAGGACCAGCCAGCCGCGGTGGAGCCCGCCTACCAGGAGGCCGGCTACGCCGATTCGGACGGCTACCAGCAGCCAGCGCAGCAGCCGGCCACGCAGCAGCAGTACGGCGCGCCGCAGCCGTCGGCCTACCAGCAGTCGCCGTACCCGGCGCCGCAGGCTTACCCCGAGGCCCCCTCCTACCAGCAGCACCCGTACCCGGAGCCGCCGTCCTACCAGCCCCCGCCCGCGGCGCCTGAGTATCCGGCGCAGTCCCCCGACCAGCCGCCGGCGCCAGCCGAGCAGGCCGCAGCTGACGGTGCCGCGCAGCGGGCCACCGCCGACGGGCCGTACGTGACCCCGCTGGTGCGCAAGCTGGCCGCCGAGCACGACATCGACCTCGCGTCGGTCGCGGGCACCGGCGTCGGCGGCCGGATACGCAAGCAGGATGTGCTGGACGCTGCGCAGCAGCGGCGCAGCGCGGCCCAGTCGGCCACCGCTGCGGCACCGGCACCCGCCTCGGCCCAGCCGCCGCAGGCACCAGCACAGCCGCCGCAGGCACCAGCACAGCCGCCGCAGGCCGTGCCCAGTCAGCCCGCTCCGGCTGGCGCACCCGCTGGCCAGGCTGCCCAGGCCCGCGCGGCCCGGCCAGCCATCGTGCCGTCCAGCCTGCGCGGCACCACGGAACGGATGTCGCGCGCACGGCAGCTCATCGCGCAGCGGATGGTCGAGTCACTGCACACCTCGGCGCAGCTCACGACCGTGGTCGAGGCCGATGTGACGGCCATCGCCAGGCTGCGCGACCGGGCCAAGGCGGCCTTCGCGGCGCGGGAGGGCGTGAAGCTGTCCTACCTGCCATTCTTCGCGCTGGCCACGGTCGAGGCCCTCAAGGTTCACCCCAAGCTCAACGCCGTGATCGACACCGCCAGCGGCGAGGTGACGTATCACGACGCCGAGCACCTCGGCATCGCGGTGGACACCGAGCGGGGCCTGATGGTGCCGGTTATCCGCGGCGCCGGCGACCTGAACATCGCCGGGCTGGCCCGCAAGATCGCCGACATCGCGGAGCGGACCAGGGCGGGCCGGGTCAGCCCGGACGACCTGTCCGGCGGCACGTTCACGCTCACGAACACCGGCAGCCGCGGCGCGCTGTTCGACACGCCGATCATCAACCAGCCGCAGGTCGGGATCCTCGGCACCGGCACGGTGGTGAAGCGCGCCGTCGTCGTCGACGACGCCGCGCTCGGCGAGGTGATCACCGTGCGCTCGATGGTGTACCTGGCGCTGACCTACGATCACCGGCTCGTCGACGGCGCGGACGCCGCGCGGTTCCTGCTGACCATGAAGACGCGGCTCGAAGAAGGCGCGTTCGAGACCGAGCTCGGCTTGTAGCGGACGGTCTGCTGGCATGCGCATCGCGGTCGCGGGCTCGTCCGGCCTGGTCGGCGGCGCGCTGACGGCCAGCCTCGGCCGGGACGGGCATCAGGTGCTGCGGCTGGTCCGGCGGGCACCGCGGTCGGCCAGCGAGATCAGCTGGGATCCGGTGGCGCCAGCCGGCGGTCTTGACCCGAGGGCGCTCAGCGGCCTGGACGGCGTGGTCTTCCTTGCTGGCGCGCCGATCGACGGCGGCCGGTGGACCGCGGCCAGGAAGGCGGCGCTGCGCTCGAGCCGGGTTCAGGCCACTGAGGGCCTCGTCGCCGCGATGACCGCGGCTGCCGATCCGCCGCCGGTGCTGCTTGGCGGCTCGGCGGTCGGCTGGTACGGCGATACCGGCGACCGTGCCGTCGACGAGACCGCGCCGCCAGGCACAGGATTCCTGCCGGAGCTGGCGAGGGCCTGGGAGGACGCGGCGGCCGGGGCGAGTCAGGCCGGCGTCCGGGTGACCACCATGCGGCTTGGCGTCGTGCTCGGCAGTTCCGGGGGCCTGCTCAAGCACCTGGTGCCGCTGTTCCGGCTCGGGCTCGGCGCGCGGCTCGGCAGCGGGCAGCAGTACGTCAGCTGGATCGCGCTCACCGACGCGGTGCGCGCCATGGGCTACCTGCTCGACCAGCCCGGCTTGCCGGGCCCGGTCAACCTGACCGCACCCGAGCCCGTCAGCAACGCGGAGCTGACCAGCGCCATGGCCGCCGCGCTGCACCGGCCCGCCCGGCTGCGGGTCGCCGCGCCGCTGATCAGGACCGCACTCGGTGAGCTTTCTGATGAGCTGCTGACCGGCCAGCGGGTCCTGCCAGCCCGGCTGCAGCAGGCCGGCTTCGAGTTCCGCTATCCGTTTATCAGCCAGGCCCTGCCTGCCGAGCTTGGCAGCTAACAGACCGCCCGCTGACCACGTGGCGTGCCGATAACAGAACGTAGTCAACAGATATCATCGTGTGATGGTTCTCACGGCCGCTGAGAAGGTGCTGATCGTCGGCGGCGTGCTGAATCTCGCCTACGGGGCGCTGCTGGGCTACGCCATCATCGCGACCCGCGTCAAGGGCGCGCCTGCTACGCCGAGGTACCTGATGACGGCGCACGTCGGCACGCTGCTGCACGGTGCGGTGCTGCTCGGCCTGGTGTGGGCGGTCAGGCTGTCAACGCTCAGCCCGGCCTGGCACGACGTGGCCGCCTGGATGCTCGTTATCTCCTCCGCCCTGGTCGCGGTGAAGGACACCCTGAACTGGCGCAGCGGCGTGAAGGACGAGTTCACCGATAAGGCCAGGACAGCGGTGCTGGGCGCACTCGCCGCGGTCGGAGAGCCAATTGGCATCGGCATTTTCCTTGTCGGCGTGCTCAAGGCGCTGTGAGGGCCGTCACGGCACAGCGGCAGGAACGATCCGGCCTGATAGCCGTCAGCCAGCAAAGCGGCGCGCGCTCACTCAGCCCGTCCGCCAGCCGACGTCAGGCGGCGCCTGGCTGCCGCGAGCGGGCGTGCCCTGGCCGCGCCGTCGCGAGCCCCGGCCGGGCTTGACCGGCCCGAGTCCGGACCGGCGGCCGACGGGGCCGGCGGCGTGATCTCCGCCAGCAGGTCGCGGATTCGGCGCTCGGGCCCGAGGCCGAGCAGCGGGATGTCACGCAGCCGGACCGCACCGGTAGCTATGCTGTGGCCGGTCATCATCGCGGTGGTCAGCCGCAGGAGCCGGCGCGCCGCCAGGATCGCCAGCGCGGCCAGCGGCAGCTCGACCAGCAGGGCCAGCAGCAGGCTCTCCCCAAATCCGCTGGTACCCGCGTCGAGCACCACGTCGAACCAGGCGTCACAGCACAGCAGGGTAGCGAGCACCACCAGGCAGATGATGAGCACCTGGCGCCGCCGCCAGGCGGCCCAGCCGGTCGCGGCGAACGCCAGCAGCAGTGCAATGTCAAAGCCGACCCAGGCGCCGCGCCAGCCGCCGGTGCGGTAGAACCGCGGCAGCGTCAGCGCAAGCACGGCGATCCAGGCGACCAGCACGGCGCAGCACCCGATGGTCAAGGCGAGCGCCACCGCCCGGCGTCGCGCACTCCCCCGGCTCGCGCCGGGCGGCTGGCCGTCCAGCAGGATGATCGCCCGGGCGAGCTCCAGCCGCTGCTGCGGGGACATCCGCTGCAGTTCGTCCTGCTCGATCATGACCCCACCTCCCCGGCACGGGCTGCCGCACCGCCCCCGCGCACCTGCTGGAACCCGCTCGCACCGGATCCGCATTCCCGCTGGCGCACACTCCGCCGCCATCCACGCGGCGGGGCCGAACCCCGCTGAATACTGCATATCCAGCGCGGCCCGCATTTACCCCTCTATACCGATAATGTCCGCCAAGGCCATGCGGGTTCCGCTGAACGGAGGAGCATGCGGCGGGTCGTCATCTTCGGCCGCGGCGGGGCAGGCAAGTGAGTGCTCGCCGCCCGGCTTGGCGCAGCCCTGAGTCTGCCGGTTGTCGAGCTGGACACGCTCTTCTGGTCGCCGGTCCAACCCTGCACGTGCTGCGCAGTCCCCGCACCGTGCGGCACTTCCTCGCCGGCGCAGAGCCCGCTGCCGCGGGTGGCTCACCCCGCGGCTGACCGCGCCCGGCAGGGCACGCCCGGCTCCTCGTGCGGTGCGCTTAGGCTGGAAGCGTGACCGGCAAGCTGACTTACGTGCGGGCGGGTTTCGGCGCCGAGGCAGTCGACTACCGGCAGGCCTGGCAACTGCAGCGGACGCTGCACGAGCGCCGGGTGGCCGGCCGGATCCCAGACACGTGCGTCCTGCTGGAGCACAAGCCGGTGTATACCGCCGGGAAGCGCACCAGCCAGCAGGACCGCCCGCTCGGCGATCCCGGCGCCCCGGTCATCGAGGTAGACCGGGGCGGCAAGATCACCTGGCACGGGCCGGGCCAGCTGGTCGGCTATCCGATCGTGCAGCTGGCCGAGCCGGTCGACGTGATCAGCTACGTGCGCGCCATCGAGGAGGCGCTGATCAGGGTCTGCGCCGATTTCGGCGTGCGGACCAGCCGGGTCGAGGGCCGCAGCGGAGTCTGGATCCCGGCCCCGCATGGCGGTCAGGACCGCAAGATCGCCTCCATCGGGATCCGGGTGGCGCGCGGGGTGACCATGCACGGCTTCGCCCTGAACTGCGATTGCGACCTGGGCTGGTTCGGCCGCATCGTGCCGTGCGGCCTGCCCGACGTGCTGATGACCTCGCTGTCCGCCGAGGCCGGCCGGCCGGTCACGGTGCAGGACGTGCTCGGCCCGGCCGAGTCGTGGCTGGCCAGCGTGCTCGGGCACGCCTCGTGGCGGCACGCCAGGCCGGACGTGCTGCTGGCCGCCGGCGAGGCCGGGCCAGTGCCGTCCGCCGCCCGGGCTCGCTGACGGCTGGCGTTGCTAGCCGCGGAAGGCTGGCTGGTAGATAGCGGCGCCTGCGGCCCTGCCCGCCAGGGCAGCGCGCATCCTGGCCACGCCGTAGGGCGCGAGATAGCCGGCCAGCTCCGCCGGCGGGATAAAGCGCCAGTCGTCCAGCTCCTCCTGCTGCAGCACGATGCCCGAGCCGTCGGCCAGCGTGCCGCCGTCGAAAACGAAGTGCATGATCGGCCGCTGATGGCTGCCGTAGGCCTGCGACCAGTCGATCGCCAGCAGCGGCCCCGGCGTGCAGCGCAGGCCGAGCTCCTCGCTGATCTCCCTGGCACAGCCGAGGTGCGGCGGCTCGCCTAGCTCGCAGATGCCGCCCGGCAGCGTCCAGTGGTCCCGGTAGTTGGGCTTGACCAGCAGCACGCTGCCGCCCGGATCGGTGAACAGCGCGCCGGCCGCGACGACGACGCCGGGCAGCGTGGCGAACCAGGTGTCCGGGTCGAGGAAGCCGCTGGCCGCGCTGTTCTCGTCAGCCACCCTGGCCCGCCATGGCGGCCAGGTGCTCGCGCAGGCCGGTGGCCGGCACCGCGGCCTGCTCGCCGCTGACCATGTCCCGCACTGTCACCGTGCCGGCAGCTGCCTCAGCCGGGCCGTAGATGAGGCTCCACCGCGCGCCCTGGTCGCTGGCCCACTTGAGCTGCCTGCCCAGCTTGCCGGACGAGCCCAGGTAGACCCCGGCCCGCAAGCCGGCCTCGCGGGCCTGCGCGGCGAAGCCGAAGGAGCTGGCGGCCAGCTCGTCACCGATAACGGTCACGGCCACGTCGAGCCTGGCGAACGCGCTGTCGTCGGCGCCGGCCTGCATGAGCAGGAGGCGCTCCAGGCCAAGCGAGCCGCCGGTGGCCGGCGCGTCCGGGCCGCCGAGCTGCTCGATCAGGTAGTCATACCGGCCGCCGCCGGCCAGCGACCCGCCGCTGCCAGCGGTGACCTCCCAGATCGGGCCGGTGTAGTAGCTGAGTCCGCGCACCAGGGCTGGCGAGAACCCGACGCGCTCGGGCGGCAGCTGCGGGGCCACCAGGTCGAGCACCCGGTTGACCTCGTCCAGGCCAGCCAGGCCCTCCTCGCTGCCCTTGAGCGCTTCTCGCATCCGGCCGACCGCGTCCGGCGCGCTGACCGCGTCAACAAGCTCGCCGGCCACCGACTCCGGCAGCCCGCGCTCGGCAAGCTCGGCGATGACCTCCGGCGGGGGCAGCTTGTCGAGCTTGTCAAGCGAGATGAGCACGCCTGACCCGGCACCCTGCTGGACACCGAACACCTCGAGCAGGCCGGCGAGCAGCCGCCGGGAGTTGAGCTGGATCCCGAAGGCGCCTACCCGCAGCTCGCTCACCACGTCGTGCATGGCGCAGATGACCTCGGCGTCGCTCATCGGGGATGAGGAGCCGACGATGTCCACGTCGCACTGGGTGAACTCGCGGTACCGCCCGTGCCCTGGCCGGTCGGCCCGCCACACCGGGCCGATCGCGTACCGCTTGTACGGGGTGGGCAGCTGGCTGCCGTAGGCGGCGGTGACCCTGGCCAGCGGCACGGTCATGTCGTAGCGCAGGGCCAGGTCGGCCTCGCCGGACGCCTCATGCTCGCCGCGCCGCAGGATCTTGAAGATGAGCTTCTCGCCCTCCTCGCCGTACTTTCCGGTCAGCACGTCGAGCCGCTCGAACGAGGGAGTCTGCAGCGGCTCGAAGCCGTATCGCCCGAAGACGTCGCGGATGACGGCGAAGGCACGCTCGCGCCTGGCGAGCTCGGCGGCGAGGAAGTCGCGGGTTCCTGACGGCGGGTCAAACTGCGTGGGCATGCAGCCCATGTTCCCGGACCGGGCGGCCCAGCGTCACATCGGCCCGCCGCGGCCTGGCGCCCGCCTGGTCAGGACCTGTCGTAGTGCGACGGCGGGAACGGCTCGCTCTCGCTGACCGGGCCGAGCTCGTCCTTGTCGACCTCGCGGCGCACCTCGGCGCGTTCTTCCTCGAAGGTGTCCGTCGTGGTGATGTCCGGCTCTGGCGGCTCGTCGGTGGCCGGGGGCACCTCGTCCGGGTCGAAGGCGTCCAGGCCGGCCTCAACGCGCTCTTCCTCGGTCAGCCGGGCCAGCTGGTCATCGTCCAGGCGCTGCGGCGCGCCGCCATGCTCCCGCCGGTTCCGGTGGAAGGCTTCGTCTTCCTCGGGCTCTTCTGGCAGCTGATCGTCATCAAAGCCTGGAGGTTGCTCTGTCATGAGGTCTCCCGGGTTCTCTTCGGCGAAGCGCAGTGCCGCTCCGAGTTCCGGCGGTAGCCGGCCGGACAGCTCCATGATGACGCCGGCTGCCTGGCCGGCCAGCCAGCGGGCTGCGCCGTCCGCGACCCTGCCACACCCACGTACCCTGGAAACGTGGCCATCGCACCAGACAATCGCCGGCTGCTGCGGCTGGAGGCGCGCAACAGCGAGACCCCGATCGAGCGCAAGCCGCCGTGGATTAAGACGAGGCTGCGTACCGGCCCGCAGTACGCCGAGCTGAAGCAGCTCGTGCGCAGCGAGGGACTGCACACGGTGTGCGAGGAGGCCGGCTGCCCGAACATCTTCGAATGCTGGGAAGACCGCGAGGCGACGTTCCTGATCGGCGGCGACCAGTGCACCAGGCGCTGCGATTTCTGCCAGATCGCCACCGGCAAGCCAGCCCCGCTGGACACCGACGAGCCGCGCCGGGTGGCCGAGTCGGTCGCCTCGATGGGCCTGCGGTACGCGACGGTGACGGGGGTGGCCAGGGACGACCTGCCCGACGGAGGCGCCTGGCTGTACGCGCAGACAGCACGGCAGATCCACCAGGACGTGCCTGGCTGCGGCGTTGAGCTGCTGATCCCCGATTTCAGCGCCGAGCCCGACCAGCTCGCTGAGGTGTTCTCGGCCCGGCCCGAGGTGCTGGCGCACAACATCGAGACGGTGCCGCGTATCTTCCGGCGGATCAGGCCCGGCTTCCGCTACGAGCGCTCGCTGGACGTGCTCAGCGTTGCCGGGCAGGCCGGCCTGGTCACCAAGTCGAATCTGATCCTCGGCATGGGCGAGGAACGCGAGGAGATCAGCGCGGCGCTGGCTGACCTGCTCGCGGCCGGCTGCGAGCTGGTCACGATCACCCAGTACCTGCGGCCATCGCCGCGGCACCACCCGGTCATTCGCTGGGTAACGCCGCAGGAGTTCGACGAGCTGGCCGAGGAGGCCACCGAGCTGGGCTTCGCCGGCGTGATGTCCGGCCCGCTAGTGCGCTCGTCCTACCGCGCTGGCCGGCTGTACCGGCAGGCGATGCAGCGCCGGGCCGACCTGGCCAGGGCCACGGCCGCCAGCTGACCGCCTGCGAGGACGCAGGCGTCCACCGGGCGCGCGGACCGGTATCCTCGCGTGCATGGTGAACAGACCAGGCGCCGGCGCGAGCAAGGCCGCCGAAGCTGACATGCCCGGCCGGGTCAAGCAGATCCGCATCGTCGCCGGTCTTATACGTAAGGCGAATCCGAAGGCGATGCCGATCGTCTTCGGCACCGGCCTCGGCGTCATCGCCATCTGCGTGGTGGTGGGCCTGCTCACCGGGACGGCGGCGTTCCTGATCCCGCTCGGCGTGCTGGTCGGCCTGCTGGGCGCCACCATCCTGTTCGGCCGCTTCGCCCAGTCGGCTCAGTACTCGACCATCGCGGGGCAGCCCGGCGCGGCGGCAGCGATCCTGCAGTCCATGCGCGGCAACTGGACGACGACGCCGGCGATCGCCGCGAACCGGAACATGGACGTGGTGCACCGCACCGTCGGCCGGCCCGGCGTCATCCTGGTCGGCGAGGGCTCGCCCAACCGGCTGCCCAGCCTGCTCGCCGCGGAGAAGAAGCGGGTCTCCAGGGTCGCGTTCGAAGTGCCCATCTACGACATCCAGGTCGGCGACGGCGAGGGCCAGCTGCCCCTCCGCAGGCTGCAGCGCCACCTGATGAAGCTGCCGCGCAACCTGAAGGGCCCGGCCGTCGCTGACCTGAACTACCGTCTCAAGGCGCTGCCGCAGTCACTGCAGATGCCCAAGGGGCCGCCGCCACGCCAGGCCAGGATGCCGAAGGCGCCAAGGCCCCGGATGCGCTGAGCTAACCCTGCGGCCAGCTCGCGGGTCAGCCCGCCTCGGCTAGCCAGCCGCGCAGCAGGTGCTCCTCGATCGAGTCGCCGGTGCCCGGCTGGCTGGCCAGCAGCCCGGCGACTTCCTGCCGGGTGAACCAGCGCGCTTCCGCGATCTCGGCAGGATCGATGCTGATCTGCTCCGACTGCGCGGCCGCGCGGAAACCGACCATCAGCCCGGCGGGAAACGGCCACGCCTGCGACGCCTGATAGCGCACCGCGCCGACCCGCACTCCTGTCTCCTCGGCGACCTCGCGGCGCACCGCGTCCTCCAGGCACTCCCCCAGCTCCACGAATCCGGCGAGCGTGGCGTACTCGCCGGTCAGCGACGCGGCGTGCCTGGCAAGCAGGCAGCGGCGCGGCGGGCCGGCCGACTCAACCAGCATGATGACCGCTGGCTCGACCCGCGGGAACATCAGCTGCTCGCAGCCGGCCGCGGTGCAGCGGCGGGCGCTGCCGCCGTTCTCACTGACCGCAGGGCTGCCGCAGGCGCCGCAGTACCGCTGCTGCCGGTGCCAGCGCAGGATTCCCCGGGCATAAGCCAGCGTCGCCGCGAGCTGCGGGTCGAGCGAGCCGAATAGCCGCCGGACGTCGACGGCGCCGCTGGCGCCCGCCAGCCCCGCCGCCGCGTCAGCGGTGAGCGCGGAAAGATCGACGGCGAAGACGCCAGCTGGCCCATTGAGCCCGAGGAACGAGGTCGTCCCGGCGGCCGTGATCAGCTCGGCTGACTGTCCGGCCGGCATCAGCACCGGCGCCCCGGCGGGGCCGGCTACCAGGCACTTGTCCTGCCACAGCGGGATCACCACCGACTGCGGCCTGGCCAGCACGCCGGCGATCAGCTCCGCGTCACCGCGCAGCGCGGCGGCCCGGTCCAGGGCGAGGCCGTTGTAGGGCAGCGGGCTGGTCACGCGGTCACTCCCCTGGCATCCGTCAGAACCGGATGACGACCGTCCCGGCGGCCCGGTCGTGCAGGCCGCGCAGGTCCTTGTCGAAGACCAGCGGCGGCACGATCAGCAGCAGCAGCACCAGCCGCACCAGCGACCAGACGAAGCCGACCGGCCGGTTGTCCAGCCGCACCACCCGCACCCCGAGCAGCCGCTTGCCGATGGTGAACCCGGTCGCCGCGGTGAGCACGTAAACCTCGGCGGCGAAGATGGCCAGCGTCCAGATCTGGTTGTGCAGCGCGAGCAGCGCGATGATCGTGCAGATCAGCCAGTCGGCGAACAGCGCCAGCAGCCGCCGGCCCACGCCAGCCACCGAGCGCTGGCCGTGCTCAGGTAGCCCGAACCGCTGGCCGGGGTAAGCGGACTGCCGGCCCGGCACGTCCCCTGCGCCCTGGCCGGCCCGGCCGGCCCGGTCCTGGCTGCCTCCCGGCGCGCTGGCCGAGGCCCGGCTACTGTTGCTCACCAGGCCACGGTATCCGGCCGGCGGGGCGATCCGGACCAGCGGTATCCGGCCGCGTTCTCCCTGCCCCGCGGCGGCCAGCAAGCAGCAGCCGTAACGTCGGCGAAACATCGGGGACACGACGGCGAAACGGCCGCTGGCTAGCGTCGCAGCAGCGCCGGACAGGCGGCAGCGCGCAGCGGAGCGTGAAGGGGAGAGTTCATGTTCACCAGCGGTGAAGAGGTCCTGCGGTACATCGCCGACAACGGCGTGCAGTTCGTCGACGTCCGGTTCTGCGACGTGCCGGGGACGATGCAGCACTTCACGGTGCCGGCCGAGGCCTTCGACCAGAAGGTCTTCACCGACGGCCTGATGTTCGACGGCTCCTCGATCCGCGGCTTCCAGCGGATCCACGAGTCCGACATGCTGCTGCTGCCGGATGCCAGCACCGCGGTGATCGACCCGTTCCGCCCGCACCGGACCCTGAACATGACCTTCTTCGTGCACGACCCGCTGACCGGCGAGCCGTACTCCAGGGACCCGCGCAACATCGCCCGCAAGGCCGAGTACTACCTGCTTGGGAGCGGGATCGCCGACACTGTGTACTTCGGGCCTGAGGCCGAGTTCTACATCTTCGACTCGGCTCGCTTCGAGACCGCGCCCGATCACGGCTTCTACCAGCTGGACTCGATCGAGGGCGCGTGGAACACCGGCCGCGACGAGCCAGGCGGCAACCTCGGCTACAAGCCGCGTTACAAGGGCGGCTACTTCCCCGTGCCGCCGATGGACCACTACACCGACCTGCGCTCGGAAATGGTGCGCCAGCTGATGGCGTGCGGCATCACCGTCGAGATGCAGCACCACGAGGTCGGTACCGCCGGGCAGGCGGAGATCGACATCCGCTTCGACACGATGCTGACCATGGCCGACAAGCTGATGCTCTACAAGTACGTGGTGAAGAGCGTCGCCCGGTCAGCTGGCAAGACGGTCACCTTCATGCCGAAGCCGCTGTTCGGTGACAACGGCTCGGGCATGCACTGCCATCAGAGCCTGTGGAAGGACGGCTCGCCGCTGTTCTACGACGAGGCCGGCTATGCGGGAATGTCGGACATGGGCCGGTACTACATCGGCGGCCTGCTCAAGCACGCGCCGTCGCTGCTGGCCTTCACTAACCCGACGGCGAACTCCTACCACCGCCTGGTCCCCGGCTACGAGGCGCCGGTCAACCTGGTCTACTCGCAGCGCAACCGGTCCGCCTGCGTGCGCATCCCGATCACCGGGTCCAACCCGAAGGCCAAGCGGCTGGAGTTCCGGGTCCCCGACCCGTCCGCCAACCCCTACCTGGCGTTCGCGGCGATGCTCATGGCCGGCCTGGACGGGATCAAGAACAAGATCGAGCCGCATGAGCCGGTGGACAAGGACCTCTACGAGCTCCCGCCGGACGAGGCCGCGTCGATCCCGCAGGTTCCGGGCTCGCTGGAGAAGGTCCTGGACAGCCTCGAGGCCGACCACGAGTTCCTGCTTGAGGGCGGGGTCTTCACCCCCGACCTGATCTCGACGTGGCTGGACTACAAGCGGACCAACGAGCTGGCCCCGATCGCGCTGCGGCCCCACCCGCACGAGTTCGAGCTGTATTTCGACATTTAAACGGCGCTATTTGCCTGTCAGCCTGCCCTGGCCGCCCCGGATTCCGAGGATTAACGGCCAGGGCAGACTTATGTCTGCACTGGATTCGGCCCCAAGGTCCTCGCTGTTTCGTGCCGCTCGACCTATTCTCAGACGTCGTCGAGGTATTTCCCTCACGCAGTCGCGGAATGTAGACTGAGGTACGAGTGCGGAACTTACTGAGTATGTGCGCGATCCTGGCCGGCGCCATTGGCCTGGTCGTGTCCGCCGTCCTGCCGGCGTCCGCGACGTCGTCGCCGCCGGCCTCTTCGTCAGTGCCGGCGTCGCCCACGGCGTCGCCCGCGCCCGCGACGCCGACGATCAGCATCGCGGCCAAGTCGCAGCTCCCGACCGTCACGGGCGACGTGTCGGTGGCATTCCACGATGGCAGCCCGCTTGACGCGGCCCGGCTCTCCGGCAAGATCACCAATGCCGTCAGCGGCGACGTGGTCCGGCTGCTGGCGCAGCCGTTTCCCTACCACGCGGCCCCGGCCCGGCTGCGGTCGCTGACGCTGTCGGCGACCGGGACAGACGCCTACAAGTTCACCGTGCGGCCGCAGATCGCGACCCGGTACACCGTCGAGCTATTCGACGCCGCCGCGCCGACGACCGTCCAGGCGACGTCCCGGCGGCAGCCGATCTACATCCAGGAGGGCGGCACTACCTCGGCGCCGAAGAAGTGCCACCAGCCGGTCTGCACGGAGGTCATCCGGCTGCGGCTCGTGATGCCCGCCTCGGCCGTCAAGCGGGAGTCGGCGAAGCACTGGCACGTCTACGTCGGCGTGCGCACCGGCAGGGCCGCCGGGCACGTCCCGTCGATCCCCCGGTCGCTGAAGCTGGACACCAAGGCAGTCGTGGCCAAGGCCGACCGGGTGTCGGCAGACACCTATAAGACCAGCTTCAGGTTCTCGCTGCGGGTCGGCCGGGCGGGCTTCCGCTGGGTCTGGACGGCATGCACGAAGGACACCGAGGCAAAGGACGGCTTTGCGCTGCCCGGCCACCACAGCTGCGGCGACAAGAAGCTCAGCTCAAAGGTCGTGTACCTCGGATAGGAGCTGATTTCCCCGAAAGTCTGCGGAATGGGGTTATGTCGCGCGATGAGTCGCTATATTCTCGCCCTGGCTATGTCGGGTGATAAAGGACGGGAAATGTGCCGATGCTGAAGTCCAGGTTCTGGCGGGGAGCCGCCCTCGTTACCTCCGTCTGCGGACTGGTCGGGGCCGGAGCGGGGACGGCGGTCGCGGCCAGCGCCGCCCCAGCCACCGCCGCCACCGTGACCATCGCTGCCAAGTCGGCGTTCACGCCGGTAACCGGCGACACGTTCGTGGAGTTTCTCGGGTCCACTACGACCGACGCCGCCACGGTCAGCGGCACGGTTACCGGCGCGACGATCGGCGACTCGCTGACGGTGACGCTGCTGGCCGGGAAGTTCGGCGCAGCCAGCCCCACGGCGACGAGCGAGCACGTTACGACGGTCCCGTCCAGCGGCACGGCCAGTTACTCATTCACTGTGCGGCCAGGGCTTCGCACCAGTTACGAGGTCCGGGTCACCGACGCTAGCGGCACCGTCGGCACCTCTGGCGTGAAGACGGTTTATGTCGTGTCGCCCGCCAGCTTGAGCGGGAATACTAGGTGCACCCGCCCCGTCTGCCACATCGCGCTGAAGGTCTCGGTCAAGGTCCCGATCTCGGCGTACGCCACCGAGGCGGCTAAGCACTTTTACCTGTACTCCCGGTTGTTCCTGGCCAAGCACGGCGAGCCCGCGCCGCCCAAGCTCCTGGAGCTGAACAGCGCGGCCACCGCCAGCAAGCCGGTCAAGCTGCACACCTACGAGTTCGCCAGGACCATCCGGTTCACGTTCCGGATCGGCGAGCAGGACGGTTACCGCTGGGCCGTTAACTTCTGCACCCAGGACAGCGAGACCAAGGACGGCGTCGGCCTGCCGGGCCGTCATGGCTGCGGGAACCACTGGATTAGCGCCGACCCGGACTATCTCGGCTAGCCCGCCCGTTATTTGTTTAGCCCCGTAAATGCCGTAAAGTCGGCGGTGATCTCGATTCCTTCCTGATTCGGATCCGGCCCCGCCTGGTTTGCGCACCGGGCGGGGCCCGTTTCTGGAAGGCGGCATGCGAATGCGATCCTTCGTGGCATCGAGACGGCGGGACATCGTCATCGTCCTGGTCTCGCTGGCCGTCATGGTCGTCGCCGCTCTGACCCTGTTCCGGGGTCCGGCCCCGGTTACCGCGCCGCTGGGTGCTGGGCGACAGGGTGCCGCGCTCCAAGGAGCCGGGCTGGGATTTGCCCGGCTGAACCGCTCTGCTCCGGCATTCGACCTGCCGCGCCTGGAAGGCCCCGGAATCCTCCAGCCTGCCCAGCTGCGTGGCAAGCCGATCGTCCTGAACTTCTGGTCGTCCTCCTGCACGGTCTGCCAGCAGGAGGAGCCGGCCATCGCCCGAGTCGCCAGGGCGACGCGGGGCCAGGTTCGCTATCTGGGCGTCGACA
>DASXMR010000093.1:0-11271 GCA_036495525.1 Streptosporangiaceae bacterium | reverse complement strand
CTCGCTGTCCTGGCCGAGAGTTGTCCCGATGTCGCCCTTCTCCGCCGCCGACAGCTCGGGGATCGCCGGGACGTCGGGAATCTCCAGCTTGGTCGGGTCGGCGTTGTCGAGCTCGGCCGCCCCCTGCTGCTCGGCCTTTTCGATGGCCTTCTTTCCGACCTCGTCGATCGACTCGGCCTCCTCCTCCCTGGCCGGCGCCGGGGTACCGGCAGCAGCAGGCGCGTACTTGTCGAAGAACCGCAGCAGTTCCACCGGGATGGGCATGACCAGCGTGCTGTTGCGCTCGGCGGCCACCTCCACCACGGTCTGCAGCAGCCGCAGTTGCAGCGCGGCCGGGTCGCGCGCCATCACGTTCGCGGCGGCGGCGAGCCGCTTGGACGCCTGGAACTCGCCGTCAGCGGTGATGATCCTCGCCCGCCGCTCCCGCTCGGCTTCGGCCTGCCGCGACATCGACCGCTTCATGCTCTCGGGCAGCGAGACGTCCTTGATCTCGACGCTCTCGACCTTGACCCCCCAGGGGCCCTCGGTCACCTCGTCGATGATCTTGCAGAGCTGGCGGTTCACCGTGGCCCGCTCGGAGAGCAGCTGGTCCATCTCCGACTGGCCGATGATGGAGCGCAGCGAGGTCTGGGCGCGCTGCGATATCGCGTACTGGTAGTTGACGACGTTGATCATCGCCTTGATCGGGTCGACAACCTTGAAGTACACGACCGCGTCGACCCGGACGGTCACGTTGTCGCGGGTGATGCCGTCCTGGGCGGGCACGGCCATGGCGACGATCTGCTTGTTGACCTTCTGCAGCTTGTCGCCGATCGGGCGGATGATCGTCAGCCCAGGGCTGCGCACGCCGGGCAGCACCCGGCCGAAGCGGTAAATGATCCCATCTTCATACTGCTGGACGACCCTGATCGAGCGGGCAGCCGTCACGATCCCGGCCAGCACGACAACGACGATGATCGCCACAAGGGCCTCGATCACAGCCCACACCTCTTTCCCGTGCCGCCCGGGCCGGGTACCGCGGTCGGCTGCCCGGTCCCGCGCAGCTGGCTTACTGCTTCAAGGGTAGTGACATCGCGGCGCACGCCAAGCAAGGGAAGATAACGGAGCAAGCGCGGCGACCGTAGGCAGCCCTGCGGGACTGGCTGGTGGCCAGCTAGCCATGGCCGGATTTCGGCCGGGCGGCCGGTTTTGGGACTGGCCGGCCGCTCGCCTTCGGCCGGCCGCGCGGCAGCGCTGCGCGATCCGCTGGCCGGGCGCAGATAGCCTCCAGAACGTGAGCTCCAGGGACACCGACTGGGACGGCGTGCGGCTGCACGTGGTCACCGGCAAGGGCGGTACCGGCAAGACGACGGTCGCCGGCGCTCTCGCGCTGGCGCTTGCCTCGGCCGGCCGCCCGGTGCTGCTGATGGAGATGGAGGGCCGTCAGGGCATCGCGCAGCTCTTCGACGTGCCGCCGCTGCCGTACGCCGAGCGCAAGGTCGCGGTGGCCCCGGCCGCCGCCGGGCGGCCTGGCGGCGACGTGTTCGCGCTCGTCGCCGACGCGGAGTCGGCGCTGCTTGAGTACCTGGAGATGTTCTACAACATGCGGCACGCCGGGACGGCGCTCACCCGGCTCGGCGTGATGGACTTCGCCACCACGATCGCGCCTGGGCTGCGGGACGTGCTGCTGACCGGCAAGGCGGCTGAGGCGGTCCGGCGCAAGGAGGCGGGCAAGCCCGTCTACGGCGCGGTCGTGATGGACGCGCCGCCGACCGGCCGGATCGCGAGGTTCCTGAACGTGGCCTCGGAGGTCTCCGACGTGGCCAGGGTCGGGCCGATCCGCGGGCACGCCGACACCGTGCAGAACGTCATCCGCTCACCGCAGACGGTCGTGCACTTCGTGACGCTGCTGGAGGAGATGCCGGTGCAGGAGACGCTCGACGGCATCGCCGAGCTGCGGGCGCTGCCCGGCGGCGGGATCGCGGTGGGCGGAATCATGATCAACATGGCCCGGCCGCTCGCGCTGCCCGGTGACCAGCTGCGCGCGGCGGCCGACGGCGAGGTGGATGCGGCCGAGCTGGCGGTCAGCCTGAAGGCGGCCGGCCTGGACGACAGCCGGAGCCTGGCCGGTGAGCTGGCGGCCGAGCTGGCGGCGCAGGCGCGGACGGAGCTCGGCCAGCAGCTGCAGCGCGAGCGGCTGGACGGCGCCGGCCAGCCTCGCTATCTGCTGCCGATGATCCCCGACGGGATGGACCTGGCCGGCCTGTACCGGCTCGCCTCCGCGCTGCGCGAGCAGGGGGCAGCCTGATGGCGCACGCGCTGCCGCCGCCGCCACTGGACGTTGGCGCCTTGCTCGATGACCGCAGGATCCGGGTGATCGTCTGCTGCGGCTCGGGGGGCGTCGGGAAGACCACCGCCGCCGCCGCCCTCGGGCTGCGCGCCGCCGAGCGCGGCCGCCGGGTCGTGGTGCTGACCGTCGACCCGGCCCGCAGACTGGCGCAGTCGATGGGCCTGAGCACGCTGGATAACACTCCGCGCCTGGTGTCCGGCGTCGGCGGGTCAGCTGGCGGCAGCCTGCACGCGATGATGCTCGACATGAAGCGGACCTTCGACGAGATCGTCCAGGCGCACGCCGACCCCGACCGCGCCGCGCAGATCCTGGCTAACCCCTTCTACCAGTCGCTGTCCTCCGGGTTCGCCGGCACCCAGGAGTACATGGCGATGGAGAAGCTCGGTCAGCTGCGCCGCGCGGACGAGTGGGACCTGATCGTGGTCGACACTCCACCGAGCCGCTCGGCTCTCGACTTCCTCGACGCCCCGCAGCGGCTCGGCCGTTTCCTCGACGGCAGGCTGCTACGGCTGCTGGTAGCACCGGCGAAGTTCGGTGGCCGCACCGGGCTGAAGGTGCTGAATGCCGGATTCGGGGCAATTACCGGTATTGTCACTAAGGTCATCGGCGGCCAGATGCTTCGGGACGTCCAGACCTTCATCTCGGCCATGGACACGATGTTCGGCGGATTCCGCGAGCGCGCCGATTACACCTTCCGCCTGCTGCGCGCGCCGGGGACCGCGTTCCTGGTGATCGCCGCCCCCGAGCCGGACGCGCTCCGCGAGGCCTCGTACTTCGTGGAGCGGCTGGCGGAGGAGCGGATGCCGCTGGCCGGACTGATCCTGAATCGGGTGCACCGCTCGCCGGCGCCCGGACTGTCAGCGGCCCGCAGCCTGGCTGCCGCGGAGATGCTGCAGGTCGCCGCTCCAGCCGGCTCGCCCGCCGGCCGGAATGGCGAGCACGGCGAGCTGGCCGACGAGGCAAATGGCGAGCCGGCCGCAGTGGCCAGCGCGGCTGAAGGGCGGCGCAATGGGAGCCAGCACGCGCTGGCGATCGCCGCGCTCCGGCTGCACGCGGAACGGATGCAGCAGGCGGCAGCAGAACGGCGGCTGGCCGAGCACTTCACCGCGGCGCATCCGCTGGTCCCGATAGCTGAGATTGCCGCCCAGCCTGAGGACGTGCATGACCTGGCTGGACTACGGGCTATCGGCCTGACGTTCGGCGGCTAGGCAGGGGGAAGCCGGCTCATCCGCCGGCCGGGAAGCTCAGCGGTAGTCAGCTGGCTACGAGCGCGTCACCGGCTCGCTCGTACTGGTTGCGCGCGTTCTCCAGCAGGTCGTGCCAGGAGATCACGTCCGGCCGCCGGCGCAGCAGCGCTCGCCGTTCCCGCTCGGTCATGCCACCCCAGACACCGAACTCGATCCGGTTGTCGAGCGCGTCAGCGAGGCACTCGGTCCGGACTGGGCAGCCGCGGCAGATCAGCTTGGCCCGGTTCTGCGCCGCGCCCTGGACGAAGAGCTCGTCCGGGTCAGTCCCCTTGCACGCGGCGCGGGCGGTCCAGTCCGTGATCCACATGGTGGCCAACTCCTCCTGATCGTCACGCACCGCAAATGGATGGTCACGCACGATCGCGTTACCGTTGCGGTCCGTGGCCACAGCGTCACGCTGCGCCCCGGTAGTGATGGTCGCGGAAAAGTAACTTACGGAAGTCTAGCCCGCAGCGCTAGCCCCCGGCGGGCCCATTTCCGGTATAGCCCTGATGGGCTATGCGGACAGCGATGACTAGTCACCCCTCGCAACCGGGCTGCTTTCGGCCCCCGTGGCGGCATTCGTGACCTGCCCCGTCAGCGGCTGATGACGTTTCCTGGCACTGCCAGGACCTGCGGCAGCGTAATCTGATGCCGTGCTGAAATCAGAACGGCTCGCCGGCCTGAGCGCAGCCGCCAAGCTGCTCGTCGTCTCGGCCGTCGCCGGGCTGATCGCCGGCGCGATCGCGCTGCCGGCCGTCGCGGTCATGGGCATGATGGCCAAGGACACCGCCACTACCTTCACTGACCTGAAGGTGCCGAACCTGGCCCAGCTGCCGCGCCGCTCCGAGATCCTGGACAGCAAGGGCAACGTGATCGCCTTCTACTATCCGGGCGGTACGGCGCAGAACCCTGGCGGCATCGACCGCGTTCCGGTGCCGTACAGCAAGATCGCCCCGGTGATGCGCAACGCGATCGTCGCCGCCGAGGACTCCAGGTACTGGCAGCACGGCGCGATCGATCCGCGCGGCACCACCCGTGCGCTGCTCAGCGACCTGCAGGGCAACTCCATCCAGGGCGGCTCCACGCTGGCCCAGCAGTACGTGAAGAACGCGCTGGTGCTGACCGCGCAGACCCCCCAGGAGCGGGAGGCGGCCATCGCCGACAACCTCTCGCGCAAGATCATCGAGCTGCGGATCGCGGCCAACGTGGAGCACCAGCTCACCAGGCAGCAGCTGCTCGCGGCGTACCTGAACGCCGCGTTTTTCGACAACGAGGCCGTCGGCATCCAGACCGCCGCCGAGCGCTACTTCTCCACCACGGCTGCGAAGCTGACCCTGCCCGAGGCGGCGATGCTGGCCGGCATGGTGGAGTTCCCCGACCAGTACAACCCCCTCGTCCACCCTGGGGACGCCCTCAACCAGCGCAACGTGGTACTGACCCGGATGCAGCAGCTCGGCTATATCACGGCGACGCAGGAGAAGGCCGCCCAGGCCAAGAAGCTCGGCCTGCACCAGCATCCGACATCGCTGGAGGCCGGCTGCACCGCCCGCTCCGCCAGCGACGAGCCGTTCTTCTGCGACTACGTGCTGTCGGTGCTGAAGAACGACCCGCGGTACGCGACCGTGGAGAAGACCCTGAACACGGCCGGCGGGCTCAAGATCTACACCACGCTGAACCCGCAGGACCAGCACGCGGCCCAGCACGCGGTGAGCTACATGGTGCCGGCCCCGAAGTCGCCGTTCAACGTGGCCGGCAACGCGGCTGCTGAGGTGCTGATCCAGCCGGGCACCGGCAAGATCCGGGCGATCGCCGAGGACCGGCCGTATGGCAGCGGGCCAGGGCAGACGACCGTCGACTATGCGGTGGACTCCAAGTACGACGGCGGCATCGGGGTGCAGACCGGCTCGTCGTCGAAGCTCTTCACGCTGCTGACCGCGCTCAAGCAGGGCATACCTTTCGGCACCAGCATGAAGATCGTCTCGCCCGACACCGTCTCCGGCTACACCAACTGCAAGGGCCAGACGATCAACCCGTACCAGCTGACCAACTCCGAGGGAGCGACGAAGAAACCGGAGATCTTCACGCTCTATAACGGGACCACGCAGTCCATCAACGTGTTCTTCGCGCACCTGGAGGAGCAGGTCGGGCTCTGCAACGTGGTACACACGGCCGCGGACCTCGGCGTTCACCGTGCGGACGGCAAGTCGCTGTTCGCCCCGGTCGGCAAGCCCGGCAAGCCCGGCTACCTGCCGCCGGCCGACGACCTGGCCTCGTTCACGCTGGGATCGGTCAACGTGTCGCCCATGACGATGGCCGCGGCCTACGCCACCGTCGCCTCCCGCGGGATCTACTGCACGCCGATCGCGATCGGCTCGGTACTGACCGGCTCGGGCGCGCACCTGCCAGTGCCGAAGCAGAGCTGTCACCGGGCGCTGTCGACCTCGGTAGCCGACGCGGCCAACTACATCCTGCAGGGCGTGCTGACCAGCGGGACCGGTGTGGGCGACGGCATCAACAGGCCAGCCGCAGGTAAGACCGGCACCGCGGACAAGTTCGAGTACGCCGCGTTCGCCGGGTACACACCGCACCTGGCGGGTTACGTCTCGATGTTCAACCCGGCCGGACCGATCACGCATCCGATGACAGGCGAGGCAGCCTGCTTCCGGGCAGCGGACGGCGCGCCAGACTGTGTCGGCGATGTGTTCGGCGCGAACGCGGGCCAGATCTGGCAGGAGACGTTCCTGCACGCCGCGCTCGGCAAGCCGGTCGGCTTCGTCTCGGTGCCGCCGAACAGCCCGTTCTTCTCCAAGGGCAACGGCATCAACTCGCCGCAGCCGCCGCACAAAAAGCACGGCGGCGGCGGCGGCCACCACGGGCCGTTCCCCATTCCTCCGCTTCCCGGTCCAGGTCCTGGCGGTGGCGGCGGCGGCGGAGGCGGCGGAGGCGGCGGCGGCCACTGACCCTCGCGCCTAGATTTGGCGGGCGCCAGCCCGCCTGCATCTGGCCGGGGTCCGGCTGACCGGGGTCTTGGTCAGCCGGACAGCTGGCGGCGAACTTCCGCCGCCACCCTGCCGCCCTCTGCGCGCCCGGCTACCTGCGGCGTGACTGCTTTCATGACCTGGCCCATCGCGCTTATCCCGGTGGCGCCGGTGGCCGCGATGGCCGCCGTGACGAGCTGGCCCAACTCGGCGTCTGACAGCTGCGCAGGCAGGTACTCGGTCAGCACCTTGTCCTCGGCGCGCTCGGCCGCGGCCTGATCCGCGCGCCCGGCCGACTCGAACGCCTCGGCGGCTTCGCGACGGCGCCTTGCCTCCCTGGCGAGGATTCGCTGGATCGTCTCGTCGTCGAGCTCACGAGCCGTCTTGCCGGCTACCTCCTCGTTCGACACGGCGGTCAGCGCCATCCGCAGGGTCCGGGTACGTACCTGGTCACGAGCCTTCATTGCCGCCGTCAGGTCACTGCGGAGGCGGTCCTTGAGTGCGGCCATGAGCACATCCTGCCGCGTCGCGGTGCCGCGCGCTGATCCGGTGGCGGGCCTGGGCAGTACACGGCGCATGGCACCATGTGCACATGCGTGCTCGTGCTGCCCTGGGAACCGCCACCGTCGCGGGTGCCGCTGTCCTGGCCTATGCAGCCGTGGTGGAGCGGAACTGGTTCGCGCTGCGACGCTTTGACGTACCAGTTCTCGCCCCCGGCACGCAGCCGCTGAAGGTGCTGCACATCTCCGACTGCCATCTGACCCCCGGCCGGCACCGGCTGATGTCATGGATCCGCTCGCTCGATGCCCTCGAGCCGGACCTGGTGATCAACACGGGGGACTCGATCTCCCATCCGCAGGCCGTTCTCCCCTTTCTTGCAGCGCTGGGACCGCTGCTCGACCGGCCGGGCGCGTTCGTCTTCGGCTCCAACGACCTCTACGCGCCCAAGCCGAAGAACCCCGCGAGGTACCTGTGGCGGACCTCTGCGAGCGATCACCGGCACCTGCTCCCCGACCTGCCGTGGGCCGAGCTAGCTCAGGGCATGGAGGCGTCGGGCTGGCTGAACCTGAACAACCGGCGCAGCCGGATCAAGGCAGCAGACCTGGACATCGAGATCGCCGGCGTGCACGACTCGCATGTCGGCCGGGACCGCTACGGGCAGATCGCCGGGCCTGCTGACCCGGCCGCCGACTTGCGCATTGGCCTGCTGCACTCACCCGAGCCAGCGGTCATGGACCTGTTCGTCACCGACGGCTATGACCTGCTGCTCGCCGGGCACACCCACGGCGGCCAGGTCTGCCTCCCCGGCGTCGGCACGCTGGTCACCAACTGCGGCATCGACCGGGCGCGGGCAAGCGGGCTGCACAAGCACCCGGCCGTTGCCTCAGCTGAAGGCTTTGCGGGTGGCGCTGACCTGCCCGGACTCGCCGGACGGCAGGCCTGGCTGCACGTCTCGGCGGGCCTTGGCACCTCCCCGTGGGCGCCGGTCAGGCTGAGCTGCCGCCCGGAGGCAACGCTTCTCACGCTGGTTCCGCGGATCAGCTAGACTGCTCTGGCGGTCGGCGGGGTGTAGCGCAGCTTGGCAGCGCGCTTCGTTCGGGACGAAGAGGCCGCCGGTTCAAATCCGGCCACCCCGACCAGCTCACAGGCCATCCACCAGGTAAGCGGATGGCCTTCTTGCTTCCCCGACAAAACTGTGCCGCAGCTCACGAGGTGACCAGTGGGCGGGGTCGTGTCATCGCGGTGCTGCGACCCGGCTGGGCCCGGCGTGGCTCGTGGACGTCATCGCTTGATCGGTACTGCAAAGTGAGCGACGCCATCTGGTGCCGCGATGCCATCCGCCCGGTCCAGTTCTAGCGGCTCGCTGCCAGGATGCTCGGTGAGAGCCGCTGTAGGCTGCCGTAATGAGTACGCGCGACGATTACCCAGCCGGGGTGCCGTGCTGGGTCGACACCAACCAGCCCGACCCGGCCGACGCCGCCCGGTTTTACTCCGGGCTCTTCGGGTGGCAGACCGAGGACGCAATGCCCCCCGACGCGGGCGCTCACTACTACATGGCGCGCATCGGCGGCCGGGACGTGGCAGCGATCTCCTCGCAGCCCGCCGGCGCACCGCCGCAGGCCATGTGGAATACCTACATCCGCGTTGAGTCCGCTGACAGCGCCGCAGCCGGGGTGCGCGAGGCGGGCGGGCGGGTGCTCTCCGAGCCCTTCGACGTATTTGACGCGGGGCGGATGGGCGTGTTCGCCGATCCCGAGGGCGCGGTCTTTTGCGTATGGCAGCCTGGATCACATCGCGGCTCGGCGGCGGTCAACGAGCATGGCGCCGTGAACTTCAACAACCTGCACACCGACGATGTCGAGGCCGCACGGGCCTTCTACGGCAGCGTGTTCGGCTGGACGACAATCGACGCCGGCTCGCCGATGTGGGCTCTGCCGGGCTACGGCGACCATCTCGAGGAGCTCAACCCCGGCTTGCGCGCGGGGATGAAGCAGATGGGCGCGCCCGAAGGTTTCGAGAACGTCGTGGCGACGATCTTGCCGCGCGATGGTGGCCCAGCGCGCTGGAGCGTGACCTTCGCCGTCGACGACGTGGACGCGATCGCTGCGCGAGCGCGCGAACTCGGAGGCTCGGTCCTCGCCGAACCGCAGAACGCGCCATGGGTGCGATTTGCCGTCCTTGCCGATCCGGCTGGCGCGTCCTTCACCGCCAGCCAGTTCGTGGCGGAGAACCGCTAGACGATCCCCCATAGGCGACACCGAACCCATACGATCGGGCGTGCCGCTGTCACGGGACAAGAATGATCTTGCCGTGGGTTCGGCCGGATTCGGCGTCGCGATGCACGGAGGCCAGGTCGGTGAGCGGTCGGCACGCGCTGATGTTCACCCGGACAGCGCCGATGTCGATGAGCTTGACCAGCGCGGCGAGGTGGCCGGTATCGTTGCGGGCCACGAAGTGCACCACTGTGGTCGCCGTGCCGGCGGGCGGGCTGACCGGAGTCGCGGACACGGCAACGCCGCCCGGCCGCATTGTTGAAAGCAGCGTCGCAGCGCGCTGTGCGCTGAGGACGACGAGGTTGAGGATCACATCGACAGGTTCATCCAGTGCCTCCGCCAGCGGCGTAGCGGTGTAGTCCACGACCTGATCGGCACCGTTGCGGTGGGTCATCCCGGTACTGCGCGGGCTGGCGGTGGCGATGACGTACGCTCCAGCGCGTTTGGCTAGCTGGACGGCGAATCCGCCGATACCGCCGCCCGCGCCGTTGACCAGCACCCGTTGCCCGGGCGTGATGGCCGCGTGCTCGAACACCGCCTGCCACGCTGTGAGGCCAGCGACGGGAATGGCGGCGGCGTGGGCCAGCGGGATGGCGGCCGGAGCCGCGGCCAGCGTGCCGGCTGCGGCGGTGACGTACCCGGCCGCGGCGCCGCCGCGGTCGAGCCGGCCGATGACCCGGTCGCCGACGGCGGGGGTGTGCACGCCCATGCCAGCCGCGGTGACTGTGCCCGCCACGTCCGCGCCAAGCGTGACCGGCAACTGCAGCGGCAAGAGCGAGCGCAGCAGCCCGCGGCGCAACCCTATGTCGGACGGGTTGAACGAGGTCGCGGCGACATGGATCAGCACCTCCCCAGGGCCGGGCACGGGGCGGCAGATGTCATCGTCACGGATGACCGATGCCGCGCCGTACTGATGGATTCGCATGGCTCGCACACGGCGAACCTACGGCCGGGCCGCACGACAGGCCATCCTCAGAACGCGCTGGATTCATGCTCAGCCGTCTCCGGGGGCTACTGTGACCGCGTGGACGTGCTGAGCGACGTGATCGCGGTGATGCGAACCGGGCAGCCGCGGTCAGCACGGGCAGCGTGGCGTGCCCCGTGGGCGCAGCAGTTCGCATCCGTGCCGGGGTCGGCTGGCTTCCAGGTGATCGTGCAGGGGTCGTGCTGGCTCATCCTGGCCGGCGCCGAGCCCGTTCCGCTGGGCACCGGGGACGTGGTGTTCCGGCCCCGCGGGCGCGGGCACACGCTCGCCGACAGCCCAGCGACCCGGCCGGCTGCACCTGCCTGCGACCCAGACGGCAGGCAGGCCAGCCGCGGTGGCGCCAGCACCGCCACCCGCACCGATGTCCCGGCGACCGCAACGGTCTGTGGCGCCTATCAGCTCGATCCAGCCCGCACCCACCCGCTGCTGCACGAGCTGCCCGAAGTCATCCACCTGCCCGCTCACCTCGGGCAGCGCCCCGGATTGCGCAGCGTCGCTGAACTGCTCTCCACCGAACTGGAACGGCCAGGCCCTGGCACCGACGCCATCGTTCCCTCGCTGCTCGACACGCTGCTGCTGCACATTCTGCGCTCCTGGCTTGGGCAGCAGCCCGCATCCCCGGCCGCCACCGGCTGGGCGGCAGCACTCAGCGACCCGGTCACTGCCGCTGCACTGCAGGCCATGCACCGCGATCCAGCGCGGCCGTGGACCGTCGCAACGCTCGCCGCCGAGGCAGGGCTCTCCCGGGCACCGTTCGCCCGCCGGTTCACCGCCATCCTCGGCCGGCCCCCACTGACCTACCTGACCTGGTGGCGGATGACCACCGCCACCAGGCTCCTCCAGCAATCCGACGCCCCGCTCAGCGTCATCGCGGCGAAAGTCGGATACACATCCGAGTTCGCCTTCGCTAACGCGTTCAAACGCCAGTACGGCACCCCACCCGGCAAATACCGCCGCAGCACGCAGCAAGGACGCT
>DASXMR010000092.1:0-1628 GCA_036495525.1 Streptosporangiaceae bacterium | reverse complement strand
GCCGCCACGGCGTCCATGGTCAGCCGGTCGTAGCCCACCTCAGCCAGCAGTGCCAGCGCCGCCTCCCGCAAGGCCAGGTCACGCGAGCTGTCCAGGGAACGGCCGCCCCGATGACGGCCCTTACCCGCGTCGCCGGCTCCGTGCTCCTGGCTCATGCTGGTCCTCCTCGCCGCGTCGCTGGCTCCGCGGGCTAGGTTTATGCTGGCCTTGTCGCTTAGGCTCCGCTACGGGGTAGTTTCGATACTGTAGCGTAGCGCGCATGACTCATATGATGCATGCTGTGGCCGCGACAGCACCCGCCAGCGCGGGCGGCCGGCAGTTGCAGGAAGCAGCGGCACGCGGCCCGGCCGGATGTTCCCCGGCACGGCCAGCCGGGCAGCTGCTGGAGCGTGACTGACGTGACCGGGCAGCAGATAGCCGGATCGCCGAACCGCGACGCGCTGGCAGGCCGGGTCGTCGTCGTGACCGGGGCCTCGTCGGGCATCGGTGAGGCCACAGCGCGGCTGGCCGCCAAGCACGGCGCCCGGCTGGTCCTGGCCGCCCGCCGCACCGGCCGGCTGGAGGCGCTGGCCGCCGACCTCGGCGAGGCAGTCACGGTCCAGACCGACATGCGCGACCCCGCGCAGATCCGGCGCATGGCCGAGCGGGCAGTTTCGGCCTACGGCACCGTGGACGTACTGGTCAACAACGCCGGCCAGGGCCTGCACGTGCCGATCGAGCAAATCCGGATCGAGGACCTCGCCGCGATCACCGAGCTCAACGTCTACGGGCCGCTGCTAGCCATCCAGGCGGTGATCCCCCTGATGCGCGATGCCGGCGGCGGCCACATCGTCAACATCAGCAGCGGCACCACCCTGATGACGCCGACCGGCGTCGCCGGGTACGCGGCGACCAAGGCCGCGCTCAACATGCTCTCCGCCGCGGCACGAGCCGAGCTCGCCGGCGACGGCATCGTCGTGTCGACCGTCTACCCGTTCGTCACGGCAACCGAGTTCCACGACCAGCTGCGCGCCGGGTCCGGCCGCGGTCGGCCGCGCTCGCCGGGGCTGGAACCGCAGTCGCCCGAGGAGGTCGCCGAGGCCATTCTCGACCTGATCATTAGCGGCGCCGAGTCCGCCGTGCTGGTGCCCGACCGCCTGCGGCAGCGCTAACCGGGGACGAACGCCGACTCGGACGATGACTTCGTGACAGCAGCCGGGGTACCGCCGACCGGGCTCAACCGTCCCCGCAGGATCCGGCGGTGGTTGAAGCGCGTCGCGAAGGCCGCAGGGATAACGATCTTGGCGCTCGCTGCGGCGGTCACGGCCGCGAGCTTCGGCTACAACCTGGCGACCGACGGAGCTGCGCCACGTCCAGCGCACCTGCTGTTCGCCGAAGGCGGCGGGTGGGACACGCGGTACCTCGAATGGGGCACGCGGGGAACGCCGGTCATCCTGGTGCCCGGCGCGCTCGAGTCAGCCGGCACGTTCGCGAAGCTGGGACCGACGCTGGCGACTGACCACCGGGTGTTCGCGATCGACCTGTCCGGTACCGGCTACAGCGCGCCGAACCCGCCGTTCAGCGCCGGCCACCTGGCCGACCAGATCCTCGCGTTCGCCAGGACGATGAAGCTCACCGGGGCAAATGCC
>DASXMR010000091.1:0-6718 GCA_036495525.1 Streptosporangiaceae bacterium | reverse complement strand
GGCCGCTTCTCTGGGGGTCCGGCCGGTGCGGGCCGCATCATTTCCGTGTTTCTGCAGGTCAGCGGCTGTCTCTGTGAGGTTACCGAGCGCGACATGTGTGGTGCAAGCTTGCTCAGCGGCGTGTCGGCGCTGTGCTGGCGGGCGTGTTGATCCGGGTCATCATGTCGCGGTTGGCCGCGCGGGCGGCGTCGAGGTCCTGGTCACGTTCTTCGAGCTGGAGACGCAGGTCGGTCACGTGCTGCTCAAGGTGGATGATCTTCTGGTTGAGGGCGTCGATGTCGGCCGGGGCGCCGAGCCCTGATTCACGCCATGCCTGCTGGCCAAGCTGTTCGGAGAGCCGGTGCTCGAGCTGATGGACGCGCGCGGCCAGGCGGGAGGCACGTTGCTGGGCGGCGAGCAGGTCGGCCTGCAGGGAGGCACGGCTGACGGCGGGTCCGGTGCCGGGTGCTGGGGATGGCTGGGCTTCGGCTGCGTGGAGCTGTTCGAGCAGGTCGCGGTGCCGGTAGAGGAACGTGCGGTCGACTCCTGCGCGGCGGGCGATGCCGCTGACGCTGATCTCCTCGCCGCTGGCGGCGGCGTCGTTAACTGCCTTGAGGACGCGCTGGCGGCGGCGGGCGGTATCAGACCGTCGTCCATCGGTCATAGCGGCGGTGTTCGTGGTGGTCATGCTGTGCGCTCCGGGCGGGTCTCGATCACAGCTGAGCGGATGCGGGGCATGCCGAGCATGACTGCCCGGTGCCTGCGGATAGTGGCGATGGCCTGGTCGGTCTGAGCCCGCTCGGCGGCGGTGAGCTGGCCGAGATCCCCGCTGATGTTGGCGATCAGCCGGCGGATCGCGGTGATCTCCTGTTGCGAGGGCATGGCTTCAGCCTTGGCCCATTCCTCGACGCCGGTGGCAGCGAGGACTCGCTCCCGGTTGCGCAGCAGGTCATCGAGGTAGGCCCGCAGGTCTGGCAGGTAGGAGACATCGGTCCGGAAGTGGTCGCACCCGGCGCAGCGGAACCGGTAGGGGCAGGCGGTGCCGCCGGCTTTGACGTTGGACGGCTCGGCGCAGACCCCGAACGGGACCGCGACCTCGCCGACGGACCGGCGGACGTGCTCGGAATCCAGCAGCGCCTGAGCGGTGCGCCAGATCCGGTTGCCATGCCGGTCGAACTGCATAGCAGCGACGCGGTCGACGGCTTCACGCCGGCGGTTCTCGCCGACGTTGTAGTACTGCCGGGTGGTGTCGAGCTTGCGGTGGTCCATCAGCTCGCGCAGGACGTCGATGGGGACACCGGCGTCGGCGTGCCGCTGGGCGTAGGTGTGCCGGTAGGCGTAGGGGAAGATGCGCCGCTTGTCGAACTCGGTCCCGTCGCTAGTGCGCAGTACCGGCATCCGGCTGACCCACGCGCGGTGGGCGAACCCGAAGGTGAACGCAGTGATCGCCTTGCGGCCGTGCGGGTTGCGCCGGTCGGTGGGCAGCAGCCTGAGATCCCCGACGGGGGTGGCGGGAAACCGTGCCCGGACCCGCTGCTGCTGGGCGAGGATCACCTGCGCGGTGGTCTCGGAGACCGGCAGCCGCCGTTGCGCGCGGCCGGCCTTGTGGTTGTCATAGACCAGCGCTGGCGCGCCGTCGTCGTCGCGGGCCAGGCAGCCGAACGCGAGGGCGGCGACCTCCTCGGGACGGCGGCCGGTGTCGATGGCCAGCTCGGTCGCGGTGCGCATCTCCGGGGTGGTCAGCAGGTCCAGGTGTGCGCAGAGCTGCCGCATGATCTCCGGCGGCAGGTCCCTGCCGCGCTGGCCGGGCTCGGGTTCGGCCGGCACGTCGCCGAGGTGGATGGCGAAGTCCTCGCCCAGCCCGGCAGCGGGCCCGCCGGGACGGGTCAGTCCCATCATCCGCGCCTGGGTGAGCACGTGCCGGACCTCGCGGCAGGCACGGATCCGCGCGTCGGCGGTGATCTGCCCGGCTGAGTGCAGGAACGCGAGCCGGTGCAAGAACGCCTCCATGTCCGCGCGGCCCAGCGCTGCGGGCTGCTCACCGCGGTCGGGCCGCATCCGCAGCGACTGCGACAGCCGCACCAGGCAGCCGACGTGGTGGCGGATGGCGCCGCCGCCGCTGGTAATCCGGCCGGGGTTGATCCGGCGCTTAGGCAGATCGTCAGCCGCCCACCGTTTCGCCGTCTCCCGCAGCCAGCCCTGGCTGATCCGGTTGAAGTCCACGGTGCCGCGGTGCCCGAACAGCACAAGGTCCCATTTGTCTTTGCTGACCTCGCTTTCCGGTGTGGCCAGTGCCCGCCGGGCATGCCCGGCCAGGCAGCTGACCAGGCCCTTGAACGCCAGGCTGCGGTCGGCGGCGACAACGTAGTCGGCGATCGAGGCGACTTGCCGGCGCCGCAGGTCGTCGCAGACAGCCCGCAGATCGGCTTCCCTGGTCTTGACGGCGTTGACCCGGCAGCGCTGCTGCAACCCGGCCAGCACCTGGGCGATCACCAGCGGCGGCAGGCCGCGGAGGCTGATCTGCCCGCCGCAGCCGATAGCCGTGCCGGTCCGCCGCCACAGTTCCTCATCCAGGCCAGGGTCGGACTCCCGGGCGGCGCGCAGCCGCATCTGGTGCGCATCGCAGTAGTGGCCGTCGGGATGCCGGCGCTGGCGGGGGCAGGCCGCCACTGCGCACGGGCCGCAGGCCGGCAGCGGCCGGGTCATCGGGTGGGTCAGGAAGTCGTGGACGCTGATGCCCAGTGCCTGCCGGAGGTCCAGGTGAGAACGGCACAACGCCGCCGGCGCTGATACCTGCTCGCGCGCGCAGCCTGCGACCGCGCACGGCCCTGGTCCGCGCGCCGGGTAAGGCCGGGCCGGCAGCAAGGCGATGTCCGCCGGGCTGAAGCCGTGCCCGGCAAGGCGGCGCTGGCAGGAGGCGCAGACCCGGCTGCTTTGCGGCGCGGTGGTGCCGCAGCCGGGCGCCCGGCAGACCGGCCGGCCCAGCAGGGGATGCGCGGCCGGCGGGGACAGCACGAGGCGGACCTGGTCCCAGCCGGCCTCGGCCAGGAACCCCGGGTCGATGACCGCCGCCACCGCCGCCGCGGCCGGATCAGGCTGGATCCGGGCAGCGAACACGTGCCAGGCCTGCGCCGCTGGTGCCGACGCCGCGATGGCGGTCACGGCGTTCACTGCACGGCCCCGGCCAGCTCGCGGGGACTTGGCACCCGCTCGACAGCGGCCCGCAGCCGCACCGGATCGGGATGCAGGTAGACCTGGGAAGACGTCATCGACGCATGTCCCAGCAGTTCCTGGATCTCGTCGATAGTGCCGCCGGCATCAGCCAGGCTGGACCCGAACGCGTGCCTGAGCTGATGCGGGGTCACCCTCCGGTCCAGCCCGGATCGCCGCCCGGCCGCGGTTATCAGCGCACCGATGGCATCGGGCCGCATCGGCGCGCCGACCGGCTCACGGAACAAGTTGACCAGCACAAAATCGGATCCGGCAGCGCGGGCAACAGCGAGCCGCTCGAACTCGTAAGCATCGAACGCCTGCACCACCAGGAAATCCAGCGGCACCGTGCGCTGCCGCCGCGACTTGGCCCACGCCCCGTTGACATTGTCGCGGCGCACCACATGCAGGTGAGCGCGCCCGGTCTCACACCCCAGCAGCCGTGAGTCCAGCAGCAGATGGATGTCACTGCGGCGCAGCCCGCATAGCTCCCCGCGGCGCAGCCCGGCCCGGGC
The DNA here is from genome assembly GCA_036495525.1 of Streptosporangiaceae bacterium. GTDB lineage: Bacteria > Actinomycetota > Actinomycetes > Streptosporangiales > Streptosporangiaceae > DASXMR01. The sequence continues at coordinate 3,014 of DASXMR010000091.1, read as the reverse complement.
CATCAGCAGCACGGCCAGCCGATCCCGCGCTGAGCAGCATCCGCCCAGCAACGCCACGATCTCCTCATCGGAGGCCCGGTCCACCACGGTATCCGGCTCGCGGAGCCGGTGCCGGGCCCGCATCCGCCACGACATCCGGCCGTCCTCGCCACGCGCCTGCTCCGGCAAGTCCCGCTCATCGGCGAGCTCGTAGATCAGTGGCAGCAGGCCTCCCGGCGCCCGCCCGCTGGTGACAGCGTGCGAGACGAATGCGCGCACCGCCGTCAGCACCGCATTGATGCGCCGGGCGCCGCGGACAGGCTCCCTGCCCGGACCCGCCAGTACCTCCCCAGGCCCGCGCTGGATCGCGTCCGCGCCGCTCACCTCCGGCGGCGCATGCCGCAGCCAGGTGATGAATAACCCGAGCTGCCCCACGCCCTCCTGCCAGGACCGGCCAGTGCGGCAGCACCACCGCAAATACAGCGCGACGCCGCCCGCATACGCCCTCGTGGTCAGCTCCGACCCATCACGGCCGAACCGGACGTGCCGCAAGAACTCATCAGCATCGCCGACCACAACAAGGTCCTCATCCAGGACCGTCCAGTACTTCACGCCCGACGGCAGCCGAACCGGAAACGCCCGCACTCTCATCCCCCCGAACTCGTGACAGGCACCATGAACAACTACCAGCCACGAGCACCACAGCCACGGAGATGTGCTGCAAGCCCGGCTACGTGTCGCTCCTACGCGACATCACGCAACACCCCTGCGAACCCCAGAAAAAGCCGGCGGGTGTTGTACCAGCCCTCGATGTAGTCGAACACGGCCCGGTGCAGGCCAGCCCTGGTCGGCCAGCCGCAGCCGTCGATGAGCTCGCGCTTGATGGTGGCGAAGAAGCTCTCGGCGACCGCGTTGTCCCAGCATTCGCCCTTCCTGGACACCGACAGGATCACGCCGTTAGCGCGGGCCAGGGCGGCGAAGCCGCCGCTGGTGTACCGACAGCCGCGGTCGCTGTGAAAGATGAGGCCGGCGGCTGGCCGCCGGGTGGTGAAGGCCATCGTGAGGGCGTCTTCGATGAGTTCGGTGGGCATGTGGTCGGCCAGCGCCCAGCCGACCACACGGCGGCTGGCCAGGTCGATGACGGCCGCCAGGTAGGCCCAGCCCTGCCAGGTCGCGATATAAGTGATGTCACCGACGTAACGGCGGTCAGCGTGCGAGCCCGGCGCGAAGTTCCGCTGGATCAGGTCACGGGCCCGCTGCGCGGCAGGGTCAGGAATGGTGGTGGTGCGCCACCGCTTCTTGCGCCGGCCCTGCAGCCCCGCGGTGCGCATCAGCCGCGCCACCCGCCGCTTCCCGCAGGCGGCTCCGTCGCGGCGCAGCTGCTGGTGCACCCGCGGCGACCCGTACGTGCCGCCGGAGTCGTCATGGATGCCGGCGATCCTGGCAGTGATCGCGGCGTCGGCCACTGCCCGCGCCGACCGGACACCGTTGCGGCGCTGGTAGTAGGCGGCACGGGAGACCTCAAGCAGGCGGCACGCACGCTGAACGCCGTGGCCTGCGGCTTGCTCCGCCTCGATGAAAGGATGCGCCTTCACCGGGTCTCCTGCGCGAAGAAAGCCGTCGCCCGCTTGAGGACCTCGACGTCCTCGCGCAGCGACCTGTTCTCCCGCCGCAGCCGGGCCAGCTCAGCCCGCTCATCGCTGGTCAGCCCCGGCCGCTCCCCGGCATCGGTCTCTGCCTGCGTCACCCAGGCCCGCACCGCCGTCTCGGTGAGGTCAAAATCCTTCGCGACCTGACCGATCGACCGGTCACCCGCCCGGCACCGCTCCACGATCTCCGCCTTGAACTCCGCCGTGAACGACCGGCGGCGGCGCTGCTTCTTCCGCTCCACGATCTCCATGATGGACATCCTCTCCAGGGCAGCAACCCTGATGATCGATGTCCGTCAAAGCGGAGGAAGCCCAGACTGATCATGCCCCGGTTGTCCGGACAAGGTCGTGAGGAGCGGGTACCCGGTGATGGACGGTGTTTTCGAACTCTACGGGTGTCTGATAGTCCAGTGCGGAATGGCGTCGCCGCCGGTTGTGGAAGCCCTCGATGTACTCGAAGATGGCGTTCGCCAGCTGGAGGCGGGTGTCCCACCGCTGCCGGTTCAGCAACTCGGTCTGCATGCGGCCCCAGAACGACTCGATGACGGCGTTGTCGTACGGATCGCCCACGCTGCCTAGTGAGGGCAGCAGCCCGGCTTTGCGGGCCCGTTCGGTGAAGGTCCAGGACGTGAACTGGGCGAGTTCAACCGGTCGATGCAACACCGGGCTGTTGGAGCGAGCGTAGCTGTTCCTCGAAGACTTCGGCGGGGGTCTTCCAGCCGAGGATCTTGCGGGGCCGGTTGTTGATCGCCAGCGCGATGGCTTCGAGGTCCTCGGCCGACCACCGGGACAGGTCGGTGCCCTTCGGGAAGTACTGGCGGAGCAGCCCGTTCGTGTTCTCGTTCGTTGGCCGCTGCCACGGCGAGTGCGGGTCGGCGAAGAACACCCTCGTGCCGGTGTCGAGCGCGAACCGGGCATGGCCGGACAGTTATTTCCCGCGATCCCAGGTGAGGGTCTTGCGCAGCTGCTCGGGCAGCTTCGTCATCGACGCCGTCAGCGCGGTGTTCATCGCGACGGCGCCGTAGCCGCCGAGAGAGGGGCCGTTCTTCACCGGTGGCTTCTCGCCCCAGCCCTCGATCCGAGGCAGGTGGACCAGGAGCGTGGACCGGCTGCTGCGCTCAACGAGCGTGCCGATCGCAGACCGGCCCGTGCCGATGATCAGATCTCCTTCCCAGTGCCCGGGGACCGCGCGGTCGGCGGCCTCGGCGGGCCGTTCGCTGATCACGACTTCTGCGGTGACATGGCCTTGCGGCTTGTTCCGCGACCGTGCCCGTGGTTCCCGCAGCGCCCGGCCCGTGCGCAAGCACGCCACCAGCTCCCGTTTCAGCGCGCCACGACCCTCGATATAAAGCGACTGGTAGATCGCCTCATGGCTGATGCGCATGG
>DASXMR010000090.1:0-2562 GCA_036495525.1 Streptosporangiaceae bacterium | reverse complement strand
GACGTCGAGGCCGAGCACGCTGGCCGCGCCGTTCTGCCGCGCCCAGCGGCAGAACCAGCCGAAACCGCAGCCGAGATCGACCGCGCGGCGCCCGCTTACCTCGGGCAGCATCGCGCGCAGGGCAGGCCATTCCGGGGCACCATCGAGCCCCTCGACCGAGCGCGGCAAGCGGCTGTATCCGGAAAAGAATTTTTCGTTATCGTAGATGTTTTGGGTCATCGCCCGCTCCGATTCGATATTTCGTCGCTGCCTCGCCGGCTGTCAACGATGACATTCAGCGTGGCGGTTCGCAGCTGCACAAGTTCTGTCTGATCTTGGTGACCGAAGCCGGCGCGCGCCGCAGCTGGCGGGCTGTTCCATGCCGCATCTGCCGTGCAGGACTCACAGCGCTGTAGCCGACCAGAATGAGGAAGGGTGGCCGGCTCGCCGGCCGAAGCCAGGAAGGCAGCCCAGGCGGCCTGGCGGACCCCCCGCCGGCCTGTCGGAACTGGCCTGATCTCTTTGCCAAGCAGGTCAAGGCCATGAGTTAGGCCTTCGACCTGAAGCATGTGCGGCACGTCGCGATCTTCGCTTGTGTGGCCGGGGTACTCGGTCCGGATTCGACAGCGTTGGAATGCTGCTTTGGCCAGTTTTGTCATAGTTCTATGACTCCTTTTGGTGCCTGGTCGAATTGCCGGCCAGTCGGCCGTCCTCACCGAAGGCGTCGAGGAAGTCGTCGGCGGGGTGCTCCAGGGAAGTGAGCTGGGCGGTCTCGCGGCGGAAGAATAGGGCGAGGGTCCAGTCGGCGAGCACTCGTGCCTTGTGGCTGAGGGTCGGCACCCACAGCAGGTGGTACACGCGGTGCGCGAGCCAGCCGGCGAGGCCGGTGAGCCGGATGCGGTGCACCTGTGCGACGCCCTGGTGGTGGCCGAGCCCGGCGACGGACCCGGCGTAGGCGTGCCGGTACGGCTTGAGCTGGCCGCCGCGGGCGAAGGCGATGATGTTGCGGGCCAGCAGCTTGCTTTGGCGGACCGCGTGCTGGGCGTTCGGCGCGCAGTACTCACCGGGCCGGGTCAGGTCCGGCACCGCTGCGATGTCCCCGGCGGCGAACACGCCCGGCACCCCGGTGACGGCCAGGTCCGCGCTGACCAGTATCCGGCCGGCCTTATCGGCCGGCAGGCCGGCCGCCGTGCCCAGCGGGCTGGGCCGCACCCCGGCCGCCCATACCAGGGTTCCGGCCGCCAGCTCGGTCCCGTCGTCCAACACGACCATGCCGCGGGCGGCCGAGGCGAGCCGGGTGTGCAGCCGCACATCGACGCCGCGTCGGCGCAGCGCGCGCAGCGTCCACTGGCCGAGCCGCTCATCCAGCTCGGGCAAGATCCGGCCGGTCGCCTCGAGCAGCACCCAGCGCAGCCCGGCCGGATCCAGCGCCGGATCGAACCGCACCGCCTCGTCGGCCAGCCCCTGCAACTCGGCCAGCGCCTCCACCCCAGCGAACCCGCCGCCGACGACGACGAACGTGAGCGCGGCCGCACGGATGCCCGGATCACCGGCCGACGACGCCAAGGCGAGCTGGCTGAGCACGCGGTTGCGCAGATGCACCGCCTCGCCAACGGTCTTGAACCCGGCACCGTACTCGGCCAGCCCCTCGACCGGCAGCACTCGCGATACCGAGCCGGCCGCCATCACCAGCACGTCGTACCGCAGCGCCCGCTCCGGGCCGCGCGCTGGCGCGAACACCGCCACACGGCTGCCGTGATCAATGCTGACGATCTTCCCGGTCAGCACCCGGGTGTGCCGCAGCACCCGCGGCAGCGGCGCGATCACGTGCCGCGGCTCGACCGATCCGCCGGCCGCCTCGGCCAGGAACGGCTGATACGTCATGTACCCGCGCGGGTCCACCACCGTCACCGTGGCCTCGCCACGGCGCAGCAGCCGCTCCAGCCGCCGCGCCGTGTACATCCCGACGTAACCGCCCCCGACGATCAAGATCTCCATAACCACCTCCTCCCCACTGGTACAGACCTACGACCGGGAGATGGCGGTGACGACCTCGGCTGCTTTCGCTTAGCTTGCGCTACTAGTGCGGCGTGGCCGGTCAGCTCACGCCTGTTGTGGCTCCCATGAAGCCGACGCTAGCCGCGTACCCGCCCGCACGCACGGGCCATTATCGTGCTGAAGACATGGGCCACTTCTGTCGGCACCGATACTGGCCGGCCAGCAACGTCTCCAGCCGCTCCGACCGCACAACGCCACGGTCTCGGGCTGCAAGCCTGCCGCTGGCCATGATCGGCTGGGTCGGGCCAGCGCGGTTTTACTCGCGGGCGGTAGGCGCGAAGATTGAGCGCGTGTACTCACTGTACTGAAAGGCTTTGTGAGATGGCTGGTACTGGCGTTGAAGGCTGCTTGCTCGCGCGTTTCGACGGCGTGGTGCCGCCGCGGTGGCTGCTGCAGTGGCTGGACGACGGTCTGGCCGGCGTGCTGCTCTTCGCGGCGAACCTGAGCAGCCCGGAGCAGACCCGTTCGGTTGTCAGGCAGCTGCGCTCGCATAACCCGCACGTTCTGATCGCCGTCGATGAGGAA
>DASXMR010000089.1:0-22187 GCA_036495525.1 Streptosporangiaceae bacterium | reverse complement strand
GACCACCCTCGGCCGCCTGGCCAGCTACATCCGGGACCGCCGCATCCCGCTGGAAATGTGCCCGACGTCCAACGTGCAGACCGGCGCCGCGCCCTCGATCAAGGAGCACCCCATCGGCCTCCTGCGCGACCTGGCCTTCCGGGTCACGGTCAACACCGACAACCGCCTGATGAGCGGCGTCACCCTGTCGTCGGAGTTCCACGCCCTGGTCGAGGCCTTCGGCTACGGCTGGAGTGACATCGAGTGGCTGACGACCAACGCCATGAAGAGCGCGTTCGCCCCGTTCGACGAGCGCCTGCGGCTGATCAACACCGTCCTCAAGCCCGGCTTCGCCACCGCCCGGGCCGCCCGCCTGGGCACTCCGGCCGCCGGGCGGTAGCGTCGTCAGCGTGACAGTGACCGGGGTAACCATGACCGAGCCGGGCACGCTGGCCGGCGCCATCGCCGACGTGGCGCGGCCCGGCGGCGCGGCGTCCGACGCCGCGCTGCGCCAGGTGCTGCACGGGCTGCCCGGCGTCGACGAGGTCGGCGCGCGGGAGCGGGCCGCCGCCCTGGCCACCCGGTCGATCAAGAAGGACGCCAAGCTGGCCGCCCTGGACCTGGCCATCCGGATGGTCGACCTCACCACCCTCGAAGGCGCTGACACGCCCGGCAAGGTGCGCGGCCTGTGCGCCAAGGCCCGCCGCCCCGACCCCCAGGACCTGGCCGTGCCGCCGGTCGCCGCCGTCTGCGTCTACCCCGACCTGGTCGAGACCGCCGTGACCGCGCTGCGCGGCAGCGACGTGGCGGTGGCGTCGGTGGCCACCGCGTTCCCGTCCGGCCGGGCCTCGCTCCCGGTCAAGCTGGCCGACGTCCGGGACGCCCTGGCCGCCGGGGCGGGCGAGGTGGACATGGTCATCGACCGCGGCGCGTTCCTGTCGGGGCGCTACGGCCAGGTCTTCGCCGAGATCGCCGCCGTGCGCGAGGTATGCGGGACCCAGGCCCACCTCAAGGTCATCCTGGAGACCGGCGAGCTGGTCACCCTGGACAACGTGGCCCGCGCGTCGTGGCTGGCCATGCTGGCCGGCGCCGACTTCATCAAGACCTCGACCGGCAAGGTCAGCCCGGCCGCCACCCCGCCGGTCGCGCTGGTCATGCTCGCGGCGGTGCGCGACTATGAGCTGGCGGCTGGCCGCCGGGTCGGAGTCAAGGTGGCCGGCGGCATCCGCACCGCCAAGGACGCGATCCGGTACCTGGTGCTGGTGCACGAGACCGCCGGGCCAGCCTGGCTGACCCCGGAGCTATTCCGGATCGGCGCCTCGAGCCTGCTGAACGACCTGCTGATGCAGCGGAGCAAGCAGCTCACCGGGCGTTACGCCGGCCCGGACTACTTCACGGTGGACTAGCCGGGGCAACGCGACCGGCCGGCGGTGCCCGGCGGTACGGCGCAGCCCGGCGGACGGATCAAACCCGAGGGGAGCGGGATCGGCAGATGGCGGCAGGCAATGGCGACAGCGGGGCGGAATTGACCCAGCGCGATGCGCGTGCCATGGACGGCACGCCGTGGACGTACGCCACGGCCCCCGAGTCGCGTGACATCGTCACCATCGCGGCCGAGTACGGCCTGTTCGTGGCCGGCGAATTCCGGCCAGCCGCGGACGGCGGCACGTTCGAGACGATCAACCCGGCCACCGAGGAGCCGCTGGCCGCCGTCGCGGCCGCCGGCCCGGCCGACGTCGAGGCGGCGGTGCGCGCGGCCCGAGATGCGTTCGACCAGGTGTGGGGCCCCATGCCGGGCGCGGAGCGGGCCAAGTACCTGTACCGGATCGCCCGGATACTGCAGGAGCGCTCGCGCGAGTTCGCGGTGCTTGAGAGCCTGGACAACGGCAAGCCGATCAAGGAATCGCGCGACGTGGACATCCCGCTCGCCGCGGCGCATTTCTTCTACTACGCGGGCTGGGCGGACAAGCTGGAGCACGCCGGGCTCGGCGCCGCGCCGCGGCCGCTTGGCGTGGCCGGCCAGGTGATCCCGTGGAACTTCCCGCTGCTGATGGCCGCGTGGAAGCTCGCACCGGCGCTCGCCGCCGGAAACACCTGCGTGCTCAAGCCGGCCGAGACCACGCCGCTCACCGCGCTGCTGCTCGCTGAGGTGTGCCAGCAGGCCGGGCTGCCGCCCGGCGTGGTGAACGTGCTGACCGGCGCAGGCGAGACCGGCGCAGCGGTGGTGACGCACACCGGCGTGGACAAGGTCGCGTTCACCGGGTCGACGGAGGTCGGCAAGGCGATCAGCGAGGCGGTGGCTGGCACCGGCCGCAAGCTGACCCTGGAGCTGGGCGGCAAGGCGGCGAACGTGGTATTCGACGACGCGCCGGTCGACCAGGCCATCGAGGGCATCGTCAACGGCATCTTCTTCAACCAGGGGCACGTGTGCTGTGCCGGGTCGCGGCTGCTGGTCCAGGAGTCCGTCGCCGACATCGTGCTCGACCGGCTGCGCAGCCGGCTGACCACCCTGCGGCTCGGGGACCCGCTGGACAAGAACACCGACGTCGGCGCCATCAACTCCCGGCAGCAGCTGGACAAGATCACCGAGCTGGCCGCGGCTGGCGAGGCCGAGGGCGCCGAGCGCTGGTCGCCGCCCTGTGAGCTGCCGAGTCACGGGTTCTGGTTCGCGCCCACCATCTTCACCGGCGTCAGCCAGTCGCAGCGGATCGCCACCGAGGAGATCTTCGGGCCGGTGCTCTCGGTGCTGACCTTCCGGACCCCGCAGGAGGCCGTCGTGAAAGCCAACAACACCCCGTACGGGCTGTCCGCCGGGGTCTGGACCGAGAAAGGCAGCCGGCTGCTGTGGATGGCGCAGCGACTGCGGGCCGGCGTGGTCTGGGGCAACACCTACAACAGGTTCGACCCGGCCAGCCCGTTCGGCGGGTTCCGCGAGTCGGGGTTCGGCCGGGAGGGCGGCAGGCACGGCCTGGCCGCTTACCTCGATGCCTGACCGGGCGCCGATGTCCGGGGACGGCGGCGCGGCCGGCCGGGCCGGGGGCCGCGGGACCAAGAAGCCGGCCAGCGGCGCCGGGACGGCCGGGCGCGGCGGGAAGAAGGCAGCCGGGAGCCGCGCCGCGAAGACGGCAGCCGGGACCAAGGCGGTGGCGAAGGCCAGCGGGCAGGCGGTCGCGAAGCCGGACGGCCAGGGGGCGGCCGCCCGGCAGGCAGCCGGTGCTGGTGCCGCTGCGGCGGCCAGGCGGCTCGGCGTGCACAAGACCTACAAGCTGTTCATCGGCGGCGCGTTCCCCCGCTCGGAGTCTGCCAGGTCCTACCCGGTGACCAGCCCGGACGGCGAACTGCTCGGCTGGCCTGCGCAGGCCTCGCGCAAGGACGCGCGGGACGCGGTCCGGGCCGCGCGGTCGGCCCAGGCCGGCTGGGCTGGCGCGACGGCCTACAACCGCGGCCAGGTCCTCTACCGGGTCGCCGAAATGATCGAGGGCAGGCAGGCACAGTTCAGCGAAGACCTCGTTCATGCTGAAGGTCTCGGCCCGGCCGAGGCCGCGCTGGCGGTGGCGGCCGCGATCGACCGCTGGGTCTGGTACGCGGGCTGGCCGGACAAGGTCGCCCAGGTGGCCGGTGCCGCCAACCCCGTCGCCGGGCCGTATTTCAACTTCAGCGTGCCCGAGCCGACCGGCGTGGTCGCCGTGCTCGCGCCGCAGCGCTCCAGCCTGCTCGGGCTCGTCAGCGTCATCGCCCCGGTCATCGCGACCGGCAACACGGCCGTGGTCGTCGCCAGCGAGCAGCGCCCGCTGCCGGCCATCACGCTGGCGGAGGTGCTGGCCACCTCGGACGTGCCGGCCGGGGTGGTGAACGTGCTGACCGGCCGGACCGCCGAGCTCGCCCCGGTGCTGGCCGCGCACATGGACGTGAACGCGCTCGACCTGACCGGTGCCGAGCCCGGCAGCCGCGCGGAGCTCGAGCGGCTCGCCGCGGCCAGCGTCAAGCGGCTGCACGCCGGCCAGGACGACGGCTGGGCCGCGCCGCCCGGCCCGGCCAGGATGCTCGCGTTCCTGGAGACCAAGACCGTCTGGCACCCGGTCGGGATCTAGCGTCAGATCTGGCCGAACAGCCGGTCGCCGGCGTCGCCGAGGCCGGGCACGATGTAGCCCTTGTCGTTCAGCGAGTCGTCCACCGCCGCGGTGACCACCCGCACCAGCACGGGCACGTCCTGCGGAAACGCCTCGGCCAGCCGGGCCAGTCCCTCGGGGGCGGCGAGCAGGCAAATGGCGGTGACCGCCGCCGCGCCGCGGGAGGCCAGCATGCTCACCACCGTCTCCAGCGTGCCGCCGGTGGCGAGCATCGGGTCGAGCACGAACGCCTGCCGGCCAGTAAGGTCAGCCGGCAGCCGGGCGGCGTAGGTGGAGGCGACCAGCGTCTCCTCGTCCCTGGCCAGCCCGACGAAGCCGACATCGGCCTTGGGGAGCAGCCTGGTCATCCCGTCCAGCATGCCGATCCCGGCCCGCAGCACGGGCACCACCAGCGGCACCGGCCGGGCCAGCTTGACCCCGCTGGCGGTGCCGACCGGGGTATGCACGGAGACCGGTTCCACCCGGATGTCGCGGGTTGCCTCATAGGCGAGCAGGGTCACCAGCTCGTCGGTGAGGCTGCGGAAGGTCGGGCTGTCGGTGTGGACGTCGCGCAGCGCGGCCAGCTTGTGCGCGACCAGCGGATGCTCGGCAACGAGAGTCTGCATGCTCGGTAGTGTCGCAGGCAGGCGCCAGGGTCCGCTGCTGGCGCCCGCTGGTAACCAGCCGTGCCGGGGCTTGTACCAGATTGCCGAGCAGCCCCGCATGCCGCAGCGCACCCAGAGATGACCCTGGCCCGGGTGCTCGAACGCGCCAGGGCAGTCGCACGGGCTCCAGCCGACGATGACGCGCCCCGGCCCCCAGGGGTGACCGGCCGGGCACTGAACGGGATAGCGCCACCACTGCGGCCGGGTTACCTCGGTCATCGGATTAGTAGAACATATATTCGATTGACAGAGTACCACCCGGGTCACTTCCGCCTCAGCCGTCCGCCGCGCGGCCGGGGCAGTGCGCTGCTGGCCTGGCCGGGCCCGAGGCGGTGCGTTAGCTTCTGTCTCCATGACGTGGCAATCCGAGCTCGACGAGCTTGACCGAAGGCAGCGGCTGGCCGAGCGGATGGGCGGCCAGCAGAAGATCGCCAGGCAGCACGAGGCCGGCCGGCTGACGGTGCGGGAGCGGCTGGCGATGCTGCTTGACGACGGCTCGTTCGCCGAGTTCGGGGCGCTGGCCGGTACCGCCGCATACGACGCGGACGGTGAGCTGTCCGGCTTCATCCCCGCCAACTTCGTGGCCGGCACCGGCCGGATCGGCGGGCGCAAGGTGGTGGCCGGCGGCGACGACTTCACCGTCCGCGGCGGCGCCGCCGACGCGTCGATCATCGGCAAGCAGATTTACGCCGAGCAGCTCGCGAATCAGCTGCGGCTGCCGCTGGTCAGGCTCATCGAGGGCACCGGCGGCGGTGGCAGCGTCAAGATGCTGGAGCAGCACGGGCACACCTACGTGCCGGTCAACCCCGGCTGGGACTACGTGGTGGACAACCTGTCGGTCGTCCCGGTGGTCGCCGCCGGGCTCGGGCCGGTGGCCGGCCTGGGCGCGGCCCGGCTCTGCATGGCCCACCTGTCCATCCTGGTCGCCGGTACCGCACAGCTGTTCGTGGCCGGCCCGCCGGTGGTGAAGGGCGGATCCGGCGAGGACGTGACCAAGGAGCAGCTCGGCGGCGCACCGGTGCACGCGCGCAACGGCGCCGTGGACCTGGTGGCATCCTCCGAGCCGGACGCCTTTGCGATGATCCGGCGGTTCCTGTCGTACCTGCCGGCCAGCGCCTGGCGGCTGCCGCCGGTGGCCGGCTGCGACGACCAGAGCAGCCGCCGCGAGCAGAGCCTGCTGTCGGCGGTGCCGCGGGACCGGCGACAGCCGTACCCGATCAGGCCGATCCTGCAGGCGGTGTTCGACCAGGGCTCGGTGTTCGAGGTACAGCGCTACGGCGGGTCGGTGGTGACCGCGCTCGCCCGCCTCGATGGTCACCCGGTCGGCGTGGTGGCGTGCGACCCGAACGTGGCGGGCGGCTGCCTGACCGTGGAAGGCGCCGAGGCGCTGACCAGGCTCGCCGACCTGTGCTCGACCTTCCACCTGCCGATCGTGACCTTCACCGACCAGCCTGGCCTGCTGATCGGCACCAGGGCCGAGCAGCGCGGCACGATCAGGCACGGGGTGCGGGCGATCAGCGCGGTCTACCAGGCCAGCGTGCCGGGTGCCGAGATCATCGTGCGGCGCGTGTTCGGCGTGGGCGGTGCCGGGCTGGTCAACCGGCACCAGCTGGTCAGGCGCTGGGCCTGGCCGTCAGCCGACTGGGGCTCGCTGCCGGTGGAGGGCGGGATCGAGGCCGCCTACCGGGCCGAGCTCGAGCGGGCGGCCGACCCGGCGGCGCTGCTCGCCGACATCCGCGCCCGGCTGGAGGCGGTGCGCAACCCGATGCGCACGGCCGAGCGGTTCGGCGTCGAGGAGATCATCGACCCGCGGGAGACCAGGCCGCTGCTGTGCGAGTGGGTGCGCGACGCCTACGCGGTGCTGCCCGGTCAGCCGGGCAGGCCGAGCTTCGGCACCAGGCCGTAGCCAGCGCCGCACGGCCACCGCCGCCGCTGACCGGCCCTGCCCTGCCTGGCTGCCCGGCCGGACTGCGCCGCACCGGCTGGCTGATCGCGCTCGCCAGTCCGGGTCAGCGCCGGGCAGGCGAGAGCCAGTGCGGCGGTCGGCTCAGCCCGGCTGGCAGCGTGGTCTGCCGGTCGCCAGCCGCGCTGTCGAGCTGCGCCCGGGTCAGGAACAGGCTGCCGGCCAGCGCCGCGCCGCCCAGGTCAGCTCCGCGCACGTCAGCGCCGGTGAAGTCGGCCAGGGTCAGGTCGGCGCCGCGCAGCCTGGCCCCGATCAGGCAGGCGCCGCGCAGGCTGGCCCCGCGCAGATCGGCCCCGCTGAAGTCCCGGCCTGCCAGGTCGGCGCCGCGCAGGTCAGGCCCGCGCTGACTGCCGCGGGCAAGCTCGCTCGCCCGCAGCAGCAGGCCGTTGACCTGCTCGCGCTGCCGCGGCAGGTCAACCGCGGCCAGCGCGGCAGGGTCCAGGCGGGTCAGCTGCTGCGTGCTGGCGAGCGCGCTGCGCAGCCCGGCGAGCAGCTGATCGCCGGGCTGCAGCGGCAGCGCGAGCGCCTCGGTCAGGTACCAGAGCAGCTCATGCAGCTGGCGCATCACCGGGAAGGCCGCGAACAGGCCGGCCGCGAGCTGCGGCCGCTGCCGCCAGTCCTGGCCGCCGAAGGTGACCTGGGTCACCTGCTGGCCAGCGCCGAAGCAGTCGTAGGCCGCGCAGCCGGGGAAGCCGCGCTGCCTGAGCAGGTCATGGATCGAGCAGCGCGAGTCCTGGCTCAGGTGCTGGCATGGCTGCCCGGCCGGCTTGTCGATGGCGAAGTCGGCTGAGGCGGCGAACGCCGGTACCACGCAGCACAGCCCGGAGCAGCGGGAGCAGTCGGCGCGCAGCCGCGCCCGGCTGGCCGCCAGATCCTCGTGCCTGGCAGCTTGCTGCTGGCTGGCCGCCAGGGCCTGCTGGCCGGCTGTCCGCCGGCCGGCCGCGGCCTGGCCGGCTCGCCTGCCTGCCCTTTCTGCTGGCACCGCGCGGATCTCCTCGCTGGCCGGCCCCTGGCCCCGCCCGGCGGGCTGAAGGCCGGCACAATTGGGGTATGCAACGGTAGCTGACCGCCGGTAATCGCCCTCGCCCTGATCCTGATCTCCCGGCCGGTGACCAGCTACCGGCACGCGCCCATGGACTGCCGGGGTCTCGCGCTGATCGCCGGTGGCGTCGCGCTGAGCGTGTTCGGCTTCCCGTCCATCTGGGGCTGGCACAACCCGGCCACAGCCGCGTGCGTCGTGGCGGGCGTCGCGCTGCTCGTGGTGTTCTTCCGGGTCGAGGCGCGCACGATGCTCGGCCCGGCCAGCACGGACGCGGTGAACCGCGCCTCCCGGCTGTCCTACGGCGAGGCGACCGGCATCACCCAGACGGTGCGCAATTACGCGGCCAGCCTCGGCCTGGCCATCCTCGGCACGGTCCTGGTCTCGGAGATGACCTCGCACGTCACCAGCTCGCTGGTGGCACGAGGCCTGAGCAGCAGCCGCGCGGCGGCCGAGGCGGCCAGCCTCTCCCAGGCCGGTGCCGGAGCGCGGGCAGGCTCGGTTGGCACGGCCGCGATCCCGCAGTTCATCCGGCTCGACTTCGCCCAGTCCATCCATGTCGTGCTGCTGGCCATGGCCGCGGTCATGGCGGTGGCTGCGGTGGTGGCGTTCCTCGGCCTGCAGCGCGGCGTGCAGCAGGAAGAGCCGGCGACGGCCACGGGCGAGCCGGCCCCTGAGTCGCGCGCGGCCTGAGCGGGCCGAGCCCGCTGCCGGCTCTCGACACCGGATCTCGTGCCAGGCATCCTGAGACCAGACCGCGACCGGTGGGAGGCCCGCGTGCGCGACTACATCATCGTCGGGGCCGGCTCAGCCGGCTGCGTGCTGGCCGCCAGGCTGACCGAGGACCCGGACGTCCGGGTGACGCTGCTGGAGGCTGGGCCGCCAGATACCGCGCCGGAGATCCACATTCCGGCGGCGTTCGGCAAGCTGTTCCAGACCAAGTGGGACTGGGACTTCCTGACCGACCCCGAGCCGGGCGCCGACCTGCGGCGCAAGTACCTGCCCAGGGGCCGGATGCTCGGCGGGTCGTCGTCAATGAACGCGATGATCTACATCCGCGGGAACCGGGCTGACTACGACCAGTGGGCGGCGGCCGGTGCCGACGGCTGGAGCTGGCAGGACGTGCTGCCCTACTTTCTGCGGGCTGAGGACAACGAGCGCGGTGCGAGTGACCTGCACGCGGCCGGCGGCCCGCTGACGGTCAGTGACGGCCGGTCAAGGCACGTGCTGATGGATGCCTTCGTCGAGGCGGCGCAGCAGGCCGGACTGAAGCTTACCGACGACTTCAACGGGCCGGAGCAGGACGGGGTCGGCTACTACCAGCTGACCCAGCGGGCCGGGATGCGCTGCAGCGCCGCAGTGGCTTACCTGCACCCGGCGATGGCCAGGCCGAACCTCGAGGTGATCACCGACGCGCTGTGCACCAGGATCCTGTTCGATGGCAGCCGCGCGATCGGGGTCGAGTACGAGCGCGCTGGCGAGCTATCGCAGCTGCTGGCCGACCGCGAGGTGCTCGTCAGCGCCGGCGCGTACAACTCGCCGCAGCTGCTGATGCTGTCGGGCGTCGGCATCGCCGCCGAGCTGCAGGCCTACGGCATCGAGCCGCGGGCTGACCTGCCGGTGGGGGAGAACCTGCAGGATCACGTGCACGCCGCGATCGGCTGGCTGACCGACACCGAGACGCTGCTGACCGCCGAGACGGCGGAGAACATCGCCCTGCTGGAAGGCGCCGGCCGCGGGCCGCTGACATCGAACATCGGCGAGGCCGGCGGGTTCTTCCGCAGCACGGCGAGCCTGACCGCGCCGGACTGCCAGATCCACGCGGCCCCGGTGATGTTCGTGGACGAGGGCCTCGGGCTGCCCGTTGACCACGGATTCGGGTTCGGCGCCGTGGTGCTGCAGCCGGCCAGCCGCGGCAAGGTCTACCTGCGCTCACTGCTGCCCAGCGCCAAGCCGCACATCCTGCACGGCTACTTCACCGACCCGGCTGACCGGGAGACGATGCTGCGCGCGTTCGCCGTGCTGCGCGACATCGCCGAGCAGCCGGCCCTGGCAGCGCACCGCCGCGCCGCGATGCGGCTGCCAGCATCCGACAGCGAGGCTGACACCTGGGACTTCATCAAGCGCGAGTGCCAGACGCTGTACCACCCCACGAGCACCTGCGCGATCGGCTCGGTGGTCGACCCGCAGCTGCGTGTACTCGGCCTGGATTCGCTGCGGGTGGTCGACGCCTCGGTCATGCCGGCGGTGCCGCGCGGCAACACCAACGCGCCCACCATCATGATCGCCGAGCGTGCAGCCGACCTGATCAAGGCGGCCGCTGGCTAGAAAGCGCTGCGCCGTGCCGCTTCGGGAATCGGCCATGCGGCTATCCCAAAACGGCTTAATTCGGCGCCGTTAGCTGCCTTATCCGAAAACGGACACGCCCGAAATTACCCGCAGGTAATTGGGGTATTGACGGGCTTTTTCCGGGTGCTTACTTTCCGATTGGACCCCGGCCGGGTTGCCCTGACAGGGCGTGCCAGGTCCGCCGCCTAAGGAGGAGCCCCCTTGAGACTCAGCCCTGCCCGCCGCCACCCGCCGTCGCGTGGCCACGCCAGCACCGGCCTGCTCCGAACCTGGACGTTAGCCGCCACCTCGATCGCATTAGCAGCCGCCGGGCTGGCACTGGCCGGAGCCGCCAGCGCGCAGCCGGTCAGCCAGGCAGCGGCCCGGCCGGCGGCCAGGGCCATGCCAGCGACCCTCAGGACGGCTGCGCCAGCACCGGTCAGGCTCAACAAGCATGACTACAAGCGTGCTTGCGCCGCGACGACCCGGCCCGGCCGGATGGCCTGCATGGTGCTGGTTCGCACCAACGTCCGGCAGAAGTCCCAGGCAGCCGTGCTGCGCAGCGCGGCCAGCCTGCACGCCGGGGTCAGCCCGGCCGCTGCCCCGCCGACCGGCGTCGGCTTCGGCCCCGCCAGCCTGCAGAGCGCCTACAACCTGCCCTCAGCCACCGCGGGCAGCGGCGAGACAGTCGCGATCGTCGACGCGATGGACGACCCCAACGCCGCTTCCGACCTCGCCACCTACCGAGCCGACTGGGGCCTGCCGGCGTGCGGCGCTGGCTGCTTCACCAAGGTCAACCAGAATGGCGCCGCCAGCCCGCTGCCGACCGTCTCCGGCACCACCGGCTGGGCGACTGAGGAGTCGCTCGACCTGGACATGGTCTCGGCGATCTGCCCGCTGTGCCACATCATCCTGGTCGAGGCCAACAGCCCGACCACGCAGAACCTCGGCACCGGAGTCAACACCGCGGTCAGCCTGGGCGCGGAGTTCGTGTCCAACAGCTACGGCGGGTCAGAATCCGCATCCGACTCCACTTTCGACACCGAGTTCTACAAGCACGCCGGCGTTGCCGTGACCGCTTCCGCCGGCGACAACGGGTTCGGCGTCGAGTACCCGGCAGCCTCCCAGTTCGTCACGGCGGTCGGCGGAACCTCGCTGACGCAGGCGACCAACACGCGCGGCTGGACCGAGACCGTATGGGGCAGCAGCGCGGGCGGCGAGGGCACCGGGTCCGGCTGCTCGGCCGACGACGCCAAGCCCACCTGGCAGACCGACACCGGCTGCGCCCGGCGCACCAACAACGACGTGTCAGCCGACGCCAACCCGAACACCGGCGTGGCCGTCTTCGACACCTACGACCAGAACGGCTGGCTTGAGGTCGGCGGCACCAGCGCGTCCTCCCCGATGATCGCCGCCACCTTCGCGCTGGCCGGCACGCCGGCCGCTGGCACCTTCCCGTCCTCCTACATCTACCAGCACACCAGCAGCCTGTTCGACGTCACCAGCGGCGCCGACGGCTCGTGCAGCCCCGCCTACCTGTGCACGGGCGAGGTCGGCTACGACGGGCCGACCGGCTGGGGCACGCCGAACGGCGTCACCGCATTCACCAGCGGCGCGGCGACCGGCAACACCGTGACCGTGACCAACCCTGGCAGCCAGTCAGGCACCGTCGGCACGGCAGCCAGCCTGCAGATCCACGCCACCGACTCGGCCACCGGCCAGACGCTGAGCTACTCAGCCACCGGCCTGCCGGCTGGCCTGTCGATCAGCGCCTCGACCGGGCTGATCAGCGGCACGCCGACGACGGCCGGCACGTCGACCGTGGCGGTGACCGCGACCGACAGCACCGGGGCCAAGGGCTCGGCGACGTTCAGCTGGACTATCGCCGGAGCTGGCGGCACCGGCTGCACGGCGGCCCAGCTGCTCGGGAACCCGGGCTTCGAGACCGGCGCCATCGCACCGTGGACTTCCACGGCCGGGGTGCTCAACAACATCTCGGCTGGCGTCCCTGCGCACTCCGGGTCGTGGCTGGCCTGGCTTGACGGCTACGGCACCGCCCACACCGACACCCTGTCCCAGACCGTGACCATCCCGTCCACCTGCACCAGCGCGACCCTGTCGTTCTGGCTGGAGATCCAGACCAACGACCCGGCCACGAGGGCATCGGACACCTTCACCACCCAGGTGCTGAACTCCAGCGGCACCGTGCTGGCCACGCTCAGCACGCTGTCGAACCAGAACTCCGGCGGCTACGCCCAGCACACCTTCTCGCTCACCCAGTTCATCGGCCAGACGATCACGATCAAGTTCACCGGAAAGGAGACCCTGGCCGGCCACAACACCAGCTTCTTCGAGGACGACAACGCGCTGAACGTCTCCTAGCGCGGCTAGTCAGCACGCGGGGCGGCCCGGCCAGCAGGCCGGGCCGCCCTACTGTGCGTGCACTCGCCTCGCGCGAAGGTCGCGGGCGACACCAGCGCCGGCCCGCCGGCCGGTACAGCGGACGCGGGCACGGCCAGGGCAGGCCGGCGGCGCATCAGCAGAGCGGCGACAGATGAGGCGATCGCCCCATGCCGCAGCGGCGGCGGCCGGCCTAGCGTGGTCAGCGAGGCTAATCACTGGGGGTGGGTCACGATGGCTGTCACACGTCAGCGTGCCATGAGGTTCGGCCAGCCGGACGGCGGCGGGAGCGCCGCGGGAGGCGGGCGGTGAACGCCTGGCAGGCCTGGGAGCGGATCGAGTCAGGACCGGCCGACGCGGCCCGGCGCGTGCTGCTGCTGCCCGGCGGAATGTGCGCGGCCGGCCAGTACCGGCAGCTGATGGCCGAGCCGGCGCTGGCGGGCATCCGGCTGATCGCCGTGACGCTGCCGGGCAACAGCGGTGCCGCGGCGCCCGCCGATGTCAGCATGGAGAACTTCGCCGTCCTGGCGTCGCAGTGCGCGGCTGACCTCGGCTGCGACGTGGTCGCCGGCTTCAGCATGGGCGCCAGCGTCGCGCTCGAGATGGCCGCCTCGAGGGCGTTCGCCGGGCCGGTGGTGCTGCTGGCGCCCAGTTTCTCGCGTGCAGACGAGGCGAAGTTCCTCGGCGTTTTTGACCGGCTCAGCCGCGTGCTCGGGAACCTGCCCTTCGCCGCGATGATCAAGACGCTGGGCGTCGCCTTGAGGTTCATGCCGCTGCCGGGCGAGGTCCGCACCGCGCTCGCGGCCGATGTGCGCCGCAACGACCCGCAGGCGGTGCGCCGGACGATACGCGGATATTTCGAGTACCTGGACCGGCACGGCTCGGTCGCGGGACGGCTGCGCGACGCAGGCGTGCCCGCCTGGGTGGTGCACGGGCAGCGCGGCGACGGCGGGATCACCGATGCCGAGCGGGCCACCCTCACCTCGAACTCGCAGATAAGGATCATCACCATCCCCGGCGCCAGCTACTTCACCCCCAACGAGGAGCCCGCGCTGGTGGCCGGGCTCATCATCGACGCGCTTGCGAGCAGCCGGGCCGGTGCCCCGGCCGACGAGCAGGGTGACCGCTGACCGGGCCGCGGCCAGGCCGCGGGGCCGGATCGCAGCCAGCGTGGTTCGGCAACCGCTGGCTGACGCCTGATCAGCCCCGTGCCATCGCCAAAGGGGCGGGCTACGCTTGCGGGCATGGATGGCGGTGCCGCCTCCCCGCCGGTCCGGCTGGCGGAGGTCGTCGCGGCCCTGTCGCTCGGGGTGGACCTGGGCTTCGGGCAGCCGATGGAGCACGTGCTGCGGCAGTGCCTCATCGCCCTGCGGCTGGCCGAGCGCGCCGGGCTCGGTGAGAGCGAGCGCGCCGCCGTGTACTACACAGCGCTGCTGGTCAACGTCGGCTGCCACTCGGACGCGCACGAGCAGGCGAAGTGGTTCGGCGATGACATCGCGCTCAAGTCCGGCAAGTACCGCTACGATTTCGGCGGCCTGCGCGGGGTGGCCGCCACCATCCGGATGATCGGGTCGGGCAACCCGCCGCTGCACCGGGTCAGGATCGGGCTTGAGTTCGCGATGTCCGGCCACCGTGATCTCGACGGCATGATCCTGCAGCACGCGCGGCTGGCCAGGATGCTAGCCGAGCAGCTCGGCCTGTCCGGGGCCGTGAGCGAAGCGGTCGGCGCCGCCTACGAGCAGTGGGACGGACGCGGCTGGCCGGGCGACCTCAAGGGCGCCGCGGTGCCCGCGGCAGCACGGATCGCCCAGCTGGCCGAGTACACCGAGGTAGCGCATCGGGTGGGTGGCACCGGCGCGGCGATGGCGCTGGCCCGGCGGCGGGCCGGCCGGCAATTCGACCCCGGCTTGGCTGACCTGCTGTGCTCCGAGCCTCAGCACATCCTCGGCGGCCTGGACACCGTGCACACCTGGGACACGGTGATCGAGTCCGAGCCCGCGCTGGCCATCGTGCTGGCACCCGACCAGCTCGACGCCGTGCTGGCGGCGGTCGCTGACTTCGTGGACCTCAAGTCCCCGTTCACGATCGGCCACGCGCGCGCGGTCGCCGCCCTGGCCGAGGCGGCCGGCCGGCGATCCGGCCTGCCAGCCGCAGATGTCGCGATGCTGCGGCGCGCGGCGCTGGTCCACAACCTGGGCCGGCTCGGCGTGTCGAACGCCATCTGGGACCGGCCAGGTCCACTCGGCGCGGGCGAATGGGAGCGGGTCCGGATGTACCCGTACCTGACCGAGCGCATGCTGCGTCAGTCGGCGGCGCTCTCGCCGCTGGGCGCGATCGCCGTGCAGCACCGCGAGCACCTGGACGGGAGCGGCTATCCGCGCGGCCTGTCCGGCGGCGCCATCGGCCGGCCGGCCAGGATCCTGGGCGTGGCGGATGCCTACCAGGCCATGCGGGAGCCCCGTGCGCACCGCCCGGCCCTGGCGGCTGCTGACGCCGCCGCCGAGCTGCGGGCCGGAGTGCGGGGCGGCCGGCTGGACGAGTCGGCGGTCGAGGCGGTCCTTGGCGCGGCCGGCCATCGCGTTCTGCGCCGCCGGGACGGGCTGTCCGGCCTGACCGCGCGGGAGGTGGACGTGCTGCGGCTGCTGGCGCGCGGGCTGTCGAACCGGCAGATCGCCGCCAGCCTGGTGATTGCCCCGAAGACAGCCGGCAATCACGTCGAGCACATCTATGCCAAGATCGGCGCCTCAAGCCGAGCCGCGGCCGCCTGGTACGCGATGCGGCAGGGCCTGCTGCCCGAGGAGGAGATCGCCGCCCCGGCCGCCGGGTCGTGACTGGCCTGCGATGCCGGGGCTCTGACCGCTGGCCGGCTGCCCCCGGTGGTCACCGCGAAGATGAGGGAAACGCCTCATGCCCGCCCGGCGGGTGCTGCCTAGCCTCGGGAAGGTCAGCACGAGCCTGTGCGGAGGGGGAGGATTTACATGCCGAAGGTATCCAGGCAGAGCGCCACCAGGATCGATGACTACGGCCCGGCCGACGGCCGCGGCGACGACATCAGCGGCTACACGGTCGACTTCGTGTCCATCCGGCAGGACGTTGACCTGGCTCCGCTGCTCGCCGGGCTGCCGGGAGACAGCTGCCCTTGCCCGCACTGGGGTTACGTCTTCCAGGGCAGCATTACCGTTCGCTACGGCGATCACGAGGAAACCTGTCAGGCCGGCGACGCGTATTACATGGCCCCCAGTCACGTCCCGGCGGCTCGGGCTGGTACCGAATTCGTCCAGTTCAGCCCCAGCGAGGAACTGAAGAAGGTGCAGGCCGTGATGCAGCAGAACGCGGCGCGGCTGCAGCAGATGCAGGCCGGCTGAGGGCGGTCCGCCAGGTCCGCCCGCCCGGCGCCGGCTAGCCCTGCGCCGGGTGGGCGGACTTGCGCAGCTCCTCGGCCAGCGCCTCAAGCGCGGGCAGGGCGTCGGCCAGGGCTGACTCCTGCGGCGCGGCGAGGCGCCCGATGCACTCGGAGACGATCGCCGCCCGCTGCGCCTTGACCCGCTGGTCGACCCGCTTGCCGGCGGCGGTCGCGCCGACCGAGGCGCTGCGCAGGTCAGCCGGGTCGGGAATGCGCCGGATCAGCTGCATCTCCTGCAGCCTGCCGACCACCCGCGACAGCATCGTCGGGTGCAGCCCCTCCAGCTCGGCCAGGTCACTGAGGCTCACCTGGCCGCGCGCCACGATCAGCCCGAGCACCGACGCCTGCGACGGGGTCAGCCCCTCGCCGGTCGAGGACGCGTTGAGCTGACGGGCGAGCTTGCCGATCACCCGGCGCAGCCGGATCACCCCGTCCTGGTCCATGCGGCCTCCCGCGGTACCTCGCCCGCAGCCAGTTAGTTGCTTGCCGGCAAGCAGTGTAATCTCGGTGAACGTGTCGACCGACTTCCAGGCAGCCAGCGACGTCGGTCACGTTCCCCCGGCACGAAGCCAGCCGCAGGCACCGGCCGGGCCGCAGGCTCTGGGTGAGCCGCAGCCCCGGCGGTACCTGGTCTTCGCGATCGTGTCACTGGCACTGCTGATGGCGTCTGTCGATCAGACGATAGTGGCCACCGCGCTGCCCTCACTGCAGCGCGACCTGCACGCGCAGGTCAACTGGAGCAGCTGGACGATCACCATCTACGCGCTCGGCCAGATCGTGGTGATGCCGCTGGCCGGCAAGTTCGGCGACCGGTACGGCCGCAAGCGGGTGTTCCTCGGCGCCGCCGTGCTGTTTACCACCGCGTCGCTGTGCTGCGGATTCGCCAACGACATCTACCTGCTGGTGGTGCTGCGGGCATTCCAGGCGATCGGCGGCGGGGCTTTCATGCCATCGGCGACCGGCATCGTCACCCAGCAGTTCGGCCGCAACCGCGACCGCGCGGTCGGGCTGTTCTCCAGCGTGTTCCCGATTGGCGGCATCATCGGGCCGGTGCTTGGCGGCGTGTTCGTCACCTACTGGTCGTGGCGCGGGATCTTCCTGGTCAATGTTCCGATCGGGCTGCTGCTGATCGGGCTCGGGCTGGCGTTCATCCCGGCTGGCGTGCGTGCCGCCGCGCGGCCCCTCGACGTCCGCGGCGTGTTCCTGCTCGGCGGGACGCTGCTCGCCGCCATGTTCGGCATCGCGACTCTCGGCGGCGGCAGCAGCTCGCTGGCCGACCCCGCGTTCTGGCTGCCGGAGGCCGCGGCCGCTGGCGGCCTGGTGCTGTTCGCCCGGCACTCAGCCCGCGCGGCCGATCCGTTCATCTCGGCCAAGTTCCTGGTCGGCCGCGGCTTCGGCGTGATGAACCTGATCAACTTCCTGTTCGGCTGCTCCGCGCTCGGCTTCGGCGCGCTGGTCCCGCTGTACGCGCAGGAGCGCTACGGGATCAGCACGCTCGCGGCCGGCACGCTGCTGACCGCCAGGGCGGCGGGGATGATCAGCGTCGCCGCGCTCGCCGTGTTCCTGCTGCGGCGGACCGGCTACCGCTGGCCGATGGCCATCGGCTTCAGCCTGGCCGCGATCGGCCTGCTGCTGCTGGCCAGCAGCCCGGTCGGGCTGTCCCCTTACGCCTGGATGGCGCTCGCCGCCGGGATCAGCGGCATCGGCATGGGCACGGCCATTCCGGCCTCGAACAACGCCACCCTGCAGCTCGCCCCCGACCAGGCGGCTGCGGTGGCCGGGCTGCGCGGCATGTTCCGGCAGGCCGGCGCGATCACCGCCGTCTCGGTCACCTCCGCGATCCTGGCCAGGAGCGCGAACCCCGGCATCGCGCAGGCGTACGTGTTCGCCGTGTTCGCGCTGATCCTGGCGGCCGTCGTGCCGCTGGCCAGGATCGTCCCCGACCACCGCGGCCGCTGGTAGAGAGTCAGCGGCCTAGGTAGGCGCGCTTGAGGTCGTCGCTGCTCAGCAGGTCGGCGGCGGTTCCCTGGAGCACGATCTCGCCGGTCGACAGCACGTAGCCGCGGTCGGCGATGGACAGCGCCATGGCCGCGTTCTGCTCGACCATCAGCACCGCCACGCCCGAATCGTGCACTTCGGAGATGATCTGGAAATTCTGCTGCACCAGGGCCGGGGACAGGCCCATCGATGGCTCGTCCATCAGCAGCAGCCGCGGGCGGGACATCAGTGCCCGGCCCATCGCGACCATCTGCTGCTCGCCGCCGGACATCGTGCCGGCCAGCTGGCCGCGCCGCTCGAGCAGCCGGGGGAACAGCGCGTGCACCCGCTCCAGGTCCTCCTCCAGCGTCTCGCCGCTGCGCAGCACGGCGCCGAGCTCGAGGTTCTCCCTGACCGTCATCTGGCCGAACAGCCGGCGGTTCTCCGGCACGATGGCCAGGCCGGCCGCGATCCGCTGGGGGACCGGCCAGAGCGTGACGTCCTTGCCGTCCAGCCGCACCGTGCCGGTGCGCGGCCGGACCAGGCCGAGGATGGTCTTCAGCGTGGTCGACTTGCCCGAGGCGTTGCCGCCCAGCAGGCAGACCAGCTCGCCGGCGCCGACCTGCAGCGATATGCCTTCCAGGATCCGCATCTGGCCGTAGTAGGTGGTGACGCTGTCGAGGCTGAGCAGCGGGTCGGTCACGGTGACTCCTCGCTCAGCGCTTCCGGGTCGCGGCCCATGTAGGCCTCGACGACTGCCGGGTGCCTGGCGACCGCGTCGAAGTCGCCTTCGGAGATCTTGACTCCGTGATCGAGCGCGACGACCCGGTCGGAGCAGCCGGCCACCACGTGCATGTCGTGCTCGATCACCAGGATGGCGACCCCCAGTTCGTCCCGCAGCCGCCCGATGAGCTCGGTGATCTCGTGCGTCTCAGTCGGGTTCATCCCGGCGGCCGGCTCGTCGAGCAGCAGCAGCCGGGGCCGGGTGGCCAGCGCCCTGGCGATCTCCAGCCGCCGCCGGTTGGCGTAGGACAGCGAGTAGGCGGGCTGGTCCCAGCGGTATCCGGCGAGCCGCTGGCCGAAGAACGACAGCACGTCCTCAGCCAGCGCGCGGACCTGCCGTTCCTCGCGCCTGGCCCGCGGCAACCTGAGCATCGACTCCACTGGCCACGCCTTCGTGCCGCCGTACGTGGCGGCCATCACGTTCTCGATCACCGACATGTTGAGGAACAGCCGCAGCCTCTGGAACGTGCGGGCGATGCCCAGCCGGGCGATCGCGTGCGGCTGCTGGCCGGCGATGGACCGCCCGGCGAACCGGACGTCGCCGGACCCCGGCCGGTAGATGCCGGTGATCACGTTGAACACCGTTGTCTTGCCCGCCCCGTTCGGCCAGATGACGCTGACCACCTCGCCGCTGCCGACGCGCAGGTCGAGTCCGGACAGCGCCTGCAGCCCGCCGAAGGACAGGGAAACCCCGTCAAGATCGAGAACGCGGTCGTCCCCGGTGCTCCCGGCCAGCTGCGGAGCGTCGGCCTGCGTCATCTCACACCACCTCGACCCGGCGGGTGCCGAGCAGGCCCTGGGGTCTTGCGTTCATCATCACGATCAGGATCGCCCCGAGCAGGATCTGCCTGGTAATCGACGGCTCCACCGCCAGCCTGCCCTCCCAGACGCAGGCGGCGAGGTAGATCGTCGGCACCATGAGCATCGTCCGCCATCGGCCCTTGAGCTGGACCAGGGCGATGAGCAGGCAGATCACCAGCACGAAGCCGATGTTGCCTGGCACCTCCGGGTTGGCCGGCACGATCACCCAGTCGCGTAGCGCGCTGGCGATCCAGCCGGTCGTCTGCGGTCCGCCGGCCACCGCGCTCGGCGAGATCGCGCCGACGATCGCGTGCGCGGCGAAGCCGAACGCGACGGTGCCGCCGAGCACGGCGGCCAGCCGCCGCCAGGGGCGCAGCCGGACCAGCAGGGTCAGCAGGATCAGTCCGTAGAACAGGTACCCGGCGTCGGTGGGGCTGCGCAGCAGGCCGTCGAGGATGACCACCAGGGTCAGCCCGCCGAGCACGGCGCCGGCGATGCTGCCGGCCCCGCCGAGGATCAGCCCGGCGTAGATGAGGATCAGGTAGTTGGTGTCGAAGTCGGTGGGGAACACGCTGATCTGCTGGGCGGCGAAGACAGTGCCGGCCAGTGCGGCGATGACCGCGCCGAACGCGAAGGCCATCAGCTTCACCCGGTTGACCGGGATCGTCATCGCGCCAGCTGCCAGCGGGTCCTCGCGTACCGCCCGCAATGCCCGCCCGGTGCGGGAGCCGTCGAGCAGCCGCAGCACCGCCATGGTCGCCACCAGGAGCCCGACGAGCAGGTAGAAGTAGTCCTGGTTGGTCAGGAACTGGAACTGCGGTGACTGGCCGCGGTGGATGAACACCTGGATGGGGTCGATGCCGACGATGCCGTTCGGCCCGCCGAGCTGGTGCGGTGCCACGTTGTTGGTGAACTCGACGAACGCCTCGCCGAAGAACAAGGTGACGATCGCCAGGTAGTCGCCGATCAGCCGGCGCGAGGGCAGGCTGACCAGCACGCCGAGGATCGCGGCGCCGGCCATCACCAGCGGCAGCGAGAAGTAGGCGGGCAGGTGGATGCCGTGGGAGCCGAGCTGCGCCGAGGACAGCAGCGCGAACCCGTAGGCGCCGAAGCCGAAGAACGCGACATAGCCGAGGTCGAGCAGCCCGGCCCAGCCGACGACGACGTTCAGTCCAAGCGCGAGCATCGCCAGGATCAGCGCGTTGATGCCGACCTGCAGCTGGAAACCGCCGAGGCCGAGCGCTGGCAGCGCTGCCGCCACGGCGCCCGCGATGATCAGCCGGGGCCACCAGCCGACCCGGCCAAGCAGTCGCTGTGCCTCGCCGAGCCGGCCGGGCAGGTACTCGTGCCGCTGTGCCTGCCGGGCGACCCACTCGTCGATGCCGACCTGCGGCCCGCCGCCTGGCTGCCCGCTGCCCGCCGGCTGGCCGTCGGCTGGCCCGGCCGCGGCGGCGGTGCCGGTGACCGGCTTGGCAGCCTCGCCGCCCGGCCCGCCGGGCACCGGCCGGCCGGCCGCGCGCTCAGGTTCGGTGCTCACGAGTCCTCACACCTTCTGCAGCTGCGCCTGGCCGAGCAGCCCGCTTGGCCGGGCGAGCATGACCACGATCAGGATCAGGAACACGAACAAGTTCGTGTACGTCGATGACACGTATCCGGTGATAAACGCCTCCGCCACGCCAATGACCAGGCCGCCGAGCATCGCGCCGGGAATCGAGCCGATGCCGCCGACCACCGCCGCGGTGAAGGCCTTCAGCCCGAAGATGAACCCGATCAGGTTGGTGACCTGGTTGAACATCAGCCCGCCCATGATCCCGGCGACTCCGGCCAGGGCCGAGCCGATGAAGAACGTCGCCGAGATGGTGAAGTTGACGTTGATGCCGAGCATCTCGGCGGCCTCCCGGTCCGCCGCCACCGCTCGCATCTGCTTGCCGAGCCTGGTCCGGCTGACCAGCAGCTGCAGGCCGGCCATCAGCGCGCCGCCGAGCACGAGCGTGAGGATCTGCACCGCGTCGATGTTGACCGAGCCAATGGTGATCCCGCTGGACAGGGAGATGAATTCGGGCGTGTTGTAGACCCTGGTCTGGCCGCCGAACAGCAGCAGCACCGAGTTCTCCAGGAAGAACGAGATGCCGATCGCGGTGATCAGCGGCGCGATCCGCGGGGCGTTGCGCAGCGGCCGGTAGGCGAACCGCTCGATCGCCACGCCTAGCCCGCCGACCAGCAGCGCGGCCAGCGCGAACATGATGACCAGTAGCAGAACGACCGGGATCGCCAGCGAGGCGGGGCCGCCGAACCACTGGATCACGAAGTAGCCGACGAAGGCCCCGACCATGTAGAGATCACCGTGCGCGAAGTTCAGCAGCTTCAGCACGCCGTAAACCATGGAGAAGCCGAGCGCCACCAGCGAGTACAGAGCGCCGGTGGTGAGGCCGTTCACCAGTTCCTGGAAGAAGAACGCCATAGTGCGCTACCGCTCGCCTGTCCCACTCATGGTCATGCCGCCGGGCGCACGCCGGTGCTCCGGCGCGCGCCGCGGCGGCTGCCTGTCCCGTCTGCCTCAGCTCGGGATCAGCTTGTAGCTGCCCGATGAGTTGATCTTGAACAGGAAGAACTTGCCGTTGACCACGTCGCCGTGCGAGTCGAAGCTGATCGGCTGCCCGAGGATGGAGGTCGGCTCGTTAGTAGCCTTGATCGCCGCCATCACGTTGCTGCGGCTCGGCGTCTGGCCGGACTTGCAGAC
>DASXMR010000088.1:0-3453 GCA_036495525.1 Streptosporangiaceae bacterium | reverse complement strand
CAGGTCATAGAGCGAGACGAGGATGGTGAACCGGTCTTGCGCGCTGCGGGCCGCGTTCAGGGCCTCGGTGAACAGCTGCGCTGCGCGGTCGTGATCTGCCTGGCTGAGCCGGATCTGGCCGAGGAAATTGCACACGAGCGCAACGTCCAGCAGGTACTGCAGACGCTCGGGTCCGGCGAGCTGGTCGTTGCCGGCCTCCTGCAGCGGTGCGAGCGTCTGTTCGAGCAGCTCGCTGGCCCGCGCGTACTGGTGCTGCAATGCCAGGAGGTGACCCAGCATGGCTGCCGTCGTGGCTGCGCCCAGCATGTCCCCGGCCTGGCGGTACAGCGGCAGGCTCTGCTCCAGGAGCGGCTGCGCTGTGGCCTGGTCCCCGGACGCGAAGAGGCCGAAGCCGGTGCCGCTGAGCGCCAGGGCACGCTGCCGCGGCGGCAGGTGTTCGCTCTTGGCCAGGACGTCCACGTAGGAGGCGAGTTCCTTGGCGTGGCCGCGCAGCCACCAGAACCTCCAGGTCGCCCAGGACAGCTGTATCGCCTGCTCGAGCTGGTCCTGTTCCACCAGCCAGGACATCGCGGCGCCGAGGTTGCCGTGCTCAGTCTCGAGCCGGTGCAGCCACGCCAGCTGTCCGGGACCTTGCAGCTCGGCTGGAGCCGGCTCGGCGAGCGCCCGGAAGTAGGCCGCGTGCCTGTCGTGCGCCTCCCGCCAGTCAGCGCCGTCGCTCAGGCGCTCCAGCGCGTACTCCCGGATGGTCTGCAGCAGTCCGAAGCGCGGCTCGCCGTCGCGGGTCTGCGGCTGCACCAGGCTGCTGTCCACCAGCGAGCCCAGCGTGTCCATGACGTGCCCGGCCCGGCTCGGGTCCGCCGACCCGGCGGCGCCGACGGCCTCCGCGGCGGGCAGGTCGAAGGTTCCTGCAAACACCCCTAGGCGGGCGAATAGCGCCTGCTCGCGGGCGGACAGCAAGTCGAAGCTCCAGTTCAGGGTGTTCCGCAGTGTCTGCTGCCGCTCGGGCAGGTCGCGTGCTCCGCCAGTCAGCAGCCCCATCTTGTCGTCGAGGCGGGCCAGCAGGGCCTGCGGTGGCAGCAGCCTGACCCTGGCCGCGGCCAGCTCGATGGCCAGCGGCAGCCCGTCCAGCCGCCGGCAGATCTCGGCGACGGCCCCTGCGTTCCCGCTGGTCAGCTCGAAACCCGCGGACGCGGCTTGCGCCCGCTGCACGAACAGGCGCACCGAGGCGCATCGCTGCACCTCTGCGGCATCCCCCCCGGCCCCGGTCGGCGGCACCGGGAGCGGCGGCACCAGGAACTCGTGCTCACCGCTGAGCCGCAACACCATCCGGCTGGTCACCAGCGCCACCACGCCCGGAGCGGCGCCCAGCAGCTCAGCCACCAGCGGAGCCGCCCCCATCACCTGCTCGAAGTTGTCCAGCACCAGCACCAGCCGCCGGGCGCGCAGGTACGACTTCAGGTCGGTGATCAGCGTGCCGCCCGAGGTGCTCAGCCCCAGCGCGGCGGCGATCGCGGCCGTCACCAGCTCGGCCGCCGGCACCGAGCCGAGCGCAACGAACCGCACCCCGTCCGCGAAGCCCGCAGCCACCCGCTGCGCGACCTCCACCGCGAGCCTGCTCTTCCCGACTCCCCCCGGCCCGGTGAGGGTCACCAGGCGCACGCCCTCGGCACGCACCATGTCGCCCACCGCCGCAACGTCATCGTCGCGGCCCACAAGCGGCGTCGCCGGCACCGGCACCTCCCCGGCCGGCGACGCCCCGTCCGCGGCGCCGTCCCGCGCCGGCGCCCTCTCGAACCGCTCGCTCAGCAGCACGGCCAGGTCGTTCTCGACCAGGCGCTGCAGCTCGGCGGCAGCAGAGAAGCGCTGATAGGACACGTCACCGGCATCCCTGATCCGGGTCAGCATCTCCGCCAGCCGTGACTCACGCTCCGCCGCCGGCGACTTCACATAGATCAGCCTGGGCAGCCCCGCCGCCAGCAGGTACTCATCCTCCAGCCCGGATACCTGCTCCCCCGGCGCGACCCAGCCGTAGCTCTGCCAGTACACGCCCACGAACACCTGGCTCTGCGCCAGGTAAGAGCGGTATACCTGCCGCGGCGGATGCGGCCGGGCACCCAGCTCGAACATCACCGGCACCAGCCGCAGACGGGTCACCGCGTCCCGCACTGCCTGCCGCTCAGCGGCTAGTTCCTGCAGCGTAGAACTCACAAAGACCCGCAACCGCTGGTCAGGCGTGCGGATCACATCCGTCTCGGCCATTACTCCAGCCTAGCTACGTAGTCAGGTGAGTAGGAGCGCGGCGGTGGCCAGCAACACTACGGCCGTCGCGCCGTGCACGCCGTAGACGGTGGCCTCCGGGCCGTTGCTACGCAGCACGATGATGGCGTCGCCGATCGGGATGGTGCTGGCTGCCAGCTCGAACCAGCCCAGGGCGTGGGGCATCCTGGCGGCGAGCAGGATGACGGCGATCAGTCCCGAGGCGATGTCGCGGACGCCCTTGACCGACAGGTAAGAATCAGCCTCCCGCCATCGTGCCAGGCGGCAATCCCCGAAGCCTGCCGCAGCCGCGCTGGGCGCAAGGAGAAATCGTGCGCCGATGAAGATGATGCCCACGGCGGTCAATCTGGCCAGCGCGCATCCGATGTCTGTGACAAGCATGGCTTTCCTTCTACCTTCTGGCATCACCATCGGGGGGCGGGCCAGGGACCTTCGCCCTGCCCGCGCGAGCCGGTAGCCTCTTTTCCCAGCCAGATCAGTGCAACGTGGGATTTGGGGCCAACGCGACAGAAATGCCACTCTGGAGCGACGGAGACGGCCAGCCAGCCGACCTCCAATCCGTCCATAACGATGCGGTTATTGAAGCAGCTAGCGTTGGCCCTTTCTAGGCCTCATCACGTTCGTAGTACATCGGCACCGCCCAGGTCCCGCTGCCGGCGCGGAATTGCCGCTCATGCTGTCGTGTGTGCCGATGGTGGCGCCGGTCAGCCAGCATGCTGGTGGTTGGTAGCCTGGCGGGTGCCGCCGCTTCCTCGTGGGCGCGCAGAACCAGGTCTGGTTTGATCCCTGCTGGTCCAGCAAGTGCCGCTGAGCCGCGCGATGCGGCGCGACGTCCCGGGCGGGCATGTAGCTGTATTGCCCGGCCGGGATCTGAGCGGGCCTGGTCCGGCCGGCGGGCGAGGAGGATGCCGTGAGCGAACTGGACCGGCTGGAGGCGGCGCTCGGCGAGTGCCGGGAGATGATCCGCGAAGCGCACGCCGCGACGAAGGATCTGCGTGCCGCGGTGCGTGAGGCCAAGCAGGAGGTGCGCACCTTGGCGGCGGACGAGGTGGCCGCTCACATCCAGGCTGAGGTGTCGCGGCAGCTGGAGGAACTGAGTGAACGGACCCATGAGGCTGTGACCGCGGCGACGCAGAAGGTGATCTCCGAATTCGACCGGTTCGGCGAGTCTTTGCT
>DASXMR010000087.1:0-6862 GCA_036495525.1 Streptosporangiaceae bacterium | reverse complement strand
GTGGACGGCAACCTGGCGAACTACCTCTGGGACGGCCGCAGCGTCCGCCTAGTCGACTTCGAGGACTCCGGCCGCGGTGACCGGGCTCAGGAACTCGCCGACTTCGTGGAGCACCTGTCCGTCTGGGACGGCGGCGGGGTGCACGCCAGGGCGTTCCTTGACCGCTTCGACCTGACCCGGCCGGAGCGCCAGCGGATCGGCCAGCTGCGCCGGCTGTTCGCCGTGTTCTGGGTGATGATGCTGCTGCCTGGCGGTCGCGCGCACCGCCGCAACCCGCCTGGCACCGCTGACCGCCAGGCGAGCCGCGCGCTTGCCCTGCTTGGCTAGCGACCGAGCGGGCCAGGCGAAGCCGGAGCCGACCCGCCCAACCCTTCGCGCTCCGCCGTGCCGCCGAGCACCAGGAGCCGCACAGCGTCCGACCCTACCGGGACCTCGGCGACGGCGTGCCGCGCTATCGGCCGTGCCCGGTTGCCGCGGCGATCACGGTGACGACGAAGACGACGTAGCCGGCGATGATCAGCGCGCCGGTGCGGCGGGTGACCCCGCGGCCTGCCAGCGCTAGGACCACGGTGACCAGGGTGAGCGCCGCGTACCACACCGCCGTGCGCAGCCCGGCGCCCAGCTGCACGCCGCCGATGATGACAGCCGGGATCAGCAGGCCAGCGAGCACGTTGAGGGTGTTGCTGTTCAGCGCCTCGCTGAGGGTGGCGGCGGCCTGGCCGCGCCGGGCCAGGAAGACAGCAGCGACGGCGTTGGGCAGGCTGGTCACGGCCGCGAGCACGATGCCGCCGGTGATCTCGCCTGGCACGCCGAGCCGGGTGCCGAGGGTCGTGGCGGTGCGCTCCATGGTCACGCTGGCGGCGAGCACGACGGCCAGCGCCAGCGCTGCCCTGGCTGCGTCCCGCAGGCCGCCGCGGCCGTGCGTGACCGCGGCCGAGATTTCCTGCTCTTCCTCGGTGACCGCCTCGGCGAGCCAGGAACGCAGCCGGCCCGGCGCCGGGATGGACAGGCGGCCGGACGGGTGCACCGCGGAAACGTACACGTAGGGGGCCAGCATCAGCAGCGCGAGGAGCAGGCCAGTGGCAGGCGCAATGCCGCCGGTGACGACCGCCAGGGTGACTGCCGCCAGCCACAGCGCGACCGAGCCCTCGAGGAGGACGACCCGCCGGTGCAGGGTGAGGCCGCCGGCCACGACCGCGCCGAGCCCGATCAGCGCAGCAAGGTTGAACACGTTCGAGCCGAGGATCACCCCGGTCCCGACGTCGTGCTGACCGTGCGCGAGCGCGGTGACGGCGGAGGTTATCTCCGGGGCGTCGGCGGCGAGCGCGGCAGCGAGGCCGAGCAGCGCGGCGGAGAAGCCAAGCCTGGCGCAGACTCTTTCCAGCCGGGTCACCAGCATCGCGCTGGCGAGCAGGCTGAGCACGGCCGCGGAGACGAACAGCACGGCCAGCACCGGCGTGCTCGTCACCTCGTCACGCCGCCGGCCTCTGGCGCGGACAGCCGACCGTGACGGCGCCGTGGCGTCGCCCGGAGCGGATCACGACATCCTGTTCGCCAGGTAGCTGACGGCCAAGAGCACGTCGGCGAGCTCAGGGTCCGAGGTCTCGAACTCGCGCGCCGCATGCACGCCCAGCGTGAAGCTGCCCAGCCGGCCGGCCGGCCGGGTGGCCAGCCGGCCGGCTGCTCGGCCGGGCTCAGTGCCCGCTGCGTCCCCCATGGCCGCTCCTCGTCTGCCTGGGTGGGAGCTTACGCCGCCGCGACCCGGCAGCCAGGCCCGAGCAGCGGCTGCTGGCAGGATGTCGGGCACCGGCATGGCAGGCGAGCCCGGCGCGGCCAGCCAGCCGCCGGGGCGAGGGCAGCAGGCGGAAGAACCCGGCCAGTTCGGCTGGCGTCCGTACACCGGCGGAAGGCGGCGAGGGTGAAGATCTACACCCGCAAGGGCGATGGCGGCGAGACCGCGATCTGGGGCGGGCGCCGGCTGGCGAAGGACGACGCGCGGATCGAGGCGATGGGCGCGGTGGACGAGTGCAACGCGGCGATCGGCATGGCCCTGGCACATGGAATGCCCGGTCAGCTGCGCGACATCCTGCTGCCGGTGCAGGCGAAGCTGATGGTCGTCGGCAGCGAGCTGATGGCCCCGCAGCGAGCCGGCTCGGGAGCCAGCCTGCCCCGGCTGGCCGCGCAGGACGTCACCGCACTGGAAGACGCGATCGACGCGCTGGAGGCAGACCTGCCTGAGCTGCGAAATTTCATCCTTCCTGGCGGTTCCCTGCCCGCTGCGGCGTTGCACATCGCGCGGGCGGTATGCCGCCGGGCTGAGCGCCGGGTCACCACCTTGCGGCGCTCAGGCGAGGTCGCCCCGGCCGTGCCCGCCTACCTCAACCGCTTGGCCGACCTGCTGTTCTCCGCGGCACGCAGCGCCGGCGCGGCCGCAGGCCAGCCCGACTCAGTGTGGGCGCCCCGCAGCCAGTAACAGGCCACGAACTGCGCAAATAGGGTTCAGGCCGCCGGACGGCCGGGAGTGAGATACGTCATATCCGGCATCCGGATGGACGTGACCACGGCGAGCCCGGCGTTATATTTCATGTTCGCCGGCCGGGCCGCGTAGCCCCTACCTGCTGCCGCCCCCGTGCCCTGCCCCCAGGGCCAGCCTCAGCGCCGGCGACTCCACGGCCAGCATCGTCGGCTCGCCTTGCCTCAGCGGGATCTGACCTAAGTGCGGCCGCCAGCCCCCGAGACCCCTCCAGGAGGTACGCCAAGGATCTGCCGCGTCCGAACTGAACGTACGAGGCGGCCATGGCGGTTAGGCGATCGTTCGCGATCGCAGCGCTGCCTGCCGCCGCGCGGAGGCAATCTCCTAGTGAAGACCAAGAACCTCATTACCGCCGCACTCGCGGTGCCCACCGCGGCCGGCGCCGGACTTGCGCTGTGGAGTACCACGGCGAGCGCAGGAACGGTCCATGCCAGCGCTGCCACGCAGCACAGCGCGGCAGCCGCGCAGCACAGCACGGCGGCTGGCAAGGACAAGGCAGCCGCCGGCCAGCACGCAGCGAAGCCCGCCAGCCACGGCACCGTGACCGCGCGGCACAGCCATGCCGTCCGCGGCGACCACCTGCACGTGGTCAAGCCGGGCGACACCCTGTCGGAGCTGGCCAGCAAGGCCAACGCCAGGTACGGGACGCACATCAGCTGGCAGGCCATCTTCGGGGCCAACCACGGCACCAGGCACTTCCACGCGATCAGCGATCCGAATGTGCTGCGGGCCGATGCGACGATCAGGATCCCGACCCGCGACTGGTGGGCCAGCCGCTACCACGCGCCGGCCGTTCCTGCCAGCCCGAGCCCGGCCACCGACGGCAGCCAGTCAGCCGCCAGCCAGCCGAGCACGGCGCAGCAGGCCCCGGCGGCTCCGGCGGCGGCTGGCGGCGCGCCCGGCTCGTTCCAGTCCTGCGTCGCGATGCGCGAAAGCGGCAACAACCCGCACGTGGGCCCGGCCGGGCTGTACGGCATCCTGCCGAGCACCTGGCAGTCGCTCGGCCTGCCAGGCACCGCGGGCGACGCGAGCGTGGCCCAGCAGAACGCCGCGTTCCAGCAGCTGTACGCCAGGGACGGCACATCCCCCTGGGCCGCGTACGACGGCTGCTGACCAGGGCAACCTGAACGCTGGCCGCGCGGCCAGCATGCGCAGTCACCGGCCCCCGGCTCCGGCTGGCCCCAGCGGCCAGCAGGACCGGGGGCCGCCTGCTGCCTGCCGTTTCCGCGCCCGGCCTGGCCTGGCAGCCTGCCGGCAGCCGCTGCGTCCCCGGCCGGCCGGTTGTCAGCCAGGTCTGCGTAGTGGACCAGGATCACGTTCTGGCTGCCGCGCCGCGCCCAGGCGTCGGACAGGTGCCAGAGCACGCCGCAGAGCGAGTCCATGTCCTCGCGCGGGTCGGTGTCCTTGCCCGCACACCGCACCAGCCACTCCTGCAGCGGCCGGCGTGCACGCGGCTGCGCCAGCTCCGCCTTCCCGGTGAGTGCTGCTAGCTGCTCCCGGTCGATGTTCGAGCCTGGTGGCACAGCGACACCGCCATGTCGAGCGGGTGCCTGGCGACCACGATGTAAGTGGCCAGCGGATCCAGCGGGATCCCGTCGAGCGGCGTGTGGGTCTCGATGAACCGCCGGTGCTGCTGCGCCTCGAGCTGCGCGATGACCTCGTCCCGCGGCGCCGGCGGTCAGCGAGCGGCGGCCTGCTCGGCTTCAGCCTTCAGGCCGGCGAGCGTGCTGAGCATGTTGCCGTGCAGCTGCGCGCGCCGCTCAGCCACGATCGACGCTGCCCGGTCAGGGTGCCTGCGCATCATCCAGCGCAGGCCGCTGTCACCCGCCCCGTGCACGAAGCTGTTGCGCACCAGGGTCCCGCCCGCGGCCGGCCCGAGCTCGTAGCGCCAGGCGGACGACGTATGCCCGGCGGTCGCGTCATCGCTGACGTCGTCGTCCAGCACGATCCAGGCGAGCGCGGCTGGGCGGTCGGCTTCGGTGATCACGCACGTGACGGTCCACTCGAAGCCGCCTGGAGCGCGGTTGCGCCCGCTGAACCTGGCCCCCGGCGCCGCGGCGGATGCGGGCATCAGCCAGGCGGCGTGCACGCACTCGGGACTCCACCGGCCCACGTTCGTGACGTCGGCGAGCAGCGGCCAGACGCGCTCAGGTGGCGCCGCCACCGTGATCGCTGCGTCCACCCGCAGGCCGGTCACCTCGATGCCGGGATGCTCCACGGCGTAACTATAAGCAGGCTACCGGGACCGGGCGAACCGCAGCTGACGCTCGTGCTCGGCGAGCAGCCAGCCGCCTGCCGCGAGCCGCGCGTCGGCGGCGTCCGCGCCGCGGTCCAGCGCATCAAGGTAGCGCAGGTCTGCCTCCACCCGGCGGCGGAATTCAGCTCCGTCACCTGGCGTGCCGTGACCAGGGATGACTACCCGCACGTCGAGTCCGGCCAGCCGCTCAAGCCCGGTCCGGTAGTCGCCGACCGGGTCGGCTCCGCCGAGGTCGAGCAGCGGCATCTCGATGTCAGAGCACATGTCTCCGGCGACCAGCAGGCCGGCTCCCGGCAGGAAGACGGCGCCGTGCCCTGGGGCGTGGCCGTCATGACCGAGCACCAGTGCCTGCGGTCCGTCCCAGGGCAACGACCTGACTTGAGAACGAGCATTCGCGTGGTGACCGTCCTGCCTGGCCGTGACGGTAGCGCCAGCATCGCTCAAGCCGCCGAGCGGCGTCAGCCGGGCGACCAGATCCAGCTCGTGGCCCGCGGCCTCGGCCTCGAGCGAGCTGATCAGCGCGCTGCGCTCGCGCTCGGCCGCGGCGGCCGCGCGGCCGGTCGCGTACCTCGGCACGTTGCCAAGCCCGGGTCGACCACAGCACGTGATCCCAGTGCGGATGGGTGGCGAACCCGGCGGCCGGGCGCAGCCCGGCAGCGGCCAGCGCGGCCTCCAGCGAGCGCAGGTCGGCCACGGTGACCGCCGGGTCGATCAGCAGGCAGCCGCCGTCCGCCCCGGCGATCGCCGTGCTGGTGGTCTGGTACAGGTCGCTGGTGCGGACGAGCACGCCGGGCGCCACCTCGGCGAGCGAGCTCACCGTCCCGTTGTATCAGCCGGCCGGCGGATCCGGCGGCCTCAGCGCTGCTCGTCGGAGCCGTTCGCCGAGGCCGGCAGGTCGAGCGCCGTCAGCGCCTCGCCGTCCGGCGCGCCGAGGCTCTTCTTCACCGACTCGAGGATGGTCAGCCCCTGGGCGACCAGCCCGGCGGCGATTTCGCTCAGCCCCTCGGCGCCGTTCAGCACGCTGACGTTCGCGCCGGCCAGCCCGGCCGCGGCCTCCTTGACGATCATCGGCAGCTGCTCGATCATCATCCGGTCCAGCGCGACCCGGTTGTGCGACGCCGCCGCCTCGGCC
Source organism: Streptosporangiaceae bacterium (assembly GCA_036495525.1). GTDB lineage: Bacteria > Actinomycetota > Actinomycetes > Streptosporangiales > Streptosporangiaceae > DASXMR01. The sequence goes on along the minus strand of DASXMR010000087.1, from coordinate 940 downwards.
TGCATCTTGACCCGCCCGGCGTCCGCCTGGGCGAGGATCTGCACCTTCTGCGCCTCAGCCTCGGCTGGCTTGATCACCTCGGCGACGAGCTGGCGCTGCCGCAGCTCGGACTGCCGCTGCGCCAGGTCGGCCTGCGCGGAGAGCACGCTCATCTGCGCCTGGGCCTGGGCGAGCGGTCCGGCCTGGGCGGCCTCGGCCTGCGCCTTGTCCACCTCGGCCTTGTACTGGGCCTGTACCACGGCGGTCTTCCTGGCGTACTCGGCCTGCGCACGCTGCGACTGCTGCTGAGCCTCGGCCGCGGCCTGGTTAGCCTGCGCCTGCGCGATCTGCGCCTGCCGCTGGATCGCCGCGTTGTGCGGCGCCGCCATCGCGTCGATGTAGCCGGTGTTCATGTCGTCGATGGACTGGATCTGCAGCGAGTCGACGGTCAGTCCGATCTTGGCCATCTCGGCCTTGGACCCGTCGAGCACCTCGGTGGCCAGCTTCTGCCGCTCGGTCACGATCTCCTCGACGGTCATGGAGCCGATGATCGACCGCAGGTGGCCGGCGAAGATGCGCCCGGTCAGCGTCGACATCTTGTCCTGGTCGGACAGGAACCGCTGGCCGGCGTTGACGATGCTCTCGGTGTCGTTGCCGACCTTGAAAGCGATGACGGCGCGGACGTTCAGCGTGATGCCCTGCCTGGTGACGCACTGCTCGGACACTTCGGATTCGCACATGGCCAGGGACAAGTAGCGCACCTTGCGGAACAGCGGCGGCACGAACGCGCCGTGCCCAATGATGACCTTGAACGGCGCGCTAGCGAGCCCGATGCGCCCGCCGGATATGAGCATGGCCTGGTCGGGTGCAGGGACCCGGTAACCGAACATCGCTGTCATCTCCAGTTTTGACCCCGTACCGGCGCCTTCGCCGGCGTATCGCCATTATGTTCCCGCCGAGG
>DASXMR010000086.1:0-5369 GCA_036495525.1 Streptosporangiaceae bacterium | reverse complement strand
TTCGGGTTTGTTGCTTGCCGCGTGGCCATGGCGGGGCCGATCCGGAGCGCGCTCCGCCGCGTAGCCATCCCGGCCTTCAGCCGGGACAGCAGCAGCCTGGCTGCTGGCAGGGTGCGACCGGTAGAAGCGGAAGTCGCCAGCTGCCGATGATGAACGTCATCGCCGGTCGCTGATATCTGCTTCTGTCCCGGCGGGCGACGTGCAGCGATACTGGGTGCCGTTATGGCAGTTCCAGGAGTTCGATGAGGACCTTGCGCAGCCAGCTGGCTGCCCTGCGTGGCACGCTCACCGCCGGACTTGACGCAGCCGGGCGGGACGGAGGACTATCTGGCTGGTTCGAGCGGCTCCTCGTTCCGGCGGTCGTCGTGATCTACGGCGCGGGCGAGCCCGTGCTCAGCGTCGGCCGGGTGCTGGCGAACCCGCACAGGCCCGCTGCTGCCGTGGCGGCCGTACTGGCCGCGGCGTGCTCCGTGCCGCTGGCCCTGTGGCTGCTGCTGCCAGCAGCTCACGGACGGCGCGCGCGGCAGGCTGGCTGGCTCATCGCGGCCTTCGCAGCTATCAATCTGGCCGCCATTGCCGTGATCGGCGCGTGGTGGCTCGGCGTGGTCGGAATGCTTGCCGTTCTGGCCGTCGTCTATCTGCCGCCGCGATGGTCGGTACCGGCGGTCGTCGCGCTGGGCGCGGTCCCGGCCACGATGGCGGCCACCGGGCACGATGTTGTGCAAGGCCAGTTCTTCGCCGAGAGCATCGTGGGCCTTGCGCTGCTCATGGGCTCGCTGATGTGGATCGCCAGGGTCGCGGCCAGACTGCGGGCCGACCGGCAGGAGCTGGCCGACTCGGCGGTGATCGCCGAGCGGATACGGATCGACGACGAGCTGGGCGTCAGCATTGGCGCGGGACTCGAGCAGCTCATCGCTGCCGGCGAGCACGCTGCGCAGACCGCCGCCGATGACCCGGTCGTGGCCGAGCGCGAGCTGCGGGAGCTGACCGCGGCCTCGCGCCGAGCCCTGGCCAGGACCCGCCAAATGGTCAGCAGCTACCAGACGATCACAGTGCGCACCGAGATCACCACTGCCGTCGCGCTGCTGGCTGCGGCCGGCATCCCCGCCAGGGTGGATGTGCCTTCCGCCGTGCTCGACGAGGCCCTCGAGAGCAGGCAGCTGACCGGGTTCCGCGCTGGCCTGACCGGCGTGCTGCACGACGAAGCTGCCGCTGGGTGCGTGATCACCGCGGCCAGCTCCGACGGGGACCTGCGGCTGCAGATCGGCCGGGCGAACCGGGTGCCTGCATGAGGCTGCTCACGAGGCTGGTGCGCCACCCGGATCTGACCGGCCCCCACCTGATGCTGCTCGCCGTCCTCATTCCGGCCTGCTGGGAAGCCCCGGTCTTCACCGTCTTCGGCAGCATCGGCGGCGTCGCCCCGGCCGGCTACCCATGGCTGGCCATGCCGGCCGGTGCGATGATCTTCGGCCTGCAGCTACGGCACAGCTTCGCCGTGGCACACGGCCAGCGGCCGCGCGGCGGAATCTGGACGCTGCTGGCGCTGGCCGTCCTTGTCTATGCGCCGGCGCACTGGCTCGGCATCGACTGGGTCAGCGAGCAACTGGTCCTGATGGCCTCTATACCGATGGTGCTCAGCGGCTGGCTGGCCGCTGTCGCCTTCGCCGGGCCGTGCATCGACCTAAGCCTGGTATTCGGCCGGGTATTTCCGGCGCACCCCGGGCCCGCCATCCCCGCCGACTACCTGAGCTGGGTCACCTACTACGTGGTCGCGACCTCGATCCAGGTCGCCGCGATCTACGCGTCCGCGCGCCTGGTCAGGATGACCAGGGAGCTGCACGATACCCGCGTCGCCCTGGCGGAGGCCGCCGTCGGGCGGGAGCGGCTCCGGGTGTCACGGGACTTGCATGACCTGCTGGGCCACAGCCTGGCCGCGATCTCGCTGAAGGGCGATCTGTCGGCCCGCCTGCTGCGGCGCGACAACCAGACGGCCGTGGCCGAAATCGGAAACCTGACTCAGGTAGCCCGCGAGGCGCTGGCCAGCTTGCGCAACATCACTGGCGTCAGCAAGGTCAGCCTGATCAGGGAGCTGGAAAACGCACGTGCGCTGCTGGCCGCGGCCGGCGTGGCGGTAGCGGTCCGCGCTGACACCACAGTCATCCCGCCGCCGGCGGGCGAGGCCCTGGCGTGGACAGTACGGGAAGGCGTGACGAATATCCTGCGCCACTCAGCCGCCAGCACGGCGCGGATCACGCTGGAACGCAGCGACGGGGTGGCCCGGCTGGAAATCGTCAATGACGGCGCCGGGCCGGTCGCGCGGGAAGGCGGGCATGGCCTCAGCGGCCTAGCCGGGCGCATCCAGGAGCTGTCCGGTACTCTCTCGCACGGGCCGATAAACGATGACCGGTTCCGCCTCACCGCCCTGGTTCCCGTCACCTCCGCCAAGGAGCCTCGCTGGACCCCATCCGGGTACTCATCGCCGAGGACCAGCACCTGATCCGGGGTGCGCTGGTCGCTCTGCTGTCCCTGGAGGACGACATCGAGGTGATCGCTGAGCTTGACCGCGGCGACCTGGTGCTCGAGACCGCCGAGCAGAAGAAGCCTGATGTGGCCGTGCTGGACATCGATATGCCCGGCCTGGACGGGCTGGAGGTGGCGGCCCGGCTGCACGAGCAGCTACCCGAATGCCAGACCCTCATCCTCACCGGGCTGAGCCAGCCCGGGAACCTGCTGCGCGCCCTGCGGGCACATGTCAGGGGATTCATCGTCAAGGACGCGCCGGCCGACAAGCTGGCCGACGGCATCCGCCGCATCGCAGCAGGCCAGCGCGTCATCGACCCCGAGCTGGTAGGCGTGGCCCTGGATACTGGCGAAAGCCCGCTCACCAGCCGGGAAACCGACGTGCTCAGGGAAGCCGGGGCGGGGATCTCCACCGAGCAGATCGGCATCCGGCTTTCGCTCTCAGCGGCCACCGTCCGCAACTACCTGTCCAGTGCCATCAGCAAGACAGGCGGCCGCAACCGCATCGACGCCATCCGCATAGCCCGCGAGAACGGCTGGCTCTGACTGCGGCACCGGCAGCGCGGCAAGGACGCGGCGGCGCGACACATTGACTTACCGGGAGCCCGCGCATCCGCGGTCTACGATCGCGCTATGGGTCTCTTTCGCAGGAAAAATCGCCGGAAGCAGGAGGCCGAGCCTGCAGGGCAGCAGACCGGCGGCGACTCGGCGCAGGCCAGGGTGCCGCCCAGGAACGTGGCTCCCGAGGCACGCCCCAACCCGGATCAGCCGGGCTGGGGGCTGACCGCCGGCCAGGCAATCGGGAAGGCGCGCCAGGACCGCCAGGAAATGAGTGGTAGCTGAGCCAGCCGGCTACGCGCCAGGGTCTGCCAGATATCGTGCAGCCCGGCGCGGCGCTGAGCCCGGTCAGCACTTATGAAGACGGGTCTGTCGTTGCCGTGCCGCCGTCTGCCGTGCCGCCGTCTGCCGTGTGGCCGTCCGCCGTGTGGCCGGGCGCCGCACCGCCGTTTGCCGCACCGCCGTTTGCCGCACCGCCGTTGCGGGCTTCGATGGCCTTGACGGTCTTATCGAACCGCTGCTCCAGGACCCGCTTGCCCCCGATCCCGAGCATGGCGCCGATCGCCCGCCCCTTGAGGTTCTTGCCGTCGCGCACGATGACGGCGTCTACCTCGGTCGTCCCGTCGGCCTGGGGCGTCAAGGTGTAGGTGTGCCCCGAGTCTCCGCCCCACGTGTTGGAGTCGGTGGTCTGCATCACCACGCGATGGGGGTCCGACCAGTCGTAGTGCAGTCGTTCCCAGATGCCGCCCGAGCCCTCCGTGACGTCAGCATCGGCGGCGCCCTTGCGGTGCACCTTCAGGTAGCCGTCGGCGCTGCTGCCGAAGATCTTCGACCGGCCGGGCCCGAAGTCAGTGAGCGCCGCCACGAACTGCTCGGGCGTGGCGCTGGTGGTTTCGTGGATGTGAATCGTCGGCATGTGGCCTCCTACTCGGTCTAGGACGTCGTCTTCCCGTCGCCGTTCCCGCGCTTGCCATTGATCGAGCCGAGGATGATCGAGCCGTACCTGGCCGGTGCTTCCTCCCAGAGGAAGTGTCCCGCGTCGATGACCTCAAGGCGGCTGGCCGGCAGGCGCTGGTCAAGGTACTCTGCGTTGGCGAGCGGGACGACCCGGTCGCGGCGGCCGGTGATGATCGTGACCGGCGTTGTGATCTGCGGCAGCAGCCCGGCAAGCTCCGGTAGCTCCTCCGGATACCGGCGGGCGTAGCGCATTGACTCGGCAAACCGGTCGCCGTCGTAGCAGGCCAGGTAGTCGGCCCGGATGTCATCGGGCACTCCGCCGGCGATCGTGTCCACCGCCGTGCCCACGAACGCTCGCGGATCCATCTTGCGGTATTTGTCGAAGTCGGGGTCCAGCACCCAGGACGCTAGCGGCTCGCCTAGCTGAAGCGGGACAGCCGTCGCGCCAGTGCCCACGATCAAGCCAGCGAACCGGTCCGGGTGTGCGGCCGCGGCGAACAGGGCGGCGGCGGTGCCGACGTCTGGCGCCACGATGTGCGGGGTGCCCAGCCCAGCCTGGCCGATGAGCGTGCTCAGGAACTCGCCCATAGCGCGCGGCGACATGAGCTCGTCCCGGCGTTCTGACTTGCCGAAACCCGGCAAGTCGATGGCGAACAGCCGCGCCTGCTGGCTGAGCGATGCCCACATGGGCGCGAACGCGTACACGCTCTCCGGCCAGGGACTGGTCAGCAGGACCGTCGGGCCCATCGACCCGCCGCTGTCGGCGTACCTGATCCGCAGCCCGTCCACCGTCTGGAAGCGAACTTCTGGCGCCATGGTCGTTGCCATCGGCACATCCCCCGTCCGGCCGTGATCGCCCGACCGCCTTGGTGGTATCTACCCACACGGCTCACCAAGCCGACCGCCCTGACCCTGATGCTGGGGAGCTGCGCCGGCTCGTGGAGATCTCGGGGGAGCTGAGCGATGTGCTGCTCTCCGCGTTTCGACGCCAGGCGGCGGTTGCTCAAGAGGCTGGGGGAGGGCGGTCTCGTGCTCGCCGGAGCCGACCGTGCTGGCGAAACTGGGCGCCCCGACCCGCGGCGCCGCCGCCGCCCACGCCGCCCAGCTCGGGCTGACCAGCGCAGCGGGAGGATAGGGAATCTCGGTATCAAGACAACTGGGGCGGGCCGCTCAGCGCGTGGTCGCAGGTCAGCGTCGCGGAGGATAGGAGATTCGAACTCCTGAGGGGTTGCCCCCAACACGCTTTCCAAGCGTGCGCCCTAGGCCACTAGGCGAATCCTCCGCCGGCCAGCCTACCGACTGAGCCGGCGTTCCTCACCAGGACCATGCGGGTG
>DASXMR010000085.1:0-22758 GCA_036495525.1 Streptosporangiaceae bacterium | reverse complement strand
ATTTCACCAGCTACCGTGATCTAGCCGCCCGTGATAACTTGCGCCGACAAGGGTGCATTGGCAGGTTGGACTGCAGGCGTACGGCCTGCTGTCAGCGTCCGCGAAGCCGATTGGGGGCCAAGCAATGTCCGTCGATTCCGGCGACGGGCACTCCGAGCAATGGAGCCTGGTACCGCAGCTGCGGGGAGGTGACCCGCGGGAGCTTGCGTATCTCTACGACAACTACGCTGCGTATCTGTTTGATTACTGCGAGGATATTCTCCGGGATACCGGCGATGCCGCTGACGCGGTGCGGGACACCCTCGTGGCGGCGTATGCCTCGATCGGCGCCCTGGCCGACCAGGAACGGCTGCGCAGCTGGCTGTACGCGATCGCCCGACGGCAATGGCCGGCTTACTCGCGGCAGCCAGCAGCGGCAGCGCCGGGCGGCGACGACGGCGATCAGCAGGCCGTCGCGGATGGCGGGCCGGATATCTCCGACCGCCAGGACTTCCCCGCTGGTCAGGTACCAATCGCGGGCCAGCCAGATGTCGCCGGCCAGCCGGAAGACGGCGGCCGGCCGGCCGGCCCGGATCAGCTGACGGCCGACGATCAGCCGGAAGGCGCCGGCCGGCCGGCGCCGGGCGGCGAGCCGGGAGCTGCCGATCAGCTTGAAGCCGGCGACGAGCCGGGAGCCGCTGACCAGCACGGAATTGCCGGCCAGCAGCGCGTGGGCGAGCACCCGTACCCGCCGGTGGCCGGGAGCGAGGCAGCCGGATCCCTCGGCACGGCCAGTACGGCAGCGCACCCGCCGTCCGCTGACCCGGCAGACCCGCCAGGCACGGCTGACCTTGCCAAGGAGCTGGCGGCCGCCCTGGCCGCGGCGGCGGCCAGGAATGGCCTGACCGCCACGGCGGCCGAGGACGGCCTGGCCGCGACCGCGGCCGACGAGAATGGCGAGGCCCACGAGAGCGAGCTGGCCGGCTATGACACCGACGAGTTCGACGCGCTGACCCCGGAGGACGAGCAGCAGGAGCGCGAGGCGCGGGAGCAGGAGACCATGACGGTGGTCGCCACCGCGTTCGACGGCCTGGCGGGGCCTGACCGGGAGGTGCTCAATCTCGCCTACCGGCACGGCATCATCGGCACCGATCTCGCGGTCACCACCGGGCTTGCTGACCGCCAGGTGCGCGCCCGGCTGACCGAAGCGGTCAGCCACTTCAGCCAGGCGGCCGACGTCATCATCATCCTGTATCTCGGCTGGACTCGCTGCCGGGCGCTTGAGCAGATCGCCGGGGACTGGGATCCGGCCTCGGCGCGCCTGGACCACGAGCTGCTCGCGGCGCTGACCAGGCACGCTGCCCGCTGCCAGCGGTGCCGGCACAGCAGCGGGTACACGGTGTACGGGCCTGACCTACTGGCCTCGATCCCGCTCACGATGCCGCCTGATGGCCTGCGCCGGCAGGTCATCGCCACGGCCCACGACGCTGGCCTGGATGAGTACCGCGCTGAGGTGGTAGGCCGGCTCGGCGCGCTCGGCCCGGACGGGTTCCCGCTGCCGGCCGGCCGGCGCCGGCTCCGCTCGCACCCGCCCGGCCCCCCGGCGGACCGGCAGGCCGCGCGTCAGCAGGATGCCGTTCCGCCGGCTGTGCTTCCCCCAGCCGGGCGGCAGGACCGCCGCCGGCTCCCGCTCGCCGCCGCCGCGATCTCCGCCGTGGCTGCCGCGGTCATCGTGGCCGGCTTCCTGGTCTTCCGGCTGGTCACGACGTCCGGGCCGGCCCCGGCTCAGCCCGCCGTCCCGCTGCAGGCAGCGGACGCCTCGCCAGGCTCCCAGCTGGCCGGCTCGGGCCAGTCCACCCCGTCGGGCCGGGGCGCACGGCCGCAGCCCAGGTCGTCGACCGGGCTGCCGCCAGGGCTGCTCGGGCCTACGCAGCCGATCTTCACGCCGGTGCCGCCTGAGCCGCAGCCCACCCAGGCGCCCTCGCCGCATCGGTCGCCGTCGCCTGGCAACAGCAAGAGCCCGCAGCCCTCGCCGACTGTGCCGCCGCCGCCCCCGACCTCCTCGCCGTCGCCGACGCCGACGCCGACCGGAACTCCATCCGCTGCGCCGCCCGCCTGACGGCTGCCTGCCGCAGGCCGGCCGGGCGGTGCCGGCGGTACGCGGCTACGATCCGACAGCATGAGCACGCCGGAGCCGGCCGCCGGGCTGCACGCGAAGGCCGCGCGGCTGCGCGAGCTGCACCAGCCAGGTACCCCGCTGCTGCTGCCCAACGCCTGGGACGTCTCGTCGGCCAAACTGGTGGCGGAGCGGTTCCCCGCGGTGGCGACGACCAGCGGCGGCGTGGCGCGGTCGCTGGGGTTCGAAGATCACCAGGCGGCGCCGTCAGCTGCGATGCTCGGGGCCGCCGCCAGGGTCGCCGCCGCGGTCGACGTCCCGGTCACCGTCGATGCCGAGGCGGGATACGGGCTGGCGCCTGGCGAGCTGACCGGGCAGCTGCTCGCCGCCGGGGTGGCGGGGTGCAATCTCGAGGACACCGACTACTCCCGCGGCGGGCTGACCGACGTGCGGGCGCAGTGCGACTTCCTGGCCGCGGTGGTGGAGGCGGCCGCGCAGGCCGGCATCCCGCTGGTGGTCAACGCGCGCGTCGATGTGTTCCTGCAGGCCGGCGGCCGGGACGAGTCGCCAGCCGTGGTGGACGAGGCGATAGCACGCGGCCGCCGGTACCTGGCCGCCGGCGCGGACTGCGTCTACCCGATCCTGGCGTCTGGCGACGAGGTGATCGGCCAGCTGGCCGCGGCGCTCGACGGGCGGGTCAACGTCCTGCTGCGGGCCGGCGTGCCAAGCCTGGCCAGGCTTGCCCAGCTCGGCGTCGCCAGGGTCTCGCTGGGCGCTGGCCTGCACACGGCGATGTGCTCCTGGCTCGGCGACACGCTTGACGAGCTGTCGGCTGGCCGCCCGCCTTTCTGACCACAGCGAGGCCTCAGCCAAGCCCCGACATCGCTGAGGTAGCGCCGCCGGCGGCACCCGGCCAGGCACCGCCCGGCCAGCTCGTGCGGGGCCCGGTGGCGAACATCGCCCAGACGACCTTGCCCGTCCTGCCCGGCGCGGTGAAGCCCCACTGGTCGCAGAGCGCCTCGACGACCCGCAGGCCACGGCCGGTCTCGGCCATTTCATCCGGCTCGCCGGGAACGGGCGCCAGGTCGCTGGGATCGGCCACTGCGCAGATCACGCACGGACCTGGCTGGACCAGGCCCAGGCGGATCGGCGGGGCCGGACAGCCAGCCGAGCGGTCAGCGGCGTGCTGCTGAGCGTTCGCCAGCAGCTCGGAGACCACCACGGCGATGTCATGACGGCGGCCGTTCACGCCCCACTGGCGCAGGATCTCCAGGGTGAAGTCGCGCGCCGGGCGGACGGCCCGGCCGTCGCTGCCTGGCGTGCGGACCGCTACCCGCGGCAGCCGGACGCAGGTTGGGGCGGCGAGGTCAGTGACAGCAGGGTCCGTGGTCAGGGGCCAGTTGCCGCTGGCCACGGCGGCCATCTCGACCGCCGGCGTGAGCCAGTACCAGCACTGGCGCGCGCTCTGGGTGGCGGTTCGCAGCCCGACGGGTTGTGCTGTCATCGCCTTCCGAACCGGGCTCGGGGGGTTACGGCAGGGATCAGCCCGTATGTCGCATCCTGCCGTACGAACACGCGCAGATGCAAGTGCTTCCGTTCCCAGGCAGATGCATTTGCTAAACGGGAAAGGCGTTTGCAATTTCGGATGCACGTGCAGATCGTCTGTTAGGATGCACGGTATATCCCTCTCCTTTCCGGTCCCGCCGGCCAGGCTGGGCCGCCCCCTGGAGGACCACATGCAGGCCGACAACGGCGCCCCCGCCGACCAGCTGCCGGCGCGCTGGCGCAAGAGCCAGGCGAGCAATCCGACCGGGAGCTGCGTCGAGGTTGCCGAACTGCCGGACGGGGCGGTAGCCGTGCGTAACTCGCGCCACCCGGCCGGCCCTGCGCTGGTGTACACCCGCGCCGAGATCGGCGCGTTCCTGACCGGGGTCAAGAACGGTGAGTTCGATGACCTCTACCCGGTCAGGCCGGCGGCCGGCTGAAGCGTCGCCACCGGACCTGGCAGCACCGCGCTGCGGTATCGCCACAAAGCGTATTCACGGTGATACTGTCCTTGTCTGTGCCCCGCAGCACCCGATGAGCCCGGCAGCCTGGCCGGGCGCCAGCGGGGCGGCCGTGGCAACGGCGCCCGGCGGGCGGGCCTGTGGTGTGCGTCGGTAAGGGACGTGGATGAGCACGGTTCAGCCAGAAGGCGTGCGCCTGGAGGCGCCGGGCGGGCCGCGGACGGGCGCGACAGCGCTGCGCATCATGGTCGGTGCTCAGCTGCGGCGGCTGCGCGAGGCCGCGCGGGTGACGCCCGACCAGGCCGGTTACGAAATCCGGGCTTCCCGGTCCAAGATCAGCCGGCTGGAGCACGGCCGGGTGGGCTTCAAGGACCGCGACATCACCGACCTGCTGACGCTCTACGGGGTAACCGACGAGGAGACCAGGGCCAGGTTCCTGGCGATGGCCAGGCAGGGCAATTCCCCCGACTGGTGGAACGAGTACGCCGACATCCTGCCGGACTGGTTCGAGACCTACCTGGGCCTGGAAGCCGCCTCGTCGCTGATCCGGACCTTCGACCTGCAGTTCGTGCACGGCCTGTTCCAGACCGAGGACTACGCGCGCGCGGTCACCACGCTGCACCAGGGCGACACCCCGCAGGACGTCGACCGGCGGGTGAGCCTGCGGATCAAGCGCCAGGAGCTGCTGAGCGCCGCTGACCCGCCGCGGGTGTGGTCGGTCATGGACGAGGCGGCGCTGCGCCGCCCGGTCGGCGGCCGCGCCGTCATGCGCGCTCAGCTGGCCGCGCTGGCCGAGGTGACCCAGCTGCCGCACGTCACGCTCCAGGTGGTGCCGTTCAGCCGGGGTGCCCACGCCGCCGCCAGCGGCTCGTTCACCGTGCTGCGCTTCGCCGAGCCCGACCTGCCCGACGCCGTCTACATTGAGCAGCTGACCAGCGCGATCTACCTGGACCGCCGCGATGACGTCGACCACTATCTGGAAGTGCTGAACCGGCTCAGCACCGAGGCACTGACCCCGGAGCAGAGCGCCGCCTTCCTGGCCGAGGCCGCGGCGCAGATGTAGCCAGCGGCCCGTCCGCCGTCCGGCCGGGCCAGTCAGCCGCGGCCGGCAGGCCAGCCGGGCCGGTCAGCCGGGGCCGGCCGGCCGACGGCGCGGCCACGCGCGGCACAATGGGCGGTCAGCGCGTCCTGGCGGCAGCCGCTGGACGACGGCCCGGACGACCGACGGCACGGTGATGAGCGCCGATGAGCGACCACGGCACGCCACGCGATGCGGTAGGCGTGCTGGCGTCCTGGCTCTGGCGCCGCCGCCGGTCCCGGCTCGGCGTATCGGCGGCGGTCGGCCTGGCCGCCGCGGGGCTCACGGTCGCGTTTGCCAGCTGGCGGTACGCGGTCGCCGTCGGCTGGGATGCAACCGCGGGCTTTTTCACCATGTCAGTGTGGATGTCGATCTGGCCGCTGGACGCCGAGATGACCGCGCACCGCGCGACCAGCGAGGACCCGAGCCGGGCGACGAGCGACGTGCTGACCCTCGGCGCCGCGGTCGCAAGCCTCGCTGCCGTCGTCATCGTGCTGGTGCGGGCGCACGCCGCGACCGGCGCCGATCGCGCTGGCCTGGCCGCGCTCGGCCTGGTAACGGTCGCCGCATCGTGGCTGACCGTGCACACGATCTTCACGCTGCGTTACGCACAGCTCTATTACGAGGAACCGGCGGGCGGGATCGACTTCCACCAGAGCGAAAGGCCCGCTTACCGCGACTTCGCCTATGTGGCGCTGACCATCGGGATGACCTTCCAGGTGTCTGATACCGAGATGGTGAGCACCAGGGTGCGATCAGCCGTGCTGCAGCACGCGCTGCTGTCGTACCTGTTCGGCTCCATCATTCTCGCTGCCGCGATCAACCTGATTGCCGGACTTGGCTGACCGCCCCCGGCCGGCGGATAGCTCCCGTCACCCGAGCCGGCGCTGACCTGGCGGCTCTATCCCGGCTGCCGCTCAGCCGGGCGGCGCCACCCCGCTGTCGCCCTGCGGCGCGAAGTCCCTTGGCCGGATGGCGATGGCCGACACCACGCCGGCCACCAGGGCGATGACGGCAGCGACGAGCAGGATCCGGTCCAGGCTGCTGGCGAACGCTGACCTGGTGATCTCGCCGACGGCCGCCCTGGCGTGCACCGGCAGCCTGCTGATCAGCCGGCCGGTCTCGCCCGACTTGACCGCGGCGGCTACCTGCCCGCCGCGGCCGGACAGGCCGGGCACGCTGGCGACCCGCGACTGCACGTCGTCGGTCACCTTGCTGGCGAACAGCGAGCCAAGCAGCGCGATGCCCGTGGCGATGCCGACCTGGCGGAAGGTGGAGTTGATGCCCGAGGCCATCCCGGCGCGCTGCGGGGCGACCACGCCCACCGCGGTGGAGGCGAGCGGCGGGTTCACCATGCCGACGCCAATGCCGGCCACCGCCATGCCGGGGATCAGGTGGGTCCAGCCGGTGCTCGCATCCAGGCCGCGCATCAGCAGCAGGCCGGCGCCGATGATCAGCAGCCCTGGCCCGACCAGCCAGCGGACTGGTATCCGCGACGACAGCCGGCCGGCGATGGTCGCGGCGACCATGATGCCGCCGGAGATCACCAGCACCCGCACGCCGGTGGCGAGCGGCGAGAAGCCGAGGATGTCCTGCAGGTAAAGCACGAGGTAAAGGAGCACCGAGAAGATGGACGCGCTCAGCCCGAACGCGGCGACCGCGCCGCCGCTGAACGTGGGCAGCCTGAACAGCCCGAGGTCGAACATCGGGTGCGCCATGCGCATCTCCAGCAGCACGAACACGGCCAGCAGCACGGCCGCCGCGGCCAGGCAGCTCAGCACCAGGGTGTCGTCGAAGGTACGCACGTTGGACTCGATCAGCCCGTAGACGAGGCTGGCCAGGGCGACGGTGAACAGCGCGAAGCCCGCCCAGTCCGGCCCGCTGGCCCGCGCGGCACGGGACTCGGTGACCCTGGTCAAAGCGATCGCGATCGCGACGATCCCGATCGGGATGTTCACGAAGAAGATCCACCGCCAGGAGATGCCTGACGTCAGCGCGCCGCCGACGAGCGGCCCGATCGCCACCGCCAGGCCGGTCACCGCGCCCCAGACGCCGAACGCGACGCCGCGGTCCTTGCCCCGGAAGGCGTCGGCCAGCAGCGCCAGCGACACCGCGAACATGACCGCCCCGCCGACGCCCTGCAGGCCCCTGGACAGCTGCAGCATCAGCGGGCTTGCGCCGAAGCCGCACAGCGTCGACGCGCCGGTGAAAATGACCAGCCCGATGACGTAGAGCAGCCGGCGGCCGTACATGTCGGCCAGGCTGCCGGCCGTCAGCAGGAACGCCGCCAGGGTGAGCGCGTAGGCATCTACGACCCACTGCAGGTCGGAGAAGCTCGCGTGCAAGTCGCGCTGGATGTCCGGCAGCGCGACGTTCACGACCGTGATATCCAGCAGCAGCATGAAGGTGCCCAGGCACACGGCGCCGAGCGTCCACCACTTGTTTCCCCTGGCCGTCTCGGCGGCCGCGGTTGCCCCAGCCGGCTGGCTGACGATCCGCTGGCCGCTTCCGGTCAGGTCCGCATGAGCGTCAGTCACGAAGCACTCCCCTGCTCTGGACTGGGCTGATCGGGCGGCAATCTCCGGCCGGTCTGGTGCAGCGCATCCCCCCGGTGATGACGCCAACACCTCAGCTTCGCAGATCGTTACCTGCGCGTGCCAGGTGGTGCGGCGCGGCTCGCCGCCGGGCGGGCAGCCGCAGGCCGCTGGTGGCACACTCGCCACCATGACCTATGTTGCCGCGGGTGACCGGTATAACCAGGCTCGCTACCGTCGCTGCGGGCGCAGCGGCATCCTGCTCCCCGAGGTCTCGTTCGGCCTGTGGCACAACTTCGGCGACGACCGCCAGGTCGACGATCAGCGCGCGATCGTGCGGCGCGCGTTCGACCTCGGCGTCACGCATTTCGACCTGGCCAACAACTACGGCCCGCCGTATGGCTCAGCGGAGCGGAACTTCGGCCGGATCCTGCGTGAGGACCTGCGGCCGTACCGGGACGAGCTGATCATCTCGACCAAGGCGGGCTGGGATATGTGGCCCGGCCCGTACGGCGACCTCGGGTCGCGCAAGTACCTGCTGGCCAGCCTCGACCAGTCGCTGCGCCGGATGGGCCTGGAGTACGTCGATATCTTCTACAGCCACCGGCCGGACCCGGACACGCCGCTGGCGGAGACGATGGGCGCGCTGGATACAGCGGTCCGCTCGGGCCGGGCGCTGTACGCCGGGATCTCCTCCTATTCGGCAGAACGAACGGCGCAGGCCTGCGCGGCCATGAAGGAACTCGGCACTCCGGTACTGATTCACCAGCCCTCGTACTCACTGCTTGACCGGTGGATCGAGGGCGGGCTGCTCGACGTGCTTGAGCGCGAGGGCGTCGGCTGCATCGCGTTCTCCCCGCTGGCCCAGGGCATCCTGACCGGCAAGTATGCCGACGGCATCCCGGCCGGCTCGCGAGCAAGCCGCGGCTCGTCGCTGTCCGCCGATGAGCTGGACGAGACGACGCTGCAGCACGTCAGTGCCCTCGGATCGGTCGCCAGGGCGCGGGGGCAGTCGCTGGCCCAGCTCGCGCTCGCCTGGGCACTGCGCGACCAGCGGGTGACCTCGGTGGTGATCGGCGCGAGCAGCGTCCCGCAGCTCGAAGAGAACCTGGCCGCGTCCGGTCGCAGCGACTTCAGCGACGCTGAGCTCGCGGAGATCGATCAGCACGCCACGGCGGCCGGCCTGGCCTTCTAGCTTCGATAGGACTCTCTCGATAGAAAGCTCTTGACAGTTATCTATCGAGAGAAGACTATCGAGACATGTCTATCGAGGATTCTCAGCCAACCGGGCGGCCCGATGTGAGCGGCGAGCCCGTGACCGATCAGCCGGCCGGCGAGCCTGCTGGTGCGGAAGTGCCCGAGATTACCGACCCGAAGCTGTTCAGGGCGCTGTCGCATCCGGTGCGCATCGCGCTGGTGGAAGAGCTCACCCTGCACGGCCCGATGACCGCCACCGAGGTCGGTGACCGGATCGGGGAGTCACCGACGACGTGCTCATTCCACCTCAGGCAGCTCGCCAAGTACGGCTTCGTCGAGGAAGCCGGCGGCGGCAAGGGCCGTGCGCGCCCGTGGCGGATCACCGCCTACGGGATGCACATTCCCGGCGTCCTTGAGGATCCGGAAGCCCAGGTCGCGTTCGACTTGCTGCACGGCATGTTCCGCCAGCGCCACCTCGCCAGGTACCAGCGGTGGCAGGACACCAAGGCCTCGTTCCCGCAGGACTGGCGGCGCGCTGCCACGGACAGCGAGTACATCCTGTACCTCACCGCGGACGAGCTCGACCAGATTTCTGAGGAGGTGCACGAGATCCTGATCCGGAAGTTCGACCGCCTGGCCGACCCGTCCAAGCGCCCGCCAGGGTCGCTGCCGGTGGAGCTGCTGCTGTTCTCCTACCCGATGGAGCTGCCGGGTACCGAGCAGGCGGGCGAGCAGCGATGATGGCGCGGCTGGCCACGGCGCGCGGCCTGGCCCCGCTGCGGCACCCAAGGTTCCGGCTGCTGATGGCCGGGCAGCTCACCTCGAACGTGGGCGACGCCTGCTCCGCCGTGGCCCTGGCCTGGTACGTGCTGGCGCTGCACGGCGGCGCGGCGCTGCTGGGCACCGTGCTCGCCGCCTATGGCATCCCGCGCACCGCGCTGCTGCTGGTCGGCGGCGCCGCCAGCGACCGGTGGCGGCCGTGGACCGTGATGATGGTCACCGATGCGGCGCGCGCCTTCGCGGCAGCCGGCCTGGCTGTCGCGGCCGGCCTCGGGCCTGCGCGCGCTGCCGTCCTGGTGCCGATCGCCGCGGTGCTCGGCGCCGGGGAGGGGATGTTCATCCCGGCCTCGCTGACGATCGTCCCCGCGCTGCTGCCCGCCGAGGAACTGCAAGCCGGCAATGCCATGACCGAAGGCGGTATCCAGCTCGCCACCCTGGCCGGGCCGGCGCTCGGCGGTGCGCTGGTGGCCCTGGCCGGCCCGGCGCCGGCCTTCTGGGTCGACGCGGCCTCGTTCGCGGCCTCGGCGCTGACGCTGGCCGGCGTCCGGGCGGCCGGCCGGACTGGTGCCGGCACCGGGCGGGCCGGCCAGGCCGACGCGGTCGCCCGCCAGCCCGGCGCGGCCGCCGGCCAGCCCGGGTCCGCTAGCACGCCGCCATCGCCATCGCCATCGCCAGCGCCGGTGTCGTCCCCTGATCGCGAGAAAGGCCTTCCGGCCAGCCCCGCCGCTCCCCGCACCGTGCCGCAAATGCTGCGCGCCGAACGGATACTCCAGGTCGCCATCCTGGTCGTGGTCGCAGCCAACCTGGGCACCGGCGGAGCGATGCAGGTGGCGCTGCCCGTGCTCGCTCACGGCCCGCTCGGGTCGGGCGCAGCCGGCTACGGCGCGCTGGTCGCCGCGTTCGGCGCCGGCGCACTGGTCGGGACCCTGGTCGCCGGTCAGCTCAGGCAGCCGCGCAGGCCGTTCGTCGCCGCATCGGTCGCGTTCCTGGCAGCGGCCGCGTGCTTCGCGCTGGTGCCGCTGGCTGGCAGCACGATCCTGACGGCCACTGCGCTGCTGGCCTTCGGCGTGGTGAACGGGTTCGGCAACCTGCTGGCGATCACGGCATTCCAGCGCTGGGCGCCACCGCACATGCTCGGCCGCCTGGGCAGCGTCCTTGCCCTCGCGTCCATCGGGGTCTTCCCGCTGTCGGTGGTGCTGGCCGGATTCATCGTGCGGGCGGCCGGCCCGGCATCGTTCTTCTGGTTCGCAGCTATCACCCTGGCGATCGCGATCGGGGCCGGGCTCACCCAGCGCAGCTGGCGTGATTTCGGCGCGGTGGGCACCGCGCCGGCAGGCGGGTCGCCCGCCGGGGCTGCAGACCTGGCTGCAGCCGGCCATAGTGGCGAGCAGCAGCGTCAGCACCGATGAGCGCGCAGGCTGCTACCGGTCTCATTGCAGAGGGCACAGCCGGCCGAGTAACAAGGAAGGCGCGATAGCCATGCACCCGATGCTCATTGACTTGCACCTCCAGAACCGTGCCCGCGACCTCAGGACCGCGACGTCCACCGTGCGGGTGCTGCCGGGCGAGCAAGCCGGCCGGGGTCCGTGGCACGGCCACCCGGCGGCTGGTCGGCTGTGCACCAGGCTCGGCTTCTGGCTGGTCGAGATCGGCCTGCAGCTCGCGGCCGACGGCATGCCGAAGTCGCGGGCCAGCGGGGAATCAGCTGGCAGTCCTGGGTGCCGCTAACCCGCCCGATGGTGCCCTCGGCGGACTGTGAACCCGGCCGGTGCGACTCTGACCGGGCTCGCGCCTTGTGTTAGCGGCCGGCGGTGATCGCGGCCACCTCGCCGGGGTCGAGCTTGATCGATGCCGCGGCGATGTTCTCCTCGACATGCCCGGGTGAGCCGGTGCCGGGGATCGGAAGAATCTGCGGTGAGCGAGCCAGCATCCACGCGAGCACGATCTGCCTGGCACTGGCGTTGTGCTGTGCGGCCGCGCTGGTGACGGCTTCGTTCTCGTGCTGCTGGATGGGCGCCCAGGGCAGGAAGGCCAGCTCCTCCTGCTCGCACAGGTCGACGACCGTCTCAGAGGACCGGTCGGTCGCGTTGTACCGGTTCTGGATCGACACGATCGGGGTGATCTGCTGCGCCTGCCGCAGCATCTGCTCGTCGAAGTTGGAGACGCCAATGTGCCGGATCTTGCCTTCGGCCTTCAGCTCGGCGAGCGCGCCAATCGACTCGCTGACCGGCACCGCCGGATCCGGCCGGTGGAACTGGTAGAGCGGGATCTGCTCCAGCCTCAGCCGGCCCAAGCTGTCCTCGCAGGACTCGCGCAGGTGCGCTGGCCGCCCGTCCGGCACCCAGCGATTCGGGCCTGGCCGGACCAGGCCGCCCTTGGTGGCGATGACCAGGTCGTCTGGGTAGGGCGACAGGGTCTCGCCGATCAGCGTCTCGCTGACCTCGGGGCCGTAGGAATCAGCGGTGTCGATGAAGTTCACGCCCAGCTCGACTGCGCGCCGCAGCGTCGCCTTCGCCTGGTCGCGGTCCGGCGGTTCGCCCCAGATACCCGATCCGGTGATCCGCATGGCGCCGAAACCCATCCGGTTGACTGTCAGGTCCCCGCCGATGTCGATCGTGCCGGCTGCCGCCGCCGTCGGTTCGCTCGCCATGCGCTCCTCCTGGCTGGATTTTTCTTCAGCATCGCACCAGCCGCAGCCGCCGCCGGGTGGCAGGGCCGGCCGTGATCGGCCGGCCGGCGGCGCCGCTGCCGAGCGCCCCCCGACCGCAGGCCGCTGATCAGCGCAGCGGGTCGAAAGGCGCTAGCTCGGGCTGAGGCTGGCCGGAGGCGATGAGCCGGGCGAGGGCACGCCCGGTGGCCGGCCCGAGCGTCATCCCCCACATGCCGTGCCCGCCGGCCACGTACACCCGCTCTGCCCTGGTGGCCCCGATCACCGGCAGCCCGTCCGCTGTCACCGGCCGCGGGCCCACCCATTTCCCGGAAATGTCCGCCCAGTCGGCACCGGGCAGGTAGTCGCGAACCGACCGCACGATCGCGCGGATCCTGCGCTCGTCGAGCGGGTCGTCAGCTGGCCGGAACTCCATGGTCCCCGCGAGCCGCAGGCCGCCGGGTGCAAGCGTGCAGGCCACCCGCGCGGCCGGCAGGTAAAGCGGCCGGGTCAGCGGCTGCGGCGCGGTCACCGTGAACGAGTACCCGCGGCCGGCCAGCACCCGCACCCGAACTCCGGCAGCCCTGGCCAGGTCGCCGAGCCAGGCCCCGGTGGCCAGCACGCAGACGTCGTAGCCGGCCCGGCCGGCACCGCCGGGGCCGTCGAAGGCGACCTGGACGCCGTGCGCGCCGCCCCTGACCGCGGTCACCTTCATCCCGGTCGCCAGCTCGCCGCCCCGGCTGGTCACCGAGCGGGCGAGGCTCTGCACGAACTCAAGCGGCCGCAGCAGCTGCTGGCCGCCGACCCGCAGGCCGAAGGTGGCCCTCGCCGACAGCAGCGGCTGCTCGCTGTGCAGCTCGGCGGCCGACAGCTCGTCGACGCTGAACTCGATCCCGGTAGCGGCGATCGCCGCCAGCTCGTGCCGTAGCTGAGCGGCGTCGGCTGGCCGGTCGAACGCAGCCGTCACGGTCGTCTCCCGGCCGCCTTCCGGCACGCCCGCCTCGGAAAGCTCGCCGTAGGCAGGCAGGGCCTGCGCGTTCAGCGCCGCGAACCGCGAGATGCCGGCCAGCCACTGGCGGCGGGTGCAGTGCGCGGCGAAATCCAGCAGGAAGCGCCAGGTGGCCGGCAGCGCGGCAGGCGCGATCCGCAGCGGGCTCGCGGGCCGCGGGAGTGAGGCGAGGCCGAAGCGCAGCGCGGACGGCTCGGGCAGCGGCGCGACCATCGCGGGGGTGAGCCAGCCCGCGTTCCAGGCCGAGGCGCCGGCCGCGACGCCTGTCCGGTCGAGCACCGTGACCTGGTAACCCGCCTGCTGCAGGAACCACGCGACGGACAACCCGACGACACCGGCCCCGACGACGGCGGCCCGCTGTGGCTGCGCTGGCATTACCTGCCCGGCCGCGTAGTCATCCAGCCATTGTGCCGTTTTCGCCGAGCTCGCGCCTGGCCGGGCGCAGGCCGGCCGGTCACGGTGCCGGCTGGCGGGCCCGCCTGGCAGGCCCGCAGTACGCATCAGCCAGCACGCGGCTACCTGCGGAGCTGACGCCGGCCGCGAGGTGGCACACTGACGGTGATGCAAGTGCGGGGCCGCCGGGACGACACAGCGCAGGCGGCTTCCCGCCGCCGGCTGATCCGGCCCGATCTGGTGCTGCTCATCTTCGTGTGCGCGCTGGTGCTGGTCGACACCATCTTCTTCACCGCGCTGACCCCGCTGCTACCGCACTACAAGCAGGTGGCCGGGCTGTCCAAGTCCGGCGCTGGCCTGCTCGTCGCCGCCTATCCGCTCGGCACGCTGATCGGCGCGCTGCCGGGCGGCGTGCTCGTCTCCCGGCTCGGCGACCGGCGCGTCGTGCTGCTCGGACTCGCCCTGATGAGCGTTTCCACGCTGGTATTCGGCTGGTCATCGGCCGAGGCCGCGCTCGACGGCGCGAGGTTCGTGCAAGGGCTCGGCGGCGCGTGCACCTGGGCGGCCGGGATGTCCTGGCTGGCAACCGAATCGCCGCCGGAGCGCCGCGGCCAGCTACTAGGCACCGCGCTCGGCGCGGCCGTGGGCGGGGCGCTGTTCGGGCCGGTGGTGGGCGCGGTGGCCGATCAGGTCGGCACCGGGCCCGCGTTCTCTACCGCGGCGGTAGCCGGGCTGCTGCTCATGGCCCTGGCGTTCGCGGTTCCCGCGCCGCGCCCGGCTGAGCCGCAGGGGCTGCGGGCGGCGTGGCCGGCGCTCCGCGACCGGCAGGTCGCGGTCGGCCTGTGGCTGACCGCACTGGCCGGCGTGTCCTTTGGCGTGCTCGACGTGCTGGCCCCGCTGCGGCTGAGCCGGCTCGGTGCCTCGGCGCTGGTGATCGGCGGGACATTCCTGGCTTCCGCGGCGATCGAGGCGACGCTCTCGCCGCTGGCCGGGCGCCTCGCCGACCGGCGGGGAGCGTTCGTGCCGGTGCGGCTGTCGCTGCTGGCAGCGATTGCGGTCAGCCTGCTGGCGCCGCTGCTGCGGCCGACGGCCGTGCTGGTCGCCATGCTGATCGTCGGCATGCCAGCTTTCGGCCTGCTTTTCGCCCCGTCGAGCGCGATGCTCAGCGCCGGTGCGCAGCGACTGGCGCTGAACCAGGGGCTGGCGTTCGGGCTCGCCAACCTGGCCTGGGCGGCGGGCCAGGCGGCCGCCGCCGTGGCCAGCGGTGCCATCGCGCAGGCCACGTCCGACCTGGTCCCTTATGCCATCCTGGCGGCCACCTGCCTGGCCACGCTCGCCATCCTGCGTCCAGCCCGGCCAGCACACGAGGACTTAGCTGCCCAGCCACGCCTCGGTGCGCTCCGACATGTCGGGGTTGCCATGAATCTCCATGGCCCAGGTCTACACCAGCCTGCCGTCCGGGCGTCGTGCGCTGGCCGGTCTAGCTGACTGGGTGGCGACCGTGGGCGCGGGCTCGGGCCGAGCGCTCGTGCGCCAGCGGCCCGGACGTCCGGAACAGGAACTCGGCATAGGTGTCCGGTACACGTCCCGGCTGCGGCACGTAGCGATCCGGCGCGTAGCTCAGCTGGATCATCCGCCGCTGGGCATAGCGGCATTCAGAGATGATCATGCCGACCCGGTGCGCAAGCCTCCGCAATGCGCTGGTCAGAGGGATGTTGTTCGTGTTCATAGGTCCACTGTCGCAATGTGGCGCCGCGGACAACAGTGGCAGTGATGCCATAGGAGCATGACATCCTGCCATTCGGCTGGCATGATGGCTGACATGCTCAGCAGCGTCGCCCTGGTGGTGCTCGATGGTTTCTCGCCGTTCGAACTCGGCGTGGTGTGCGAGGTGTTCGGCAGCGACCGGTCAGACGAGGGCCTGCCCTGGTACGACTTCGCCGTCGTGGCCGGCGAGCCGGGCCCGCTGCGCGCTGATTGCGGCTTCGCGCTGCAAGGCGCGGCCGGACTTGACCGGCTGGAGGAGGCCGACCTGATCGCTGTCCCTGCCCCGGCTGGCTCGCGCTGCGCTGCCGCCGACTTTCCTGAGCCGCTGCTGGCTGCGCTTCGCCGCGCCGCCGATCGCGGTGCGCAGGTGCTGAGCGTCTGCACCGGCGCCTTCGTGCTGGGGGCGGCCGGGCTGCTTGACGGCCGCCGGTGCACCACGCACTGGCGGCACGCGGAAAGCCTCGCGCGGCTGTACCCGGCGGCCAAGGTCGACCCGTCGGTGCTCTACATGGACGACGGACCGGTGATCACCAGCGCGGGTACCGCGGCCGGCATCGACGCGTGCCTGTACCTGGTCCGCCGCGAGCAGGGCAGCAAGGTGGCCAACGCGATCGCCCGCCGGATGGTGGTGCCGCCGCACCGGGACGGCGGCCAGGCCCAGTACGTGGACCGTCCGGTGGCCGCTGAGACCGCCGACACCCTCGCCGAGGTGATCGCCTGGATGGAAGGCAACCTGGACCAGCTCGTCACGGTCCACGACCTGGCCCGCCGGGCCAGCATGTCGCCCCGTACCTTTGCCCGCCGGTTCGTCCAGGAGACCGGCACCACCCCGCAGCGCTGGCTGACCGGGCAGCGGATCCTGCTCGCCCAGCACCTGCTGGAGGACACCGACCAGACCGTCGATGCCGTGGCCGAGCGCAGCGGCTTCGGCAACGCGACGGCGCTGCGTCATCACTTCCGTGCCTGGCGGGCCACCACCCCGCACGCCTACCGGCGGGCCTTCCGCGAGAGCGCCTAGCGGGTCTGACCGGCGCGATTCCGCTGGCCCTGGCCGCGCAGGGGCTGGTCCCGAGGCTCACCAGGGGTGCGACCCGCCGCCCGGCGATGACTTACGTTACGATCGCCCTCACCTGCCGGAATCCGGATATCTCCGGCCCGACGGCCGGATAACCCCTCGGCAGTTATCACCGCAGGTGTCCAGGCAGTTCGTCCTGGCGTCGGCTAGCCGTCGCGATCGTGGCGAGATGACGTGGCGGCTGTCTGCGCGCGAAGGCGGGCACGCTGCCGAGGGCAAGCGGCTAGCCGCAGCGAGCTGCGGTGAACCCGCGACAAGCAGGGTTGTAAGGAGCGCGGCATGCCCCTCGACGTGGCCCGTCTGCTGGCCGAGCGCTCGGGCGAGAACTTCGCATTGCACGAGCGATACATGAACCCGCAGCTCGCCAGGACGCTCAGGACGCTGGGGTTCGACCGGAACTACGTACGGGCCGAGGGCTCGTACCTCTACGACGACGCCGGTCGCAGGTACCTCGACTACCTCTCTGGCTTCGGCGTCTTCGCGCTGGGCCGCAGTCACCCGGCGATCAAGGATGCCCTGCGGCAGGCGCTCGACCTCGACCTGCCCAACATGGTGCAGATGGACTGCGCCCTGCTGCCAGGCCTGCTGGCCGAGCAGCTAGTCCGCCGGGCGCACGCCGGCATCAGCCGGGTCTTCTTCTGCAATTCAGGCGCCGAGTCGGTCGAGGCAGCCATCAAGTTCGCGCGGCATGCCACGGGGCGCGCCAGGATCCTCTACGCCGAGCACGCTTTCCACGGGCTGACGACCGGCGCGCTGGCCCTCAACGGCGGCCAGGAGTTCCGCCGCGGCTTCGGCGATCTGCTGCCGCAGACGGCCTCGGTTCCGTTCGGCAGCCTCGGCGCGCTCGAGCAGCAGCTGCGCGGCGGTGACGTGGCCGCCTTCATCGTCGAGCCAATCCAGGGCAAGGGCGTCTACTGCGCGAGCGGTGAATACTGGCTGGCCGCCCAGGAGATGTGCCGCCGGCACGGGACCCTGCTGGTCATGGATGAGGTGCAGACCGGGCTTGGCCGGACCGGCCGGTTCTTCTGTCACGAGCACTGGGGCCTGCAGCCGGACATCATCACGGTCTCGAAGGCCCTGTCCGGCGGCTTCGTGCCGATCGGCGCGATGCTGACCAGCGACAAGATCTTCACCAGCGTGCATCACTCGATGGAGGACGCGCTCAAGCACTCCACGACATTCGGCCGCAACCAGCTCGCCATGGTGACAGGGCTGGCGACGCTCGCAGCCTTCGACGACGAGGACATCGTTGCCCGCGCCGAGCGCACCGGCGACTACCTGCAGGAGCAGCTGCGCGGGCTGGCCCGGCGGCACGAGCTGATCCGCGACGTCCGCGGGCTCGGCCTCATGATCGGCATCGAGTTCGGCGAGCCGTCAGGTGGCGCCGGCCGACGCCGGTTCCGCGCGCTGGAACGGCTTCGCGCGGGCATGTTCTCGCAGCTGGTCGTCGTCCCGCTGTTCCACCGGCACGGGATCATCACGCAGGTAGCGGCCGACAACGTCAACATCATCAAGCTGCTGCCGCCGCTGATCAGCGGGGCGGAGGAGGCCGACGACTTCGTCCGCGCGCTCGACGACGTGCTGGCCGATGCGGACCGCAGCTCAGGACTCGCCCGCGAAGTCGGCGTCACGATGGCGCTCGGCGCGCTCCGGCGCAAGTCACCTCGCAGCGTGAGCAGTCCTCATGCCGCCCGGCCCGCGGCGCGCGCAGCCGCGCCAGCGGGTCCGGCCGGGCTCGCTGACCAGCGAGACGAGAGCGGCGCAGCTGGGTAGCGTCGGGTTATGGCCGAGCAGGAGACCATCCAGGTGGGCTCCCGGCAGATCCGCATCTCGAATCCGGGCCGGGTGTACTTCCCGGCCCGCGGCGAGACCAAGCTGGACCTGGCCAGGTACTACCTGTCAGTGGGTGACGGCATCGTCCGGGCGCTGCGCGAGCGGCCCTGCATGCTGCACCGCTTCCCGTCCGGCGTGGCCGGCGAGAAGGTACACCAGAAGCGGATCCCGCACGGCGCCCCGCCCTGGCTCGAGACGGTCCGGCTGGACTTCCCCCGGTACGGCAGGCACGCCGATGAACTCTGCGTGACCGAGCTCGCGAGCGTGATCTGGGCGGTGCAGATGTCCACGGTCGAGTTCCACCCGTGGAACTCGCGGCGCGCTGACACCGAGCGGCCCGACGAGTGGCGCATCGACCTCGACCCGATGCCGGACTGCGGGTTCGGCACCGTGCGGCGGGTCGCCGCCCTCGTCCGTGAGCTGCTCGGCGAGCTTGGCGCGACCGGCTGGCCGAAGACTTCCGGCGGCCACGGCCTGCATGTGTACGTCCGGATCGAGCCGCGCTGGGGCTTCGCCGAGGTGCGCCGGGCCGCGCTGGCCTTCGCCAGGGAGGTAGAGCACCGGGCGCCCGACGAGGTGACGACCACCTGGTGGCGCAAGGACCGTGATCCGGCCAAGCTGTTCGTGGACTACAACCAGAACGGCAGGGATCACACGATCGCCAGCGCCTACTCGGTCCGCGGCGTGCCGGAGGGCACCGTGTCCGCGCCGATCAGCTGGGACGAGATAGCCGACGTCGAGCCGGCCGACCTGACCATCGCGACCATGCCGGCCCGCTATGCCGCCCTCGGCGACCTGCACGCCGGCATCGACGACGCCCCGTGGGCGATCGACCAGCTGCTGGAGTGGGCAGACCGCGACGGCCTCGACTAGCCGGCCGGGTGCGCACAAGTTAGCGACCATTTTACCGAACGGTTGGTCCTCGTTTACTGTTGCCCATTAGCTTGCACCTGGTCTGCGGTGCGGTCCGTACCGTCCACGTCCCAAGAAGAAGGGGGCAACTCGCTGTGCATAGATCGCGGAAGGCGTTGTCCAGCGCAGCCATTCTGGGCGCTGCAACGACACTCGGCGTCGCCATGGCACTCGGCCTGGCGACCGGCGCTGGCGCCGCCCAGGCGTCCAGGCATCATGACGAAAGCACCGCCACGCCCATCAAGCACGTCGTGGTGATCTTCCAGGAGAATGTCTCCTTCGATCATTACTTCGGCACCTATCCGCAGGCAGCGAATACCTCCGGCCAGCCGTTCCGCGCGGCGCGGCACACCCCCCGGGTCAACAACCTCGCCGACACGCGTGGCGCCGGAGGTACCGGGAACCTGCTGACCAATAATCCGAATCTGGACGCACAGGGTCACCAGGTCAATCCGCGCAGGCTGGACCCGGCCAATATCAATGACATCCTGACGTGCGACCAGGATCACGACTACAACGACGAGCAGAAGGCGTTCGACGGCGGCAAGATGGACAAGTTCGTCACCACCGTCGGTAACCCGAGCGGCACCAACGGCCCCGGACAGCCGTGCAAGGCCAGTGACGTCATGAACTACTACGACGGCAACACCGTGACCGGGCTCTGGAACTACGCCCAGCGCTACGCGATGAGCGACAACTCCTTCGGTACCACCTTCGGCCCGTCTGCACCTGGCGCCATCAACCTGGCATCCGGTGACACCGGCGGCGTTGGCCAGATGATCAACGGTGCCGCGACTGACGGTGACACGGTGAGCGACGGTCAGGGCGGCAACTCACTGATCGAAGACGCCCAGCCCTTCTTTGACGACTGCTCGACCCGGGACGCCGTATCGATGACGGGCAAGAACATCGGCGACGAGCTGAACGCGGCCGGGCTGAGCTGGGGCTGGTTCCAGGGCGGCTTCGCGCCTACTACCAGCTTCGCGGCAGCGACCGGCGGTACCCAGCCCACCAGCAGCTTCATCCCCGACGAGTTCAAGGGCAAGTTCGCTACCGCGCCCGCAACTGATCAGGGCTTGTGCAATGCCGTGCATCCAGTCGGACCGGCCGTCGGCGGCACTGGCGGTACCACCCCCGGACCGAGCAACTTCGGCAACAAGGACGACTACATCGCCCACCACGAGCCGTTCCAGTACTACGCGTCGACGGCCAACCCGCACCACCTGCCGCCGTCCTCACTATCGGCGATCGGGACAGACACCCAGAGCTTCGTCAGCGGGGTGCCGCAGTTCAACACTGCCAACCACCAGTACGACATGACTGACTTCAACGCTCTGGTCGGTGCCATCGCGCACGGCTTCCTGCCGGCTAGCCAGCTCCCCGCGGTGAGCTTCCTCAAGGCGCCCGGTTACCAGGACGGGCACGCCGGCTACTCGGACCCGATAGATGAGCAGCAGTTCATCGTGAACGTCATCAACGAGCTGGAGGACACGCCCGACTGGTCGAGCACCGCGGTGGTCATCTCCTACGACGACTCTGACGGCTACTACGACCACGTCTTCAGCGGCATCCACAACACGTCGAACACCTCCGCAGTGGCCACGCCGCCGGGACCGCAGGACTTCCTCACCGGCCTGGGCCTGTGCGGAAACACGGCGCAGAACCCGCCACTTGCCGGGCAGAGCGGCCGGTGCGGCTATGGGCCGCGGCTGCCGTTGCTGGTCGTCTCGCCGTGGGCGAAGACCAACTTCGTCGCCCACAACCTGACCGATCAGAGCTCGATCATCAAGTTCGTTGAGGACAACTGGCACCTGCCGAGGATCAGCGGCTCCTTCGACGCGATCGCCGGCTCGCTGGATGACATGTTCGACTTCCACCACATGCAGCCCCATGAAGGCAAGCTCTTCCTCGACCCGGTCACGGGCGAGCCGCTGGAGTCGCATCACCACTGATCAGCATCCTCTCAGCAGACCTGGCGGCCGGAGTCCTCGACGGGCTCCGGCCGCCGGCGTCTCGCGGCGAGATGCGTGCCCAGCGGACCCGGCCTGGACCGTGGCCGCTGGCGGTCAGCGATTACCGGAAATATCCGATGAGCGGCAGATGAACCTTTGGCGAGAGGGGACCGTACGGCCTGAGGCAGCTGGCGGGCTTACCTATTGTGACTCTGACAACAGAAATGACCGCCGTTCCTCTCAGGAGGCTTGGTGCTTTCCCGCACGCGCCAGCGCCGGGTCAGCCGCGCACTCGGCCGGACCTCTATACCGGGGTTCCGCAGGATGGCGGTGGGATGGCTCGCGGCGAGCGCGGCCGCCACGGCTCTGCTCTCCGGTTGCGGCGGGCAGCGGCCGGCGAACCAGATCATGGTGTCCACCGGCGCCTGCGGCACCGGCTGGCAGCACCCGAAGCCCGGCATGCATACCTTCCAGATCTACAACGGCGGCACCCAGGCCGCCGAGGTCGACCTCATCAACCCGGCCAACGGCGCGATCTATGGCGAGGTCGAGGCGCTCGGCCCGCAGACGACGCGGCCGCTGCGGGTGGACGTCGGCTCAGGTAATTACGCTTTCCGCTGCCTGATCGAGGACACCGACCCGATCACCGGGCCGGTGACCAGGATCGGCGGCCAGGTGGCCGGATCGCCGGCGATCATCCCGGTTACCAATGACGACTTGCTCGCGCCCGCCAGTGAGTATCACGGCTACGTCACGGCCGGCCTGGTCGTGCTGGCCAGGCAGACCGACCAGGTGCAGGCCGACATCGACCGCGCCGACCTGGCCGCGGCGAAGGCCGCGTGGCTGCCGGCCCACCTGACTTACGAGCGGCTCGGCGCCGCCTACGGCACCTTCGGCGACTTCGACGGCGAGATCGACGGCACCGCCTACGGCCTGCCTGGCGGGGTGGCGAGCCCTGATTTCACCGGCTTCTACCGGGTCGAGTACGGGCTCTACCACGGTCAGAGCGCCGCCCAGCTGCGCGGTCCGGCTGCCAGGCTCGACCACGCGGTACACGGCCTGAAGAAGGCGTTCCCGAGCCAGGAAGTCGACTTGCTCGATGTGGGCCTGCGTACGCACGAGATCCTGGAGAACGCGCTGCAGTTCCAGCTCACCGGGCTGGATGACTACGGCAGCGGGACGACGCTGGCGACCGCCGATGCCAACATCACCGGCACCAGGGAGCTGCTGAAGGTCCTGCGCCCGCTGCTGGTGGTCAGGTACAGGCAGCTGCCCCTCGTGTACACCGACCTGAACCGGCTGCAGCAGCTGCTCGAGGCCCAGCGGTTGCCCGGCGGTCGCTGGGTAGCTGTCGCCGACCTCAGCGCCGTCAAGCGCCAGCAGATCGACGCCGCGGCCGGCCAGGCCCTCGAGGCTCTCGCGCCGATCGCGGTCATCACCGAGCCGCGGGGCACTTAGTGACGGACGAGCAGGGCGAGCC